>JACAER010000018.1 GCA_013388745.1 Chloroflexota bacterium
CGCGGGCGCCCGCGCCGATAGTACCACGTTTCGCCCGCGTGTGAGATCAAAATGCTCACCACTGTCAGATCGGCCAGCGCCGTCAGCCAGCCGTCCACCGTGAAGACGGAACGGATACGGTTGTAGCTGAGCGCCAGCGTGATAAACAGCAGCGCCCCGATCGTAAACCAGTTGGAAAGCGTCTGCTTCCACTTATGTTCGATTTCCTGCCGCAGTTCGGCCAGCGGCAGCGACCGCAGATAGCGGTGATACACGCTATAGACGTTCACCAGTTCGTAGACCAGCGGCACGCCCAACAGGCCTGTCATCAGCAGCGCCACCCACGCGCCGATCTCCTCGCCGCTGTACAGCGGCAGCGTCGGCAGAAAAACAATGCTCGCGCCGAAGACCACCGACAAACTGCGATGCACATGGTAGCGATATTTGTACGTGACGGTGCTGCTGCTCCCGGCGTTCACGATCAGCGGTTTGATCGTTTGCCAGGCATAGATAAACGCCCCCGCCACGGCCGCGACCAGCAGCGCCGCCAATACCTGAAACACGACGGCAATGGTTTCTGACGACATCCCTAACAGATGGCCGAAGCGCCCCTGCCGCGTAATCAGCGCCAGCACAAAAATGCTCAGCAGCGCCCCTGTCCAGCGTGCGGCGATCGCGCGATTCAAGCGCCGCTGCGCCGCCGCGCTCAGCCTGTCGCTCACGACGAACAGACCGGGCTGCGTCAGCGGGATGCGCACCCGCAGCGTCGTGCCCTGCCCCGGCGCGCTCTGTAAATCCAGCACGCCGCCCAGACGCGCGGCGCGTGCCCGCATGTTGTTCAGCCCCATGCCCGCGCCCGCTGACTGCGCATCGAAGCCCTGCCCATCATCGCATACTTCTAAGAGCACCTGTGCCACCTGCGCCAACGGCGCCCCCCCAGGCTGCGCTGCCGCATCGCCCTTTTCCAACACCTTCAGGCGCACCGCCACCTTTTCCGCGCGCGCGTGGCGCGCCACATTCCCTAACGCCTCCTGCGCGATGCGGAATACGCTTTCCTGCGCCCCCAGCGGCAGCCGCTCGTCATCCGGCAGCCCGCCGACATCGCACGTCACCTGCGCGCCCGTCCGATAACCCAGCGCTTCGCATTGGTCGCGCAGCGCCTGAACCAGGCCGACTTTTTCCAGCGGCGCCGGACCAAGCTGTTGCAGCAGCGCGCGCATTTCCACCATCGCTTCTTGCGCGCTGCGCCGCACATCGTTCAGCGCCGATTTCGCGCCTTCGACATCGTGTTCCCAGCGCGCCTGAACCGCTGCCGCGCTCACGCTGATGCTGAAAATCTGCTGTTTGATCGAATCGTGCAGATCACGCGCCAGCCGGTTGCGTTCTTCCTGCGCTGCCGTCGTCCCCACCTGCTGCACCAGTTGTTCCCGCAGCGCGCCCGTATCCCGTTCCCGCGCCAGCAGTGTATTGATCTGCGCCAGCAGCGGTTTGAGCGGCCAGCGCCCGTTTAACGCCGCCGGCACGCTCTGGCCGTCGTTCAGGTTCTTGAGCGCCGTTTCAGCCAGTTCCAGATCGCGCCGCAGATACAGCGCCGCGGCCATACCCAACGCCGCCGCCAGCGCCAGCGCCACCCACAGCGCGCGGTACACCTGCTCATATATCAGCAGCGCCACTGCGAACGTCAGCATGTGGCTCACAATCAAGTACACGGTCATGGAGGTCTGCCGGGGAATCGTCATCGTTGCCTCGCCTATGGCTCTGATTCGATTGTACACCGGCTTAAGATTTATGTGAGAAATCATCAGTTTGCCATCATCTTCGCATAAAAGTGGCAGGCGCGCGTCATATAGCGGGCGCGCGCCCTATCCCCTTAACGTTGTAGGTTGATGACGATATTGGAGAAGATATTGCCAATCGTCGGGCCGAGCAGCGCCAGAATGATGATGACCACGATGGACACCAGCACCAGAATCAGCGCGTATTCGACCAAACCCTGCCCTTTCTCAGTGCGTGGACGGAACAACATAATGAGACCTCCTGATAGATGATTGTGCGCTTTGTGCACATATACTCAGCCTATCCCCGCCTGCGGTGTGGGACATCCGGTGCGTGGGGGAAAAAACGCTCCCCCAAATGGGGGATTTCGGCGCGCGCCTGCCCCTGCCATTCGCCGCGTCCGCCGCTATAATGCATGCTGTCAACAGAAGGGAAGTGGCCGATGTCCGAAACCACCTATAACCTGGAAAAAGACCTGAGCGAAGCCGATGCTATGGCGCGCGCCCTTGTGCCTTATGTCTACGAAAAAGACCTGTATGGGCGTGTGGGCGGCGGCGGTATTTTCAGCGGCGGCACGATGCCCAGTCTCACCATCGGCGCCCTGCTGCTGCGGCTGCGGCGGCTGCGGGCGCAGCGCGACTCGCTCACGCCCAAGCAGCAGGCGCAGCTTGAGCAGATCGAAGCGCGCCATGAGCAGGTGCGCCACCAATGGGCCGCCGCTTATGAGGGCAAGCTGGTCAAAGAAGCCCTCTCGCGTCTCGACGCCATGAAAGCGTATTTCGACGAGTGCAGCCAGAGTCCGCGCCTGTGTGCCAGCGCCTATCTGCCTGAAGCGCTGCGCCGCACCATTGTCGAAGAAATCCGCCTCGCCATGCGCGACTACAACATCGCCAGCGCCCAAGTGGACAGCAAAGCGCGCGCCACC
>JACAER010000028.1 GCA_013388745.1 Chloroflexota bacterium
GGCGTGGACGGTGTCCCTACCAGCGGCATTGTGATCGGCGTGACAGGCAGGGCCGGCGGCGGCGCGGCGGTTTCGGCTGCGGCACTGAGGGCCGGCGGCGCGGCGGTCGGCTCCTGCTCGCGGATTTTTTCCAGCGCCTCCTCGAAGTCTTCTTCATGCTGCGCGCTGATCTGCTTCACATCCAGATGGCGGTGTTCGGGCACTCTGGCGCGCTCTTCGATGTCTTCTTCGTCCGCTTGGCTCTTCACAGAAAGCCCACGCAGCATCGGGCCCATCAGCGGCCCCAAAAACCCCTGCCCGGTCAGGCGCGCCACCAGAATGGCCGCCGCCGCCACCATCATCATGAACAGCGTCAGCAGTACCAGGCAGCCAATCGTCAGCAGCAGCCAGTTTTGCTGGATAAATTGCACCACGTCCATCGTCGTTCCCTCAGCCTTTTCTTCATCATGTCGCCAGCCGCGGCGCCAGCGTTTGATACACGCGCAGGCACAGCGCCTCCAGCAGCGCCTCCGGATCGTCCGCGCCGCGCCAGTCGTCGTAATCCGCGCGCACGCCTGTCCAGCCTTCCGTATGCCAGCGGGCGGGCGCCAGCAGCGCCAGCGTCGTCTGTTCGGGGGGCGCGGGGTAGGCATAAGCGTACAGATACGGGCGCGGAATGCCGGCGTCGCCCGGCGAAAAGCCGAAATTCATATGCGGCGCGGATTCATCATCCATTTTGCTCGCGAACCACAAAAACGACAAATCGAAATGGTGCGGCCAGACGACCAGCGGAGTCATGCTGCCGGCCAGGCGCGCGCGGAAACGCGCCAGCGCTGTAAACACACTGTAGAGCGTCTGCGCATAGGCCGCCGCCAGCGCGGAATCGACTTCCAGCGGACGTTCATCGGCTAATTTATCCAGGGGGATATCCAGTTTTTCCTGCTGCATCACGGCCAGCGCCAGCGATTTTTGCGTGTGGCCGCGCAGCGCGATACCGTTGATGCTGGCTGTCACGAAATCCAGCCTGACTTCCTGCACGGTTTGCGCGCTGGCCAACCAGAACGGGCCGCTGCTGAGCGCGTGCGGGTACACGCTCACGCTGTGATGCAGGTGATTGGGCTGTTGGGCGCTGTAACGCAGGCGTACAGCGTTCAAGATCAGCAGCGCGCGCTGCAAACTGTCGCGCGTTGTCTCCCAATTGTCCAGAGCGGGCAGTGCCATATGAGTCCCTTTCTGTATAGAACGAATACGACCGACTCATTGGTCTCGGCAGTTTCTCTCACAGTTACAGTGTATCAAAATAGCAGCAGAAACGGGGCTTAGCAACAGTGTATACGTTGCAGGGAAAGCGCGCGATATGCTACAGTAACCACAGCATCCTCCAACACCAAAGGCCAACCCCTATGCAAGCAGGCAAAACGCTGCGCGGCTATGAGCTGCGGCGGAAATTGGGCGAAGGCGGTTTCGGCGAGGTCTATCTGGCCTATCAGCCGGCGGTCGAGCGCGAGGTGGCGATCAAGGCCATTCCGGCGTCCGCTGCCAACCAACCGGAATTCATCCGGCGTTTTGAGTTCGAGGCGCGCGTGATTGCCCGCCTGGAACACCCGCATATCGTGCCGCTGTTCGACTTCTGGCGCGACCCCGACGGAGCCTACCTGGTGATGCGCTACTTGCGCGGCGGCGGCCTGACGCGCCTCATTCAGCAGGGGCCGCTCTCGCGTGAAAGCGCGCTGCGCGTGGTTGACCAAATTTGCGCCGCGCTGCATACGGCCCACCGCGCAGGGGTGATTCACCGCGACATCAAACCCGACAACATCCTGTTAGACGAAGACGGCAACGCTTATCTGGCGGATTTCGGCATCGCCAAAAGCGGCGCAGAAACCATCGATGACACGAGCGCCAGCGGCACGCCAGCCTATATGTCGCCGGAACAGATCACGGGCGAAAACCTGACGCCGCAGAGTGATTTATACGCGCTGGGCTTTATTCTGTACGAGATCGTCACCGGGACATATCCCTATGAGGGCGTCACGGTATCCAAATTGATTTTTAAGCACATCGAAGACACGCTGCCGGACATCATTCGCGCCGATGTGCCCTTTAATGTCAACGACGTGATTCACCGCGCGACGGCCAAAAACCCCAAAGAGCGCTTCGCGACGGCGCTGGAACTGGCGCAGGCTTTCCGCGTGGCGCTGCTGGGCGAATCGATGTTCGAGACGATTCAACTGCCAGAAATCGACTTCAGCCAGGTAAGCAACCCCTACAAAGGCCTGCGCCCGTTCGAAGAAGCCGACGCCGACGATTTTAACGGGCGCGAAATGCTGATCGAGCGCCTGATCGCGCGCCTGAGCGAAGATGACCCGCTGGCGAATTTTCTGGCGGTGGTCGGGCCGAGCGGCAGCGGCAAATCGAGCGTGGTGCTGGCGGGGCTGCTGCCGGCGCTGCGCAAGGGCGCGGTGGCGGGCGCGGAAACTTGGTTCGTGGCGGAGATGACGCCCGGCGCACAGCCGCTCAAGAATCTGGAAGAAGCGCTGCTGCGCGTGGCGATGAATCCGCCTGTCGGCCTCTACGAACGGCTGAGCAACGACGCCAACGGGCTGACATGGGGCGCGCAGCAGGTCTTGGCGGGCACGCAGGATGATTTGCTGCTGATCGTCGATCAATTTGAGGAAGTCTTCACCGCGACGGCTGACGAAAGCGAGCGCGCGCAGTTCCTCGACCTGCTGCGCAGCGCCGTGACCGACCCGGAAACGCGCCTGCGCGTGATCGTCACCCTGCGCGCCGATTTCACCGATCGCCCGCTGCACTATGTCGAATTCGGCGAACTGATGCGGCGGCGCACCGAGTTTGTGCTGCCGATGACAGTAGATGAACTGGAACGCGCCATCAGCGCGCCGGCGCAGCGTTTAGGGTTGAACGTGGACGCCAATCTGATCGCGCAGATGGTGGCCGATGTGCGTCAGGAGCCGGGGGCGCTGCCGCTCTTGCAATACGCGCTGTACGAGGTGTTCGAGCGGCGCGACGGCGGCTTTTTGACGCTGGGCGCCTATCACGAGATCGGCGGTGTGGCGGGCGCGCTGGCCAAACGCGCCGACGAGGTGTTTTTGCTGCTGCGCCCGGAACAGCAGCACGCCGCCCGGCAGGTCTTTTTGCGGCTGGTGACGCTGGGCGAAGGCGCGGAAGATACGCGGCGGCGCGTCAAGCGTTCGGAACTGGCGGCGGCGCTCAAAGAGCAAAAAACGCTGGATAGCGTGCTCAATACGTTCGGCAGACACCGCTTGCTGAGTTTCGACGTAGACGCGCAAACACGCGAGCCGACGATCGAAGTGGCACACGAAGCCCTGATCCGCGAGTGGGAACGGCTGCGCCAGTGGTTGGATTCCAGCCGCGACGCTGTGCGCTTGCAGCGTTTATTGGCCACTGCCGCGCAGGAATGGCAGGCCAACGGGCGCGACACGGGCTTTCTGCTGTCGGGGTCGCGCCTGGCGCAGTTCGTGGAATGGATTAAAAGCACCGATCTTGCGCTGACGAGCGACGAACGCGCGTTTTTCGACGCCAGTGTGCGCGAACGCGATCGCCGCGAGGCCGAAGAACGCGAACGGCAGGAACGCGAACGCGCGCTGGAACGCCGTGCCGCCCGCAATTTGCGCGCGGTGGCGCTGGTGCTGGCGGCGGGGGTGTTGATCGCGCTGGGGCTGATGGCGCTGGCCTTTAACCAGAGCCAGATCGCCCAGGCCAGCGAAGCGACGGCGGTGGCCGAACGTGACCGCGCCGACGAATCGGCGCGTGTGGCGCAGTCTGGGCAGGTGGCGCTGCAAGGTCTGCTGGAACAGAGCAACAACCACTTCGATACCGGGCTGCTGCTGAGCGTGGGCGCGCTGGAGATTGCCGATACGCGCGCGGCGCGCAGCAGTCTGCTGACCGGACTGCAAAGTGTGCCGCAGTTGGTGACGATGCTGTATGCCCACGCGGGGGAAGAGGTGCGCGCGCTGGCTTACCGCCCGGATGGGCAGGTCTTCGCGACAGCGGATCGCAGCGGGCGCATTATTTTGTGGGACGCGGTGGCGCGCACGCCGCTGGTCGCGCCGCTCACCGGCCACAACGGGCGCGTGTGGAGTCTGGCGTTTAACGGCGACGGCACGCGGCTGGTTTCGGCGGGGAACGATGGCACGCTGCGCCTGTGGGACGCGCAAACTGGCGCGGCGCTCGGCACGCCCCTCGCTAATCTGTCCGACCCGATTTTTGCGGTGGCGTTCGCGCCGGACGGGCTGCGCTTCGCCTCTGGGCACGGCGACAACAGCGTGCGTGTGTGGGATATGGTGACGGGTGAGCAGGTGGCGCTGTGGGAAGCGCATCAGGATTATGTCTATGCGCTGGCGTTTTCGCCCGATGGCGCGCTGCTGGCTTCGGGCAGCGGCGATAACACGATTTTGCTGTGGGCCATGAACGCGATGTCGGGCACGCCGCTGCGCACCTTGAGCGGACACACCAACTGGGTGCGTGCGCTGGCCTTCAGTCCCGACAGCGCGTCGCTGGCTTCGGGCGATATGAACGGCACGCTGCGCCTGTGGGATGTGGCGGCAGGCATGGAACGCCGCCAACCGCTGACCGATCATGGCGGGGTTGTCTGGAGCGTGGCCTACAGCCCCGATGGCGCGCTGTTGGTTTCGGCCAGCGCCGATCGCAGCCTGATTCTGCGCGACGCGGCGACAGGCCGGCGGGTACAGACCATCGCGCCGCTTTTGGGGCACGCCGACGAAGTGTTCAGCGCAGCTTTCAGCCCCGACAGCCAGCAGGTGATTTCGGGCGGCAAGGATGGCCTGGTGCTGGTGTGGCGGGCGGCAGCGCAAACACCGCTCAGCACGCTCTGGAGGGGGCACACGGACGAAGTGTACAGCGTGGCCTATACTCCCGACGGGACGCAGGCGCTTTCCGGCGGCCAGGATGCGCGTGCGTTGTTATGGGAAGTGGCGAGCGGGCAAGTCGTGCGCGAATGGCCGTTCAGTTCGGAAGTGTTGAGCGTGGCGGTCAGCGCGGACGGCGCGCGTTATGCCTTCGGGCTGGCTGATGGTCAGGTAGCGCTGTGGGATGCGCCCACCGCGCAAAACGGCGCGGCGCTGGCCGGGCACAGCGCGACGGTGCGCAGTCTGGCTTTTTCGCCGGATGGCACACGGCTGGCTTCGGCTTCGGACGATGGCACGATTCGTGTGTGGGACACCAGCACGGGCGCGCTGGTGGGGGCGCCGCTGGTGGGGCATGAGGGCGTGGTGAGCAGCGTCGTCTACAGCGCCGATGGGCGGCTGCTGGCGTCGGGCAGTTTTGACGCCACTGTGCGCCTGTGGGACGCCGAAACAGGCGCACCACGGGGCACACTGGCGCAGCATACGCAGGAAGTGTACAGCGTGGCTTTTAGCCCCGATGGGCGGCTGCTGGCCTCTGGCAGCCGCGACACGACGCTAATGGTGTGGGAGGTGGCGACCCAGCAGCCGGCGGGGCTGCCCCTGTTGGGACACAGCGATTGGGTGACGAGTCTGGCGTTCAGCGGCGACGGACGCTCGCTGGTTTCCGGCAGCGCCGACGACACGCTGATTCTGTGGGACATCGCCAGCGGCCAGGCGATCGGCCAACCGCTGCGTGGGCATACGGATTTTGTGTGGAGTGTGGCTTTCGCGCCCGACGGACAGCATTTGCTTTCGGCCAGCCGTGACAGCACACTGCGGCTTTGGGATGTTGATGTGGCATCATGGGAGGCGCGCGCCTGTACGCTCGCCAATCGCACGCTGACGCCCGACGAATGGACACGCTATTTCGGCGCGCTGGCGTACCGCGATGTATGCGCGCCCGGCGCTTAGCCGCGCAGCTTTACCTGCGCGCAGTCATGCAGGTTGACGGCGTTGTTTTGAGGATTTTTCTTAATATCTACCCTTAACCGCATCTGTAGGGGCGCAGCGCGCTGCGCCCAAAATCTGCAAACCGGTTTATGGATAGGGTTCTTAGCGATTCTGTGCTGCAAGCACCCCGGCGCTTAAAATTCGTACTCGTCGAAATCCTTACAGAGTGTGATCGGGCCGTCGTAGGTTTCGCGCGCTTCCTCCACCAGCGGCGTGGGATCGGTGTTCCACACCCAGTAGTGAATGAGGTAGAGGGATTTAGCGCTGACGCGCGTGGCGGTTTCGCCAGCCTGGCGCGCGCTGCAATGGCCGACGCCGCGCCCGGCGGCTTCGTGCAGCAGGATGTCCGCGTCCTTGCACAGGTAATCGAGCGCCGGCATCGGTTCGGTGTCGCAGGTATAGGCCAGCACGTTGCCGGTGACTTTGTTTTCGATGCGCAGGCCGATCGTCGGCACGAAATGCTTGACCGGCCAGGCAGTGATGCGAAAATCGGCGTTTTCCAGCACGGGCGTGTTATCGCGCTCGCGGATGCGGTGGAAGGTGACGGGGAAAAAGCCCGGCCATTCGTCCCAACTGTAGGCCATCATGGTGTCTTCCATGCGGTTGATGCAGTGATGCAGGCCGTAAAAGCGCAGCGGCGTCTGCCGTCCCAGCAGCCACATATGCATCAGCATGTTGGGCACGCCGGAAACGTGATCGGGGTGAAAATGGGTCAGAATCACATCTTGCAGGGCGTCGTCGTCGATGCCTAGATTCTTGATTTTGCCCGCCGGGTTCGAGCCGCAGTCCACCAGAATCGGCGTGTCGCGTTCGCCGATCAAGATAAAGTGCGTGTTATCGTGTGTCGCGTCCGAAACCGCTGCCGCCGAACCGAGAATCACCATGCGAGCCATAAGGACTGCCTTCGTGAAAATGACAACAAACACGTTTGCGCGTAATACTCAAGAATTATACGCGCAAAGCATGTCATTGTGTTGTGCAAGACCGTTTGTGTTTCTTAACTGAGGACAGAGTATAGCACGTAGGGTGTCAGGAAAGACTCTAAAAATCCTGCAAAAATCAGGCCCGGCAGCACCAGCCCGCAAGCGATTTTCAGGGTGTCGCCCAGCGCCAGTGTCCAGGCGTCGCCCACCGTTTTGCCTTCGGGCACGCGCGTGACGACCGCGCCCAGCCGCAGCCCCGCCGCCGTCGCCAGCACGATCACCGGGATTTCCACGACGCCGTGCGGCAGAATCGCGGCCAACATAAACGATGGATTGTAACCGGCGATCAAGACCTGCCCCAGCAGATAACCCAGCACGATATACACAGCGGGGGTCATAATCAGCGCCGCCACGCCGAAGCTGAAGATCGCCAGCAGAGTCGCGGCCAGCAGAATGCGCCCGTTGGTGGTGACGAAAAACAGCAGCGCATCAACGCGCGAGGGCAGCGCCCTATTGTCCAGCAGCAGATGCCCCCGGCTGTCGGTTTGCAGGGCGGCATCCACGCCGATATAACGCCCTAACAGGCGCGCGGGCGTGGCAAAATCGGCGGCGCGCGGGAGCGGGAGCTGCCACTGCGGAAGCTGCGCCAGCAGCAGACCGCCGCCAAAGGCCACGACGAACACAAATAGTGTCACCCACGAGGCCATGCCCAGCCGGCGCACGCTGAGCGTGACGCCGCGCCGATACCATTCGAACACACTGCGGGCGGGCGTGCCGCGTTCGTCGATAGCACGGGTCGCACGCCAGATGGCGACCAGCGCCGCGCGCAGATTCAGTTGGTCAATAGTGCGTCCGAGCAGTTCTTCGCGGTTGAAAACGCTGTTGCCGACCCGCAGCAGCAGAATCACCACCACCAGCATCCCGGCGATGATCGCCCACAGCGCGCCGATGCCGCTGGGCGATTCGGCGTCGGGGGCGATGAACATGATGAAGCTTTCGCCCTGAATCACCAGCGACATAGGGATAATGATGAAGCTGGCGAGCAAATTGGCGGCGCGCGTGCTGGTCGTCTGGCTGGAAACCACGACCGCCCCCGCCACCATCACCAGCGCTTGCACGCTGGTCAGCAGCATAATCTGCGCGATCAGCATGGGCTGTGGCCGCCACGCCAGTTCGCCGAACAGCAAACTGCCCAGATACACCAGCATCCCGCCGTAGCTGGAAACCAGCGGCGGGATCATGGCGGCCAGCGTTTTGCCGATATACAGTTCGGTGTTGGTGAGCGGCGTGCTGAGCAGCGGTTCCAGGCTGCGGCGCTCTTTTTCGCCGACAAAGGTTTCCAGCGCGATCACCAGCGAGATCGAAATCGGGAAGAAGCCGACGATCATCAGCAAAAAGGGAATCGTGCGCTCGCCAATAATCTGCGCGCCGTAATCGCTGACAAAATCGGCAAACTGGGCGGCGACGAACTGCGCCAGAAAAGGAAACATAAAGGTCAGCACGACGATGGGCACGAGGATACGCCAATCGCGGAAGCTGTCGCGCACCTCGCGGCGGGTAATGATGAGGGCGTTGCGTAGCGTATCGCGCCCACTTCGGCGCGGCGCGGCGCCAGCAGACGCATGGTCACGAATCAGCGGTTGGGCGGTGGTGGTCATGAATCCTGCGCTCCCTGTTGGGCTTCATCTTCTTTGACAATTTGCAGATAGACATCTTCCAGCGTGCGCGGCACCAGCGCCAGCGTGACAACTTCCACGCCCAGCATATGCAGGCGGCGCAGCAGGGCGGGATTGCTGCGGGCGGGATCGCTGGCGCGGTAGCGCAGCCAGTCCGCGCCGCAGTCTTCGATCTGCACCACATCGGCCAGGTCTTTGCGCAGACCGTTCACCGTGCCATTGATATGCAGTTCCATCAGCGGAGCGCCGACGAAACGCTGCGCGAGCTCGGCGAATGATCCCTGGGCAATAATGCGCCCATGACGGATAACGGCGATTTTATCGGCCAACTGCTGCGCTTCGGTCAGATTGTGCGTCGTCAGCAGAAAGGTGCGGCCTTCGCCTTCCAGTTCGATGATAGCATCGCGCACCTGTTTGGCGCTCTGCGGATCCATGGCGGAGGTCGGCTCGTCCAGCAGCAGCACGGGCGGGTCGTGCAGCATGGCGCGCACCAGCGCCAGTTTTTGTTTCATACCTTTGGAATACTCGCCCAGCCGTTTATCGAGCGCGTTGATCAGGCCGAAGCGTTCCAGCAGGTCGAGCGCGCGTTTGCGGCGCAGCGCCGGCGCGAGATGATAGATCTCGCCGAAAAAGTCGAGGTATTCCAGCCCTTTCATGCGTTCGTACAGGCCATGCTGTTCGGTGAGCACACCTACCAGCGCGCGTACCTGCGCCGCCTGGCGCACGACATCGCAGCCGGCCACGCGCGCCCAGCCCGCCGTCGGCACCAGAATCGAGGTTAACATGCGCACGGTGGTGGTTTTGCCCGCGCCGTTGGGTCCCAGCAGCGCCAGCACCTCGCCCGCCGGAATATCGAGCGAGACAGTATCCACCGCGCGAAAGCCGTCAAAATCTTTGGTCAGCCCCTGGGCTTCGATCATACGTTTCGCCATTTCACACTATGCACGATCCAGACACCATTGTAGTCGAAAACGCGCTGGATTTGTCTCCACCTTTTGGGGGATTTTAACGTATTGTAATAGAAATAGGGGCTGCACAGGGGTGCAGCATCCTGCACCCCTCCCAACGACCACATGCTTTTCTGCTTCAGCCCTCCAGCGGCCTGATCGACCACAGCATCGCCAGGAACGCCGGGCGATACAACGCCAGCGTCTCTTCGTCGGCTGTGCTCAGCGTGTAAATGCCGACGACTTCGTTTTCGCGGTCATACGTCACAATCACAAAGCCCACACGAGTCGGGTTGGCGCTGCCGTTGAAGCCGATGCCGGGCGCGCCGTTCACGACGAATTCATCGTCCAATTCGGGTTCCGTAACCTGGAACAGGCCGGCGATCACGTTGGCGATGTCCTCCATCGTCGCGTCGTCTTCCAACCCCAAATCTTCCAGACTGCTCTCGACATTCAGGATAGCGATGGCGCTGTCTGTGGGTGTGGGCGCGCCGACATCCTCGGCGCTTTCGTAGAACATCACGCCCGGCACACCCAGCACTTCAGCGGCGTCGGCCGCCGTCCAGCCGGCGGGATAAAACAGGTCGAAGCCCAGATCAATCACTTCGTAACGTTCTTCGGCGGGCGTGATCTCGTCCGACACCAGCGGGCGCACAGTGCCCAGAATCATGCCGTAGGAAAAGGCCATATCCACGTCCGCTTCCGGCGCAGGCACGGCCATGCCGAACACCATCAGGAAACCATCCTGTTTCCAGATAGCCACCAGCGCGCCCTGCCCATTGCCCACACCAACGGCATACAGCGCCGGACGCAGGTTGACCGTCGTTTCGCCCGATTCGGTCACTTCCAGACCCACTGTGGTCGTGGCGAAAATCTCGTCGAGCGGCGTATCGGGATCGTCAGTCATTTCTTGCAGCGGAATGCCGGCGATGCCGAGCGCAAAATCGCTCACTGATTGGCCGTCGGCATATTCTTGAGCAGCTTCGGCAGTGGCGGCGACGACGGTAAAGCCGCTGAAGCTTTCGACCGCCCAACCAGCGGGCGCGTTAAAATGCACTCCCAGTGCGGCGATTTCCACATCTTGCGTCAGTTCCCACAGCGGCTGGGGTGTGGCCTCCTGCGCGAAGGCGGCAGGGGCGGCCAGCAGGCACAACAAAAGCAAGGCGAAGACGATTTTGCGCATGGTATGTGAGCTCCTGGTGATTCGGGAAAAATAAGCCATGAGAGTTCTTCCCTCGCTTATCTTACAAGGATTTACGCGCCTGCGATAGTCAGAACAAGCGCAGACATTAGAGCGTGTTGATGCTGTTAATTAAACGAACGTTTGATTAATACATTGTGTATGAAATCTTTGCGCAAACTTTCAAGAGTCTGTTGGTTACAAAACGCGATTCTGTGGGTAAACTAGGCGTAAGCTTTTTGTTCTTTTTTTCACAAGGGGTTCACACATGGTTGTGCAGTCGATGCAGGGGGTGGTCATCACCGGCGCGATGCAGCCGGGCTACGAAGCCATCTTAAGCGCAGAAGCCGTGGCCTTCGTGGCGAAACTGGCGCGCGCCTTTACGGCCAGGCGCAGCGAACTGCTTCAGCGCCGCCAGGAACGCTGGCGCGCGCTCGACGCCGGGCAAATGCCCGACTTCCTGCCGGAAACCGCCGCCATCCGCGCCGGCGACTGGCAGGTGGCGCCGCTGCCCGCTGACCTTCAGGATCGGCGTGTCGAAATCACCGGGCCGACCGACCGCAAAATGGTCATTAACGCCCTCAATTCTGGCGCGCGCGTCTTCATGGCCGATTTCGAAGACGCCAATGCTCCCTCGTGGGACAACCTGATTCAGGGGCAGATCAACATACGCGACGCCGTGAACCGCAGCATCACTTACACCAGCCCGGAAGGCAAACAGTACAAGCTGAACGACAAGATCGCCGTGCTCTTCGTGCGCCCGCGCGGCTGGCACCTGAACGAAAAACACTTTCTGGTGGACGGCCAGCCGATTCCCGGCGGCCTGATGGATTTTGGCCTGTACTTCTTCCATAACGCGCGCCCACTGCTGGCGAACGGCAGCGGCCCGTACTTTTATCTGCCCAAGCTGGAAAGCCACCTCGAAGCGCGTCTGTGGAACGATGTATTCAACCTGGCGCAGGATGAACTGGGTATCCCGCGCGGCACGATCAAAGCGACCGTGCTGATCGAAACGATTCTGGCGGCCTTCGAGATGGACGAAATCCTCTACGAACTGCGCCAGCATTCGGCGGGGCTGAACTGCGGACGCTGGGATTATATCTTCTCGTTCATCAAAAAATTCAACCATTACCCCGACTATCTTCTGCCTGACCGCGCGCAGGTGACGATGACCGTGCCTTTTATGCGTTCGTATTCACTGCTGACGATCAAAACCTGTCACAAGCGCGGCGTCCACGCCATCGGCGGCATGGCGGCGCAAATCCCGATCAAAAATGACGCGAAAGCCAACGACGAAGCGCTGGAAAAGGTGCGCAACGACAAAATCCGCGAGGCGCGCGACGGCCACGACGGCACATGGGTCGCGCATCCGGGACTGGTGCCGATCGCGCTGGAAATCTTCGACGAACTGATGCCCACGCCCAATCAGATCAGCCGCGCGCGCGACGACGTACAGGTGACGGCAGCAGATTTACTGCAAGTGCCCAGCGGCACGATCACCGAAAAAGGGCTGCGCTGGAATATCCGCGTCGGCGTGCAGTATCTCGAAGCCTGGCTGGGCGGCAACGGCTGCGTACCGCTGTATAACCTGATGGAAGACGCCGCCACCGCCGAGATCAGCCGCGCGCAGTGCTGGCAGTGGCTCAAACACGGCGCGACGCTGGAGGGCGGGCAAAAAGTCACGCCCGACCTGTTTGACCGCCTGCTGCGCGAAGAACTGGTCAGCATCCGCGAAGAGATCGGCGCGGCGCGTTACGACAGCGGCAACTTCGCGCTGGCCAGCCGCCTTTTCAGCGAGATGAGCAAGTCAGCGACGTTCGTCGAATTTTTGACGCTGCCGGCTTACGAGTATCTCTAAATCAGTGTACGGTCTGTGTCGGGGCGACTCAGGCGCCGCCCTGACAGGCCAACCTGCGAAAGAAACCAGCCGCCCGGCGCGGTTGATTACTTGCACCCCTCTATTCGACCTAGTTTACTGCTCAGGAGACTTTTTATGCGCAATGCAGAACATATCGAGATGGAATGGAACACACGCCCGCGTTGGAAAGGGATCGTGCGCCCGTACACGGCGGATGATGTCGTGCGTCTGCGCGGCTCGTTCCACATCGAATACAGCCTCGCGCGCAACGGGGCGGAACAACTCTGGGACTTACTGAATCGCGAAGATTATGTCAATTCTCTGGGCGCGGTAACGGGCACACAGGCGGTGCAGATGGTGGCCGGCGGGCTGAAGGCCGTCTACGTCAGCGGTTGGCAGGTGGCGGGCGACGCCAACACCGCGCTGCAAACCTATCCCGACCAGAGCTTGTACCCGGTGGACGCCGTGCCGACGCTGGTGCGGCGCATCAACAACGCGCTGCTGCGCGCCGACCAGATTCAGACGGCGGAAGGCAAAAAAGGCCCGTACTGGATGGTGCCGCTGATCGCCGACGGCGAAGCAGGTTTCGGCGGTATCCTCAACACCTATGAACTGACCAAGCACATGATCGAAGCCGGCGCGGCGGGCGTGCATTACGAAGACCAGCTCGCCAGCGCCAAAAAATGCGGGCATCTGGGCGGCAAGGTGCTGGTGCCCACGCAGGAATTTGTGCGCAAGATCATCGCCGCGCGCCTGGCCGCCGACGTGATGGACGTGCCGACAATGATTATCGCGCGCACCGACGCCGACGCGGCGACGCTGCTGACCAGCGACATTGACCCCTACGACCATCCCTTCATCCTGCGCGATCAGCCGCGCACGGTCGAAGGCTTCTTCCATGTGCGCAACGGGCTGGAGGCGGCTATCGCGCGTGGGCTGGCCTACGCGCCGTATGCCGATATGATCTGGTGCGAAACCTCGCATCCTGATCTGGACGAAGCGCGCAAATTTGCCGAAGCGCTGCGCGAAAAGTTCCCGCACAAGCTGCTGTTCTACAACTGCTCGCCGTCGTTCAACTGGTCGCGCAATCTGGATGCGACAACCATTGCCAAATTCCAGCGCGAACTGGGGGCCATGGGTTACAAGTTCCAGTTCATCACGCTGGCGGGCTTCCACTCGCTGAACTTCGGCATGTTCGAACTGGCGCGCCAGTACAAGCAGGAAGGCATGACGGCCTACACGCGCTTGCAGGACGCCGAATTCGACTCGGAGAAAAATTACGGCTACCGCGCCGTCAAGCACCAGTCGTTCGTGGGCACGGGCTATTTCGACGCTTTGCAGGAAATCATCACCGGCGGCCAGACCTCGACAGTGGCGCTGCACGGCTCGACAGAAGAAGAACAATTCAGCGAAAGCATGCCGGGACGCTAAGACGCGCAGACAATAAATTGACGTACAGGGAGGCGCTTGGCATGAGCGCCTCTGCCGCGTCCCCCCTCACCCTCAGCAATTCAGATGGGTATTTCCAGCCCGTAACTGTCGCGCATGAACGTTTGCTGGCTGTCGATCAGCGCTTCGCCCGGCGCCGGCACGATGCAGGCATAGCTGCCGTCTGGCAGTAGTTCCCACGCCTTCTGATTATCGTGCAGCGACGTTTCCAGCGTGCGCAGCACCAGCCGCCGCACGCCCGCGTCCAGCACAGGAAAAGTGACTTCGACGCGGTTGTACAGGTTGCGGCGCATCAGATCGGCGCTGCCCATCAACATCTGCCGCTCTTCCGGCGCGTTGTGGAAGTAAAAAATACGGCTGTGTTCCAGGTAACGCCCGACAATGCTGCGCACACGAATGTTTTCGCTCAGGCCGGGCACGCCGGGACGCAGGCAGCACAGCCCGCGCACACACAGGTCGATCTGTACGCCGGCCTGCGAGGCTTCATACAGTTTTTTGATGATCTCGTCTTCTTCCAGTTGATTCATTTTTGCGGCGATACGCGCGAACTTGCCGGCCCGCGCCGCCTGAATCTCGCCTTCGATCAATTCTAGAAAGCCGTTGAGCAGATATTCCGGCGCGACCAGCAGCCGCTTGTAGCTCGTGCCCGGCGCGAAGCCTGTCAGGCGGTTAAACAGGCGCGTGGCGTCGTCGGCGATGTCGTTGTTACAGGTGAACAGGCCAATATCGGTATACTGGCGCGCTGTGCCGGAATTATAGTTGCCAGTACTCAGATGCACATAGCGGCGCACGCCATCCGCCTCGCGCCGCACCACCAGCGCGATTTTGGCGTGCGTTTTGACCGGCAGTTCTTCCACGCCATAGGTGACATGCACGCCCTTGTTTTCCAGCGCCCGCGCCCATTCCAGATTGTTCTGTTCATCGAAGCGCGCTTTCAGTTCCACCAGTACCGCCACCTGCTTGTCGTTGTCGCGCGCCTCCATCAAGGCCTGCACGATCGGCGAATTGCGCCCCACACGGTACAGTGTGGCCTTGATCGCCAGCACATCCGGGTCGCGCGCGGCGACGCGGAAAAATTCTTCCACCGGCGCGAACGAATCGTAGGGCAGATGCACCAGAATGTCGTTTTCGCGGATAGCCGTGAACAGGTTTTTGCCGGCGTCGGTGCCGGCGGGCATACGCGGTGTATAGACCGGATATTTGAGTTCCGGGTGATCGAGATTCGTCAGTTGGAACAGAGCGGTTAGCCCCAGCGCCCCCGGCACAGGATGCACATCGCGCTCGCTGATCTCCAATTCGTCAACCAGGCGTGTCAGCATCACGCGGCTGATGCCCTCCGGCACGTTCAGGCGCACGACATCGCCGAAGCGCCGTTCGCGCACCGTTTCTTCGATCCACTCCGATACATCCAGGTTGACGGTATCCTCTTTTTCGTGCTCATAGTCGATGTCGGCGTTGCGCGTCACGCGGAAGGGATACTGCTCGATGACATCCATGCCCGGAAACAGCATGTCGAGATTTTCGGCGATCACGTCTTCCAGCCACACAAACGTTTCCAGCAGTTCCGGCGCGCTTTCGCCGTATTTCATCATGATCTGGCCGACGTTGACCAGACGCGGCAGCATTTCTGGCACTTTGAGGCGCACAAATTCGTTTTCGCCAGAGCCGTAGCGCCGCAGCACCACCGCCAGATTCAGGCTGAGATTGCTGATAAACGGGAAAGGCCGCGCATGATCGACGGCCAGCGGTGTCAGCACCGGATACACCGCTTCGGCGAAGTACGTGCGCAGCGCGTCGCGCGCCGGCGTCTCCAGTTCGTGGACGGTCTTCAGGTGAATATTGTGCTGCGCCAGCCGCGCCAGCACGTGGGTGAGCGTATCATACTGTGCTTTGACCTGAATCGTGATGCGGCGGCGCATTTCTTCCAGCAGCGGAATCGGCGCGTAACCGTCGGGGCGGCTGCGCGTGCTGCCGCCCTGCGCCTTTTGGTGGTGATAAGCCACGCGCACCATGAAAAACTCGTCCAGATTGCTGGAAAAAATCGCCAGGAACTTGATGCGTTCCAGCAGCGGCACGCTTTCGTCCTGCGCTTCGTGCAGCACGCGCTGGTTGAATTCGATCCAGCTTAATTCACGGTTGATATAATTATCGGGAGTCAGTTCCAGATGACGATTTTTGTGCTTTGCCATACAATAGAGTCCACGTTTCAGTCTTCACCGTAATCGGTATTACAAATTGTCCTAAAGATAACACCGATAGAGGCTAAAAGCGATGGATTTGATACTGGGAAGTCACAACAAAGGCAAACTGCGTGAATACAAGGCGCTGCTGGCCGATGCGCCTTTTACCCTGCGCCTGCTGGACGAGGTCGGGCTGGCGGCGTTTGATGTCCAGGAAACCGGCGAAACGATCGAAGCCAATGCCCTGCTCAAGGCGCGCGCCTATGCCAACGCCTGCCATATGCCCGTTCTGGCCGACGATACCGGGCTGGAAGTCGATGCGCTCGATGGCGGTCCCGGCGTGTATTCCGCGCGCTACGGCAGCAGTGACCGCGAGCGCTGCCAACGACTGCTCTCCGAACTTTTTAACGTGCCGCAAGAAGCGCGCAGCGCACGCTTTGTGTGCGTGATTGCCGTTGCCCGCCCCAACAACGGCCAGACCATCACAGCGCGCGGCGTGGTCGAAGGGCGCATCGCCTTCAGCATGGGACAGGGCAGCGAAGGCTTCGGCTACGACAGAATTTTTATCCCCGACGGTTATGATGTGACCTGGAACGCCATCAGCCTGGCCGAAAAAAATCACATCAGCCATCGTGGGCGAGCGGCGCGCGCGCTGCTGCCGCTGCTGAGCCATTTTTGAGCGCGGTGAGCGAAGTCCTGCCCACGCCCGGTGCCGACCCCCAATCCTTTGGTTTCCGTTACGCGCGATACCGCCTATAATAGAGTCTATCCACCCGACCCTTGAGGTCTTGAGGAGCAGCCCCTATGGTTTACGGGACACCCGAAGGCGGCAGAACTGCCCTGCCGGACGCCCTACCCGAACAGCTTGCCCCCCCCGTGCCCGCCGACGGCGTAACGCTCACGCTTTACGATCAGGGGCCGTCGCTGGTGCGCGAACGGCGCACACTGCCGTTAAAACCCGGCCTGAACGATGTCGAATTCAGCGATATTGCTGTCAAAATCGACCCGACCTCCGTCAGTTTTGTCTCGCTGACCGACCCACGCGACACGCTGCTGGCCGAACATCATTTCCGCCACGACGCCAACGGGCGCGAGGCGCTGCTGGCGCGCGCGCTGCATCAGGTGATCGAAATCACGCTCGACGACGGCACGCGCTTCAAAGGCGAACTGTGCAGCGAACGCGACCCACACAACCCACCCAACCGCCCGCCCTTCGCCCCCGCCGCCCCCGACGATCTGATTCTGCGCCTGGTCGATGGGCAAACCGCGACGATTCGCCAGATGCGCATCCGCGATATTCGTTTCCCGGAGAGCACGCCGCGCCTCTACACGCGCCCGACACTGCGCTGCCTGATCGACAGCGCGCGCGACGGCCTACAGCAGCTTGAACTGGCCTACCAGACGCAGGGCTTGACGTGGGCGGCGCACTACAATGTACAGTTGGCCGCCACAGGCCGCCAGTTCGACCTTAACGGCTGGGCGACACTCAGCAACAACAGCGGCACCACTTTCCGCGACGCACAGATCAGCGTCGTGCAGATCACAGAACGCCGCTCGCCCACGCCGCCGTCTGATGACCCTTTCGCCGCCAATACTTTCCGCCGCTCGCCCTCGCGTTTTGGCGATCTCCCGCGCGAAACGCGCTTCGAACAGGCCGAAGCGCGCGATCTGCCGCGTATACAGCATTACCCGCTGCGCCGCCCCGTGAGCCTGACCAACGGCGAAACGCGCCAGGTTGAACTGCTGACGGCGCGCGCTGTGCCGGCGTATACTTATTTTGTTTACGACGCCAGCCCGTTATTCGAAAACTATCCGCCCTATCCGCTGAAAAAACAGAATGAGGGCCAGAGCAGTGTCAGCGAAGTGTTGGGCATGCTGGAATTTAATGTCAACGCGCTGGGCGCCGATCTGCCGGGCGGGCTGCCCGCCGGCACGGTGCGCGTGTATCAGGAAACCAGCAGCGGCGGCGCGCTGCTGCTGGCCAGCGAAAGCCGGCTCGAAGCGCTGCCCGAAGGCGAAAAAGTGCGCCTCTCGTTGGGGCGCGCCAGCGAACTGAGCGGCAAACGCACGCTCAAGGAATTTCGCCCCTCCAGCCGCATGCTGCTGGAAGAAACCTACGAAATCCGCCTGCGCAGCCGCCGCGCCGATCGTGGCGTGCGCGTACATGTGCTGGAACGCCTTTTCCGCTGGAGCGATTGGGAGATTCTCAGCGCATCGCACGAGTACACGCAGGTCGATCACGCGGCCATCGAATTTAAGGTCGATGTGCCTGCGCGGGGTGAAACCGTCATCAGCTACATCGTGCGCTACATCTGGCCGAGCTAACCGCTGGGCTGGGTCGGCGGCGCCGTTTGCAGCGGCGGCGGCGCGGTCAGCGTCACGCGCACCAGCGTGCCCGGCGGCAGCGTCGGTGTGAAGTCGCGCACCTCTCCCGTGACCGGCTGCAACACCCTGTCCTGCATATAACCGATCACCATGTCCGACGCGCCACGGGCGAACAGCACGACATAATACAGGGTCGGCTGCCCCGCCAGCGTGTCGATCACACAGACCACACTGCCCTGCGGCAGCGTTGCCACGACGCCGCCGCTGCGTATATCCGCCCGCGTATAAACAGCGGCCTGCGCCGCGCGCACTTCATAGTAGCGGCAGGGCGCATGATCCGCCGCGCGTTGATTGGCGGGGGGCAGCGCGAAAAAGCGCGCCGAAAGCAGCAGCGCCAGCAGCAGCAGCACCGCCAGCAGGCTGATGCAGGTGGTCAAAAACGAGAAACGTGCGGGGCGGTCAGCGGCGGGCACGGCAAAACCTCCTGTGGCGCGCGGTAGCTGCCTTATAGACACGCGCCACAGGGATAAAGTTCCCGCCAGATCATCGGACAGCGTGGGGCGTAGGGGCGAGTCATGGGTCGCCCCTACGCGGAGGAAGCGCGCTGCGCGCTGCTGTCTGGCCTTGTCGATCAACGCGCGTTCGTCTTCCGGGTTCAAGCGCTTGTCTCCCATCGCTGCCTGTTAGAGTCTAAAACGCGCTGATCGCCGAAATACTGCATTCGACTGTGCGGGCCGCAGCAAATAAAAAGGACGCCCAAACGGGCGTCCCGATACACTGCGCCTTCCCGTTTAGATCTGCGGCAGGCCTTGCAGCGCCACTTCCACGGCTTCCGCCGGATATTCGTAATCGACCAGACTGCCGGCCATATACGCTTCGTAGGCCGCCATGTCGAAATGGCCGTGCCCGCACAGGTTGAACAGGATGACCTTCTTTTCGCCCGCCGCTTTGGCCGCCAGCGCTTCCTGAATCACGGTGGCGATGGCGTGCGACGGTTCCGGCGCCGGCACGATGCCTTCGGCGCGCGCGAACTGCACCGCCGCGCGGAAGGTTTCGAGCTGCGGCACAGCGCGCGCTTCGATCAAGCCCTGATCGTACAGTTCACAGACGATGCTCGCCATGCCGTGATAGCGCAGGCCGCCGGCGTGCAGCGGCGCGGGCACAAAGGTGTGGCCGAGTGTGTACATTTTCGCCAGCGGTGCCAGGCCGACGGTATCGCCGAAATCGTAGACGTAGCGGCCTCTCGTCAGGCTGGGGCAGGCGCTCGGTTCCACGGCGATGATGCGCGTCTTTTTGCCTTCGGTCAGGTTTTTGTGGACGAAAGGCAGGCAGATGCCGCCGAAATTGCTGCCGCCGCCGACACAGCCGACCACGGTATCGGGGTATTCGCCCGCGATTTCAAGCTGCTTGAGCGCTTCCTGGCCGATCACCGTCTGGTGCATCAGCACATGATTGAGCACCGAACCGAGCGCGTACTTGTATTTGCCGCCGCTGGTGGCCGCCGCTTCGACGGCTTCGCTGATGGCGATACCCAGCGAGCCGGTGCTGTTGGGGTCTTGTTCGAGGATGCTGCGCCCGGCGTTGGTCAGATTGCTGGGGCTGGCGTGGACTTCTGCACCGTAGGTCTGCATGATGGTGCGGCGGTGCGGTTTCTGCTGGTAGCTGATTTTCACCATGAACACTTTGCAATCCAGGCCGAAAAAGTCGCAGGCCTGCGCCAGCGCCGTGCCCCACTGTCCCGCGCCGGTTTCGGTGGTCAAACCCTGCACGCCTTCCAGCTTGTTATAGTAAGCCTGCGGCGTGGCGGTGTTCAGCTTGTGGCTGCCGCTGGGGGAAACGCCTTCGTACTTAAAATAAATGTGCGCCGGCGTATCCAGCGCGCGTTCCAGGCGGCGGGCGCGCAGCAGGGGCGTGGGCCGCCACAGCTTGTAAATGTCGCGCACGTCGGGCGGGATTTCGACATACCGCTCCTGGCTGACTTCCTGCATAATGAGCGCCATCGGGAACAGCGGCAGCAGGTCATCGGGGCCGAGCGGCTGGTGCGTGCCGGGATGCAGCATCGGCGGCAGCGGGCGCGGCAGGTCGGCCTGAATGTTGTACCAGGCGCGCGGGATTTCTGACTGGGGCAAATCAAAACGAATCGATTCATCAGACATGACAGCAAACTCCTGGATGCAAGGCTTTTTTGGGGGTACTATTCAGGTACAGCAGGACACGACTATACCCGAAAGGGAAGCGCGCTGCCAGTTTTGCGGCGCGGCGAACCGGGTAATCGCTTCAAAATTATGCGCACTATTCAGAATCGACATGCTCAAAAGCGCTGCGCGCGCCGCCTATATCCCGCGTATAATGAAAGCGACTGACGGACAATACTTTTCAGGAGGTGTGCTTGGGTTTACTGCGCGGGCTGGTAGTCAAGGAACAAAGCGGTTTTTTCCGGGTGGAGGCGCAGGACGGCCAGAGCTACATCTGCCGGCTGCGCGGGCGCTTATTAGAGGAGGCGCAGTCTTCCGACATCGCCGCCATCGGCGATCGGGTGCAGATCGCGCCGCTGGATACGCAGGAGAACGCGCCTGCCGGCGCCATCACGGCGGTGATTGAAGCGGTAGAAACGCGCATCAGTACCCTTTCGCGCGCCGCCCGCACGGAAGGCAGCCGGGGCAGCGGCCAGAGCGAACGCGAGCAGGTGATTGTCGCCAACGCCGAGCAGGCCTTTTTTGTCTTCGCCGCCGCCGAACCGCGCCCCAGCCTCAAGCTGCTGGATCGTTTTCTGGTGGCGGGCGAAAAATCGCGCATTCCCCATCTGTACATCGTCGTCAACAAAATTGACCTCGCCGATCCGCAGCAGGTCGAAAGCGAGTTCGCCCCCTACCGGCGCGCGGGCTACACGCTGTTGTACACCAGCGCACGCAGCGGGCGCGGCGTGGATGAACTGCGCGCGCTGCTCAAAGATCAGCTATCAGTGTTTACCGGGCCATCGGGCGTGGGCAAGACCAGCCTCCTGAACGCCATCGAGCCAGGATTAGGCCGCGCCGTCAAAAGCGTCAGCCAGAACAATTTCGAGGGGATGCACACCACGCGCGACAGCGAGTTAGTCAAGCTGGCATGCGGCGGCTATCTGGCGGATACGCCAGGACTGCGCTATCTGAATGTGTGGGATATCGAGCCGGAAGAACTGGACGCCTACTTTGTCGAGATCGCGCCGCTGGTGGGAAAATGCCGCTTTAACGACTGCACGCATCACAATGAACCGGGCTGCGCGGTGCGGGCGGCGCTGCAAAAGGGCGAGATCAGCAAGGCGCGCTACGACAGCTATCTGAAGCTGCGTGAAGAATTAGAAGCGGCCTACGCGCTGTGAGAATGGCCGCGAATCCTGAATAACACTCGTGAATAAAGAGAATTTCTTCGCATCCGATACCCTCATGCCTTACAGTGGTGCGGCGCTGCGGCTGTGCGCGCGGCTGGCGCTGCTGCTGACGGCAGGCTTTGTGCTGTGCGGGGCGGCGGTGATCGCGTTCGGCGGCGCGCGCCCGCTGCATCCCGGCCTGCGCGGTTTTGTCAGCGGGTGCGAGCGCCTGCCGCAGCCCTGCTGGTACGGCATCCAGCCGGGGAGGACGACGCTGGACGAGGTGCCGGCGCTGCTGACGGCTCAAGGCTTCGCTGTGTCGCCGCTGGCGGCGGCCAACCTCAGCGGCAGTGTCGTGGACATCACACGCTGGATTATCATCGAGGCCACCTGCCGCGAGATCGTGCTGGAATGGGACACGACGGGCGTGATTCGCGGTATCACCTTCGGCGCGTGTTACGGCCTGCCGATGGGCGAGCTGGACGCGCTCTTCGGCAGCCCGATCGAGATCGCTTATTTTTCGAGCACGATACAGGTGGCGTATCCCGGCGGGCAGATGGCGGTGGGCGCGCTGCTGCCGCGCCATTCGCCCTATGTGACTGCCGGCGGCATGGTGCTGGGCGAAGGCAGCTACAGGCCGGTCACGGCGGGCGGCTGGCACGGCTATGTGCTGTTCTGGCGTTACTGCCAGCTAGAGCCGAGCTATTGGCGCTGCGGCGAACGCGCGCGGCCTTCCACAAGCAGTGTTCAGCAGTAGACACTGTTCAGTGATCGACACATTGACACTTTACTTGTGAATTCTTTAACATAAGCGGTATAACGGTTGGTATACGTTTAAGGATGCAGCGCCATGAATCGCCCTGATGGGATGAGATTGTCGATTGCCCGCATTATGTGGATGACGCTTCGCGGCTTTAAGTTCGATCCACTGGCCTTTTTTATGAAGGTCGATGAACTCTACGGCCCGTTTTCGTATAACGAATTGGGGCCGGTCAGGATGTGGCTGATCAATGACCCGGAACTGGTGCGCGAAATTTCGGTAGAAAAGGCGGCCCATTTCCACAAATCCCGTTTGATCCGCGAGTCGATCAAACCCTTTATCGGCAACGGCCTGCTGCTGAGCGAAGGCGACTTCTGGAAGCGCCAGCGCAAACTGGCGCAGCCGGCGTTCCATACCAGACGCATCGAAAGTTACGCGCAGACAATGGTCGATTTTACCGAGCAGGCGCTGGCTGGCTGGCGCGATGGCGATGTGCGCTATATTGACCGCGAAATGATGCAGATCACGCTGCAAATCGTGTGCAAAACGCTGTTCGACGCCAATGTCTCCGGCGAGGCCGCGCGCGTGGGCACGCTGCTCACCGAAGTGCTGGAAGCCTCTAACGAGCGCTTGAACGCCGCGCTGCGCGTGCCGGAATGGCTGCCGACGCCGCGCCGCCAGCGCCAGAAAGCCGTTCTCCGGGAACTGGATGCCCTCATCGGGCGCTTCATCGAAGACCGCCGCCGTTCGGGCGAAGACAAGGGCGATCTGCTTTCGATGCTGCTGGAAGCGCGCGACGACAACGGCGCGGGCATGAGCGATCAGCAGTTGCGCGACGAGGTGATGACGTTGTTTATCGCCGGGCACGAAACGACGGCTATGGCGCTGTCGTGGGCGCTCTATTTGCTGGCGCAGAATCCCGCCGCGCTGGAAAAATTGCAGCAGGAAGTCGATATGGTGTTGGCCGGGCGCGCGCCGACGCTGGCCGATCTGCCGCATTTGCCCTATGGCGAGATGGTGATTAAAGAGGCGATGCGGCTGTACCCGCCGGCGCCGGGGTTCAGCCGCGAGGCGGTCGAGCCGACAGAGATCGGCGGCTATACCTTGCAGCCGGGCGAGATGCTAACGGTCAGCCTGTGGGTGATGCACCGCAGCGCGCGCTACTTCGCCCAGCCAGAGCAGTTTTTGCCGGAGCGCTTCAGCAAAGAACGCGAGGCCGAAATCCCGCGCTACGCCTATCTGCCGTTCGGCGCGGGGCCGCGCGTGTGCATCGGCAATCTGTTCGCGCTGATGGAAGCGCGCCTGATGCTGGCGGCGATCGCCCAGCGCTATGAATGGCAGCTTGTGCCAGCACAGCAGATCGTGCCGCAGCAGTTGATTACGATTCGTCCCCAATACGGCATCCAGATGAAATTGACCCAGCGCCAGCCGGTGTTGGCCTGAACGCCGCGCGAATCTAAACAACTTAACGACATGCGAAACACGAACAGCGTGCTATAGTAGAAGGCGATAATGTTATCGGCACGAGAGGAGCTGGTTATGCGCAAGATGGCGCTGTTCGTCTGTTTCTGTTTGCTCACCCTGGCGGCCTGCCAAAGCGGGCCACAGCCTACGCTCGCGCCGAGCAATACCCCGCCCAGTCCCCAGCCCACGTCTACCGAACCAACGGGACTCGGCCCGGCAGAAGGCACAGTGCGGCCTACGGATGTAGTTGTGCTCGAAGTCACCCCCAGCGCGACGATTGACCCGGCGCAGCAGGCGACCAACGACGCGATCAACGCTGCCGCCGCGACCTCTGGCGCGAATGTCGGCGCGGCGACGATTGTGCCGCCGCAGCCCGGCGTGCTCGCCACAGTGCCCGCAACCGAAGACCCGGAGGCGGCGCTGGTGTTCGACAGTCTCAATTTTGTGGTCACGGGCGGCGGCACGACGACGATTATCGACATTTTCAGCGATGGCCGTGTGCTGCGTGATGGCGTAGAGTATCGCATCACGCCCGAAGAGGTGACGGCGATTGACGACATGCTCGACGCGGTGAACTTTTTCAACTTGCAGGGCACCTTTGTTTCGGCCGGCGGCCAGCCGGGCGCCTATCAGTACAGCCTGTCGGTGGAACGCGCCGGGAGCGTTGTGACGCTGAATGCCGAAGACGGCCTGGTTCCGCGCGAACTCCAGGAATTGTTCTCCCTGCTGCTGCAAGCCGGCCTGACCGTGCAGCGCTAAACTTCCACCACCGGCCAACAGCGGGGGCAGACCACGCGCTGCCCCCATGAACAGTCACATAACGTCAGCGCAGGCCAAACAAAACCGCCGCGACGCACGGTTTGTCGCGGCGGTCAACAATGCTGCGCGTTCATTCTCCGGTGACTGTGCAGCTTATGCTGCTGCCACGATTATCGCTCCAGACAACTTCGCGCGCGCCGGGCAGGGCCGCCGCGACATTAAAGAACCAATCGTACTGAAAAGTGACAACATCTTCGCCCTCAGCGATAACGCTGCGCGGCCCGTTAACGGCGGTCAAGGCCAAGGCTTCGCCATCATAGGTGACGCTTTGCTCGCCTCCCCTGACATATTCATTCAGCGCCTCTAATGTCGGATCACGCCAGCCGATTCGCAAAGCGAACGGCTCGCCGGCAGGAACCGCCACGCCGCCCCTGTAGGAGCAGACGACAATGCCCACGACACGCTCGAAAACGGCGGCGGAGACATTCGGAACGACGGTGAGCGCGGGCGTTTCGGCTTGTGGCGTGGCATCTTCTTGCGTAGGCAGCGTAATCGCTTCGGGCAGCACGGCCAGGGGCAGCGCGGCCAGCGACTCGCTGGTTGATGGCTGTGGGGCAGATGGCGGCTGTCCTGCTTCGACAAGGATGCTAAAGCCCGGCAGCACCAATTCAGTTACCCCTGCGGAGGTCACCTGCGCTCTGCCCTCCAGCGTGCTGAGTTCGAGTTGATCCTGAGCCGGCGCGCGCAGCAGCACGGTGCTGCCCAGCGTCAGATCGACACCGTTAATCGTAAAATTTACTGTGCCGACGCCGGCGGGTGTTTGCAGCAGGATGCCATCCACCGGCACTTCGGCACACTGTGAGCGGCCAATCCCTGTGACGAAGCGGAACGTTTGCATCGTTGGGTCGGCGCTTGTTAACTCCGCCAGGCCGAACACAACCAGAGTCACATTTTGCCCCGGCAGTGTGTCGGGTAGATTCGCCTGTACAGAGAGCAGCGCGATTCCCCAGCGATTTTCAACGACATCAAGCGAAAAGGTGACCAGGCGACGTACCTGCTCTAGCGCCAGCACATCACCCGCGCTGGCAAAATCCATCAGGACTTCGGCCTGAGCATTATAGGCGGCAACCTGATAACTGCCATAACAGACCTCATTGCGCCCCAGATGTGCGCAGCGCTCATCCACTGCTGCCAGGGCTTGTTCGACCAGCGTGGGACAAAGCTGTTGCTGGGCAAAAACAGTGCTTGTCAGCAGCGCAAGAAGAGTGAAGGTGATCCAGTGTTTCATCACTTTCCCCCCCAAATAAAAACCGCCAGGAGCAAGCACCTGGCGGTTGAAGATCAGACTATTTGCGGCGGCGCAGGAACGTCGGGATTTCGATGTCTTCCGACGTGTCGGAATCGACGTAAACGCGCGGCTGCGGCTGCGGGGACTGCTGCGGCGCCGGGCGCGCGGGCGGCTGTTGTTCCGGGAGCTGCTGCGGCGGCTGCGGCTGATACGGCGGCTGGTACGGCTGCGGCTGCGGGGGCTGCGCATAGACCTGCGCGCGCACCTGCGGCTGCTGGCCAACAGCGCCAGGACGCTGCACCGAGACGCGCTGCTGCTGCTCGATCTTGCGCGCGACGCGGCTCTGCTCGAAACCGGTGGCGATGACGGTGATGCGCACTTCGTCGCCCATGTTGGAGTCGATCTGCGCGCCGAAGATCAGGTTGACTTCGGGGTGCGCGCTTTCCTTGATAATAGCTGCCGCTTCGTTGACCTCGAACAGGCTGAGATCGTTGCCGCCGGTAATATTAAAGAGGATGCCGCGCGCGCCGTCGATCGTCACGTCCAGCAGGCCGCTGGAAATGGCGGCTTCGGCGGCTTTGCGGGCGCGGTCATCGCCCGCCGCACGGCCGACAGCCATCAGCGCCGCGCCGCCTTCGGACATGATGGTGCGCACGTCAGCAAAATCGAGATTAATCAATGCCGGAACAGTAATAAGTTCGGAAATGCCTTGAATACCCTGACGCAGCACATCATCGGCCAGCGAAAAGGCTTGTTGCAGCGTGGCCTTTTTGTCGGCGATTTGCAGCAGGCGATCATTGGGGATGACGATTAAGGTATCGACCTGGCTCTTGAGCGATTCGATGCCGGCTTCGGCAGCCTGATTACGGCGCGCGCCCTCAAACCCGAAGGGGCGGGTGACGACGCCAATAGTGAGCGCGCCGAGTTCTTTGGCGATCTGCGCGACGACTGGCGAAGCCCCCGTGCCTGTGCCGCCGCCCATGCCGCTGGCGATGAACACCATATCCGCGCCGCGCAGCACTTCGTACAATTCGTCGGAGCTTTCCTCTGCGGCTTTCCGCCCGATTTCGGGGTTACCGCCGGCGCCTAACCCGCGTGTCAGCTTGTCGCCGATGCGCACGCGCGTTTTGGCTTTGGACATCATCAATGCCTGGTTATCGGTATTGATGGCGATGAACTCAACGCCGCCCAAGCCTTCGGTAATCATGCGGTTGATCGCATTGCCACCGCCGCCACCCACGCCGATGACTTTGATCTGCGCGAAATTCTCACCAGGGGTAAAACCGTCCATAATCTTCCCTTCCCGACAACTGGCTTCCTCGTGTTATGAGTCTATTGTACGCATCTTGCCAACGTTGGCAAATCGACTTTTTTCCCAGCGCAGTTAATCATCCGGCAGCAGTCCCTTAAAGAATCTGCCGAAGAAACCGCCCCAGCGACGGCTTTCACTGCCGTTGCCTTTGCCGGCTTCCACCGGCGCGGCGGTGTCCATCTCCAGCCCCAGGCGCAGCAGGCCAACGCTGGTGCTGAACGAGGGGTGGCGCAGCGCATCGGCCATGCCTGTCAGGCGTTCGGGTTTGGCGACGCGCACCGGAAAATCGAACACGTCTGCCGCCACCTCGCGGATGCCGGCAAGTTGGGCGCAGCCGCCGGTGAGCACAGCGCCCGCGCGCAGCAGGCCATCGTAGCCGGAGCGTTTGATCTCTTTGAGCACCAGTTCAAACATTTCTTCGACACGCGCTTCGATAACCTGCGCCAGTTCGTAGCGCCGCACTTCGGTGGGCAGACCCTCGCCAAAAGGCTGCACGAGGAAGGTTTCGCTGGGGCTAAGGTGGCGCGGCTCGGCGTGGCCGTGCTGCAATTTGACGACTTCCGCCAGTTCGGTAGGCACGCGCAGGTAATGCGTGATGTCGCCGGTCAGGTGGTCGCCGCCGACAGGGATCACGGCAGTGTGCCAGACCGTGCCTTCGATAAAAATTGCCAGATCAGTGGTGCCACCGCCGATGTCGATGACGACCACGCCCATTTCGCGTTCCTGCTCGCTGAGCACGGCGTCGCCCGCCGCCAGCGGATTCAAGATGAAGCGATCGACCGACAAACCAGCGTCATGCACGGCTTTTTCGAGGTTAGCGACGCTGGTCGAGGAGGCGGTGATGATGTGTGCTTCGACTTCCAACCGAAAACCGTGCATCCCGATAGGGCTGCGCACACGTTCCTGCCCATCGAGCGAATAGCTGCGCGGGACGACATGCAGCACTTCGCGGTTGTGCGGGATAGCGATGGCGCGCGCGGCTTCCATCGCTTTGTCCAGATCCTCCAGCCGCACACCGCGTGTACCGCTGATCGCGACCGCGCCGCGGCTGTTGATCGAGGCGATATGGCTGCCAGCGACAGAGACAAAGGCGCGTTCGATGTCGTAGCCGCTGCTGCGTTCGGCTTTGTGTACCGAAGCGGAGATGGCAGCGGTCAGTTGGCCGATGTCGTTGACCACGCCCTTTTTCATGCCGCGGCTCGGTTCGATCCCCACACCGACCACAAAAATATCGTCGGGACGCACTTCGCCGACAATCGTGCAGACTTTGGTAGTGCCAATATCCAGGCCAACAACTAAACCCATATGCCCTAACGTCCCCACAATACCGTATAGTACAGGCCGCCGGCGAAGTTGATTTCGCCGGGTTGAATGCCGCGCGCGACCAGATCGTTGGCTAAGTCCTGATAGATAAGCACGCGGTCAGGCATTTCTGTGCCCACACCAAACCACACTTCCCACCCGCGCGGATCCTGAAAGCCTAACCCCTTGACTGCGTCGTAACGCAGCATGGTCAGGTCGGGCAGCAGTTCTTGCAGTTGCAGCGCGCCGGTCACGATGTCCTGGTCGAGACGCGCGCCGGCGTCCAAAATATTCTCGTCGATTTCGCCCTGCGCGGAAATGCGCAGTAAATCGGGGCGGTCTTCGCGCTGGCGCATGACGCGCCCGTGCACATCCAGCCACACCGCCACGCCGCCCTGTTCCCAGACCAGCGCCGGTTCGCGTTCCTGGATGATGATTTCCACCATGTTCGGCGGCCAATCGATGCGCACCTGCGCGTCGGCGATGCCGGGTGAACGTAAAATGTTGTAGCGAATGGCCTCCGGGTCGAGCCAGAACAAGTGCTGGTTGCCTTCGCCGGGCACGACGATGCCGGAAAGAGCGAAGACTTCTTCGACGGTCAGATAGCGCAGGCCGCCGACGCGGATGCTGCGCACATAAAAGGCGTCGAAGGTGAAAAACAGCACCAGCACCACCAGCAGCAGCACAACAATCGCCGCGCTGACCAGCCGCCAGCTCATGCCGCGCGGGCGGACGCCGTGTTCAACGTCTTCGCGGGTGCTTTCGGGCGCGGCCAGCGGCCCGCGCCAGACGCCCGGCGCGCGTGTGCCTGTGTTTTTGTTGCGGCGCTGCCTATCGCGTGCCCGTGTGCTCATGACAAATCCAAAACTTTCCCTGCCTCAAATATACATCAAAGCGCGCATTATGCCAGATGCACGGTTGGGAAAAGCAAACTAAAGCGGGCGGGCGTGTCCACTTCATCCCCCGGCTCCCGCTCCCTGTCCGAGAGACACACAGTCCGGGACACACAGCAGGGCAGACGCGCGACATGGAGAGGGGGAGTCGCGCGCGCAGCGAAATTTGCGGCCAGGATTCACGCAATCTGCCCACAGAGTGGTGTACAATAGCGCGTTGATGGTTTGAATCAGGGATGGAATTTTTCAGAAATGCATGTTTCGGTGCTGCGCGATGAAGTGCTGGCGGCGCTGCGGCCCGCGCAGTGCGCGCGCGTGATTGACGGCACATTGGGCGCGGGCGGGCACACGGCGGCGCTGCTGCAAGCCGGCGCGCGCGCGGTGTTGGGGCTGGATGTGGATACACAGGCGCTGGAACTGGCACGCGCACATCTGGCGGAATTCGGCGCGCGGGTGCATATCGTCCACGCCAGCTACGCGCAAATGGACGCCCAGGCGGCGGCGCTTGGCTGGGATCATGCAGACGGCATCGTGCTCGATCTGGGCATTTCGTCGATGCAGGTCGATACGCCAGAGCGCGGTTTCTCGTTCCGGCATGACGCGCCGCTGGATATGCGCTTCGACCCGCAGAGCGAGCGGGCGACGGCGGCGGAACTGCTTAACACGCTGGACGAGGCAGAACTGGCCGACTTGTTTTATACTTACGGGGAAGAACCGCACAGCCGCAAACTGGCGCGCGTGATTGTCGCCAGACGCCCCTATACGACGACGGGCGAACTGGCGCGTGTGATCGCAAGCGCGCTGCCGCGTCCCAAAGGACGCGCGGCGCTTCACCCGGCGACGCGCATTTTTCAGGCGCTGCGGATCGCCGTCAACGAAGAACTAACGACGGTGGAAAAGGCGCTGCCGCTGGCCGTAAAGCTGCTGCGGCCCGGCGGACGACTGGCGGTCATCAGTTTTCACAGTCTGGAAGACCGGATTGTGAAAGAGGCGTTTCGGCTGGCGAGCAGCGACTGCATCTGCCCGCCGAAAATCCCAGCGTGTGTGTGCGGCCACAAAGCCAGCGTGCGCCTGCTGACACGCAAGCCGCTCACGGCCAGCGCCGCCGAGATCGCCGCGAATCCGCGCAGCCGCAGCGCCAAACTGCGCGTGGTGGAAAAATTGTGACTCATGGGGAAGTTATGAGTACAGCGCAAGATGTGTTATTGGCGGAACTCGAACTGCATAAAAGCGAATTTGAATCGCTGCGCACAGAGGTTCTGCACTGGCTGGATGGCGAGCGGCAGTTTTTGAACATGACGCTGGTGGCGGTGGCCGCCGCGCTGGGCGTCGCGCCGCTGATTCTGGAACAGCGCGCCTATCTGACGCTGCTCTTGTTCCCGGCGGTGTTCCATGTGCTGCTGTGGGAAATGCTCAACGCTGTGAAATCCGTGAACGAGATTTCGGCCTACTTCGCCGATAAACTGATTCCGCGCGTTAACACGATTCTTGATCTGCTGGGGGCGCCCGACAGAGGGATGCTGGCGCTGGGCTGGGAAGTGCAGACACGTGCAGGCGCGGTCTCGGCGTCGCTGTGGTCGGCCATCACCCCCACGCGCTACTGGCTGCCGATTCTGGCGATCGCGGCGCTGCTGATTTTTTATCTGGTGGTGACAGGGCAGGCAGGTTATACGCCGAGCATCATCGAGTTCGTGTTGATCCTTGTCAATTTGTTGTTTCTGGTGCTGGCGGCGGTCAGAAATGTCCAGGTCGTGAGTTCGGTGATCAAAGATGCCGAGCGCTTGCAGCAGCAGTTTGCGCCGCCCAAACAGGAACAGTCCACAACGCGCTTGCAGCCGGTGTCTGCACGGCGGGATAAAGGCCAACGATGAACGATAATTGGCTGCAACACACGCTGCGGCGCAGCGGTTGGCGGCCACAGCGCCAGATCACCTGGCTGCTGGGGGTGGGTGTGCTGATCGCCATCGTCATGGGCGCGCTGTATTTGTCGCAGGTGGCGGGTTTCGCCAGCACCAACCGCGAACTGGAGCAGTTGATCGCCGAACGCGACGAACTGGAGCGTATCAACGAGCAGCTTCGCGCCGAAATCGCCAGCTTCCAGAGTGTGCCGCGTCTGCTGGCGCGCGCCCAGGAATTGGGGTTTTCGCCCGCGCCACCCGATCGTATCGAGTACCTGCTGGTCGAGGGTTATGACGCCAACCGGGCGGCAACCGTGGCGCCGCTGGATGACGCGCAGGACGCGCTGCCAACCTATGATGAGACATTCTGGGGCTGGTTGCAGCAGCAGTGGGATTTGCTGCGCCAGCAGTTCGATTCGTTCACGAATCCGGAGGGACAATAATCATTATGGCCGCTGTTGCCCAACCGCAGAGTCCGCAGCAGCAAACGCTGCGCCGCCGCCTGCCGTTCGTGATCGCGGTGCTGGTGTTCACGGCCTTTACGCTGCTGATCCGCCTGGTGTGGTTTCAATCGCCGCTGGATGGGCGCGTGCTGAGCTATCTGGAAACGATACGCGACGCCAACTACCGCCAATTGCAAAGCCTGCCGGGCGAGCGCGGCAATATCTATGACCGCGACGGCCAACCGCTGGCGGTTAACGCGCTGCGCTATGAAGTCGGCATCAGCCCCAGCCTGATCTCTAATCCGCGCCGCACAGCCACCCAACTGGCGGCGATTTTGAACCTGAATGAACTGGATATCTATAATCAGGCCATCAGCGACCAGCAGTGGGTGCTGCTGGCGCGCCCGGTCAGCGCGGAAATCGGCCAGCAGATCGCGCAGTTAGACATTCTGGGCGTGATTGTCACCCCCATACCCTTCCGTTCGTACCCCCAGGGCACGCTGGGGGCACAGGTGATCGGCTTCGTAGCGGAAGACCCCAACGGCCTGCGCGGCTATTACGGCGTTGAGGGTTACTATGAAGATCAGCTCGAAGGGCGTGTGCGTTCGGAAGAAGTGAGCAATATTCCGCTGGACATCGTGAATGACCGCGAGGTCAACGATCGCGGCGACGATCTGGTGCTGACGATTGACCGCGATATTCAATATCTGGCAGAAAGCGAGCTGAATCTGGCGATCAACGCCACCGGCGCCACCGGCGGCACGATTCTGATTATGGATCCGCGCACGGGGGATATTCTGGCGATGGCGAGCTATCCCTCGTTCGACCCCAACAACATCAGCGCGACCAGCGACCCCGACAGTTTCCGCAACCCGACCATCAGCAACAGTGTCGAGCCGGGATCAATTATGAAGGTCGTGACAGTGGCGGCGGCGCTGGAAAGCGGCGTCATCACGCCCAATTGGACGTATAACGATCAGGGCATTATCAATATCGGCGGCATCGACATCCGCAACTGGAATCGCACGGCGGCGGGCGCGGTGGATGTGACGCAGGTGCTGGTGCAGTCGTTGAATGTGGGCGCGGCGACCATCAGCCTGACGATGGGGCCAGACCGGTTCTTCGCGATGATGCAGGAATTCGGCTTCGGCCAGCCGACCGGCGTCGATCTTCAGGGCGAGGAAGCCGGGCTGCTGTACGTGCCGGGCGATGCCGAGTACAGCGAAAGTCTGTTGGGCACGGTGGCCTTTGGCCAGGGCATTTCGGTCACGCCGCTGCAAATGCTGACGGCGGTCAACGCCATCGCTAACGGCGGCCTGATGATGCAGCCGCGCATTGTCACGCAGATCATCGACGACAATCAGGTGATAAATTCGCAGCCGACGGTGCTGGGACGCCCGATTTCCAGCGAGACGGCGCAGATCGTGACGCAGATGATGGTGCGTGTGGTGCAGGAGGGCGTGGACGGCAACGCCAGCGTGCCCGGCTACACCATCGCCGGCAAAACCGGCACCGCGCAGATTCCCACGCCTGTCGGTTACGAAGAAAACGCTTCGCTGGCGAGTTTCGTCGGCTTTTTCCCGGCGGATGATCCCCAGGTAAGCGTGCTGGTCATGCTGGAACGGCCACAGGGTTACTGGGGCAGCGCCACCGCCGCGCCCGTCTTCGCCCGGCTCGCCGCCCGCCTGGCCATTCTGCTGGAAATCCCGCAGGATGCGGTGCGGCTGGCGCTGCTGGGACAGGGCGGCAGTATCGACCAGCTCGCGCCCTGATACCGGCGTGATGAGCCTGATCCCCAACTATGGGAACGATTTTAAGAGGAAAAAATGAAGCAGTGCGTCATCTGTAAAAATGGCAGCACCCAGCCCGGCAGCGTTACCATCACGCTGGAACGCGGCGGCAGCACGCTGGTCATCCAAGGCGTGCCTGCGCACGTCTGCCAAAACTACGGCGAAGCCTATGTCGATGAAGACATCAGCGCCCACCTGCTGCCAATCAGCGAACAGGCTTTGCGCAGTGGGGTACCGGTCGCAATCCGTCAATTTGTGGCAGCATAAGGAAAACGCTATGATCGCCGAACACATCACCCTCACCCACATGGGCGCGCGGGCCAAAGCCGCCGCCCGTGCTCTGCTGCGCGCCAACAGCGAGCAGAAAAACCGCGCCCTGCTGGCGATGGCCGATGCCCTGCTGGCGCACGAAGCCGAAATTCTGGCCGAAAACGCCATCGACCTCGACGAAGGCCGCGCCAGCGGCCTCAACCCCGCGCTGCTCGACCGCATGAGCCTGCAAAAACGTCTGCCGGCTATCGCCGCCGATGTGCGCAGTGTCGCCGCGCTGCCGGATCCGGTGGGGCAGGAATTCGACGCGCGCACGCTGGACAACGGCCTGCGCATCTCCCGCCGCCGCACCCCCATCGGCGTCGTCGGCGTGATCTATGAAGCGCGCCCCAATGTCACCGTTGATGTGGCGGCGCTCACGCTCAAAAGCGGCAACGCCGTGATTCTGCGCGGCGGCAAAGAGATCAAACGCAGCAACCTGGCGCTGCTGCGCGCCCTGCGTGCCGCGAGCGCCGCAGCCGGCCTGCCCGCCGACGCCATCCAGTACATCGAAAGCACCGACCGCCAGTATATTCACGAGATGCTCAAGCTGCACCAGTACATCGACGTGATTATCCCGCGCGGCGGCAGCGCGCTGCACAAACTGTGCCGCGAAAACAGCACTATCCCGGTGATTACCGGCGGCATCGGCATCTGCCATATTTTTGTCGATGCCACAGCCGATCTCGACAAAGCGCTGCCCATCATCCACAACGCCAAAACGCAGCGGCCTTCGGTCTGCAACACGCTCGACACCCTGCTGGTGCATGCCAGCGTGGCTGGCGAATTTCTGCCGCGCGTCGTGGCCCATCTGGCGCCGGCGGGCGTCAGCTTCCGCGCCGAGCCGCGCGCGCTGCAAATTTTGCGGGATCACAGCGCAGCGGGCGAGGTGCGGCCTGCCGGCGCCGACGATTTCGACACCGAATGGATGGCGCTGATTCTGGGGCTGAAAGTCGTGGATACGCTGGACGAAGCGATCGACCATATCCAGGCGCACAGCATGAACCACACCGACAGCATTCTGACACGCGACGCCGACCACGCCGCCCGCTTCCTCAACGAAGTCGATTCGTCGGCGGTGATGCTCAACGCCAGCACGCGCTTTAACGACGGCGGCCAATTGGGGCTGGGCGCAGAAGTCGCCGTCAGCACGCAAAAGCTGCACGCGCGTGGGCCGATGGCGCTGGAAGAATTAACGACGTACAAATGGATTGTGATCGGCGATGGTCATACTCGCGCGTAATGCCGAAGAGTAGTATACTTTCCCTCAACGATAGGGGAGACACTAAATATCCATGCATATTTTGCTGTTGGAAAACACGCCCGATATGGCCTTGATGCTGCGGCAGGCGTTAGAGATGGAAGGCCATGAAGTGACCGTGGGCTACAACGGACGGCAGGGCTTAGACCTGTTGGCGCAGTTCACGCCACATCTGATTCTCAGCGACCTCAAAATGCCCGAATTCGATGGCTTTGAGTTTCTGGATTATATCCGCAGCAGCCCGCAGTGGGCGCATCTGCCCTTCATCGCCGTCAGCGGCAATCTGGCCGAAGCGCAGCGCGCCGTGGAAGCCGGCGCCAACGATTATCTTTCCAAGCCCTTTCATCTGGACACGCTGCGTGCCAAGCTGGATAAATGGCTGCCACACGAAAATTAGCGCCTTATGTCCAAAACACTGATCGTCCTTAACCCGCACGCCGCCGCCGGGCGTGCCGGCAAACTCTGGCGGCAGCTTGAACCCCTGCTCTGGCAGCGGTTGGGCGATCTGGTGGTGGCCATCACGCAGCACCCGCGCGAAGTCGCCCGGCATATCGATCAGGCCTATCAGAGTGGCCTGACGCGCGTCGTCTCGATCGGCGGCGACGGCACCAACCACACGCTGGTGAACGCGCTGGCCGGCCTCAACAGCCGCCACCCCGATGCGCCGCCGATGGTCTACGGGATGCTGCCGGTAGGCACAGGCCGCGATTGGGCGCGCACTATCAAAATCCCCTTCAAGATCGAAGAGGCGGTAGAATGGATTGCCCACGCCGTGCCGCGCCCCACCGACATCGGCCAACTGACGTTCGACGGCCAGCGCGAATACTTCCTCAACATCTCCAGCGCTGGCATCAGCGGCGAAGTCGCGCGGCGTGTGAACGCCGCACCCAAGCGTCCCTGGACATTTTTGCAAAAAACCATCAGCGCGCTGCTGACCTATACGCCGCCCGTGATGCAGATTCGCCTCGACGGGCAGGACTGGTACGAAGGCCGCGCCTTTATCCTGACCGTCGCCAACGGTACGACTTTTGCGCACGGCATGAAGATCGCGCCTAACGCCCAGATCGACGACGGTCAATTTGACATTATTCTCGTGGAGCATATGTCGCGCCCGCGCATTCTGACGGCGCTGCGCATGGTTTACGACGGCAGCCACCTGCGCCACCCCAAAGTCAAGGCCGCGCGCGCCAAACAGGTGCAGATTCGCGGCGTGACCGGCGTCCTCGACATGGAATTCGACGGCGAAATGACCAGAGGCCGCGAGCTAACGTTTGAGATTCGTCCCGGCCTGCTGCATCTGCTGGCCGAAGCCCCGCCGAAAAGTGGCCCGTAGAGGCTAAGCGACCTCGACGGATCACGCGCACATTCCTCTGCCGGGGTAGGCGCGTTCGTTTTCCTTGCGAGTCGCCGTCCTGTTCCTCTCATGGCGTGCCCACCAGCGTCACCGTCGCTGGCGCGTCGCTGGCCGGGTTTGTGCCCGGCGCGCTGCTCAGCGCGATCACCAGCAGCAAAATCGCGAACAATGTGGCGACGATCGTTCCGATCACCCACCAGCGGCGGCGCGCCGCCGGCATAGGCGGTGTTTCGATGCGCGCGTTTTCCAGCAGCCAGCGCTGCATTAACCCGGCGGCCAGCGCGTTGCCCGACGCCGAATGCGTCAGAATTTCGCGGTATTCCAGGCTGCGCAGTGCCGCATTGATGCTTGTCGTGTCCAGCGGATAATCGGTTTCGATCAACCATTGGCTGATGCTGTCAGCGTCGATTTTCGCCAGCGGGTCGGCGTACAGCAGGCCGCTGATGGCCGTCAGCGCCAGTCGTTCGCTGCGTGTCAGGCTCAACCAGGTCTGCCGGAATTCTTCGACGCTGGCCTGATACACCTGCGCGCTGGCCGCTTTGGCATTCCCGCTTTGCAGCAGATAGTAGCCAAAGCGCTGCATCAGCGCCGGTTGGCCGCCTGTCGCACGGTAGGCCGTCACCGCCGCCGCGTCCATGCCCGCCGGAAACAGCGCCGCGCATTCGCCCAATTTGAGGTTCGTCAGCCGGAACACTTCGCCCGCCAGCGGTTGCAGCGCGGGCAAATCGGTTTCGCGCGTTTCGTCCAGTGTCAGCACCAGGCCCAACTGCGGGTAGGCTTGCAGCAGTTCCGCCAGATACGCCCCAAAATCCGCCGCCAGCGTCCCGGCGGCCAGCGCATCAATCAGCAGATGAGCGTTATCCAGCAGCAGAATCAGCCGCCGGTTGCTGCGCAGCGCCCGGAACACGCCCGGCAAAAATTCGCCGCCGAACCAATTGCGCGCCGCAGCATTTTCCAGCGTCGGCGGCACTTCCGGCACGCGGCTCAGCGTGAATTCGCGCTGGATCAGCGCGTTTTCGATCAGATGCGCCAGCGCCAGCAGCAGCCCGCTTTCGCTGCGCAGCGGCAGCGTTTCCAGCGCCGCGAACACGCCGACAAACGAGTCGCCGTACACCGCGTCGAACTGCCACAGGAGCGCGCTTTTGCCGATCTGCCGCCGCCCGACGAACACAAAAGCCTGTGTGCGCTCTACATCGTTCAGATAGCCGTACAAACGGGTGAACGCCGGCTGGCGTCCGGTAAACGGCGCGGGCACATAGGCGTCATCGGGCGCGGAACGATAAGGATTTTCCATTACATATGTTTTCTTAAAGCCCGGCAGCGAATAGCGCGCGTTCAGGGCGTGAGCAGCACTTTGCCTTTGGTGCCGCGCCCGCTCATATAACGCTGCGCCTCGCCCGCGTTTTGCAGCGGGAACACCTTGTCGATATTGACGCGCAGCGTGCCTGCCGCCGCCCAGCCCAGCACATCGCCCGCGCGCCATTCCAGTTCCGCGCGCGTTGCCAGATAATGGCCGAGCGATGGGCGTGTCAGGAACAGCGAGCCTTTGGCGTTCAAAATCTGTGGCTCTAAAGGCGCAACCGCGCCGCTGGCCTGCCCGAACAGTACCATATAACCGCGCGGACGCAGGCAGTTCAAGCCTTTTTCAAACGTGTCTTTGCCCACCGAATCGTAGATGACATGCACGCCGCGCCCATCGGTCAGGCGTTTGACTTCGGCCTCGAAATCCTGCTGCGTGTACAGAATCACGGCGTCCGCGCCCGCCGCCCGCGCGATCTGCGCTTTTTCCTCGTTAGAGACAGTGCCGATGACGGTCGCGCCGCAGCGCTTCGCCATCTGCACCAGCAGCGCGCCGGTGCCGCCCGCCGCCGCGTGAATCAGCGCAGTCTGGCCGGCTTGCAGCGCAAAAGTGCTGTGGACCAGGTAGTGCGCGGTCATGCCTTGCAGCAGCGCCGCCGCCGCGATTTGCGACGACAAGTCCGGCGGCACGTGCACCAATTTTTCGACCGGCACAATCGCGTATTCGGCATAAGCGCCCAGCACGAAGGCATAGGCCACCGCGTCGCCCACCTTGAAACCGCTGACACCTTCGCCAACGGCGTCGATCACGCCCGCCGCTTCCTGCCCCGGCGTAAAGGGCAGCGGCAGCTTATATTGGCCGCTGCGCTGGTAAATGTCGATAAAGTTCAGCCCCGCCGCCGCGATTTTGACGCGCACTGTACCCGGCGTGGGTTCAGGCACGGCGATGTCTTCGTAGCGCAGCACGCTTTCATCGCCCTGTTCATGGACACGAATGGCTTTCATTGTGGCTGTATCCTTTGCAGCAGCGCGCGCCCGCCTTCGGTGGCCGCCGCCGCGATCAGCGCTTTTACCAGATCGGGCACGATAAAGGGCGCCGCGCCCGCCGCCCACGCCATCGCCAAATCCAGCCCGCGCGTCAGCATCAGCACCGGCAGACCGCACAGATAAATCACAGCGATTCCGGCCACGCCCGTCAACCAGCGCTGCCACAGGCGCGTGCCCGCGCGTTCCACCAGCAGACCAGAAACACAGGCCGCCGCCACAAAGCCCACCAGATAGCCGCCAGTCGGCCCGAACAGTGCCGCCTGTCCGCGCGCGTTAGCGTCCAGCGGCAGCCCGACGGCGATCAGCGCAACATACGCCAGTTGGCTGAGCGCCCCATCGCGCGCGCCCAACACCATGCCCGCCAGCAGCACCGCCAGCGGTTGCAGCGTGAACGGCACCGGATCCATCGGAATCACCACGCGCGCCGACAGAATCGTCACCAGCGCGCCGAGCGCCACACCGATCATGCGGTAAGTCAGACTGTAATCACGAGTGGGAGTAAGTGTACGCAGCATGTATATTCTCCTAAAAGAACTATCAGCGATGAGCAAATCGCCAATGCAAAATACAGGGTTATGAAACTGACGCAAACGGGCATCTATGCGCGGCCAGACCGCCTGATGAGATGTCTGCCAGGGTCGGCGGTTGCCATCCTACGTCCGGTTTTCAGGTGTCGGCTCGACCACCACGTCGATCAGCTCATATTCGGCCATGTGCTTGCCGTTTTTGTCTCTGGTGTTGAGCGTTTCGACCAGCGTGACGCGCGTGCCCAGCCCGACCAGCTCGAAGCGCGTCATCCATTTGCCCGTCGCCTGGTTGTTGCGATAGTAGGCCAGCCGTCCTTTGGGATCCATATGCAGCAGCTTCCACTTGGCCTTGCCAAACTTCATGGTACGCAGTTCCTGATGCAGCGCGTCGCGTTCCTGCGCGTTCAAATATGCCATCGTCTATCCTTGTGCCATTTTCCTCTCAAGCTGGCGATAGTATATAATTTTTGCAACGTTCGTCCAATAGACAGCGCGAGGACAAATGTCACATCATCTGGCACAGGTCAACATCGCTCGAATCATCGCCCCGCTGGACAGCGCACAGATGGCCGCTTTCGTCAACAATCTGGCAGAGATTAATGCGCTGGCCGAGCAAGCGCCGGGTTTTGTCTGGCGTTTGCAGACGGCGGCGGGTGACGCGACGGCCATACAGGTGTACGACGACGCGCGCATCATCATCAACCTGTCTGTGTGGGAATCGCTGGCGGCGCTGCACCGCTATACCTACCACAGCACGCACGCCGATTTTTTCCGCCGCCGCCGCGAATGGTTCGAAAAGCTGGAAACGCCGGCGCTGGCGCTGTGGTGGCAGCCGATCGGCCAACTGCCCACACCGCGCGAGGCACAGGCGCGGCTGGCCTATCTCCAAGCGCACGGGGTCACGCCGCACGCTTTTACGTTCAAGCAGGCGTTCACTATCGCCCAGATGCAGGCGTACCCGGCGCTTTAGGTTATAATAAGCGTAATGACTCGCATCGAGGTTACATGGCCTTACCTTTACCCATTCACTTTGCAGAAGCTCAAATCGCTGCTTTTTGCCAGAAATATTACATTCGGCGTTTGGCGCTGTTTGGCTGGGTGCTGCGGCAGGATTTCCGGCCTGACAATGCTGTTGAACGAAGCCAGAGTGATTTATGACGCAGCATGAGGACAACGTATATCTGCTGCACATGTTGGAAAGCGCGCAAAAGGCATTAGCGTTTGCACAAGATAAAACACGTGCTGACTACCATGGCGATGAAGTGCTAGGGTGGGCCATCACTCTATGATCGACTCATTTTCTGTCGCCGAACTGACGACACACATCCGTGAACTGATCGAAAGCAGCCAAACACTGCAAGATGTCTGGGTTTCGGGCGAAATCTCCAATTTCTCCAAAGCCTCCTCCGGCCACTGGTATTTCACGCTGAAAGACAGCAAAGCGCAGTTGAAATGCGTCATGTGGCGCAGCGCCGCCAGCCAGCAGATGTTCCCGCCCAACAACGGCGAGGCGGTGCTGGCGCACGGCTATATCGGCGTCTATGATGGGCGCGGCGAATACCAGTTGTACGCCGACAAGCTGCGCCCCGTCGGCATCGGCGACCTCTACGCGCAGTTCGAGCGGCTCAAGCAAAAATTGGAGGCCGAAGGCTTGTTCGCGCCGGAGCGCAAACGCCCGCTGCCGCCCTTCCCGCGCATCATCGGTGTCGTCACGTCGGCGGATGCCGCCGCGTTGCAGGATGTGCAAAATGTGCTGCGGCGGCGTTTCCCGCTGGCCGAAGTGCTGTTAAGCGCCACGCCGGTGCAGGGCGCAGACGCCGCGACGCGCATCGTCAAAGCGATCGAACGGCTGCAAGAGACGCCCGCCGATGTGCTGCTGCTGTGCCGCGGCGGCGGCAGCATCGAGGATTTGTGGGCGTTTAACGATGAAAGCGTCGCGCGCGCCATCGCCGCCAGCCGCATTCCCGTCGTCAGCGGCGTCGGCCACGAAACCGACTTCACCATCGCCGATTTCGCCGCCGATCTGCGCGCCCCGACGCCCTCCGCCGCCGCCGAAATCGCCACGCCCGACAGCGCCGATCTGCGCGACGCAGTGGCGCGGGCACAGACCCGACTCGGCGAGAGTCTGCGCGCCGCGATCGGCCAAAAACGCGCCGCGCTGAACAATCAAGCGTGGGCGCTCAAGCAGCATTCGCCGCAGAACACGATTCGCGGCCAGCGCCAGCGCATCGACGACCTGAACGCGCGCCTGCTGAGCGGCCAGCGCGCCCGCCTGACGCTGCTGCGCACGCGGCTCGCCGGGCGGCTGACCACGCTGAACGCCTCCAGCCCACGCGCGCTTTTGGCGCGAGGCTACGCGCTGGTCAGCAAATCGCTGGACGGCGCGCGCGTCACCCGCGCGGCAGACGCCAAACCCGGCGAGGGGCTGACGCTGCAATTCCACGACGGCGAACTCAAAGTGCGCGTCGAAGACAAAGATACGCACGAACGTTATCCGCGCAAATTATTCTGAGGACTTTATGATCGACAAGGATATTCTGATCGAACTCATCCGTATCGCGCCATCGCTGCTGGTGCTGTTGTTCTTTTTGCTGACGCTGTTGTTCTATCACCGGCCCATCGGCCAACTGCTGGATCGCATCGGCAGCATCAAAGCCTTTGGCGTGGAAGCGGAATTCGCGGCGGCGCGCGAGCAGTTGATCGGCGCGGCCAAAAGCTATCAGTTGACTTTGAACGAACTGGGCGGCGAGGACAAAGTGAAACAGGTTATCGAACGCGCCGACCGCATCCGCGACATGCTGCGCGGTGTGCGCGTGCTGTGGGTCGATGACCAATATCTGGCCAACGCCAATATTTTCCGCTTTTTAAACGCCTACGGCATTATCGTGGACAGCGCCAGAGACACGCAAGAGGCGCTGACAACGCTGCGCTGGGCGGCGGCGGCCTACGAAGTCGTCGTCACTGATATTGTGCGCGGCAGCGATCATCAGGCCGGCCTGACGCTGATACGCCTGATACGGGAAGAAGGCATTCAAACGCCGATTCTGGTGTTCGTGCTGCAACCCGATCCCACCAAACCGATACCGATCGGCGCGCGCGCCATCACCAATAACCCTCTGGTGCTGATTCATCATATTCTGGACGTGGTCGAAAGCGGCGGCGTGGCGCAGGATGCGGCGCAGAATGCGGCGCAGAATGCGGCGCAGGAAAGGAAACCGGCATGAACGACATCAGCGCGCTATCTTTTGAGGCAGCGTTCGAGGAACTGGAAGCGCTGATCGGCAAACTCGACGGCGGCGATCTGGGATTAGAAGAATCGGTCACGCTGTTTGAACGCGCGCGGGCACTGGCCGATCACTGTCAAAACCTGTTGGACAAGGCCGAACTGCGCGTCAAGCAGCTCAGCGACAGCGGGCGCGTCGAAGATGTGAGTTAACACCCTGCCCGCCGCTTAAAAAATTTCCCCCAAAGAGGAGTGTGTTCATGCAAGCCCATGAAATCCGCGAACTTTTGCAGCAGCAAAATGGCCGCGCCTACCAAGAATTTTTGCGCGTGCCGGCCATGAGCATGGGGCTGTATGTGCTGCGCGCGGGCGACGCTGACCGCCAGCAGCCGCACAACGAGGACGAGGTGTACTATATCCTCAGTGGGCGCGGTTTCATCCATGTCGCGGGCGAGGAGCGCGCGGTGCAGGCCGGCTCGATCGTCTACGTGCGCGCGCATGACGCGCATCGCTTTCACAGTATCAGCGAAGACCTGCATATTCTGGTGTTTTTTGCTCCCGCCGAAAGCTGAGCGAGGCGTCAGTTTTTGGCGAGAGTGCCGAGATCGATGGTTAATGTCGTTGTCATGAGTGGAACGGACTTATTTTATGCCCGAAGCCCAGACTCTCAATGCCCGCGCGCGCGCCGCGCTGCGCCTGGCCGATCAAGAGGCCGCCGCGCTCCAGCATCGTTATGTCGAGCCGGAACACCTGCTGCTGGCGCTGCGCCAGATGGCGGGTTTATGCGCCGACGTGCTCGACAAGCTCAACATTTCCTATGATGCCGCGCGCGAAGTGGTCGCCGAATCGCGCCTGCTGAAAAACCGTGACGGCGAAAGCTTGCAAGGACCCTCCAGCCGCACGCGCTACATCCTGAAAGCCGCTGCCGACGAAGCCAAAGCGCTGCACATCAGCGATATTGACACGCCGCATTTGCTGCTGGCGCTGGCACAGGAAACGCACCTGCGCGAAAATCTGCTGCGCGCGTTCGAGTTGAGCGGCGATGATGTGCGCGTCGAGGTGTACCGCGCGTTGGGGCTGCCGCCGCCGCCCAAAAAAGCGAAGGCTGCCCCGCCGCCGCTGCAAACCGCCGAAGACGCGCCGCCCCGCGCCGTCTCTCCGTCCGCCGCGCCGCCCCGCCGTACCGTCTACAAAGAGCCGCCGCATCCGGTGGAAAATCCGCTGGAACGCCCCAACTTTTTCGGCGAAGGGCGCGCTATGCGTTACGCCTATAGCGCACTGCTGGGGCTGCTGTTTCTGGCGGCGCTGTTCAGCGTGCTGCGCTTTTTGGGCGCCATGACTATCCCGGCGCTGCTGCTGCTGCTGGGCATGTTTGCCGTTTATTATTACTATAAGCAGCGCTAGACACTGTGTATATCCCAAATTTGGGATATATATCGCAACTTTGTTCGAAAAGTCTTTGGTCTAAAGTAAAGTCTGAAAACGCAGAAACATCGGCGAGAGCAGTTTGCTTTCCTGATGCGTCCCGCCGCAAAATCACACGCGCGAACGCAGTATCTCTAGCTGCGTTTCGGCGGCGCGCGCCGCGTCTTCCACCATGCCTAATTTGGTGAAGATAATCATGGCTTGCTGTAATTTGCGCGCGGCGGTCATGCGTTTGCCGCGCCGTGCCAGGCTTTTGCTGTGGCTGAACACCGTGCGCGCCATTTCCCCCTCGGCGTTGATCTCGCGGAAAATATCCGTCGCCGCCTGAAAGTATTCGTCGGGATTGGTAGAAAAATCGCCCAGCGGCGGCTTGTCCATGGCCATCAACACTTCGCCCGCCGCGCGGTTGGCGAGTCCAAGCTGCAACGGTTGACGGATGTCGAGCGCCATACGCACCCCGGCGCGCGCTTCGCCCCACGCCTCGTCATAGCGCTCCAGCGCCTTGTAGATCAGCGCCAGCACATGATGCACTTCGCAGCGCAGACCGGGCACGTTTGGGTCAGCGGCGTCGAGGTGCGTCACCAGTTCGCGCGCCTCCAGCAGCGAAGCCAGCGCCTGTTCCGGCTGGCCGAGCGTTAACAGCGTTTGGCCTTCATTGGCGATCGCCACCGTTTGCAGCAGCAAAAAGCCCTCGCTGCTGGCCGTCTGGTAGGCGGCGTGATACAGTTCGCGCGCACGCTGGAAGTTGCCTTTGCTGCGGTAGTTTTCGCCCTGATTCAGGTCGATGATCGCGCGGCGGCGTGTGTTGCCCAACTGTGTGAACAGCAGGCGCGCCCGTTCGTAGTGGCGGATGCTGGCGCTCAGGCTGCCGCGATGATTCTGGAGATAACCGAGGACATGATGGGCGCGCGCTTCGTTGGCCAGCCGCCCTTCGCGCAGCGCTTCTTGCAGCAGCGCTTCGGCGCTTTCTAACGCGCTTTCGAACGTGATTTCACCTGCTTCCCAGCGTCCCAACAGGCCGGTGCTGCGCTCATTGAAATCCTGCGTCGGTTCCGGGTCCAGTAAAGCAACCTGTGTGGTAACCATCGGCGTGCCTTTTATACGGTGCTAAAATATTTTAGCAAATCATACGGCACACGGCCTAAAGTTGCAACGTTTGATAGTGCGTTTGGCCTTATTAGCCGCCCGCGATCGTCAAATTCAGCGCCAGCCGCCCATCGAATCCGATCCAGAAAGGGCGCACCAGCTCGTAATCGCAGTTGCCCTGCGTCAAAAAATGCAGCGTGATGTTGAGCGTGCTCCCGTCCAGGCCATACGCCAGCACTTCATGCCGCGCGGTACAGCCGCGCCCGGCGCTCCATAGGCCCGCCAGCGCCCGCCCGCCGCTGAAATCAAACGGCGCGCGCGCCACCGGACGCAAACACAGATCGGCGCTGTCCATGGCGTCGTAAAAGTCGCTGTGTTCCTGCGCGCTGCGCAGCACAAAGCGTTGATTCTGCTGCGCCATCTGCTGGGCGGCGGCGAAGCACAACCCGCTGACGACAGCGTTTTCGTCTGTCCAGGGATAATTCGGCGGTGTGGGGCTGAAGGTGGGCGCAGGCAGTATTTCCGTCGTCGCTGCTAAGGTCGGCGCGCCTTCAGAGGCCCCCGCTTGTGCGGCCGCCGTTTGCGGGGCGCTGGCGGGCGGGGGCGGCGCGCAGGCGGCCAGCAGGCACAGCAGCAGGCAGAATTTGGCGATCACAGGTACTCCTGAATATTTACGATGTTGGGAAGCGCATTATTCGCACACCCGCCGAAAGCGTGATACTATTGTTATACTTTTGCGTTCTCAATTGTACAGTGGGTTGAAGGCTATGCGCATTCTGATTATTTCCGACATCCACGCCAATCTCACCGCGTTCGAGACGGTGTTGGCGGACGCCAAAAATGAATGGGAATATGTGTGGTGTTTGGGCGATGTGGTCGGATACGGGCCAGACCCCAACGAGTGCTGCGAACTGCTGCGCACACTGCCGCATCTGTGCCTGGCCGGCAACCACGACTGGGCCGCGCTCGGACGGCTCGATATTCGCACCTTTAACCCCGACGCGCGCAAAGCCGTGACCTGGACGCAGGAAACGCTCACCCCGCAAAACACCGCCTACCTCGAAGCGCTGCCGACGACCTTCGTCATCGGCCAGTACACGCTGGCGCACGGCAGCCCACGCGAACCGGTGTGGGAATACATCCTGGAACCGCTGATCGCCGCGCTCAATTTCCCGCATTTCGAGACGCCCTACTGCCTGGTCGGGCACACGCACCAGCCGGTGATTTACGAGCAGATCAACGACAACGGCGAAACCGAAGCGCAAAGCCCCAAATATCGCCAGAAGCGCCAGCTTAACGGCAAGCGCCAGATCATCAACCCCGGCAGCGTCGGCCAGCCGCGCGACGCTAATCCCGACGCCGCCTATGCCATCCTCGACGTCGAAACCAATACTTTCGAACACCGCCGCATCCCCTACGACATCGGCGCGGTGCAAAACCGGATGCGCAAGTACGATATGCCCGAACGCCTGATCGCGCGTTTGGAACACGGCTGGTAAAGCGACACGCCGGCGCGCTTATGAACGACCTCAGCCCGACCATGCGCGACTATCTGGCGGAAATCTACCGGTTGGCTGACCGCGCCAGCGCGGACGAGGCGCATTTCGTCAGCACGTCGGCGCTGGCCGATCTACTCGATGTCAGCGCGCCCGCTGTCAACCGCATGGTGACCAAGCTCAAAGAACAGGAACTGCTGGAACACGAGCCGTATCAGGGCATCCGCCTGACCGAGGCCGGCCAGCGCGCCGCCCTGCTGGAACTGCGGCGGCGGCGTATCGCCGAAGTCTTTCTGGTCAAAGTGATGGGCTTTGGCTGGCACGAGGTCTACGAAGAAGCCCACCGCATCAGCAGCAGCCTGAGCGCCATGCTCACCGAACGCATGGCGCAGATGGCCGGCCATCCCACCCACTGTCCGCACGGCGAACCGATCCCTTCGGCAGACGGCGTGATCGCCCCCAGCGGCGATTTTCTGCTGGCGGCGGCGCCGCAGAACGCCGATTACATCATCACGCGCGTGCGCACCCGCGAATCCGATCGGCTGGAATATATGACGGCGCTGGGTTTAGTGCCCGGCACGCCCCTGCGCCTGCTGCATACCGCGCCTTTTAACGGCCCCTTGCAGCTCAAAGTCGGGCGTGAATACCGCATCATCGGCCACAACCTGGCCGAACTCATTTGCGTGCGCGCCGCAGGCTGACGCCAAAATCGCCCTGCTGCGGGTTCTTAACACGGCAGCGTGAAGAAAAAGCGCCCGCCGCCCTGCCCGCGCCGTTTGGTAGCCGCCTCTGCCCAGATTTTGCCGCGATGCGCTTCTACAAAACTACGCGACAGCGCCAGCCCCAGCCCAGAGCCTTCCACCATGTGCGCGCGCGCATAGCCTGTGCGGAAAAACGGCTCGAAGACCTTTTCGGCCTCCTCTTTGGTCAGCCCCAACCCCTGATCGATCACGCTCACCAGTACACACGGGCAGATCGTATCGTGCGGCGCGCTGGCCGGCAGCGCATCGTGCGCTTTGATATAGCGCGTGGCGATCCGAATACGGCTTTTGACCGGCGTGTGTTTCATAGCGTTCGTCAGCAGATTCGTCATCACCTGCGCCACACGATCGATGTCGATGCGTACATGCGGCAGATCGTCGTCCAAATCCATCACCATTTTCAGTTCGCGCTCTTTCGACTGGAATTCCAGCCGCGCGACACTTTCAATAATCACATCCGGCAGATGCGCCTCGCTCAGATGCAGCGCCAGTTCCCCGGCGTCGGCGCGCGAAATTTCGATCATCCCCGTGAAGACGCGGTTCAGGTGGCGCGCGCTGTTGAGGATAATTTCCGTATATTCGCGCGCAATATCCGGCAGGTCATCGCCCGCCGCTTCCAGAATAAACTGTGCGAAACCGCTGATCGATGTGAGCGGCGTGCGCAGTTCATGCGACACGCGCGACAGCCAGGCCGAACGCAGCCGCGCGGCGGCGTTTTCACTGGTCACATCATGAAACGTATACACCCGCCCCAGCACGCGCTCTCCCTGCCGGATCGGGCCGCTGTACCAGTGGATATCGAGATGCGCGCCGCTTTGCCCCGGTATGACAATTTCGCCCTCTGCCACCTGTAGCCCATAAGCTTGCAGCGGCTGCCAGGCCAGCGCCAATTCCTGGCGCGTGCTGCGCGGGATTCGCAGCGCGTCGATCAGTTTGTCGAGCGTCAGGTTTTCCGCTTCGCTTTCGCTCACCCCGAAAAACGTTGTGAAGCGCGCGTTCACTGTCAGCACCCGCGACGTATCCTGATGCGGCAGCACAATCACCACGCCGTCGGTCATCGCGTCCAGCAGCGCGATGCGCCCGTGCAGTACAATGTCCTGCTGTGATTGCAGCAGTTCGACTACCCTGTGCTCGGCTTGCATCTTCTGGCGCAGGGCGATATTCTGCACGATGGTTTGCGCCAGCGCCGCCTGCTCGCGGATTTCCTGAGCGTGTGCCGGCATGAATTGTCCGGCCTTGCTCGAAAGCAGCACCAGCGCGCCGATAATCCGTTTGTCCAGCAGCAGCGGAATCACCAACAGCGCTTCCACGCCGGGCGGCAAATCTTGCGCCAGCACAAACGGCTCGCCGTGCCCGCTATGCACCGTGCGGCGCAGCGTCTCGCCTAACGCCTGCTCCGCTTGTTGATACAGCTCCCTCGGCAGCGGCAGCAGATCAGCCCGACCTTCGCTCACCAGCAGCAGCGGTTCTGAGTCCTGGCAATAATAGACCGCCGACAAATCGGCGGTCAGGTGACGCAGCGCAGCGCGCAGCGCAGCGCGCAGCAGCGCCTCTGACTGTGGGTCGGAGACGACGGCAGGAGATTCTTGCGCCATGACTACGTTTAACTCGCTGAACCCTGCTCGCTCGTATCGGGCGGACGCACGGTGAACATGTAGCCCACACCGCGCTCAGTACGGATATAATGTGGATGATGCGAATCGGCTTCCAGTTTGCGCCGCAGACGGTGCATATGCACGCGCAGTGTGTCCTCGTACACATCTTCCGACGGCCACACGCGCGCAATCAGCATCCGATTTTCGACCACACGCCCGGCGTTGCGCAGCAGGACGTGCAGCAGGATGGATTCGGTCGGCGTCAGGCCGATCGATTTACCCGCCAGCACGATGCGGTTATGCGCGAAGTCGATATTCAAAAACTCATCAACCCGGATCACCGGTTCGCTGGCGTAATCCAGGCTCGGCATCCGCGCCAGCACAACTTGAATGCGCGCTTCCAGTTCGCGCAGCTCAAAGGGTTTGACGATGAAGTCTTCGGCGTACTTTTTCAACCCCTGCACGATCGTTTCTGTATCGCTGCTGGAAGTGACGAAAATGATCGGCACATCGGCCATCGATTTCAGTTTGTTGCTCAGGTCGAAGCCGTGCATTGTCGGCAGCGCCAGGTCAATCAGCGCGATATGCGGCAGACCGCGCGTGCGGATATGTTCCAGCGCTTCTGGCCCATCAGGGAAGGCCGTAACTTCATAGCCATGCTTGGTCAGATAATCACTCATCAGTTTGCTGATGCTCTGGTCGTCTTCCACAATCAGCACTCTGGATTTGTTTGCTCTCATTGTGAATTATCCTGACTTGAATATTGTACGATATGTTGTAACAAATATACACCACACGTAATATTCTGTCAAAGATTTCTTTTAACGAATTTTGAAATGCTTTGACATTTGTAACAGGATTGTATGATGTCGTATTGAGCCGCACTGGTACACAAGGCGAGAATCGCTATGATTGTAGAAGGGTTTAAGACAAACGGTGCAGCCTATATGTCCTACACGAGGACGGCTTTCTGCTCGTCCGCTGACCTGAACAAAGATTTTCGAGGATGACGGGATGACGACGATAGTGCAGGTGATACGGCGGCGGCGCAACCGGCGCGCGGCGCGCAAAGCGGCCGCCCAGCGCGGGCGCGTGTGGGCGGCGGGGGCGGTTTTTGCCGTCCTGTTGGGGGTGATCGCCCCGCTGATGGGCGTCTTCGGGCTGGTCGGCTGGTTTTATGTGCGCGCGCTGGCGCTGCTGCCCGCTCCCGAATCGACGATTTACCTTGACCCGCTGGTCGGCGCCACCGAATTATACGACCGCGAGGGCCGGCTGCTGCTCTACAGCGTGCTCGACCCGCTCGGCGATGAGCGCGTCTGGCTGACGCTCGACGAGATGCCGCCCTACCTGCGCCAGGCCACGCTGCTGGCCGAAGACCCCGACTTTTTGCAGACCGCGCGCTTCGACGCCGCCGCAACCTTCAGCCGCCTGTGGGAAAATTTGCTGAGCAGCAGCCCGCTGCCGGCAGATGCTTCGCTGACCGGGCGGCTGGTGCGCAACGCCATTCTGCCGCAGCCCGATTTTGTCACTTTCGAAAATCGCGCGCTGGAGATCGCGCTGGTGGCCGAAATCAACCGCCGTTACACGCCCAACGCCGTGCTGGAATGGCATCTCAACACCAATTACTACGGCCACGATGCTTACGGCATCGAAGCGGCGGCGCGCGTCTATCTCGGCAAGCGCGCGGCGGAACTCTCGCTGGCGGAAGTCGCGCTGCTGGCCGCCATCCCCACCGCACCCCAGTACAATCCGCTCGATAACGAACAGGCGGCCTTCGGGCGGCAGAACGACCTGCTGCGCGCGCTCGTCACCAACGGCGACATCACCGAAACCCTGTACAGCAGCGCCATCAACACCCCGCTGACGATTCAGGCCGACACGCTGCAATCGCCACCGGTGGCGCCGGAATTCGCCGTCTATGCGCGCCGCCAGGCCGAAGAAATGCTCGACGCCACCGGGCGCGATGGCGCGCGGCTGGTAGCGCGCGGCGGGCTGCGCATCACGACGACGCTCGATCTTGATCTGTACTATCAGGCGGAATGCGCGCTGCGGGCGCATCTGGCGCAGTTGAACAGTACGCCAGCGCCCACAACAGCGCTGAACGGGCTGCCCTGCGCCGCGGCCGCCGGTCTGCTGCCGGTAACGGCTTCCGGCGCGCCGCCCGACGAAGGCGCAGTCGTCATACTCAACGCGCAGAGCGGCGAACTGCTGGCGGTCGTCGGGGCGGGCACCCGCAATCTCTACGCGCCAGGCCCCACGCTCCAGCCCTTTGTCTATTTTCAGGGTTTGGGCAGCGGCCTGTTCACGCCGGCCACGATGCTGCTCGATATTTCGCGGCCTTTTCCCGGCGCGGCGGCGGGGTTGATTTATCTGCCGGGCACGCGCGACGGTCAATATCGCGGGCCGCTCAGTTTGCGCGAGGCGCTGGCTGTCGGGCTGCTGCCGCCGGCGGTATATGTCGCCAACACGCTGCAAATCGACAATATTCTCACCAGCGCCCATTTTATCGGCCTCAACAGCCTGAATATCGACGATTATGATCTGTCGCTGCTGGAACGCGGCGGCGCGGTTTCGGTGCTGGACATGGCCTATGCCTACAGTGTCTTCGCCAATCTGGGGCGCATGTACGGCGTGCAGGTCGAACCGCTGGCGGCGGGTTTCCGCGTGCGCGACCCCGCCGCCGTGCTGCGCATCGAAGACAGCGACGGCGCGCTGCTGTGGCAGTATGACGATCTGGCACGCCTGCCCACCAATATTTTCGATCCGGGATTAGGCTACCTGATCAACGATATGCTGGCCGATCGTGAGGCGCGTTGGAGCCTGCTGCCGCGTGACAATGTGCTGGATATGGTCAATCGCGGCGGCGCGCCGCGTCCGGTGGCCGTCGTTAACGGCGTCACCGGCAGCAGCCACGACGCCTGGACGGTCGGTTATACGCCGCAGATCGTGACCGGGGTGCGGCTGGGGCGCGGCGACGGCGGCGACATGCTGCTCGACGCTTATGGGCTGACCGGCGCGGCGCCGCTGTGGCGGGCGCTGATGGATTATGTCCATGCGCGCGATGCGCTGCCCATCGCCGAATGGCAGCGCCCGCCCAACATCGTCACCATGACCGTCTGCCAGATTTCCGGCCTGCTGCCGACCGCCGCCTGCCCGACGCATCAGGAAATGTTCCTGCAAAATGTGCAGCCCGCGCAGTTGGATACCTACTGGCAGTCCGTGGTTGTCAACAGCGAGACCGGGCAGTTGGCGACCAGCAACACGCCCAACGCCCTGCGCCAGACGCGCGTCTTTTTTGTGCCGCCCGCCGACGCGCTCGATTGGTGGCGCGCCAACGGCCAGCCGCTGCCCCCTACCGAATACGATACGATTGCGCGCCCCAATTTGCTCAGTTCCGCCACCATTTTGCAGCCGCAGGCTTTCGCCTATGTCGGCGGCAGCGTCGATGTGCGCGGCAGCATCGATACCGCGCAGATGCAGTACTATCAGTTGGCCTATGGCGCGGGCATCAACCCCGACGCCTGGCAGCAGATCGGCGGCCAGCAGACCAGCTATGTCAGCGGTCAATCGCTCGGCGCGTGGGATACAACGGGGCTGGACGGCATCTATACGCTGCGTCTGAGCGTGGTGCTGAGCGATAACACCGTCGAGATCGCCACCGTCTACGTCACGGTCGATAACCTGCCGCCCGCTGTCAGTCTGAGCACCGGCACAGACGGCAGCGGCGCGCCGCGCGTGTATGTGTTCCCCACCGATGCGGTGGTGAATGTTGTCGCCGAGGTCAGCGACAACCTGGCGCTCGACCGCGTGGAGTTTTACCACAACGGCGAATTTTTGGGGGCGGACACCGAATGGCCGTACCGCGTCGATTGGCCGATCACGCGCACGGGCACAGAGACTTTTACAGCGGTGGCCTTTGACCGCGTGGGCAACAGCGCCGGCGCGGAAATCGTCGTGGCAATCGGGCGCTGAGCCGCTTTTTTAGTCTGCCGCCAACGCAATTCTCATCTCGCTATATTATACTTGTGAAATAGTTCACATGAAAATTGCGAGGAGAAATTCCATGCTGCCTGATATTCGCCCCCTCGATGTGCGCATCACCAATTGGATGTCGCGGCACAGCGTGACGCTGCTGCGCGTCAGTCTGGGCATCGTCTTTTTCTGGTTTGGCGCGCTCAAGTTTTTCCCCGATCTCAGCCCGGCGGAGGAATTGGCGACGCGCACCATCAGCACCCTGACCTTCGGCCTGATTCAGCCGAATTTGTCGCTGCCGGTGCTGGCGGGCTGGGAAGTGCTGATCGGGCTGGGCTTAATCAGCGGGCGCTACATGCGCGCTACCATTCTGCTGCTCGGCTTGCAGATGTTGGGCACCATCACGCCGCTGTTCCTGTTCCCGGCTGAAACATTCACACGCTTCCCCTATGCGCCGACGCTGGAAGGCCAGTACATCATCAAAAATGTGGTGCTAGTGAGCGCCGCGCTGGTAATCGGCGCGACGGTGCGCGGTGGCGCGCTGGTGGCGCGGCCCGATGCGGCGCAGGAAGCGCTGCAAAAACAGGCCGAAGAAGAAAAAACGCTCGGCTAAACACAACCCAATTGACATGTTGGATCGCAGGGGCGAGTCCTGACTCGCCCCCCTCAGCTTTGCAGCACTTCGCCCACGATCTGCTTCAACTGCGCGATGTCGAACGGCTTGGCGATATAACCGTCCACATCCTGCATTTTACCGATCACGCGGTTCGCCGGATCCGTCATCGCCGTCAGCATGATAACCTTATAATTCTCCTGTTTGCGCTGGCCTTTGATCGCGTCTAAAAGCTGCCAACCGCTCATGCCCGGCAGCCCAATATCCAGCAGAATCAAATCGGGCGTGTTGGTTTCCAGGTACGCCATCGCCTTGCCGCCGTTGTTCGCGTGGTACACCTGCAAACCGATGTCCTCCAGCGCGACCTGCACCAGCATGGCAATATCTTCTGTGTCTTCTACCAACAGCACACGCTTCGTCATAGCCCCTCCGCAGCTTTTCAGCAGCGCCCACCATATTCCCACTACTATACTACAACCTGCCCGCGCCGTAATCACAAATTTCGCCAGGCAGGCTAATCATATAAAATCATAAAAAGGCATCTGGCCGTAAGCGATTTGTACTAGAACAAAATTACGAAATGTGGTATAATTTTTGACACTCTGAGTTCAACATCAGAGTTTCCAGGCCATCCAATCTCTGTGGCGACACAGATTTGGAATTAGCACACGTTCAAGGGAGAGATGACGATGGCAGGCTATCAGCAAATGATCATTGTCGGTAATGTCGGGCGCGATGTCACACTGCGCTATACGCAGTCTGGTGTGGCTGTCGCCGATTTCAGCGTGGCGGTCACCCGCCGCTTCGGTTCTGGCGAGCAGCGCACAGAAAAAACGCTGTGGGTGCGCGTCACCTGCTGGCGTAATCTGGCCGAAATCGCCAACCAGTATGTCAAAAAGGGCACACAGATCATGGTCGTAGGCACGGTAGAGGTCAGCGCCTATCTCGACAAAGCCGGCCAGCCCGCGGCCACGCTGGAACTCACCGCCGACAACTTCCAACTGCTCGGCAGTCGTGGCGAGGGGCAGCAGGGCGAACGCGGCTAACACGACGCGCCCCCCAGTGACCTGAGCGACATCCCCTTCTAAGACACCCCAGTCCGCATTTCCGCAGGGGCGCAGCTCACAGGCCGCGCCCCCGCCGGCAGTCTTGCGTACTCCCCTTACCCTGCGCCATACTCAGTATCCAGAATCGGCATTTTCAATCCACTTTATAACCATTAAGATAGTGGCCTTATGTTGAGCCATGATTTCACCCTCCGCAAAAAACATCTCGGCTGGCTGCTGCTGGTCGGCGGCGTGCTGGCCTGTATCGCCATCCTCAGCATCGACGTGCTCGATGTGGGGCGTGAAGGCGGCATCGGCCCGGCGCAGCAGATCGCGCTCGCCGTCTCCGCCCTGGGCGCGCTCATCGGCCTGACGCTCATCCCGCTCGGCGATGACCCTGCATAACCTATGGCAATCTCCACTACCGAAACCAACGCGCTGCGCCCCCTGAACCGTGTCCTTTTGGGCGCGGCGCTCATCCTGCTGCTGTTCCACTTCGTCGTCTACATCGTCTACGCCGCCAATCTGGTCGCCTTCCCGTTCGATTACGATCAGGGCGAAGGCTTTGAACTGGTCGATACGATCATGTTCAGCCGGGGCGAATGGCCGTACCGCGATACCAACATCTACCCCTTCTATTCCAGCAATTATCCGCCGCTGTTACACGTGCTGGCAGCGCCGTTTGTCTGGGTCTTTGGCCCGGCCTACTGGTACGGGCGGCTGCTCGGCTTTCTGGGCACGCTGCTGACAGCGGCGGCCATCAGCTACGCCGTCTACCGTGACGGCCAGCACAAGCTGATCGCGCTGCTGTCCGGGCTGGCGTTTTTGGCCTCCAACACCATCTATCACATCGGCCCCCTGTTCCGCCAGCACATGACGATGGTGTTGTTCGAAACGCTGGCCGTCGTTTTTCTGGCGCACGCCAACGAAATCGCGGACAAAAGCAAACGCCGGCGCACGCTGCTGCTGGGGCTGGGGCTGGTGATCGCGGCGGGCTACACCAAGCAGTTGGCGTATGCCACCGCTAGCGCGGTGGGCGTGTTTTTGCTGCTGCGCCAGCCGCGCCGGGCGCTGGTCTGGGGCGCGGGGGCGGCAGCGGTCGGCGTGGGCATCTTCCTGTGGATCAACATCGCGACCAGCGGCCAATGGTGGCTGCAAACCATCAGTGCCAACATCAACGACTACATCCCCGACCAGATTTTCGGCTTGTTCCGCTTGTGGTTCGGGCTGCACGGTTTTTTGATCGTGCCGGCGCTGCTCTACGCCGCCTATGAACTGTATTTCAGCCGTCTGTCGCTGTACACGCTGTGGTTCGTCGTGGCAACGGCCAACAGTGTGACAGCGGGCAAATGGGGCGCGGGCGACAGCTATTTCGCCACCGCCATCGCCGCCATGTGCATCCTCAGCGGCCTGTTCGCGGCTCGCTGTCTGCGCGGCGAATGGCGTTTCCCGGCCACTTATCTGACGCGCGCGGCGGCGGCTTTGTTTGGGCGTTTCCTGCGCGGCGACTTATGGAAACGCGCGCTGAGCGGCGCGGCGCTGATCGTCATTCCGCTGTTGTATATCGGCTATGGGCGCGCGACACTGCATATGCCCACCGACGGCTTTTTCTTCGGCGCGCTGGCGCAGGTCTTGCAGATCACGCCCAACGCCGACAACGGCTTTTACGATTCCGCCGGGCGCATCGCCGGGGGCTATGCCGACATCGGCCACCTGACGACAGAGGCCGACATCGCGGCGGGCTGGCACATCGTCGATCTGCTGCGCGCGGTGGATGGGCCGGTGTTGAGCGAAGAAGCGGCCTTTAATCTGTGGGCGGGGCATGATGTGGTGACCAATCCGACGCAGCTTTTAAACCTGGCAAACAATGGGCTGTTCGATGACCGCGCGCTGGTCGCAATGATCGAAAATCAGGAATTTGACCTGATTGTGCTGCGCGCGCAGTTTTACCCTGTGCCGGTGCTGGTAGCGATTGACACACATTATGCGCGCAGCGAAACCGTGCGCATGAACGGCTTCGAGTATATGATTCTGCGCCCGCGATAGACGCACTATCAGAGAAGCTCTAAAAACTCGTCAACCGTCAAACCTGCATCTTTAATGATGTCAGCCGATGAGCAACACAGGCCGTAAATTACGGGCTGTGGAGGCGGACTGGCTGTATTGATCCGGCTAATTTCCAGCGGTGCTCAGCAGTTGCTCGCGCGTGGTGATGTCGCGCATGGTGACAACGAATTGCAGCAGCGATGGGCTGGCAGCGCGCAGCGCCGCTACCGCCGGGCCAATCGGGTCGCCGCCGCCTGCGCCGCCGCTGCGCCGCGATTGGTAGCCGCCGTAAAAAGCGAAATAGGCCTGATTCAAACGCCGCAAAAAATAGCCATTTTCGGCGAAAAACGAACGCCGTGCCTCCATATAACTTTCGGCTTCGACCACCTGCCCCGCCGCCAGCATCCGGTCAACGTTGAAGCGCGTTTTGCCCAGTTCCACCCCAAAATCGAAGCCCGCAGGCTGAATCGGCTGCAAAAGCAGGCGCGTGACGGGCGCGCTGGCCTGCGGTGTTTGCGGCGGCGGCACATACAGATCAGGATAGTAACGCCGCAACACCAGCGGCCCGATTTCTTCGCCGAACAGGCGCGCGGTAGTTTCGTTGATAATGCGCGTTTCGCCCGCCGTGACATAACCCAGCCCCAGCGGGTAAAAAAACAGATAATGATGCAGCCATTCATGGGCGATCACATTCACCGCCCAGACAATATCCGATGTTTCCAGAATCATCGACGGATACAGCGCCAGCCCGCCCAGCGGCACAATCAACGCCGAGACATTTTGCTGCTGCTCAACGCGCGTTTCCAGCGCGGCGGCGGTATCCACCGCCAAAGGCACGAGATTTACAGCATAGTCAAAGCGAATCGTTTCGCGCGGGGAAATCACCAGCAGATTGGGCACCTGCGTGAAATGGGCAGAAAGCGGCGGCCACAGTTGACCGAGCGCGCCGAAGCCTTGTTCTACGAGCACGGCGGCCACCTGTCCTTCGAGAATACTTTCGGCGAGTATCTGGCGCGCGCGCAGATCGGCCCGCAGCAGATCGCGTTCGGCGCGCAGGCCAGCGGACGCCGTTTCCGGGTCGCTGACGCTCGGATCACTGTAAATGTGGTCAATCTGCGCTTCGATTTGCTGAGCGCGGCGCAGGTCATGCATATAAACACGCACATAATCCGAGCGTGCCTGTTCATTCATGAATGGATGCAGGCCGTAAAGCGTGCTGTAGGTTTTGACAGCGATGGCACCGGCTTCCCAGCCAATGTAGTCAAACTGGTATGCGCTTGTCAGCAGCGTAATGGCGATAAACGGGTCGCTCAGCGGCGGCGTCGAGTATTGCAGCAGCACCAGCAGCAGCGCGATCAGCAGCAGGCGCGCAAACACGATGAGGATGAAACGCAGCAGGCGGCGAGACAGGCGCAGAATCATAAAGCGCTCATCATCAGAATAGATTTTTCACGAACGATAGCTTGATTGTAGAGGAAAAACACGGAGATGCTAATGCATGCAAGACTCAAAAAAAAAGGGGGAGACGAGAGTGGGGAGCGGGGTGGCGGGGAGAAGGCACAAGGGAGGAGGTGGTTGGCAGCGGCTTACGCTCCCACGCCGTTACC
>JACAER010000066.1 GCA_013388745.1 Chloroflexota bacterium
AGCTGGGCGAGGCGCTGTGCGGCAAGAAATTTGTACACGACCGCCGCCTGCCAATTGAGCGTCACTTCGTTGGTGCTCCAGCTATCGTTGTCCGTAAAACGCCCTTCGATGACAGTAGATGCATCGCGCCAATTACGCGGATCGCCAAAGTAGCCATAAATTGGATACGGCACCGCATTGATGAACGAGGCGTCCCACAGAGGAGGCGCATCGTTGGGCCCTCCTGCGATGGCGCCGGGGAAATGGAACGGATTCGCTTGCAGGGCTTTCATCCAATGATGAAATCCCTCCCGTCTCCAACGCGTTGCGCCGAAGGCATCGGCACCGGACATGAAAGCGTAATTCAAGTAATTCCGACCAAACATGTAATGCATGTTGTGGAGCAACTGATCGCGATCGGCTGTGCGCGTCGAATCGAACACATACGCCATCCAGGAAAACTGCCCCGTGCGATGCGCAGCGTTGCTCATTGATCCCCAGTAGTAGTGTGTTGCCCACTGAAACGGATGGCTTGCTGCGTCGCTGCGAATGTAATCCGCCAGGTTGTAGATACTTTGCTGTATGATCTGTTGCGTCGCCGGGCGCGCATTCGTGGTTCAGCGCAAATACAATTTTCCTGCGAACCCGTCGGACTTGCTGTAGCTGCTGATCCAAACAATCGGTTGGTAGAGCGAATGAAACAGCGTATCGTAATATGCATTTCCCGTTGCGTACAACAACGCAGCCGCAGCCCATTGCTTGTTGGATTGAATCAACGATGGATCTGTGCCTTGCGAATAGACGTTGCAGTTGCCGAAGTCGGTATCATTGGTTTGCGTCGGATTCAGCATGATCCACGACCAGCCGGCTTCCGCCGCGCTCAAGCACTGAGCAGCAAACACCGAATCGAAGGGCGCAAAAACTTTCGATGCGTAGGCGAGAACAGCAGTAGCTTTCGCCGTGTTCTGAACGCGCGGTGGGACGCTGCGGAGATAGTAGTTGATCGTGTTCGGTGTTGACGTTCCGTAGTAGTAACCGTTGCCTCCTTCGGCACAGGTATTTCCCCAGAAGCCTCCGCTGGAGTCTTGCATCGAAAGCACCCACTCAAGCCCCCAGCGCGCTTCATCGAGCACGTCGGGTATGCCGTTGCCGCTCTCCGGGATGTTCGTCGAATCGTTGAACGGCTGAAAGTCCATCCACGATTCGAGCAGCCACCAAATTGTTTGTGCCATCGTCGGAAAGTAAACCGTGAGGTCTCCGGCATCATGCCAGCCCTTGCGAATGCCAGGAGGTGCTTTCATGCTGTCGCTTGGGTGCACCCATGGTCCCTCGGCATACGGCATGGTAATCGCAGTGAATGCGCGTTGATAATAAAAGAATCGTTGAGCCACCCGAACTGGTTCGTCAAACACATTCACATTGATATTAAATGGAAGCGAACGTTTTCCTCCTGCCGAAATGTAAAATCGGCCGGGTGCGGTAAACGAAGAAAAGTCGCCGACATAAACCGTTGCGCCGCCGATAAGATGTGATGTGACCGATCTGATTGGTCCGCCTCCCCTGAAGACAACAACGCTGTCGCTTGCGCGCAGGATTTCGTAAGAGGAAAAATTCACCGGGGATGTGAACTGCTTCGGCATCTGTGGTGCATATCCGACTTGAGATGCTGCAATGTAGTCCATCGCCACGTTGAAGTCTGTCGGCGGTCCAGGATTTCCATTCCCCGCATACATGCGAACAGAGGTGATTTTGAAATCATCGAAATACACGATTGGGCGAACAGGACCAAATGAGAATTCGAATCCTTTTAGTGGCAAGCTATCCACTGAGGCCGGAATCGGGAGGACACAGAGCTGCCACCTATTTGCTGCCGGAACGGAAACTGTTCCCACGGGACCGATGAGCCGTTCGTAAGCGTACGCGTTGATTTGGATTTGCATCCCCCCAACTGTAGAGCGCACCCAGAAGCGCAACTCGCTGTTGCTTTGTGGCCAAAACACAGAGGTATCAGCCCCCCACCAGCCCGTATTCGGAGGACCGCCCCAGAACACGTGAAAGCCAGCCCAATGTGATTTTACTACGAACTTGAGGCTACGCTGCCCAACTATTGCAGGTGCGCTGTGCACCGGCAGCAAAGAAGACCATGGACGGTAGAGGATTGAATCATTCATTTCCTCCCCAAAGAAGGTTAGGTCGCGAACGACTCCACCGGAGGGAATTTGCCCGAACGAGATGCAAAAGAAGAATAAGCTGCAAATAATCCCGCGTGTGGTATGTCGCATACACCCCTCGGCAATCGCTGCGATAAAGTCAAAACAGGAAAGAACGTTGTACACAATACAACTTAGTGGTCAGAAAGTCAACTTCTGGATTCATCGACAACGGCTTATACTACTAAGAATGGACTTTACCAATGTACAGAGAGAGCCTGCTTGAAGAACGTATCACCGCGCACGTCGCCGTAGGGTCTATTGCAGTTGGATAAGTTTCGGAAGGTGTCCCTGCTTTAGAAAACAGAAAAAGGCGCCCATGAAAAATCATGAGCGCCTTTCGCAAGGAAATGCGTGAATCGGGTTAGCGTACCAGCAACATTTTCCGCGTCTAAACGAAATTGCCCGCCTGGATCCGATAGAAGTACGTCCCGCTTGCAAGGCCCGTCGCATCGAATGTTGCTTCGTGTCTGCCAGGACTTCTCACTCCATCGAACAATTCCCTCACCCGCTGCCCCACTTCGTCGTACACGGTCAGCTTCACGTTCGTCTCGACAGGAAGATTGTAAATGATCTTTGTCGTCGGGTTGAACGGGTTCGGGTAATTCTGCTCGAGCTTGAATCGCGTGACAACCTCTTCACCTGCCCCTGTCGTCGGTGCATTGATGATTGGAAGCTGGTTGAAGCTGCGCAGCAATACCGTGTTCAACTCCGCCGCGTCTGCATTAAACCACCTACCGAGGATCGAGGCATACAGCTCGCGATAATCAATGTTGTAGATGAAATCGCCTGTGCCGTCAACGCGTGTGAAGTCTGGATCGGCGCCATAGAACCCCGGAACCACACGGCTGCCAAACAAGAACAGCGGCAACGACGTGCCGTGGTCGGTTCCCGCACTGCCGTTTTCCGCGATGCGTCTGCCGAACTCCGAAAACGTCATACCGATGACATTGTCAGCCTGATTCAGCAAGCCAAGGTCTGTTTGGAATGCAGCAATCGAACTCGACAGATCAGCTAACAAGGACTGCAAACGCGCTGCTTGGCCCGAGTGCGTATCGTAACCGCCTTGCGAGACCATGTAGATCGGGCAGTTCAAGCCTCCGGCAATCAACCGCGCAATGATCGCAAGTTGCTGACCCAGCGTTGAAGTCGGATAGGTCGTCTGGTTCGTCGCGGCAAGTGCGGCATTGCGAATTTGTGTGGCGTACTGAATCGCTTGTTGCTCGATCGTTCTAAGGAACAACAACTCCGCACCCGCCGGCGTATTCGGCGGCGGATCTTCGATAAAGCCTACCGTCCCTTGAATCAATTGATAGAATTGATTCGGGTCAGTGATCGTGATACCCATACCGCCGTTCTGACTCGTGAGCATCAACGCAGGCGAGCCGCCAATTTGCAACGCGAGCGGCGCGGGCGTGAGCGTACCGGGATAGTTAGGATTACGATACAACAGATGGCGACCGAGCCAACCCGTTTCCAGCATCTGTGTGCTGTCGCTTGCCGTCATCCAAATATCCGTCGCGCGGAAGTGCGACCGATTCGGGCTTGCATATCCGACGCCCTGAACAATGCACAGCTTCGCATTATCGTACAACGCCCGCAACTGCGTCAATGCTGGATGCAAGCCCATCATCGAATTCAATTGCAGAACATTTGCCGCGGGAATACCAATCGTCGGTCGTCGCTGGTAATATGTTGGGTTGCCATACGGAATAACGACATTCAAGCCGTCTGTGCCGCCGGAGAGCTGAATCACCACGAGCGAACGTCCGGTCGTTAAGGCGCTCTGACCAAGAAGATCGAGCAGAGGTGTGCGACTGAATGCTCGGAACGAAAAACCGTTGAGCATAATAGGCAACGCGCTGACGGTCGCCCCTTGAATGAATTGTCTTCGTTTCATCATGGTCTCACCTCATCCCAATTGATATTCTGCCATACGGCAAATCACCTTCAACAATCCCTCAATACGCGTAGGCGCTTGTGGATCGTTGATGTTCCAATTGTTCTCATCAGTGCCCTGCAGCAGCGTATCCAACAACATTTGGCGTCGCGCCGCGCTGGTTTGCATCGCGATGAGATGTGCAGCGATATCGTCCACCAAGGTGCGCGCCGCGCTTGGATTCGGAAATTGAAGCGCAAACGTCAGCGGGTTCACCTTGAAGCCGATGCTGGTGTTGCCGACCGTCGTCCTTCCCGTAATGATCGCATCGGTAAACTGATTGCGCGCAAGAAGTGTCGTCGTGCTGATCCAGGTGCGATAGCCGGGCCATCCTGCAACGTTCGGCGGTTCGAAGAGACTTTGCCCAAACGCTTCCGCCGACGCGCGAACGTAACTCGGCACGATAAACGAATTCGCGGCAACAGGGATGTTCAACTGCCGAATCGCGCTCACCGCTTTCTCGATCGGGCTGGTGATTTCCGCGCTGATCGTCAACTGATTGTAGAAATGAGCACTGTTGAAAAGTTGACGCAAGACCGGGCGAATCTCGTAATTGTTGTTGCGGAACGTATCGGCAAGCTGATTGACAATCGTCTCGTCCGGCGTTTGATAGATGAAGTACCGATACAACTTTCGACAAATAAACCGCGCCGTCTCCGCTTGCTCGAAAATAATATCCACGATATCATTATGATCGAAGTTGCCCGTTCTTCCCATGAACGTCTTGATCGACGAATCATGACGACTCGGCGTGAAGATTGCATCAAGCCCAGAAACTTGCCATCCGGTCAACGCCTTCGCAGCTTGTTGGATATCAGTCTGCGTGTAGTTGCCGATGCCGATCGTGAACAACTCCATCAATTCACGAGCATAGTTTTCATTGGGCGCACCAACCGTGTTACGAACGCCGTCAAGATAGATCAACATCAACGGATCAATCGTCACACGCTTAACAAGCTCCTTGAAATTGCCCAACGCGTATTGACGAAACAACGCGTTCTGTTTGTAGTGATACTGCGGCACTCGCACCGTCGTATATTGCGTCGCAAAGTGCCCGTGCCAGAAGAGCGTCATCTTCTCCGTCAACGACGGCGGTTCGGTGATCATCAACCTGATCCACCATTCCCGCAACTCGCGAATCCAGTTGCGATAATTCCTCTCTTGCTGTGTCGTGAGGGGTGGCCGATATGGAGCATTGAACGCCCAACTGGGCGCCGCAGGAGTAGGTCGTGGGGAGAGAAGGTTTTCAACAACATCGCTCATCGGGCGGTTGAGCGCAGCATTTGTTTCCGCCACCGTCGAACCAAATGCCGCGCGGCGATACAAATGCCGAACCTCAACAGGAGTCAGCAAGGAGGAGGTCCGAGGCTCAAGCCCCGCCGTGTTTCGAACGGTTGGCACCGGTGGAATGTCGTTGCTCGTATAACCAGCGAGACGTTCCAACTGCAGCCCGGCGAATTCATCTCTCATAATTCACCTTTATTTTGTTATGTGAAAGGACGGCGCTTTGTGTAAATTTACTTCCATCGTAGAAGAATGTCAACACTTGCCAGGCAACTTTACGAAAAAAAATATCGTGATATGGGGCTTCATACGCACTACAACGTCCACAGATTC
>JACAER010000019.1 GCA_013388745.1 Chloroflexota bacterium
AAACCCCCCCCCCCGCCCCCCTGAACCCGCTGAAGGGCTGCAAACCCGTGTGTATTGATCGGTGTTATCGTGACCTGGTTCTATTCGCGCACATCGTAACTGGCTGCACTCATAAGAAGGCGGGGGAACACGCTGTGAATCGAACCGCAGCGGGTGATGATGTTGCCGCTCAATACAATGCTGAAGTCACACCGTTGATCTGAACAATGCACATCATTTTGACGCGATAGCCCGGCGCCATAAACTTTTCTGTCTTTCTCCTTTGCCCCGCAGCGGTTACACTAAAGGCAGTTTTGCCCAATCAAGCGGACACTTATGAATGAATGTCCTCGATCAACTGAAACGCTGGCTTGGCTTGCAGCCGGCGCTCAACCCACAAGCGCTGGCGCTGCGCCAGATGCTCGAAAGCGGCCGGCGCGCCAAACACGCCGAAGATTATGCGGCGGCGCGGGCGGCCTTCACGCGCGCGCTGGAATTCACGCAGACCTACGTCACCGCGCGCCAGGACGAACCGGCCATCAACATCATCCGCCTGCATCAGGCCGATATTTATATCCGCCAGGGCAGTTGGGACGAAGCCGAACATCTGCTTGAAACAATTCAGCAGGCGGCGCGGCCAGAAAGCGCACATTTCGCCTACACGCTGGATGTGCGCGGGACGCTGGCGCAGGCGCGCGGCGATGCGGCACAGGCACGGGCCTATTTTGAGCAAGCGCTGGCCGCTGCCAAAAGCGCTCATGCCCAGGGGGCGCAGGGACGCGCCCTGGGGCATCTGGCAGAGCTTTATCTGGACGATGGCAACGCCAGCTATGCGACGCACCTGCTCAAAGAGGCGCTGCCCCTGCTCAACGCCAGCGGCGATATCGAGTTGAGCAGCCATTTTGTAGGGCTGCTGGGGGAAGCACAGATCGCCTCTGGGCAGGAAACAGAGGGCGAAACCATGCTGACGCGCGCGCTGCGGCTGGCAGAACAAATGCACTACCGGCTGTATAAACGGCGCTGGCGGCTGGCGTTGGGCGCACAGGCGGCGCGCAGCGGCCATTACAGCGAGGCGCGCGCCCATTATCAGCACGCGCTGGAATTGTTCGCCGACCTGCCGCCGACGGCCCATTATCTCCACGCGGAAATCGACACGCTGTGTAAGGCCAGCCAGGTAGCGCTCAATTTGAGCGATCATAACGAAGGGCTGCGGCTGGCGCGGCGCGCCTTTGCGCTGGCAGAAGAACATCAAACGGCGCTGGCGCTGGCCCAGGGCGCGCTGGGCATGGCCTTACGCGCGGCGGGAAACAACAGCGAAGCCCTGCCGTATCTGCAAGCGGCGGCGTATGAGAACGACGACGCGGACATAGCTGTCGGTGTGCGTGTGAGCGTCCTGCGCAGTCTGGCGGCGGCGCAGAGCGAGACGCAGGCGGCAATTGACGAGGCGGCGGCTACCTATAAACAGGCGATCATGCTGGCACAAAAAGCCCACGCCCCCAACGAACAAGCGCAGGCGCAGCGCGATCTTGGCTTGCTCTACTGGTCAAAGAAGATGATTCAGCAGGCGCTGGGCGAATGGACGGCGGCGCTCCACATTTACCAGGACGAACATTTGCTGGCGCAGGCGGCGCGGCTGTACTGCGATATTGCGACGGCGCGTAAGGCGTTAGGGCAGGGGCAGCGGGCAATGCGCGATTACGAACAGGCCTTGATGCTTCTGAATTCCGTCAATGATCTGGAAACGCGCGGCGTGGTGCTCTCCAACGCGGCGACAGCCTACGCCGAAATGGGCGATGTCGATTCGGCGGACGATTTTTTCAGCGAGTCGATCAATATTGCCCACAAGCTGAGCGATTTTCGGGCAGAAGCCACGCGGCGCGGGAATCACGGCTGGTTTTTGCTGGCGACGGGGCGCGCGCGCCGGGCGACCAATGTGCTGGAACAGGCTTTGCAGATCAGCCGCGTCCAAAAGCTGGAACTCCAGGTCGCGGTACAAACCGATAATCTGGGGCTGGCGCACGATGAACTGCACGAATATGAGGTCGCCCTGCATTATCACCGCCAGGCGCTGACGTTGATTCAGGCCTTACAGCCGCCCCCACCCAACCAGGCATACTGGGAAAACCTGATCAAAAGCAATACGGCGCTGACAGCGGCGCGGCTGGGACATTACGACGAGGCGGCGGCACTGATCGCGGCGGCGCTGGCCTATGGTCGCGAACACGAAAACGCCGAAATCAGCGCGCGCGCTTTGCTGGCGGCGGCGCGTTCAGCCTTCAGCCAGAAACAGACGCAAGCGGCGGGCGAACATCTGGCGGAAGCGCTGACTCTGGCGCGGCGCAGCGAGATCCGCTTTTTGATCGCTTTGACGCTGGAGGCCTACAGCGAGCAGCAGGCGCAGGAGGGTCACGTGGAAAAAGCGAACGCGCTTTGGGCGGAGGCGCAAAAGCTGTTCGCGATGATGCATAACCCGCGCGCGCGCAGCCAGCCGACATGGCTGCTTACACCAAAGCCCGAATAACGGCGCTTCAGGCGAAAAAGTGCGGCTGGCCTGCCTGCATTGAGCATAAATTCGCAAAAACAAGTATGCCGCAGCAGCAGTGCCCGGCGCTTCTACGCCGCCCAGATGCCCCAATGTGACATGATAGGGCGTGAGCTTGAGCCGCCCAGCCTTCGGATTTTCGACCGTTTGCCAGATTGCAACTTAAGCGTGCCAGTCGATCGAAAAGGGATGACCTTCGGGATCCACGCCGTCGCAGACGCGCGTGCCGGGTACGGGGGTACGGATTTCGCCCATATGGACGCCGCGCCGTTGCAGCAGATCGCGCATGGCGTCGATGTTATCGACGGCGAAGGCCAGTTTGGGTGTATCCGCGCCGAGCCGTTTGTGCCCGCCGCCGTGCAGCACCAGTGAACAGCCGCCGGTGTCGAATTCGACCCAGAATTCGCCGCTGTAATCGGCCAACCCCTGCGGGAACTTGAGCGCCAGCCCCAGTGTATCGCGGTAAAAGCGCACCTGCGCGTCCATATCCAGCACGTACAGAATCGTTTTCAACGCGGCAAAACCAGCCAGGCACAAAAGAACCGTTACAGCGCTTGGTGCTACTTGGTCACTGGCGGCGTCTTGTGTCCGGGTTTAACCTAGAAGGTAGAAGCCACAAATACAGGTGGCAGCGTAGTTCAGTTTCATGGGTGTTTCTCCTGAGCAACACTGGCTGCCAGATTATGGCAAGATGTGTTCGACAGGGGCAAATGGCCCCCTCCTCCTCCCAAAAAGTCCCCTTCTCGCAGCAGCGGGAAGGGGCAATTTATGCGGACTACCGACAGGCATTAGAGGCGCAGGTGGATATTTTCGCGCACCCGCGCAGTCGCGCAGCGCCGCCTAAGCGTTTTTGCCTGTACGCGATGCGGCGCGTTGGGGGCGCTGGCCCCCATCAGCCGCCGCTATCCTAGAAGAACAGTTTCGCCACCTGCCAGATGCCCTGACTCCATGGGACGCGGTGCGAAATGCCGGTTTGCCCCTGGAACTTATGCAGGTTGTCCATGTACCAGCGGAAATTGCGGATCAGGGCGTCTTTGTTGGAATATTTCGGGTCGAAACCCAGTGTCTTTTCCGCTTTTTCGATACTGACGAACGATTCCTTGCCCACCGTCTCGTAGACCCAGGCATAAACCGGCGACAGCTTCAGTTTCTCCAGCGTTTTCAGCGCGAAGATCGCCGGGCCTTCCGGGAAAGCGATGATGCGCTTGCCGAAGCCCGCGTAATCCAGCACGGCCTGAAAATCCTGCTTGACCGTGCCGAATTCCCGCGCGCCGATGTTGAAGGTGTCGTTGACGAGCGCTTTATCGAGCGTGGCGCACAGGTAGATGGCGTCGCACAGGTCATCGACATCGAGATACTGGTACAGGTTGTTGCCGCTGCCCAGAATCGGGAAGTTTTTGCCGTCTTTGGCCCAGTCATACAGCAGGGCGAAGATGCCGAGCCGCTCCGGGCCGATAAACGACTTGGGACGAATCGTGGGGGCGCACATACCTTTGGCGCGATATTCTTCCACGACTTTTTCGGCGTCGATCTTGGCTTTGCCATACGGCCCGACGCCGATCAAGCGATCATTTTCGTACAGCGGGTGATGGTCGGGCACGCCGTAGACGGCGGTGGACGAGATGTGGATAAAACGCTCGACGCCGGCTTGCTGCGCCGCTTCGATCACGTTGCGCGTGCCTTCGATGTCGGTGGAAAAGATGTCTTCTTCTTTATACAGCGGCAGCGCTGCCGCTGTATGCACCACCAGATCGACGCCCTGCATTGCCCGTTCAACCGCGCTGCGATCGCGGATGTCGCCTTTGATTTCGCTGATTTGCCCACGCTCTGGATAATCGAAATCGACAATATCCAGCGAGGTGATTTTGTGGCCACGCGCCAGCAAGTAGCGGATGAGGTTGATCCCCAAAAAGCCAGCGCCGCCTGTGATGAGATACGATTTTGTTTCCGACATAAACGCTCCTGTGGCATACGCCAAAAGTGTAGTGCAGCGCGGGCGCGGCGGCAACCCCCGAAACTTAAGGGCATTACAATAACATAACGTTGATCTTTAATGAATTTTAGAATATCATTTAACTATTCATCAACGATTAATCTTTCACAGGGCGAGGACAGTCATGATGCATTCACAAAGCGCCTGTCACTATCAACTGCTGGAGACAGGTATTCACCAATTTGTGTTTACGCTGCCGTCGCGCCAGGCAGTGGATGTGTGGATTCAACATCTGATGACGATTTATGAGCAGCAGCAGGCCACACTGTTTCTGCTGGACATCCGCGAGTCGGGGATTCTGCCGATGACTTATGTGTTCCAGCGGCTCAGCCAATGGGTAGCCACACACCCGCGCCGCCCACTGACGTATGTGGCGCTGCTGCACAAAGATGTCGCGCCGATTGCGCTGGTGCAGCCTTTCATCCACATGCTGGGGATCGACGGCACGTACAAAATGCGCTTCTTCGGCGAACAGATGCGCGCACAGGCCGTTCACTGGCTGCTCAATCAAGCGGTGTCCGTCGCTTAGCGCGCGCCAGCCGCGCAGGGCGGATTCGGCGTTTCCAAGCAGCCGCTAGCCCCGCCGCTGGCGCTGCTGTTCCTGCTGCGGCGGCTCGTCCTCCTGCTGCGCCAGCAGCTCATCGAGGCTCATGCGCTGCAAGCGATTTTCCGCCAGCATCGAGCGTAGTTCGTTGCTCAGTTCGCCATCCTCCGAAAGATGGCGGCGGATCACCTGCTGGCTGTCTTCTTCCCACTCGAACTTGTACACCGCCAGCGGCACGCCGTCGGCGCTGACGCGCATCTCCCAGGGGGCGTGCATGGCCTGCGCGTCGTGAATCGGCAGGCGCATCGAAGGCGTAATCAGGTTACGCCCGCGCTCGAACTGGTGATTTTCCTCATGCACGAACAACACCTGTCCATCGGCGTCGCTGACCTCGAAGCGAATTTTGCCCATCGCCTTGGTCGGCAGCCGGAGCTGGATGAACGGCTGCACATAATCGACATCATCCGGCACGGGATGCGTGCGGTACAGGGCGGGCGCTTCGTCGCCGCGATACACGATCATGCCAATATCCACCGGCAGCACTTTCACATTATCGGGGTCGAGTCCCGCTGCTTTGACGGCTTCCAGCGCATGACGGTAGACGGTTTCGGCGCTGGCGCTGCGCGTCGCCACCGTCTCCGGCGGCGCGCTCCGGCGGGCGCGGCGCACATCGCGCGTGGAGATGTAATTGCCGCGTTCACTTTCGCTGCTGTCGCCGAAACCGCCGCTGCGCTGGTCATACATGCGCGCCAGGGCGTACAACCCCGCGGCGATAAACAGAACCGGAATCAGATTATTGCCAGCGATCGAGGCAAGAATAAACAGCATCAGCGCGATAATCGCGATCTGGCGCAAGCCAAAATTCTGTGGTGATTGCATCGCAGTCCCTTTGTCTCACTCAGCGGCGGTGGTTGTTCTGTTCCTGGCCGCGCAGCAAGTCTTCCAGACTCAGCGGCTTGTCTTCGACCTGTTGTGCCTCCAGCCGCCGCCGCAGGTATTCGCGCCGCTGCGCCGCCGCCGCTTCTTCGCTTTCGGTCGTGCCCAGCCGGTTTTCGCGCTCGGCGGTGGAAGGCGTCAGCGCGAAGTTGTGCATGCCCAGTATTTCGCCATCTACCGAGACGCGCAAATCCCAATCGCCCGCCCCTTTGATTTTGGCGTTGCCGGCCAGCGGAAGCTGCATATCGGCCAGCAGATTCATTTCGCCGTCGTGCAGGTGTGCCTTCATCTCGTGGACATACTGCTGCTTGCCGCTCTGGTCGATGATCTCGTAGCGCACGACGACAGTACGATCGGCTTCGCCCGGCTGCACATGCAGCGTCACGAAGGGGCGCACGCCGTCATCGTCCTTAGAGATTGTGCGTGTGCGCCGCATCATCAGCCCATCCTCGCCAGACTGCGTGCTAATCAGACCAATATCGAGCAGCATCAGATCGGAGGCGCTGTAGCCGCCGCGCCGCCGCGCGCGTTCCACCGCCTCGCGCGCCTGGGGACTCATACGCATCAGCGTCATGGGCGTGCGCTGTACCGTGTTGACGATTGCCTGCGGGCGCACTTCGACAAACGAGGCCAGGACGGCCACGGCGTACAGACCGAGCAGCGCGGCGATAATCTGCGGCGCGACCAGCCCCGCCCCCAACACCAGCACACTGACGAGCACCGCCCCCAACACCGCCAGCCAGGCCACATTCCGTCGTTTAAAGCGCATAGCGTTTTAACCTCGATGAACTGTCTATTGCCTCAATTATAGTTTACATATACGTGCGCGGGGTAAATCAGGTTTTAGGGGGTGGGTCGCACATCTCGTGGTGGGCGCCATAAATGGGGGCGTGATGGTCGGTATTCCCTGGCCGCGCACACACACGCGGCGGGGCTGGCAGCGCGTTGCAGATCTTTAAGGGATGCATGCGCTTGCGCCGCCTGTGGCTTAAGCCGACAGGCTGAGAAGGCGGTAAGCCCACTGAAGGGGCTGGCAAAGACCTTGCAACAGCGTAACAATTTGCTTTTGTAAGCCTGCTTCCCCTCTCTGCTGGCGGACAAGCGGCTGGGGTCGCGCTCGCTCCCCTCCATGAAATCGGGGCGGGGCCGGGGGTGGGGTCTGCCGCTTTCCTCTCTGCTGGCGAGGCGGGGTTTCGTCTACAACGGTTTGCGCGTGGGGATGCCCGGCTTACGCGGGTAAATGGCCGGCGTGGGCACGGTTTTTTCCACCACCACCAGCGCGTGTTCGTCGGCCACGCCCGGCAGCCGCAGCGTATGCACCGCCGCCAGCCGCCCGCCCAGCAGCGCCAGCGCCCGCCGCGCATCGGCGGCTTCGGCCTGCGCCGTCGTGCCCTTGAGCGCGATACACCGCCCGCCCACTTTCGCGAACGGCAGCAAATACTCCACCAGCGCCGGCAGCCGCGCCACCGCCCGCGCCAGCACCACATCATATTGTCCGCGCTGCGCCGGCAGATGTGCCGCCTCTTCCGCGCGCGCGTGCAGCGTGTCGCAGCCGCTCAGCGCCAGCGTGTCGATCACCGTTTGCACAAATTGCAGTTTTTTCCCGGTGGCTTCCAGCAGCGTCAGGCGCACATGCGGCAGCGCGATGCGCAGCGGCAGCCCCGGAAAACCCGCGCCCGTGCCCACATCGATCAGGCGCAGATCAGGGCGCGGCGGCAGCGCTTTGACCACCGACAGCGAATCGAGGAAATGGCGCACTTCGATGCCTTCCTCGTCGCTGATGGCCGTCAGATTGACATGCGCGTTCCATTCCACCAGCAGGCGCGCGTAAGTGGTAAACTGCGCTTCCTGCTCAGCGCTCAACTGCACGCCAAACAGCGCCGCCGCTCGTTCCCCCAGAGTCATATTCAGCGCGTGATCGGCGGCGGGAAGCCGTTGGGCGTCAGCCAGGGCACATAGCTGCGATTATGGCTGGGATTAGTCCCCTGCACATTGCCCAGAATACGAAAATCACAGTTGGCCGATTCGATTTCGCGGCCCGTGCCCGGCCCATAATCGTTGTAGCCGTCAAAGACCGGCGCGGCCCATGTCAGCCGATAGGCGACGCCGTAGTAACCCGGCAGCAGATTGCCCACGCGCACGATATAGAACGTCCAGTAATTGCCGTCGATCAACTGCACGGGCGTCTGTTCCACAAACGGGAACGTCGCGCCGTTCAGCGTCACGGCATACTGCGCGTTATCCACATGCTGCTGCATCTGTTCCTGCGTGCGCGTGAACCACGACCAGAAAATGATGATGTTGTCGCTGTCATACAGCAGGCCGGGATCCGCCGCGGGCCAGTAACGGTTGCATTCCGCGAAGATCAGGCCGGGATTGGCCGTGCGCTGCGGCGGCGCGGCTTCGCGCGGGCCGATCACCACCTGTCCCTGCTGCACATATGTCGGATTCAGGAAGCCGCCGAACGGCGACAAAATCCCCGACCCCACGCCCGACGGCAGCGGCTCGAATGTCGGCAGCGCCGGCGCGCCCGGATTCGGGTTGGGGAAAGCCCCCGCCGCCCCCGTGTCGAGGCTGGTGGCCGGCGCGAACTGCGGGTTGTTGCAACCGTCGTTGATGTCGTTGACCGTCGTTTCATAAATCGTGCTTGCGGCGTTGGTTTCGCGCCCGATCGCCACGCGCACACTGGCGCTGGCGCCCGCTGCCAGCGATTGTCCGGTCAGATACGTCGCCGTATCGCTCACCTGATAGGCGCCGCTCACCTGCACGCGCCGCTGGTTGGTCAGCGCCGTCGTCCCGGTGAACACCTGATAGTACACATCATAACCCGTGCCCATCGTGCCGTTCAGATTGACGATAGCGCGGTCGGCGCAGGCCACGAAGAAAATCTGCACATTCGAGCCGCCGGTCGTGGATGTGTTGGGGCGCGCCGTCGGTACGCCCAGGGCACTGGGCGTCGATGTGGCCTGCTGCGCCAGCATCGGCGGCTCGATGGCCTGTAACAGCGCCGCGCTCAGGCTCAACGCCAGCAGCACCACCAGCAGCAGCGGCATAAGTTTCCGCATAAAACCCTCCAGACGAATGTTGTTTGGGGCAATTGTAGCGAGACTCGCGTTTTGCGGATAGGGCACACGCAATCCACATTTGAATCCACACCGATCATCCCCTACAATTGGCATATGCATTTGCTATAGCTTGCTTAAAGGTAGCCACTGTGGATAAACGCACCATCGTCGTCATGAAAGGCGACCAGACCGGGCAGGAGCTGTTGGAAGAAGCGCTGCGCGTCATCCAGCCAGAAATCATTCGCGTCCCCAACATCGAATTCGAATACTTTGATCTCTCGCTGGAAAACCGTCGCAAGACCAAGAACGAGATCGTGCGCGAAGCCGCCGAACATGCCAAAAGCAGCGGGCTGGGACTCAAAGCCGCCACCATCACCCCGCCGGAAAAAGGCGATGTCGGCAGCCCCAACGCTTTGCTGCGCGAATGGATCGACGGGCAGGTGATTCTGCGCACCGGGCGGCGCATCCCTTCGGTGCGTCCGCTGGCCGGCGTCTATGCGCCTATCGCCGTCGTGCGCATGGCCGTCGACGGCGTTTACAGCGCGACCGAATGGCGCGAAGGCGAAGGTCTGGACGAAATCGCCTACAGCACGCGCCATCTTTCGCGCCGCACCTGCCGCAAGGTCGCCGAATTCGCCTTCAGCTATGCGCGCCGCACCGCTTCCACCGTCTTCGGCGGCCCCAAGTTCACCGTCAGCCCCACGTATGAAGGCATGTTCAAGGAAGAACTCGATCTCGCCGCCAAGCGCTATCCCGACGTGCGCTACAACCCGCAGTTGATCGACGCCACCTACGCGCTGCTGATGAAAACTACCGGTGATACGCCGCTGGTCATCCCCGCGCTCAACCGCGACGGCGACAACCTCAGCGATCTCGTGCTGGAACTGTTCGGCAGTATCGCCGGCTCAGAATCGGTCATTTTCAGCCTGGACGAAAACAACCAGATCAAAGTCGCGGTGGCCGAAGCGCCGCACGGCACGGCGCCCAGCCTGCAAGGCAAAAATCTCGCCAACCCGATGGCGATGATTCTGGCCGGCGCGGCGCTGCTGCGTTATGTCGGCACAGACGCCGCCAACCGTGCCAGCCGCGCCATTTACGAATCGGTCATGGAAGCCGTGAACGACGGCGAACGCACCACCGATCTCGGCGGTCACGCCACCACCACCGAATTTACCGACGAAGTCATCCGCCGTGTCAAAAGCAAATTGGAGGTCTGGGACGCGCTCGGCCAGTGAGTAATCGGCACGGCGTTCGTCATCTTAATGAAGCGAAGTGACACATGAGCGGGTTTTACAGCACCATCGCGCGTTACTATGACGCCGAAAACAGCGATAAAAGCGATGATCTGGCCTTTTACAGCGCGTTGGCCGCTGAACATGGCGGCCCCCTGTTAGAAATCGGCTGCGGCACCGGGCGCGTGCTGCTGCATCTGGCGCAGGAAGGCCACAACGCGCATGGCATCGACAAAGACGGCGCCATGCTCGAACGCGCGCAGCACAAACGCGCCGCCCTGCCGCCCGATCTGCGCGAAAATATCGTGCTGTACCAAGGCGATGTCCTGCGCACCGACGAAATCCATGAGCGCTACAAGCTGATTCTGCTCTCCTACAACATGCTCACGCACTTCCAGCAGCAGGAACAGCAGAGCGCGCTGCTCAAACGCCTGCGTGCCTGGCTGCGCGACGACGGCCTGCTGGTCATCGACCTGCCCAATCCGGCGCCGGTCTTCGCCAGCGCCGACAGCGACGCTTTAACGCTGGAACGCACCTTTATCGAGCCAGAAAGCGGCCATCTGGTGATGCAGCAGTCGGTCAGCACGCTCGATCGCGCGCGCCAGCTTTTGCATGTCACCTGGGTGTACGACGAAATCAGTGCCGATGGCACCCTCAAACGCACCTTCGCGCCGGTCGTCTTCCGCTATTATTTTCTGGCGGAACTGCGGCTGCTGCTGCAAGCGGCGGGCTTCGCCGTGGACACGGTGTACGGCGACTGCGACGGCGGCGACTATGACGAAACCAGTGAACGCCTGATCGTGCTGGCCGCGCCTGTCCAGGGCTAAGCCGGCGGCACGCGGAGGATGGTATGCCCATTGGCCGTCACGCATACACAGACTCCCCCTCTCCATGTGCGGGATTTGGGCGAAAAGGAGAACGCGCCACATGCAGAGGGGGTCGGGGGGTGGGGTATACGCTCACGCTGCTCTGCCTGCTGCTCGCCGCCTGCGCCGTGCCGCCCGCGCCTACCGTTACGCCGACACACGCCCTCAGCGGCCCCACACTGCAAGCCAGCCCCACCATTAATCCTGCCCCTTTCCCCACGCAGGTGCCCGGCGAAGACTATTTTTCCAGCTATCTCGACCCCACCGCCGCCGGCCTGCCGCCGGGCGCACAGCTTCCGCCTGCCGCGCTGGAAACGCCACTGCCAGGCCAGAATTTCACCGAAATTGTACTCGACGCACAGGACGGTACGCTGCTGTTTGGCGATCTCTACCAGCAGCCGGAGCGTGTGCCCGGCGTGCTGCTGCTGGCGCGCAACCGCTTTGACTGGGGCGATCTGGCCGAGCAGTTGTTTCTGGCCGGATTCACGGTATTGACGATGGACATACGCGCAGCCGCTGGCTTAGGCGACTTTCGTGTCATGCTGGAGGCGCTCAGTTCCGGCGTGGCCGATCCCGGACGGCTGGCCGTGATCGGCGGTGGCGAAGGCGCCGATCTGGCGCTGATCGGCTGCGCGGCGGAACGGCTGTGCGATGCGGCGGCGCTGCTCAGCCCGCGCGGGCGCGACACCCTGCTCAATCTGATGCCCGATTACAACCCGCGTCCGCTGCTGCTGGCGGCCAGCGAAGAAGACGCCGAAGCCTTCGCCACCATCGAGGCGCTGCAAGCCGCGGCGGCGGGCGAAGTGCAGTACCAGCCGTTCGCCAACGCCGGCAGCGGCGCGCTCATTGTGCAGAACCGCCCAGACATGCTGGGGCTGCTGCTGGGCTGGGTGCAGCGCGTCATGCTCACGGCGGCCTGAAGTCAGTTGGCAGCAGACAGCCCACGCTCATTGGCAGAGTCTCCCGCTCCCTACAAGCCGCAGCCCATCGCTGCCGCGCGCTGGGCCGCTACGAAATGGGCAGGCGCTGTCAGGTTGTGGCTGCACTAGGCAAAGCGCGGCGCCTGCGTTATATTGGGAAACATAACAAAGGGGCAGGTTGTGAATATCACACGACGGAAGTTTCTGCTGGGGGCAGCCAGCGGACTGTTTTTGCACACTCTGGGAGCAGCGCGCGCGCAGGCACAAATCGACAATCTGCTGTGCCCGATTTTGATGTATCACTATGTCAGCACGCCGCCGGCAGACGCCGACGCGACGCTTCGCGATCTGGCGGTGACGCTGGAAAACTTCGCGGCGCATCTGGACACGCTGCTGAACGCCGGCTTCAGCACGATCACGATGGATGAACTGTGGCGCGGGCTGCGTGGGGAATTCGGGCTGCCGGCGCGTCCGCTGGTCATCACCTTCGACGACGGCTATTGGGATGCTTATGCCCACGCCGGGCCGCTGCTGGCGGCGCGCGGGATGCGCGGCACGTTTTATATCGTCGGCAGCTATATGGAGCAGCCGGGCTATCTGACGTGGGGACAGGCGGCGGAACTGCGCGCAAGCGGTATGGAGATCGGCAACCACAGCCACACCCACCGCGACCTGAGCCGGCTGACGGCGGACGAGCAGCGCGCCGACATCGAGCAGTCTACAGCGGCCATCGAAGCGGCGCTCGGTTTTCGCCCGAACACGTTCTGTTATCCTTTCGGGCGGCAGAACCGGCTGACGCGCTTGATCCTGCAAGATAACGGCTATCACACGGCGGTGACAACGCGCGACGCCACCATCGTCTACCGCAGCAACCCGCGCCGCATCGGGCGCGTGCGCGTGCGCGGCACCACAACGCCCGCCGATCTGGAATGGCTGGTCAGCCGGCGCGTCGAGTGAATTCAAACCGATTTTGAACGCAGAAAACACAGCCATCTTTTTGAGACTCGATTATGCTATGATAATGACGGAAGTGTTGGCGTTCTGGGGTAGGCCATTTTGGAAGAATCAGCACAGCGGGAAACCCGCCGCGCCCTGCGGCAAGTTCAGGAGCATCTGTATCAGGCGCATCTGCTATTGGGCGCACAGACCGAAGATCTCGGTCTGGTAGAGGTGGTATATCACCCGACCAACACCCTGCCCGACCTGAATTATGTCACGCCGCGCCGCAAAACCGCGTGGGTCTCCGGCCATGATGTCGAGCAGGGCATCGACTACCTGCGCAAAATGCAGCGCCGCCCGCGCGTGCAGTATATCGAAGGACTGTTCCCGCCCTTGTTCGCCAAAACGCTGACCGGGCTGGGTCTGGAAGCAGAAAAAGAGACGCCGCTGATGATCTACCGCGCGGCGGGCTTCAATGGCGTGCTGCCGCCGCCGTTGGAAGCGCCGTCCAAACCCGACGGCGTGACGCTGGAGCGCGTCCACGATCAGCGCGGCGTGGAGATGTGGTGGTACGTGTGGCGCAACGCGCATTATGACGTGCTGACGCTGGGCGTCGAGCCGCTGGTGGTGGGGCGCGAAATGGCGGTGCTCAAGTTGGGACAGCAGATCGACATTCTGATGCACCGCTATACTTTTCCTATCGGCGTGGCGCGCGTCAGCATTCAGCAGGAAACGGCGCATCTGTTAGGCGTAGCGCTGATGCGCGAACACCGCACGCCGGAAATGCTCAAGCTGCTGCAACTGGCGGCGATGCAGGCGGCCTTCGAGGCCAACTGCGAGCTGATTTTTGCGCCGGGCGAAAGCGAAGAAGACCGCCGCCACTGCCGCGCGCTGGGCTTCGCCGATCTGGGCAGCATGATCTGCTATTCGGCCAAAGCCGAAGGCGGCATCGAGGACACGCATGGCGTCGTCTTTTCACAGCCTGTACTTACCCTGCGCTGAGCGCGAGCCGCTGCTGCGCCATGTGCAGCAGACCCTTGTCCAGCACGGTTACACCCTGTTTGACCCTTTCAGTATCATGCCCGGCAAAGCGTATGCCCAGAGCGTGCGCCTGTTCGCCGCGCCGCTGCGCGCGGGCTGGCTGCGGTTGTTGGGCGAAAATGTCGATGCGGCGCTGCTGGCGGATTTCGCGGCGGACGGGCTGTGCCTGTCGCTGGCGCTGGCGGGCGACGTGGCCGAAATTGTCGTGTATCACAACGGCGCGGCGCGGCATACGCCGGAAGCGCTGGCCGATGCCTTGAGTCCACACACGCGCGCGCCCTATACACGCACCGATGTGCTGGCGGCGCTGACCGGCAACGCGGCGGAAAAAACGACGGCGGGCGCGCTGCCGCTGGACGCGCTGCCCGATGATCTGCAAAGGCTGGCCGGCAGTGTCGATCCCAAAGCGGCCAACAACCTGTTCGGGCGGCTGAGCAAGCAGCTTATGCAAAAGGCGGGCGGCGACAAAGACGCGGCGGCGGCGCTGCTGGCGCGCGGGGCGGATTGGCAAAGCGCGGGCGGGGCGCGCATTCGCCGGCTGATGCGCTGCCTGGACGTGCCGGAAGACTGGCAGACGCCGGATTTTGTGACGCTGCGCGATGCCTATCAACTGCACCTGCGGCGGCAGCGGCTGCCCGGCGCACGCCTGTACCCCGGCGACGCCGAGACGCTGGCGCGGGTGGCCGACGCGCTGGCCTATACGCCGCTGTATGGCGGGCGCTGAGCGCTCTGCGCGTGAAAATCAACCAACCACGCGGCGTTTTGCCCGCCGCCGCGTTTCCTTTTTTACGCGAGCATGACCATCTCGCGCACTGTGCCCTGCACGGCGACTTTTTCGACGCGCGTGCCGTGCGGCTGTACCAGCATCGGCAGGCCTTTTTTGACCGTCAGTGTGGGCAGCACCTGATAGTCGATATGCGCATCCGGCAGCAGCGACAGGCTGAAACGCTGCAAAATCATCGGCAGCACAATCTTCATTTCCATCATGGCAAAGGTAGCGCCGATGCACAGGCGCGGCCCGCCGCTGAAGGGAATGTATTCGTAGGGCGAGGGGTTGATCGTCTGCCAGCGTTCCGGCATAAAGCGCTCCGGCTGCTCATAAAGTTCCGGCAGGCGGTGGGTCATGAAATGGCTGTAGAACACGGTGGTCTGCGCCGGCATCGAGTACGGGCCGATCTCGAAGGGCTGCTGTGCTGTGCGCAGTGTCCAGGTCAGCGGCGGCATCAGGCGCAGCGTTTCTTTGATGACGCGCTCCAAAAGCTGCAACTGTCCTAACTGCTCCACCGTCGGCGCTTGCCCGCCGAGCACGCCGTCGATCTCTTCCCGCACGGCGGCCAGCACGCGCGGATGCTGCGCCAGCATGAACAGCGCCCAGGTGAGCGTATTGGCGCTGGTTTCGTGCCCGGCGATGAACAGGATATTGGTCTGGCCTAGCACTTCGTCATCGGTGAGCGCCGCGCCGTTTTCGTCGTGCGTTTGCAGCAGTGTCGAAAGCACATCGTTCCCCAACTGCTGGCGTTTGCGCGCGATCACCGCGCTGATCTGCTTTTCCAGTTCTTGGGAAAGCCGCTTCAGTTTGCGCTGCGGCGAGCCGGGCAGATCGTAGGGCAGCAGCCGCCCCAGCGGGTTCACGATTTGCGCTAGCCAGCGCGCGATCAGCTCGCCGAGATTGCCTTCCACCGTATCCAGGCCGAAAAGCGTTTTGTTGGCGACATGCATCGTCAGTTCGTGCATGTCATGTTTCATATCACGCACACTCCCGACCTGCCAGCCGGCCAACATGCGTTCGGTCAGCGCGACCATATCATCGCGGTAGCCTTCGATATGCTTTTTGTGGAAGGCGGGCATCACGAGCCGCCGGTGCTGGCGGTGACGATCGCCGTTTTCGAAGACCAGCCCCGTGCTCAGGCGTTCCATGACGCCGCCCTTGCGTTCGGCTAAGTCCGGGCTGTAAAAGGTCTGTGGATCGGAAAGCAAAAGCTGGTTATATTGCGGGCCGATCGCCAGCAGCGTGCCCGGCTGGCCGGCTTCGAAGCTGTTGAAAATGCCGCTGAGCGCGCCGTAATGCGCGTAGTGCTGGCGGATCATGCGCAGCGGGTCGCGGAAGAATTGGAAGTAGCGCCAATAGGCGGCGGCGCCGGGCAGCCGGCGCGGGCCGGGGATCAATTTCTGATCGGTTGTGGGGCTGGCAATGGCCATAAATTTATCCTGAATCAGAAACAGTGCATTGGGCGAGTGCAATATAAACGACTGTTGCTATTATAGCGCTGTTTTTGTGCTTTCTGTCACGAATGTTCAGGACATCTTCATCTGCGCGCCAACTTAGCGCCCCTGCACATTGACGATATAGTTGGCGGGGACGCCGCCCATCTCGCTGATGACGATCTGATAGGGCGCGCTTTCGCCTGGCAGCAGCGTTTCGACCGCCAGATCGCTGAAGGCCGCCGCGATCACCTGTCCGGCGCTGTCGAACACCGTCACCGTGACGCGCGGCTGGCGCACGGGCGTGCTGCCGCAGTCGGCGGGCTGTAAGGCAGATGCATCCACGCCCGTGGGACTCAGGGACACGCGGCAGTTGCGCACCGTGCCGGCGATAATCAACTGGCCGTTGGCCGCCACCGACGACGAATCGGTCCATGTCAGCACTTCCGCGCCGTACAGCGCAGCAGCGCTTTCCGGCGTGCCCACTTCCAGGCGATAGCGATTGCTGCGCGCGGGCTGCCCCTGCCCGAAACGCAGACTGAAGGGCGCGAACCCGCCCGGCGACTGCCCGTGTCCCATCACGACATCGCGCGCTTCGGCCACCTCCAGTCCATCTTCGCTGATCAGCACCACACGCACAGGGAGGTTAGTCACAAGCTGGTCGGTGTTGTTCTGCACTTCGCCCGTTACAAAAAACACGCCCTGCGCCGTCGTCCACGTGGCGACGTTCAAAATGCTGAAGCTGCTGACCGCCACGCCGGCCAGCGCGCTCAGATCGCTGGCAGCCAGCGGCGCAGCGCTGTTGACCGTCACGGTATTCACCGCCGCTTGCAGCGCATTCAACCACGCGCCGCTGTCGGGAATCACGCTTTCGGTGATGACCAGCCACGAACCCTCGCGGTCTATGAAGGTGTTGACCTGCTGTGTCACGCCGCCGGCCATCTGCCGCAGCCCGCTGATGCGCCAGCTTCCGTCGCCCATCGCCTGCCGGTTTTGTTCGCTGTAACGCGCCACATCCGGGCGCACCTGTGCCTGATACTGGTCGATAAGCGTGCCGAAAGCCGCGGCGTCGATCTCGGCGCCCAGATTGACCGCCGCGACCGTCAGCAGTGGTTGGCCGCTGTCCGGCGGGGCAAAACTGGCCGAAACCAGCGCCGCCGTGTTTTGTGTATACACTGTCCAATTGCGCGGCAGCGTGAGCGCAAACGCCCCGCTGGGATGTTCGTAACGCAAAGGCGAAGCGTCGGGCGGCGCCGCCGTCGGCGCGAAAACCACCGCGCCCGTGCCGCAGCCCGCGCACAACACCAGCACCAGCAGACTCAATAGAGAGCGCATGATTTGCCGCCTATCCCACTCAACCTCGCGCCATTTTGCTTGCGCCTGTGCGCTCAGGCCGCCACAGGCGCGGCCTGAATGCTAACAGAAGCGCAGGCACTTTCAAAGCGCAGAGTTGGGACTGCCGCAAGCGAGGTCTACTGAAAATCGCCCTCGAAGGCGGTTCTTTGTGTGGGGTAGTGGTCTTCGATCACAAAATCGGCCAGCGCGTCGCCTGCTTTGCGGCCCGCCCAGGCGCCGCCGATCGCGCCGCCGATGCCGCCAATGATGCCGCCGACGGTTGCGCCGATACCCACGCCCGGCGCGGCGCCAGCGCCCGCTGTGGGCACACCCGCGACCAGCCCGCCAATCCAACCGCCGAGCGCAGCGCCGCCTTCTGCCCCCGCCACGCCGCCCGCCCAGGCGCCGGCCAGCGCGCCCGCCTCCTGCATGAGCACACGCGGACGGTCAACTTCGGGTGCGGTGGCGATATTATAGCCCGCGATGCCGAGGTCAAGCACTATCGCGATACGTCCGGCGATGCGCAAACGCCCCGCCCAACGGCTGGCGCCACCGCTGGCTCTCCCCGCGCCTTCGATAATTTGCTCGTTGGTGCGGCCTGCGCTGCGCAAGTCGTCTACGTTGGGGCCAACGGGATTGCCATATTTGGCGATGTTGCGCGCTTCAGCGATGCGCTTCACGATGCGCGGGCCTTCGTCGCGGATAGTGACTTTGAGCTGGTTGCGGGCGTTGTTGGCCCACTCCGCCACTTTATCCGGGCTGACGCCGCGCGCCAGCATCAAATTGGCTTCTTCCTGAATCGCGCGCGCCCCCGTCACATACATTTGCCGCAGCGCTTCCAAATCCTGCGCGCCCAATCCTAAGGCGGCGGGAAACAGTGCCGCCGGGTCAAAATCCAGATCGGCGGGCGCAGCCGGTTGGGCAGCGGGAGTCGCTGTGTTCGGGTCGTTTTCATAACGCCCGGCCAACTGATCGTCGGTGAAGCGCTGCACTGCCGGGCGCGCCAGCAGTCGTGTCACCGCTGCGTTGCCATATAGACGCTGCATTTGCAGCACGCTGTTCTGCCGCGCCGGCAGCGGGAGCTGCGCCAGCATTTCGGGCGGCGCAAGTTTGGTTTCTTCTGTAAACAGGGGGGCATGCTGCACAGGGGACTGGGCAGTGGGTTTGGGACGACGTTCGCGTTCGGCGTTCATAGACTGGTCACTCCCTGTGCGGGTGAATATACTCAGCATACGCTCAGCGCCAACCGTGTCAAGCATCGCAAACCAGATTATAACCACCGTTGGTACTTTAGTCCTGTTATGTCGTTTTCCAAACCATCATATGCTTAAAAACAGATGAGTGACAACTTGTGTCACAAGCTGTTTATAAACATTCTAACCAGATTAAGGGTCAGCCGCGATGTACACAGCCAATGATCTGCTTTTCCCGCATCATGCCATTCCCTCGCTGCGTCATCTGCGCGGCGCAGAGTGGCAGGCGCTCATCGATCGCATCCTTACCTTGCCCGAATCCCACGAAGAAACGCTGGCGCTGATGCTGACCATGATCCGGCTGAACGGCTGCATGGGGTGCGAAACCGACAGCTACCGTGCCATGCGCGGCTGCGCGGCCTGCGCGCTGCAAACGCTGCGGCGCTACAAAGGCCCAGATCAAGAACTCCTCGACCTGTATAACGACGCCCTGCGCGACGTACAAAACTTCGCCGACGACCATCCCAATGTGCGCGTACTGCGCGAATCCCTGCGCATCCGCGCCGACGACCTGCCGCTGACGCTCAAGGAACGGCTGGCGCAGCCCCAAAACGCCTAGTGTATGCTGGCCGTTGTCCGCAAAATACGCGCATAAACATGAGCTGGAGAGGCACGCACAACATCTCCCGTGACAGCACCACGCGCATTGCGATTTCGACACACGGCAGCGGCTGCTGAGCGGTTCGGGGTTGGCGACATCCCCCGGCTTATATATACTGCATAAAACGAGACCTATGAAAACCCACCCCGTTAACCGGGGTGGGATGGTTTTAACAGGATATGTGTATGTTGCAGAATCGTACTGTGCGTATTGTACTTGCTCTGATTGTGCTGGCGGCGCTGGCCGGCGCGGCGGCTTTCCTCTATATCTGGTTCTCCGGCGGCTCCGGCCAGCCCAGCGCCCCGATCAGCGCGCCCACCCTGCCCGCCGATGCATCGGCCAGTGATGCCCGCACCTTGCTGCGCATCGTCCCCGAAGAATCCGCAGTGCGCTTCATCATCAACGAAACCCTGTTCGGCGCCCCGACCACTGTCGTCGGCGAAACCAATCAGGTGGCCGGTGATCTGCTGGTCGATTTCAGCATGCCGAGCAATTCAGAAATTGGCACGATTCGCATCAATATGGCGACGATCGCCACCGACAACGAATTTCGCAATCGCGCGCTGCGCGGGCAGATTTTGCAGTCCTCGCGCCCCGAATTCGAATTCGCCGAATTTGCGCCGACGGCCTTAACCGGCCTGCCCGATACGCTCACGATTGGCACGCCCATCAACTTTCAGATCACGGGCAATTTGACCGTGCGCGGCGTCACGCAGGAAGTCACTTTCGCCGCCACTGTCACCGCCGCCAGCGAAACGCGGCTCGAAGGTTCGGCCAGCGCGCAGGTGTTGTACACCGATTTCGATATGACGATCCCCAACGCGCGCGGTGTGGCCGATGTGACCGAAGAAGTGCAGTTGGAAATCGACTTTGTGGCCGCCGTCGTGACGGCAGATACCCAAGCCACGCCCAGCGGCTAATGCGCGCCCACCAGATGAGAATGCAGTGGGGTGCAGCACGCTGTGCCCCACGCCGGTGCGTATTCCCACCCTTCTCTTCTGAAAAGAGCTGTTAGCGCTTAGCTTAGTGCTGTTAGCAAACACAAAAACGATCAGCGAGCTGCATTTTCATCCTGTGTGGTGGGCGCAGCTCATGGACAACGCCTTTCTGGGCTTACATTCCGGGGCTTTAGCCGCAGCAGCGTGCCACACGCGCTATCTTTTCTGCATCAGTCACATTCAACGGAGCGTTTATGCCACCTGACGGTTTTTCCTATCACACGCTGATTCACATCCGCTACGGCGACATGGACACGCTGGGCCATGTCAACAACGCCAAATACCTGACCTACATCGAACAGGCACGTCTGGGGCTGTTTCGCGATCTCGGCCTGTGGACAGGGGGGCCAACACCGGTCGGCGTGATCGTCGCCAAAATCACGATGGAATACAAGCTGCCGCTGACGCTGGACGACGCGACCGTCGATATCTGGACGCGGTGCAGTCGGTTGGGCGGCAAAAGCTTCGACATCGAGCAGCTTCTGCTGCGGCGCGATGGCGCGATCGCCGCTAACAGCCAATCCGTAATGGTGGTTTACGATTACGAAGCCAATGCCACAACACCCCTGCCGGCGGAATGGCGCGCCAGGTTAACCGAACGCATGAAGTAGCGGCGCGGGGGAGGCATACCGCCGGCTCATAATGCACTCTCCCGTTCCCGGCTCAAGTGCTGCGACAAGCGAAAACAATGGGGCGGGTATGCTGCGAGATCAAGCCCCCTTGCAATCTATTCGGCGATACCCAGCGCGCCGTTTTTGCTTTTAGCGCGCGGGATGGTTCAAGTCGTAAATGATGCGCAGACCGTCGAGCGTCAGTTCGTGGGCGATGATGTCGATCACAGCGGTGTGCCGCTCGATGAGCGCCGCCAGCCCGCCGGTGGCGATCACTTTGACCGGCTGTGTCTCGTTCATGGCGGCTTTGATACGCGCCACTAAACCTTCGACCAGCGCCACATAGCCCCAGAAAATACCCGACTGCATGGCGTGAATCGTGTTGCGCCCCACGGCGCTTGGCGGCGGCACAATATCGACCTGATGCAAACGCGCGGCGTGCGCCACGAGCGCATCGTGCGCCACGTTGATGCCCGGCGCGATCGCCCCGCCCATGTACGCCCCCTGTGCCGAGACGACATCGAACGTCGTCGCCGTGCCCAGATCGATCACGATGGCCGGCCCGCCGTAAAGCTTATGCACGGCGGCAGAATTGATGATGCGGTCGGCGCCTGCCTGCTCCGGTTGGTCAATATCGACACGAATGCCGGTGTGCGTCTGGTTGGTGACAACCAGCGGCGCGAAACCCATATAGCGCTGCACCAACTGCGTAAAGGCCAGCGTGAGTGTGGGCACGACGCTGCCGATTGCGACACCGTTGATGTCGGCGAGGTCGATGCCATCGGCCTCCAGAAAATTGCGTAGCAGCACGGCGTACTCGTCGGGCATTTTGTCCGGCACGGTGCGCGCGCGCCAGGCCAGCGCCCAGTTGTTGTCTTTCCACAGGCCGAAATGAATGTTGGTGTTGCCGATGTCGATGCAAAGCAGCATAGTGCGTCCTATCCCGCATGACAAAAAAGCGCGCTCCATTTTAGAGCATCTGGACATGATATAATAGCGGACAAAACAGGCAGATATACCTCTGTCCACTCTATTCTACCTTTCCGCGCCAAACATTTTGCCCGACAATAGAGGCCTGATTGGCAGTCCTTGTACATAGACCGGCGATGACTACGCTCGCGCACTACACACGCTTCCTGCGCCGCTTGTTCCTCAACCATTTTGACGCCTGGGCGCTGACACTGATGATCGTTTCGGTAGCTATGCTGCTGCACGCGACGCTGCATTGGCCGCTGCTGCTGCTCATCACCGCCGGCTACTGGTTTGGCTTCGCGCTCAACGATTACTTCGACGCGCCCTACGATGCCCAGGAGCCGGCCAAAGCGCAGCGCAACAGCTTCGTCAGCTTTCGCCCGCCGCGCTGGCAAAAAACGCTGCTGCTGCTGACCACCCTGCTGCTGCCGCCGCTGGTCTTGCTGCCCTATGGCACGCGCGGCCTGCTGGTGTTGGCACTGTCGCTGGCCGTATTGTGGAGCTATTCCGCGCCGCCGCTGCGCCTCAAAAGCCGCCCCGGACTCGACCTGCTGACGCACATGCTGTTTGTGCAGACTTTTCCCTATGCCGTGACGCTGTTTTTGCTCGGCGTCGATTGGCAGGCGCGCGATTTCGCCATCGTCCTGATTCTGGCGCTGTCGTCGCTGGCGGCGCAGCTTGAGCAGCAGATTCGCGATTACGCCGTAGACGCGCGCACCGACCGCAACTTCACCACGACTTACGGCCTGTCCACCAGCCGCCGCCTGCTGAAAATCGTCACGACATTGTTTGTTGGCGTGCTGCTGGCGCTGATCGCGCTGGGCGCTTTTCCGGCCTATCTGCTGCCGTTGGGCATCGTCGGGCTGCCCGTGATTCTGCACCGCTTCGTGCGGCGGGCGGAAACGCCGCGTTCCGAGAAATTGGTGCTGATCTCGGTTATAATGGGGCTGGTGTATCTGGGCTTGATCTGGGGCGCGGCGCTGCTGCAAGCGCGTTAGAGCGCCTTTCGTCAGAGGATAAACATAGAGGCTGTGGGTTGTGGTGATGAACAATATCCATGTGCGCTCGGCGCGCCTCGACGATACCGCCGCTATCAGTGCGCTGTTCCGCGCGCGTATTTCGGCCTGGCAGCGTTGGGATACGCTGGGGCGCGTGCAGGACACCGACTATGAAACGCTGACGATTTACGAGCGCTGGCTGCACGGCGGCGCGTGGATGAGCATCGAAACCGCCGCGCTGCATCTGGGCGCGCTGCTGCTGGGCGCAGGCGTGGCGCTGGTGGCGCAGGTCGGCGCGGAAGTCGGCGCTTATCTCGAAGCGTATCACAGTGTCGAGCCGCCGCCTTTCGGCAGCAACCTCAGTCCGGCGCACATCGTCGTGGGCAGCGCGCACGCCAATATTGGGCTGGATACCATGCTGCTGGATGCCCTGCGCGCGAAGGCCAAAACGCAAAAATGCGAACGGCTGACGGTGGCGGCGCTGGGCGCCGAAAGCGCGCTGTATACGCGCAGCGGCTTTACCACGCTCACCAGCGTGGCGCGCTACAGTCTGCCGGCGCGCACCGGGCAGATTTTTTACAAGGCCAGCGCACACAGCGAGGCCAGCGCCGCGCAGATCAACGGCTGGTCGATGCCTGTGGGGCGCATCAGCAGCGCGCGCCAGCAGTGGGAGGCGCTCTGGCCGCACACCTGGGAACTGCTGCCAGAAATGCGCCGCACCTACCGTCTCAAATTCAGCGCGGCGGGCGGCGAAGCCTTCATCGCCTGTCAGCCGCAGATGTTCAATCCGCGCGCGCTCGATGTCTCGGTGTGGACGCAAAAAACGCTCACGGCGCAGCTTTTGACCGCCATCCGCGATTGGGCACACAAAGAAGGCTTCCGCACGCTGCTGCTGGTTGTCCCGCCGGAATACGTGAGCGTGCTCGGCGCAGAAGCCGAAGCCGACGGTTATAAACTCGATTTCTACAGCCTTAATCTTTAACGTGCTGTGATGGATTTCACGAGTATAATGTAGAAATGCGTCTGCATTATTGATCCAGGAAAACTATTTTCTCATGACCACCCAGCGCAGCGTTGACGATCAGCGTATCAGCGACTACATCCACGCGACACACGAACTGCAAAAAGGCAATTACGAAATTAGTGTGCCGACCCAACCGCGTGACGAGATCGGGCGGCTGGGGCAAGCGCTGCTGGAACTGGCACGCCAGCTCGAACGCCGCCGTCGTGAACTGGAAACGCTCAATCATCTGACGATGCAGATCAACATGGGTCTGCTGCTGGACGAAACTCTGGAAGGCGTGTACAACAATTTCCGCGAGGTCATCCCCTATAATCGCATCGGCTTCGCCTTTCTCGAACATGACAACAGCCTCGTGCGCGCCTATTGGAGCAAAAGCGACGGCGGCGAAATCCACCTGAAAAATGGCTACAGCGCGCCGCTGGCGGGCAGTTCGCTGCAACCTATTATCGAAACCGGCCAACCGCGCATCATCAACGATTTGTTGGACTACCTGAAACAACGCCCAGAATCACGCTCGACCCGCCTGATTGTGAAGGAAGGCATTCGCTCGTCGCTGACCTGCCCACTGATCGCCAATGGTGTGCCGGTGGGCTTCATCTTTTTTTCCAGCAGCGCGCCGAATACTTATGCCAACGCCCATATCGAGATTTTCCAGCAGATCGCCGGGCTGCTTGCAGTGATTATGGAAAAAGGGCGGCTCATCGCGGACCTCGCGGAGCAAAAAAGCGCTGTCGAACGCCAGAACGAGGAACTGCGGCGGCTGAACGAGGTCAAAAACTCGTTTTTGGGCATAGCGGCGCACGATCTGCGCAGCCCGCTGAGCAGCGCTTTTATGGCCGCCAACCTGCTGGCCGACAGCAGTGTCGGGCTTTCGGACGAAGAACGCGCGGTGATCGTTAAGGAGATCAAAGAGCAGACCGGCTATATGATGGAACTGCTCAACAATCTGCTCGATGTGACGCACATTGAATCCGGTAAATTCAGCATCGTGCCGACGCCAATTAATTTCGGCGTGTTTGTGCAGGAAGTCGTGCAGCGCCAGCAGCGTGTGGCCGAAGCCAAGTCCATACGCATCGTTATCGAATGCCCGCCGGCGCCCGGCAGTCAGATCGTGGCGGACGCGCTGCGGCTGCGCCAGGTCTTAGATAATCTGCTCTCCAACGCTATTAAGTTTTCGCCACCCGACAGCACGGTGCGCGTGTCTGTTGAGCCGTTGCCTGGGGTCTGGCGCGTGACCGTACAGGATCAAGGCCCCGGCATCAAGCCCGAAGAACAATCGCGCCTGTTTCAAGAGTTCAGCCAGCTTTCGGCGCGCCCCACCAAAGGTGAAAAAAGCACCGGGCTGGGGCTGGCGATCACGCGCCGCGTGGTCGAAGCGCACGGCGGACAAATCGGCGTCGAATCGCCCCCCGGACAGGGCGCGGCCTTCTGGTTTACCATTCCCCGCGCGGGATGATCTGCGCCACCAGAACTCGGCTCTAATAGGAATAGAGCGCTGTGCGCGTTTTTCGCCGGCGCCCGTTAGGGCCGCGCGTGGGTTGTGCCCGGCCTTTGTGCTATAATTCGCGCAAATTGTCGCTAGTTTGTGGACGGTCGTCATGCCGATTTATGACCCAACGCGCATCGAATACCCCATCACTAACGGCCACATCAGCATCGTAATGGATGGCGGCGCGCAGCTTCCGGCTTACTGGTCGCACCCGGCGCGCGGCAACCGCTTTCCCGGCATCGCTTTAATACACGATTGGTGGGGGGTGAACGAAGGGGTGCGGCGCATCGCGCACCTTTTCGCCCAGATGGGCTATTATGTGATCGTGCCCGACCTGTACGGCGGGCGCGTGGCGGCCAACGCGCAGGAAGCGATGGCGCTGGTGCAGGCGCTCGGCGACGGCGGCTATCCGCGCATCCACGCCGCGCTCACTGTGCTGGAAAAGCATCATCAGTGCAACGCTGACGTGGCGGCGGTGGGGCTGGGCATGGGCGGCAGCCTGGCTTTTGAGGCGGCGCTGACGCGCCCCGATCTGGAGGCGGCGGTGGCCTTCGGCGGCTTCCCGCAGCGTTATTTCGGGCGTTTCGCCCAGTCGCACGCGCCGATTCTGGCGATTTACGGCAGCCGCGAGCCGTATATCACCGCGCCCGCTGTAGCCAAGCTGCGCGCCGAACTGGACAAAAGCCCACAGTTCACACATCAGGTGGCGGTGATCGAAGGCGCAGGACACGAATTTTTCAACGATAACGACCCGATTTCACTGGACTACGGGCGGCAGGCGTGGCGGCTGATGACCGATTTTCTGGAAAAATACCTGCAAGGCCCGCTGCACCCTTCGCTGCATCATGCTAAGAAATAGCGTCATTCTCCCCTGTGAAGTCCTGAATCTCGGCCTTGTCCCCTATCAAGAGGCGTGGGATTTACAGAACCGGCTGGCCGCTGCACGCCAGCGCGACACGATTCCCGATCATCTGCTGCTGCTGCAACACCCCCACACCTACACGCTCGGCTCTTCTGGCCGCGAAGCGCACCTGCTGATGAGCGCCGAAGAACGCGCCCGGCGCGGCGTGAGCGTGCTGCGCGTGGATCGCGGCGGCGACATCACCTACCACGGGCCGGGGCAGGTGGTCGGCTATCCGATCATCCGCCTGCCGCGCGGCGCCGATGGGCTGCGCAGCGATTTTGTCGGTTATGTGCGCGCGCTGGAACAGGTGTTGATCGCGACACTGGCGGATTTCGGCGTGGCGGGCAAAACCATCGCCGGGCTGACCGGCGTGTGGGTGGATACGGCGGCGGGCGAGCAAAAAATCGCCGCCATCGGCGTCAAAATCGACGTACACGCCATCACGCGGCACGGCTTCGCGCTCAACGTTTGCACCGATCTGGCGTATTTCGAAGGCATCATCCCCTGCGGCATCCGTGACAAAGGCGTCACTTCCCTGGCGGCGCTGCTGGGCCAGGCGCCCGCGCTGGAGGCGGTCGCGGCGCGCGCGGCGCAGCATTTCGGCGCGCGCTTCGGCTTCGCGCTGCACACCAGCGGCGATTAAAGCAGGCGTTCAAAAGAAATCCGCGCAGATTGCGCCAAGGGTAAGGGACGACACCTGCATCGTCCGCCACAAAAACATTCGCAACCCTGCTTGAGACCGCGAACAGGATACCAGACTAGCCAGCGGGTGATATTCTTCACCTGGGTTTTAGACGCGCTGTGGCTAGAATGGCGCGCACTGTGATTGGCATAGTAGACAAGGGGCTTTTGCTATGAGTGACTCGCGGATTGACGCACTGCTGCCCGCCGAAATCGCCGAGCGCGCGTCGGCGATGGGCGTGAAAAAAGCGACGCTCGGTATCGTTAATATGTTTGTGCTGGCGGTGTTGGCGGGTGGCTTTATCGCCCTGGGGGGGCTGTTCGCGACAGTGGTCACGGCGGGCAGCGGGGGCGTGCTGCCCTACGGCGTGGTGCGCCTGCTGTTTGGCGTCGTGTTTTGTCTGGGACTGATCCTGATTATTCTGGCGGGCGCGGAATTATTCACCGGCAACACGCTGATTACGATGGCATGGGCCAGCCGCAAGGTGAGCACGCGCGCGCTGCTGCGTAACTGGGTGATCGTCTACAGCGGCAATCTGGCGGGCGCGCTGGTGACGGCGCTGCTGGTGTTTTTGTCGCGCCAGTATACCTTTGGCGGTGGGGCGATCGGGCAGTCGATGCTGACCATCGCCAATCACAAGGTCAATCTGGACTTTATGCAAGCGTTGACGCTGGGCATTTTGTGCAATGCGCTGGTATGCATCGCCGTGTGGCTGACGCTGGGGGCGCGCACGACGGTGGACAAGATTTTCGCCATTATCTTCCCGATCAGCGCCTTCGCCGCGATGGGCTTTGAGCACTCGATCGCCAATATGTACTTCATCCCCATCGGCATCCTGATTAAGGACTTCGATCCGGCTTTCGTCGCCCGCCTCAATCTGGATTTGGGCAATTTAACGCTGGCGGGATTCGCGGGCAATTTGCTGCCGGTGACAATCGGCAATATCATCGGCGGCGTGGTGATGGTGGCGGGCGTCTACTGGTTTGTGTACCTGCGCGAGAAAAGCGCGTAGGGCAGCCGTAGGGCAAACACGACTCAGACGTCAAGCGCAGCGCTTGGAAGCGGTGTTTGATTGTGAAGGTTGTATCGATCACTGAGAGCTGAGTTCAGAGGAAACGAACGATGAAGGGTTTGAGTATCATAATCGTGCTGCTGGCGGCGCTGCTGGCGGGGATGGGCGTTTCCGCGCAGGATGCCGGGACGCCGTATGCCGTGGTCGTAGACGGCAATCTGTGGGTCTATGCGCCGGGCGCAGAACCGCAGTTGGTGATGGCCGGCAGCTCGCAGGGCTTTTTCGGCAGCCTGGCCTGGAATGCCGATGGCACCAAGCTGGCGTTCATCAATTACGACTACAGCGCGAGTTCCATGCTTGTACAGATCATGGTGTACGACATGACGACGGGCGCAGCGCCTTTTGGGCTGAACACCGGCTTCCTGGAGTCGGGCTTCCCGATCAGCTTCACGGCAGACGGGCAGATTTTGTTCGCGGTGCAGCCGCCGACAATGCCGGACGGTGAGCAGATGTACCAGACGGAAATTTACACCGTCGCGCCGGATGCCGCTGCCACGCCGGCGCTGGTGGCCGCGCTGGACTATACGGTGGGCTGCGGCGGCGGGTCGCCTTACCCGACCGACAACAACTACTGGCGCGAAACCGGCTTCGGCGGCAATTATCTGCTGCTGCAATGGACGGCAGCGGGCATCGTCTACAGCACCTCTTGTTCGGGGCTAGGCAGCGCGCTGTTTGACCCGCAGACGGGCGAAAGCGTCGAACTGGGCACGTCATTGGCGCGCGGCGTGATCTCGCCGGATGGCACACGTCTGGCGGGTATCAGCGTCAGCTATGGCGACACGGGCATGAGCGGCGCGCTGCAAATCATTGATCTGGCGACGCGGCAGCTCACAGAAGTGGCGACGATGGTCATTCCCGACCAGTTGGCGTGGAGCGATAACGAAACGCTGCTGTATAGTGCGCGCGTGCAGAGCGGCAATCTGCTGGAAGCCTACAGCGCCGAACAGCAGGCCGTGTTGAACGCGACCTTCGGCTATGAGATGGGGGTTATCCCGGTCTACAGCGTGAGCATCAACACTATCAACCTGACGACAGGCAGCGAAAGCAGTGTGTATGTCGGCGCAGCGTGGGCCATTGGCCGGATGTTCAGGCTGGCCGATGGCCGCATCCTGTTCAGCGCCGTGCCCAATCTGAACGCCTGGGTCGCGGGCATCGCCGATGGCTCGATCGATATGGCTTCGGAAGAATCGCTGGAGGCTGGCAGCGCGCTGGTGGCCACACAGGTGTTTGTGCTGGAAAACGCCAGCGCGCAGAACTGGGGCAGCAATTGGGCGCAGATCACGCCGTATCTCGGCGGGTAGCGCAAAGCGATCGGCAGAACAACAGGGGACTCAGGCGAGTCCCCTGTTTTTTGCGCAGTTAACAACCGGCTTCGGTGTTTTCGGCGTAGCGGGCGAACGTGCCGCTGTCATGTTTAGTCGAAGCGCGCGCGGGCTGTGGCCGGCGGAAAGCCGCGCTCAGCAATCCCGGCAGCCAGGCCAGCGGGGAAAAGCGCAGCGGCTGCGCGTTCCAATCGCGGGCGATTTCGGCTTGAATCTCGTGGTGACGAATTTGTCCCAATGTATAGATAATGCGCGGGTCCATCTGTTTCTACTCCTCTAGGTAGGGATAATACGCAGTTCAATAAATGCGCGACAAGGCGCAACCTATAAAGCGGCCATCCTGGGCGAGAAAGCCCAGCGCCAAACAACAGCTAACTCAGTTTTGGTGATAGGTCAGGGCACGGCGATGGGTGGTGTTTGTTCCGATACGATTTTCTGATAGAGGTCGATTTTGTAGTTGACGATTTTCAGATTTTCCTGAAGTTCTGCGATGCGCTCCTCGACCGTGTGGCGCAGGCGCTTGAGCATCTCCAGGCGTTCGGGCAAAGTCTCGTCGCCCAAACGCTGGAGGCCGGCGTAGACCTGCATTTCCTGAATCGACATACCGGTGGCACGCAGCTTATTGAGAAAATTGATCCAGCCAATATCCTCCAGCGAATAGCGGCGGTGGGTGTTTTCGGCGCGCCCGATCGGGTGAATCAGGCCGATACGCTCATAGTAGCGCAGGGTATGTACGCTCAATCCGGTGGTGTCGGCAACCTGCTGAATGGTCAGCCTGTCGTGTTCGTTGTTCATGATTCAGAGTCTACAACTTAGAGTATGCTCTAAGTCAAGCCCCTGAATGTTATTATTTGATAAAATTTGAATGAAAAGGAGGTGAGGGGTGAAGGGCGGCTTCACCCCATGACAGGCCGCAGTTAATGCACGTCGTGCCAGGCCGTGTGGACTTCGTGTTCGCCTTCGCGCAGCGCCCGCAGCAGCGCGTCCTGATCGACCGGCAGGCTGAAGATGCGGACACCGACAGCGTTGTAGATGGCGTTGCAGATGGCCGGCGAGGTGTTGATCGACGGGATTTCGCCGACGCCTTTGGCGCCATACGGGCCGTCGGCGGTGCGATGTTCGACCAGATAGCTGGTGATGTGCGGCGTGTGTTTGATGCTGGGCATTTTGTAGCGTGCCAGCAGTGTGCTCCAGGGCACGCCCTGCTCGACGATGAAGCTTTCGGTCAGGCAGTTGCCGAGCGCCATAATAATGCCGCCTTCGATCTGCCCCTGCACCAGCAGCGGATTGATAGCGCGTCCGATGTCGGTGGCGGAAATGATCTTCTCGACCCGCACCTCGCCGGTGTGGAGATGCACGCCGACGAGCGCGGCCTGCGTGGCATACGAAAAGGCAAAGTGCATATCGCCGCCCGTGCCCAATGGCTGCGTTTTTGGCCCCCAGTATTCGTGCAGGATATTGGTGCTCAAACCCTGCGCGTGCGCCAGCTTAACGGCATCGGCAAAGGGCATACTCGTGCCGTTATTGCGTACCAGCCCTTCCTCGAAGATCAGGCGTTCCGGCGGGCAGTCGAATTCTTCGGCGACAACCCGGCTGAGCGTGTCGCGCAGATTGATGGCGGCCAGACGCACCGCGTTACCGCTCATATAGGTTTGGCGGCTGGCGGTGGTGGGGCCGCCGTTGGGCGTCTTGTCCGTATCAGAGAGCAGAACGCGCACGTGTTTGTAGGGCACACCGAGTTCTTCTGCCGCGCACTGCGCCAGCACCGCCAGCAACCCCTGTCCCATATCAGCGGAGGAGGTGCGCACTTCGACGCTGCCATCTGCAAAGGCTTCGACCTGCGCATCCGCGCGGTCAGGCGCGCCGCCGCCCAGCCCGGTGTTCTTGTAGGCGCAGGCGATGCCCCAGCCGTAGGCCATGTCGCCTTCGCGCCAGCCCCAGCGGAAATGGCCGGCGTGCATATCGGCGCTGACTTTTTCGATCGTCTCGATCAGGCCGACGCTTTCGCGCAAAAGCTGGCCGGTGGCGGTGGTCACACCGACTTTTTGCGCGTTCTTCAGGCGAAATGCTATCGGGTCGATACCGAGCGCTTCGGCTACCAGATCCATATTCTGTTCGACAGCAAAGGCGCTCTGCGTAACGCCGAAACCGCGAAACGCGCCGGAGGGCGGGTTGTTGGTGTACATGGCATAGCAGTCGATTTTGGCGTGCGCCACGTTGTAGGGGCCGGTGGCGTGCGTGGTGGCGCGCGTCATCACTTTATCGCTCAGGCTGGCATACGCGCCGCCGTCCCCGTACAGCTCTGCTTCGACAGCCATCAGTGTGCCGTCGCGCTTGACGCCGGTTTTGATGCGGATGAGGGTCGCGTGGCGCTTGGGATGAAACAGCAGCGATTCCTGGCGCGTGTAGAGCATTTTCACCGGGCGTCCGGTGACGGTCGCCAGCATGGCGACGTGAATTTGTCCGGCGATGTCTTCCTTGCCGCCGAAGCCGCCGCCGATCAGCACCCCTTTGACGCGCACCTGTTCTTCCGACAGCGCCATAGCGCGCGCGATCTGGTTGCGATCCTGATAGGGAATCTGCGAGCCGACGTAGATCGTCAGTTTGTCGTGGTCGCCATAACCGGCGGGCACGCCGATGGCGCATTCCGGCTCCAAAAAGGCGTGTTCGGTAGTCGGCGTGCGGTAAGTGCGCTCGACGATCACGTCGGATTCGGCGAAGCCGCGTTCGATGTCGCCGTGCCGCACTTTGATGTGCTTGAGCAGATTGCCCCCTTCGCGGCCTTCATGCACCAGCGGCGCTTCGGGCGAGCGGGCGAAAACGGGGTCATCGACCACCGTCAGCGGCGCATAATCGACTTCGATCAGCTTGAGCGCTTCGGCGGCGAGGTCTTCGCTGTCGGCGGCGATAATAGCGACGGCATCGCCCATGTAGCGCACTTTGTCGCCCACCGCGCACAGTACCGGCCAATCCAGATGCACCAGCCCATGAATATTTTCGCCGGGCACATCGGCGGCGGTCAGCACGGCATGAACGCCGGGCAGCGCTTTGGCCCTGCTGGTGTCGATGCGCAGCACACGCGCGTGCGGGTAGCGCGCACGCAGCGTGCGCGCGAACAACATGCCCGCAAAAGTATAATCGTCGGTGTATTTGGCGCGCCCGGTGACGCGGTCTTCGATATCCTGCACTTTTTCGCTCTGGCTGATCGAGCGCATCGGTTCAGAGACATGGGGTTCGGCAACGGGCAGTTTGGGATCGCCGCGTCTGACAGCGGCGGCAGATTGGATGGCGCGCAGCACGCTGGTGTAACCGGTGCAGCGGCAGTAGGTGTCTTTGAGCGCGATTTTGATGTCGGTTTCGCTGGGGCTGCTGTTTTCGTCGAGTAGAGCAGCGGCGGTCATCAGCAGGCCGGGCGTGCAAAAACCGCACTGCACCGCGCCGTGTTCGATAAAAGCTTCCTGTAAGGGATGCAGGTGTTCATGGCCGTTGTCGCGCGCCGCCAGGCCTTCGACAGTTTTGACCTGCGCGCCGTTGGCCTTAAACGCCGGGAAAATGCAGGAATTGACGGGCGTGCCGTTGACATGCACTGTGCAGATGCCGCATTCGGCTTCGCTGCACCCGATTTTTGTGCCGGTGAGTCCCAGATCGTAACGCAGGACAAACGCCAGTGTGCGCGATTCGGGCACGTCGAGATGATGTTCGACGCCGTTGACCGTTAGTTTCAGTTCGCTCATGTTACCCCACCCCGTGCTACGCTTACCAACCGTTTGTGTCTCTACCCACCACAGCGCGGGGTTGATGTTTCCCCGCGAGCGCCTTCCAGATCGACATTATACTACCCCAGACCGACGCCTTCCGCCCGCGCTTCGCCCGTTTTAGCGCGTTCGGTGGCCAGCGGCAGCGTTTGCCGCAGCAGTGTTTCGATCATATGCTGGCGATATTCGGCGGTGGCGCGGTAGGCGCTGGCGCGCGGATGCAGCGTGCGGTGCGCCGCAGCGACGGCGTTTTCCAGCGTTTGTTGGCCGACCGGCTGACCGCGCAGCGCCGCTTCGACTTCGACGGCGCGCACGGGTTTGGGCGCCACCGGGCTGACACAAACGCGCACATCGTCGTAATGCGTGCGTGCGGCGTTCAGCTTCACCCACACCGCGCAGCCCAGAATCGGCAGCGCGACACCCTGTGGACGCATGATGCGCTTGAAGGCCGTCGCTTCGCCGGGCGCGCACAGCGTAAAACGGAAGGCGACCAGCAGGTCTTTACCGTGATCTAAGGCCGAAACGCCGGGGCCCCTAAACAGCGCGGGCAGCGGCAGCCATTCGTGTAGGCCGCCGCCCCAGGCCACCAACGCCTGCGCGTCGAGCGCCATCAGCGAAGTCGTGCCATCGCCGGCGGGCAGCGCATGGGCAACATTGCCGCCCAGCGTGCCTACATTGCGCACCTGTGGCCCGCCGACCACACCGCAGCTTTCGACCAGACAGGTGGCGCGCGCCTCCAGCAGGGTCGATTTGACGATCGTGGCGTGGGTCACTGCGGCGCCCAAACGGCAGGAGTCGTCGGCTTCCTGGTGAATGTCGAGCATCTCCTGCACGCGCGTGACATCAACCAGCGCTTCGAGCGGCTGAACATGATCGGTATACTGCAAGTCCACCATCAAATCGGTGCCGCCGGCGACAATGCGCGCCGCGCCGCCGTACTGCGCCAACGTCGCCAGCGCCTCATCGACCGTGCGTGGGATGTGATATGATTTCCAAAGTGGCATAAATGTTTGATCTTGTCAAAAGTGCTGCTATAGTTGAAATTAATTTAACATCGGCTTTGGGCGCGCGACAAGAGGAAGGTGACGAATATCCGCCAAATTCAGTGATGATTGCCAAGCACATGAACATCAAATTGTGTTAAATTCACACAAGGCGACAATGCTTTTTCACATATATATTTTCACAGCAGCACTTCTTCAGAGACTTTTTTATGAACTCAACCATCAGAAGACTGTTCGGAGGCGACTGGCTGGCGGCGCTGGTGCCGCTGGTAGCAATTACGGTAGCCTTTGTTTTGGCGTTGATCGTCGGGGCGTTTGTGCTGGCGGCGCTGGGGGCAGACCCGGCGCAGGCCTACGGCGCGATGCTCGATGGCGCGTTCGGCACCTCGACGAATTTTCTGCGTGTGCTGACACGCGGCACGCCGCTGCTGCTGGTCGCCATCGGCGTGTGCATCGCCTTTCGCGGCGGCGTGGTGAATATCGGCGTGGAAGGGCAGTTGTTCGTCGGCGCGGTTTCGGCGACGGCTTTCGCGCTGGCCTTCGGCGCCAGCCTGCCCGCCTGGTTGGCGCCGCTGGCGACGCTGGCGGCGGGGGCGCTGGCCGGCGCGGCATGGGGCTTTGTGCCCGGCATCCTCAAAGCGCGTTTTGATGTCAACGAAATTCTCAGCACCGTGATGATGAACGAAATCGCCGTGCAGCTTTTGATTTTTTTGCTCAGCGGGCCGATGATCGATCCGGAGCAGGTAGCGCAGGGCACGCGCGTGCCGCAGTCGGCGCGCCTGCCGCAAGTGACATGGCTGGCGGAACTGGATGCCCGCTCGCAGCTTCATGTCGGCGTGATCGTGGCGGTATTTATGGCGGTGGTGGTGTGGGTGCTGCTGTGGCGCACCACTATCGGCTATCGTATCCGCGCGGTAGGGCTGAACAAAGACGCGGCGCGCTACGCGGGTATCGGTGTGCAGCGCTATCTGGCGCTGGCGCTGACGTTGAGCGGCGCGCTGGCCGGGTTAGCCGGCGCCGTGCATGTGACCGGCGCGGAACACCGCATGGTCGAAGGTTTCGCGGTGGGCTATGGTTTTTCGGGCATTGTGGTGGCGCTGTTCGGGCGGCTGCATCCGTTGGGCGCCGTGCCCGCCGCCTTCCTGTTCGGCGTGCTGCTGGTGGGCGCCGATAAAATGCAGCGCACGGTGCAAGTGCCGACAGCGACGGTCATTGTGCTGCAAGGGCTGGTGGTGATTTTTGTCGTCAGCAGCGATATTTTTGTGCGGCGCTGGCTTTCGCGGCGGCAGGCGCGACTGGCGCAGCCCAGCGTGAGCGCAGTCGTGACGCCGGAGGTGCAGGCATGAACTTTGGCGAAATTCTGGTTGAAGCGCTGACGCTGACACTGCTGTATGCCACGCCTTACCTGTATTCGGCGCTGGGCGAATTGTTCGTGCAGCGCTCTGGCGTGCTGAATCTGGGCGTCGAAGGCATGATGCTGATGGGCGCGTTTACGGCGATTTTCGCTATCGCGCCGGCGGGCTTAGGCGCAGCGCCGCTGATGGGCGTGCTTTTGGCGGCGGCGGTGGGCGCGCTGATGGGGCTGGCGGCGGCGGTGGTGAATGTGACGCTGCAAGCCGAACAGGGCATCAGCGGTATCGGTTTCAGCCTGTTCGGGCTGGGTCTGTCGTCGCTGCTGTTCAAAGTGCTGGCGGGCGGAGTGATCGTCGCCAGCGGCTTCGAGCCGATCCATATCCCGCTGTTGAGCGATATGCCGATCATCGGGCGCATCTTTTTCCAGCAAAATCTGATGGTCTACGCGGCCTTCGCGCTGGTGCCGATTTCGGCATGGGTGATCAACCGCACCAAATGGGGCTTGCAGATTCGCGCGGTGGGGCAAAATCCGGCGGCGGCGGATACGATGGGCGTGAATGTGGTACGCGTGCGTTATACGACGCTGCTGCTGGGCGGCGCGCTGGCGGGTATCGCCGGGGCGTCGCTATCCATCGCCCTGACGGGCATTTTCCAGGAGAATATGACCGAGGGGCGCGGCTTTATCGCCGTGGCGCTGGTGTACTTCGGCGGTTGGTCGCCGTGGCGCGTGATGTTGGGCGCGCTGCTGTTCAGCATCGCCAACAACCTGCAAATCTGGGTGCAAATTCTGGAGGTGCAGATCGGCGGGCAGCCGATTCCGCCCAACCTGCTGATTATGGTGCCGTACATTCTGACGATTGCCGTGCTGATCTTCGCGCGGCAGCGCAAGCGGTTGGAGCCGGCGGCGCTGACCAAGCCGTTCCAGCGCGGCGAAAACTAGGGTATCCACAGGCACGACGCCTGTTGCAGGATATAAGTGACACAGGCATTTTTTTGAAGGAGAGGGTAGAACCGTGAAGAACAGTCGTTACCTCGCTTTACTCGTGGTTGTGCTGCTGCTGGCGCTGATCGGCACGAGTGTGCAGGCACAAGCGCCCATTCGCGTCGCGCTGGTGATGCCGAGCAGTATCACCGACATCTCATGGAGTCAATCCATTTATGAAGGGCTGGTGCGTGTCCAGCAGGAACTGGGCGGCGCAAGCGCGCTGGAAATCGCCTACACCGAAGGGATGTTCGATGTGACGGCGGCCTCGCAGGCGCTGCGCGATTATGCTGAGCAAGGCTTCGACATTGTGGTGGCGCACGGCGCGCAGTACGGCACATCGCTGTTCGAACTGGCAGGCGATTATCCTGAAACGTCGTTCGCCTGGGGAACAGCCACCGACACAGGCGCGGATCGCGGTTTCAACAATATTTTCGCCTATGAAGCGGCGGCGCAAGAAGGCGGTTACGTCAACGGCGTGATGGCCGGGCTGCTGACCGAATCGAATGTGATCGGCATTGTGGGTCCCGTCCCGGCGGGCGACGCGATTCTGTATATCAACGGTTTCCAGCAGGGTGTGTATGCTGCCAACCCCGACGCGCAGGTTTTGCTGGCCTATACCGGCTCGTTCGGCGATACGGCGGCGGCGGCCGAAGTCGCGCAGACGCAGATCAGCGCGGGCGCCGATGTGCTGACCGGCACAGCGCAGCAGGTCGTCGGCGCGATCGACGCGATTCAGGCGGCGGGCGGGCTGTGGTTCGGCACGCAGGCCGATCAAAGCCCCAACTGGCCGGATACTGTCGTGGCCTCGCAGGTCTACGACTGGGCGCCGATGTTCCGCGATATGATCGCGCAGCGCCAAAACGGCGTGCTCGGCGGCATCGTGTACCGCCTGACGCTGGAAAACGGCGGCCAATTCTTCGCTTACGGCAATTTCGAGCTGCCGGCAGAGGTGCGCGCGGCGGCCGACCAGGCCATCGCCGATATTGAGGCGGGCGTGGTTTATCCGCTGGCCTTCATGCCATCAGAAATCTTCCGCGTGGCGGTGGTGATGCCGAGCGCGATCACCGATCTGGCGTGGAGTCAGGCCATTTACACCGGGCTGACCAACATACAGCGGCAGTTGGGCGGGACGGACGCGCTGGAAATCGCCTACACCGAAGGCATGTTCGATGTGACGGCGGCGGCGGGCGCGATGCGCGATTACGCTGAACAGGGCTACGATCTGGTGATCGCGCATGGCACGCAGTACGGCACGTCGCTGTTCGAACTCGCGCCGGATTATCCCGAAACATCGTTCGCCTGGGGCACGGCAACAGACACCGGCGCGGATTTGGGGCTGACGAATGTGTTCGCCTATGAAGCAGCGGCGCAAGAAGGCGGTTATGTCAACGGCGTGATGGCCGGCCTGCTGACGCAGAGCGGCACGATTGGCGTGGTGGGTCCCGTCCCGGCGGGCGACGCACTGCTGTACATCAACGGCTTCCAGCAGGGTGTCGCAGCCTCGAACGCCAGCGCGAATGTCGTGATCGCCTATACGGGTTCATTTGGCGATACAGCGCTGGCGGCAGAAACGGCGCAAACACAGATCAGCGCCGGCGCGGACGTGCTGACCGGCTCGGCGCAGCAGGTCGTCGGCGCGATCGACGCCATTCAGGCGGCAGGCGGCTACTGGTTCGGCACGCAGAGTGACCAGAGTGTCAACTGGCCAGAAACGGTGGTGGCCTCGCAGGTCTTCAACTGGGCGCCGACGATCGGTCAGATGATCGACAACATCCTGAGCGGCACACTGGGCGGCGAAGCCTACACGATTACGCTGGCGAACGGCGGGCTGCGCATTATCTACGGCGGCGTGGATGTGCCGGCGGACGTGGTGGCGGCGGCGGACGCGGCCATCGCAGGCATTATCGACGGCAGCATCACGGTAGCGCGCGAACTGCCCGGCCAGTAACGATGATCGTATACTCGTGATGCGCCCCCACCCCTTGTCCCCCTCTCCGCTGGCGGGGAGGGGGAGGAGCGGGGACGCTGTGATTGAGTAGGCAGTGTAAGGGGCGTGGCCCGCTGCGCCCCTACTAACAATTTTTGATCACTTGTTTTTAGAGCACAAGACGATGTCCCAAACTGCAACGCTTCCCTCCGGCCACCGACAAATTCAGCAGGCCGCACTGCGCCAGATCGTCAAGCGTTTTCCGGGCGTGCTGGCCAACGATCGCGTCAACTTTGACGTGAAAGCCGGCGAGATTCACGCCCTCTTGGGCGAAAACGGCGCCGGCAAAAGCACGCTGATGAAAGTGCTGTACGGCCTGTACCAGCCAGATGACGGGCAAATTTTGCTCGACGGCCAGCCGATGACCTTCCGTTCGCCGACAGCGGCGCTGGCCAGCGGCATCGGCATGATTCATCAGCATTTTATGCTGGTGCAAACGCTGACCGTAGCCGAAAACGTCGCGCTGGGCATCCACAGGGGCGGCGCAGTGATCAATCTGGAAGGCGTGCGCGCGCGAGTGCACGAACTTTCGCTGACCTATGGGCTGAAGGTGGACCCCGACGCTTATATCTGGCAGCTTTCGGTCGGTGAACAGCAGCGTGTGGAGATTGTCAAAGCCCTGTATCACGGCGGGGCGCTGCTGATTCTGGACGAGCCAACCGCCGTGCTGACACCGCAGGAAGTGCGCGAATTGTTCGTGACGCTCAAACAGATGCGCGAACAGGGGCACGCGCTGATTTTTATCTCGCACAAGCTGCACGAGGTGCAGGAACTGTGTGACCGCATCACGGTGATGCGCGATGGCCGCGTGATCGACACGATCGCCAACGAAGGCGTAGACCGCCGCAAACTGGCGCGCATGATGGTCGGGCGCGATGTGACCTTCGTGCCAGAGCATCCGGGGGTGACGCTCGGTGAAACGCGGCTGGCGATCCAGCATTTGACAGTGCGCAACGATCAAGGGCTGGCGGCGCTGCGCGATGTCTCGCTGGAAGTGCGCAGCGGCGAAATTGTCGGCATCGCCGGGGTTTCGGGCAACGGCCAGCGCGAACTGGCGGAGGCGATTTCGGGACTGCGGGCGGCGGCCAGCGGCGAGATTTTGTTAAGTGGCAAGCCGATGCTGCGCGCGTCGGTCAGCGAACGGCTGCGCGCCGGGCTGGCGTTCGTGCCGGAAGAACGCATGAAACACGGCATTATCGGCGCCTTCAGTGTGGCGGAAAACGCGATTCTGCAAAATCACGGCGTGCCCCCCTTCGCGCGCGGTATGTTTTTGAACTTCGGCGATATTGGCCGCCATGCGCGCGGGCTGATTGAGCGCTTCAACATCAAAGCGCCGTCCACGCAAACCCCCGCTAAAAATCTGTCCGGCGGCAACATCCAGAAGCTGATTCTGGCGCGCGAACTGTCGCGGCAGCCGGTAGTGCTGATCGCGGCGCAGCCTACGCGCGGCGTAGACATCAGCGCGACGGAATATATTCACAGCGTGTTGATGGCGCAGCGCAGCGCCGGTGTGGCGATTCTGCTGATCTCAGAAGACCTGGATGAAATTCTGGCGCTGTCGGATCGTGTGGCGGTGCTGTACGAAGGCCAGATCGTGGGCATGTTAGCGCGCGCGGCATTCGACGTGGAAACCATCGGCCTGATGATGGCCGGCGCGCATCATCAGCGCGATTAGGCCAGGCTGACAGTTATGCCAGCGCCTCTGTGGATTCAATAAAGCATCAATGGACTTCGGGCATATTCACCATGTCGCGCTAATCTGTTCGGATTATGGCGTGTCGAAGCGTTTTTACACGGAGCTTCTGGGATTCGCGGTGATCGCCGAAACGTATCGCGCCGAACGGCAGTCGTATAAGCTGGATTTGCGGCGCGGCGACTGCCAGCTTGAATTGTTTTCGTTCCCCAACCCGCCGCCGCGTGTGTCGCCGGAAGCCTGCGGGCTGCGCCATCTGGCGTTTGTCGTGGACGACGTAGAAGCCAGTGCGCGCGCGCTGCAAGCCAAAGGCGTGGAGGTGGAGACGATCCGCGTGGACGAACTCACGGGCAAACGCTTCACCTTTTTCAAAGACCCCGACGGCCTGCCGCTGGAGCTTTACGAGCGGTAGCCCCAGGCCGCCAGCAGCACAGTCAGCAGCCCAAACGCCAATTCCTGAAAGCCGATAACTTGCGCCCGCGCCGGGCGACGGTAGGGCGAAAGGCCATAGAGCACCCGCAGCAGCAGGATCCCCGCTGCCAACGCCGCCAGCCACGGCAGCGCGCCCGCCGCGGCCAGCACGCCCAACAGCAGCAGTGCGACAGTGTGCGCCGCCAGCGCCAAAGACACAGCGGCGGGTTTGCCGCGTTCCAGACGCAGCCGCGCGCGCACATACAGAATCGATGTGACCGCACGCTGCGCGATCACCAGCCACAGGAAGAACGCCTGCTGCGGTGTCCATGCGGCTATCAGAACGACAGCGGGAGCTAAGACGCTCAGCGCCAACGCGCCGCTGATTTCCGCCGCGGTTTCGCGCCCGCGCTGCCCGGCTTCGAGCGACAATTGCAGCGCGGCGCAGGGCACGGCCAGGGCCAGCGGCAGCAGAAAGCCCAGATCGCCGCCCGCCGCTGTCAGCGTCAGAGCAAACGCCAGCAGCGCCAGCAGCCCGTACAGCACAGTGAAACGCAGCGCCCACTGCGTGCGTTGATAATTTTTGCCCTTCAGCCGATCTTTAACCAGCGTGCGCAAGGGCTGATGGATCAGAAAAATCGCCAGCGCTGACAGGCTCAGCCAGAAGGCGGCCCACGATGGCGCGACCAGCAGCCCCAGCAGCAGCGGCTCGAACAAAAATGCCCAACCGCCGTGTTCCGCCGGCAGGGCAACGGTTTTCAGGCGAAACGCGCTGTCCGTCTTCAAAAAATCCCCTACTTCAGCAGCAGCAGCAGCATGATGAGTTCGCTTTTGGCGCTAACACTGTGGCGCAGGCGCGGCGGCATATGCACCCACGCGCCGGCCTGCGCGTCGAAGGAATCGGTATCGAGCGTGAGCGCCGCTTCCCCGCGCACGATATGGATGATGGCCGGCTGCGCGGCGGTGTGCTCGGAAAGCGCCTGTCCGGGCGCGAAACCGAACAGCACCGCTTTGATCTGCTCGTCCTGATAAATCGTGCGGCTAACAATGCTGTCTGCCGGGAGGTGGTCAATGAGCGTATTCAGATCTTCGAACCAGTGGTAGGCATTCATTTTTTCAGACCCCAAAAGCTTTGACACGCGGCCACAACTGCACGGCGAACGCCGCGACGGCCAGCCCTTCCACCAGCCGTCCCGCCAACGTCAGCGCTTCGCTGGCAAAAAATTCGCCGCCGATCACCAGCAGCACGCCCGCGTTGAGCAGTATATAGCCCGCCCATGCCAGGTGCACATAGCCATATTTCGGCCTCTGCGGGTGGCGCGGCAGAATCCAGAAGGCGACCCCCAGCGCCAGTTGAAACGTCCAGCCGAGCATGATGGCTTCGATATGCGGGAACAACAGCCGCCAGATTTCCGGCGACAGCGGCAGACCTTTGTTCGCCAGCAGCAGCGCGCCCAAGCTGAAGCCGGCCCCCAGATACAGCAGCGCCGTGCGCACCATCCAGACGGTTAAACGCGGCATATCAGCGTTCCTTGACGCGCGTCCAGGTATTGATAATGAAGCCCATGCCCGCCAGCCATTGCAGCAGCGCCGAAAGCAGCAGCAGCCCGCCCAGATTCAATGCTGGCAGGGTCATCAGCAGCGGTTCGACTACCAGGCGCAGCAGTAGGCCAGCATTCAGCGCGATAAACACCGCCCACGCCAGTTTTTCGCTGCCGCGCGGCATTTCCTTGCTGTGTTTGGGGAACATCCAGTAGGCCACGCCCATAATCAACTGTGTGACCCAGCCAACCATCAGCAAATGATAGTAAACCGGGGTGAATGCGTAAATCTCTGGCGGCAGCCGCAGCGCCGAACGCCCTAAAATCAGCGTGCCGAGCATGGCGGCCAGCACAAAATACAACAGCCCGGCTTTGATAAAATAACGCGACAAACGTGGCATAGCTTCTCCGCAGCGCCAGTTGTTTCGCCCCGTATTTTACCACAGAGCGGCCCCTGCCCGGCCTGCGCTTTCCCGCGCGCTATCGCTTAAAACCGACGGCTGGAACGGCGACCCACTGAAGGGGGCGGGAACCGTCAACACGGGTTGTATGGTTCAGCGCTATCGTCACTAGTATTTGCGCACCAGACTCTTGTAGACCACCGGCTGGCGCGTCTGGATGAACTGAAATTCCTCGCGGTACTTGCGCACCTGGTCGAGATCCACGCGCGCGACAGCGAAGCCTTCCAGCGGCGCACCCGTGTCGGGGTCGGTTTCATCGGCCAGCGAGGCGTAAATCTGCCCGCGCGGGCCGACAACCATGCTTTCGCCGCCGAAACTGAGCGTCACGTCTTCGCCGACACGGTTGGCCGCCGCGACAAACACCGAATTTTCGTAGGCACGCGCGCGGGCATATGTCTTCCACTCGTCGATATGCGCCGCTTCCCAGTTGGCGACTACGCACAAAATCTCCGCGCCGTCCAGCGCCAGGCTGCGCGCCACTTCGGGATACGCCAGATCGTAGCCAATCATCAGTCCCAGGTTGCCGACTTCGGTTTCGATGATCGGCAGCTTGAAGCCCTCGCGGAAGGCCATGCGTTCTTCGCCGCGCAGGTGGATTTTGTTATAGACATCCAGCAGTTCGCCTTCTGGCCCCACCAGCACGGCTGAGTTATAGAGCACGCTTTCAACGCGCTCCTTGGTCACCATGCCGAAAGCGATATATACACCGTATTCGTTGGCGCGCTGCGCCAGCAGGTTGATCGTCGGGCCGGGCACGCGCTGGGCGATTTCGGTGAAGCGCACACCCAATTCGTAGCCGCTGGTGATCAGTTCGGGGAAGACGATGAGATCGACTTTTTGCTGCGAGGCGATCTTAGAGATCATCTCAGTCATCTTGACCAGATTTTCTTCCGGCTCGCCCATTTTGGGTTTCATCTGCACAATCGCGATGGTCACTTCACGCATGAACTTGTCCTTAGTTACCGTCAAAGCAATATGGCCTGCATTGTACTACAAAGCGCGGCGCTTTTTAGCCCTTGAGCGCGCGCAGCAGCGTTTGCAATTCCGGCGGCAGCGGCGATTCAAACGTCAGCCGCTGGCCGCTGGTTGGCTGGTCGAAAGCCAGGCGCGCGGCGTGCAAAAAATGGCGTCCCAGAGTGAGTCGCGGTTTGCGCAGGCCGTAGACGCGATCGCCGACAATCGGGCAGCCGATAAACGCCAGATGCACGCGGATCTGGTGCGTGCGCCCGGTGAGCAGTGTGACTTCCAGCAGCGCCTGGCCGCCAGGAAACGCGGCGTCGAGCACGCGGTATGCGCTCAGCGCGGGTTTGCCGCCGCGCACGACAGCCATCCGTTTGCGCTGCGCCGGGTCGCGGCCAATGGGCGCGCTGATCTGGCCGGAAGGGGTTTTGGGCGGGCGTTCCACCAGTGCCAGATAGCTTTTTTCCACCTGCCGCTGCGCGAACTGCTGCGCCAGCGCCAACTGCGCAGGGGCGTTTTTGGCGATCACCAGCAGGCCGCTGGTGTCTTTGTCCAGGCGATGGACGATACCGCGCCGCCGCGCATCGTAGGGCATCTGCGCGATCTGCGGCCAGCGCGCCAGCAGCGCGTTGACCAGCGTGCCGCGTTCGTTGCCGTCGCCAGGGTGTACTACCAGGCCGGCGGGCTTGTCGATCACCGCCAGATCATCATCTTCGTAGACAACCTTGAGCGCGATTTCTTCGGGCGCGACCGCCGAATCGGGCGCGGGCGGCGGCAGACTCACACGGATGTGTTCGCCGCCCTTTAACTTGAGCGACGGTTTGGCGGGCTTGCCGTTGACCGTGACTTTGCCTGCGTGGATCAACACCTGAAGCTGCCCGCGCGAAAGACCGTCGGTGTTCATCACCAACGCCATGTCCAGTCGTTCGCCGGGCGTGTCGGCAGTGAAAACGATGTGCTGTTCTTCCATTTATAAATAGCTCATTTGTGCTACGGTGAAACGCCTATGATAGCACAAAAGGCCGGGCGATGCAACGCGAAATGTGCAACGCGCAGAACAAGCGCACTAGCCACGATGCTTGTGATGCGCTTGCCCTGAAGTCAAAACATGAGGGGGCGGCTGCCCCCCTCTATCCCCTCCCCGATTTCAGGGAGGGGAAGTCAAAGCGCGGTGCGTGGGATTATTCGGCCAGCGCCAACGCCGGCAGGGGTTCGGCGATCGTATGACGGGCCATGAAGCGCGCCAGGCGTTCGAGCGCTTTTTCGATGTTGGCTTCGCTGTTAGTGTAGCTGGCGCGGATAAAACCGGCGCCGCTGCGGCCAAAGGCGCTGCCGGGGATGACAGCCACGCGCTCTTCCATGAGCAGCGCTTCGCAAAAGTCGCTGTCGCTCATGCCGCTGGCGGCGATGCTGGGGAAGGCGTAAAACGCGCCGCGCGGCTCGAAGCACGTCAGGCCGAGCGCGTTGAAGCCAGCAACGATCAGGCGGCGGCGGCGGTCGTACTGCGCGCGCATTGCCTGCACATCGTCTTCGCCGTGATCGAGCGCCTGCACGGCAGCCACCTGTCCGGTAGTCGGCGCGGACATGATGAGGTACTGGTGCAGCTTGCGCATGGCAGCCATGATTTCGGGCGCAGCGCAGGCATAACCGATGCGCCAGCCGGTCATGGCGAAACTTTTACTCATACCACTGAGCAGGATCGTGCGTTGGTACATGCCGGGCAGCGCGGCGAAGCAGATGTGCTCCGCGCCGTATACCAGCCGCTCGTAAATTTCGTCGGAGATAACGATCAGGTCGTGCTTTTCGGCCACGGCGGCGATTTCCAGCAAGCGCTGGCGTGACAGGACAGCGCCAGTGGGGTTGTTCGGGTAGCTGATGAGGATGGCTTTGGTGCGCGGCGTGATGCGCGCTTCGAGTTCAGCGCCCGTGACCTGAAAAGCGTTTTCGACGCGCGTATCAACGGCCACAGAGACCCCGCCCGCCATTTCGACAGCGGCGGCATTGGCGACAAAGCAGGGTTCGACGACCAGCACTTCGTCACCGGGATCGAGGATGGCTTTGAGCGCCAGGAACAGCGCTTCGCTGACACCGACAGTGACAAGAATCTGGTCTTCGGGCTGGTAGGCGACGCCGTAAAGGCGCGCAATGTAGTCGGCGATAGAGCGGCGCAGTTCGGGCGTGCCGGAGTTGTTGGTGTACCCGGTCTGGCCGCGATACAGGCTTTGCACGCCGGCTTCGATGATATGGCGCGGCGTGGCGAAGCTCGGTTCACCGATGCCCAGTGTCACCACATCGTCCATGGTGGCGGCGATGTCGAAGTAGCGGCGGATGCCGGAGGGGCGCAGATTGCTGACACTTTTAGATACGAAGTTGCGCATGAGAGTATCCCGCAGTAAAAAAGGGTGTGAAACCGGAAAATAGACAACAGCGCTATTTATAGCACGGACGCGGCGTGCGATCATCGGCTGTGGGTTATCAAATTGCCCAGAAAGCTTCAGACAATGTGTACGAAAAGGGCGGTTGGAGCAGTTAGCTGAGCAAAGGGCAGAAGGCGCGGGCGGCGGCCAAATGATGGGCATCCTACAGGGCGAACGGCTGAAAACACTATTGGAGCGGGCGTGGGGCAGCAGCAGCGGCGCGCCACTGCCGCCGCGCGAGGACGATGCGGCCTGGCCGGGCCGAGAACGGCTGCTGGTCGCGGTGAGCGCCAGCCCGCTCTCGGCGCGCCTGATCCGGGCGGCGCAGCGCATGGCAGAGGGGCTGAACGCTGAATGGATGGCGGTGTGCGTGGAGACGCCGCAGTACGCGCGGCTTTCGGAAAGCGCACGCGCGCGGCTGACACAAAATCTAAATCTGGCGGAGCAGTTGGGCGGCAAGACGGTGATTTTGAGCGCGGCCAACGCCAGCGGCGAGATACTGGCGTATGCGCGCGCGCAGCAGGTGAGCAAAATCATTGTCGGCAAGCCGATACACCCGCGCTGGCGCGACCTGTTTTTCGGCTCGTTTGTCGATGAGCTGGTGCGGCACAGCGGCGACATCGACATCTACATTATTCACGGCGAAGGCGAAACGTCGTTCGTGCCGGCGGCGCGCGCCCTGCAAAGCCCGTGGCAGGATTACGCGCTGGCGGCGGCGCTGATCGGTCTCTGTACGCTGCTGGCAGCCTTGATGCATACGCGCTTTTTGCCGGGCAGCATCAGCATGGTCTATCTGCTGGGGATTGTGTTGGCGGCGGCGCTGTATGGGCGCGGGCCGGCGCTGCTGGCGGCGCTGCTGGCGGTGGCGCTGTTCGATTATTTTTTCGTGCCGCCCTATCGCTCGTTCAACGTGACCAACAGCGAATACGCGCTGACCTCGCTAGTGATGGTGATCGTCGGCTGGACAGTCAACACGCTGGCGCGGCGCATCCGTTACCAGGTGGAGGCCGCGCGGCAGCGCGAACGGCGCACTGCCGCACTGTACGATATGACGCGCGAACTGGCCGCCACCCAGTCCAGCGCGACTCTGGCGCGAATCGCCGCGCGGCATATCGGGGCGCTGTTCGAAGCGCAGGTGGCGCTGCTGCTGCCAGACGACAACGGTTCGCTGTGTGCGGCGCATCAGCCTGTGCCGCCGATCGAAAACGACGTGGCGGCGTATGTGTATGCGCAGGGGCGGCCCGCGGGACAGCATACAGCCGCGCGGCAGGCAGCGCGGCTGACGTATCTGCCGCTGCGCACGGCGGCGGGCGCGACAGTGGGGGTGCTGGGGGTACTGCCCGCGCAGCCGCAGCGTTTCGCCTCGCCGGAACAGATGCATCTGCTGGAAACGTTCACCGCGCAGATCACGCTGGCGCTGGAACGCGCACATCTGGCGGCAGAGGCCGAAAGCACGCGCGTACAGATCGAAAGCGAGCGGCTGCGCAGCACGCTGTTGAGTTCGATTTCGCACGATTTGCGCACGCCGCTGGCCTCGATGACTGGCGCGGCCAGCACGCTGCTGCAAGAGCAGATCGACGCGGCGGCACGGCGCGAACTGGCGACGATCGTCTATGAAGAAGCCAACCGCTTGAACCGCCTGGTGGCTAATCTGCTGGATATGACGCGCTTGGAAAGCGGGGTGCGGCTGCACAAGGAATGGTATCCGCTGGAGGAAATTGTCGGCGCGACCATCAACCGCCTGGAACCTCAGTTGCAGAACCGCCCGCTGACGACGGCGCTGGCCGACGATCTGCCGCCGGTGCGCGTGGACAGCCTGTTGATCGAACAAGTACTGGTGAACCTGCTGGAAAACGCGGCCAAATATACGCCAGCGGGCACGCCAATCAGACTTTCGGCCTGGGCGGCGGAGGAAGTGACGGTGGAGGTGGCGGATCAGGGGCCGGGGCTGCCGCCGGGCACGGAAGAAAAAATCTTCGATAAGTTTTTCCGCGCGCTGCCGACCGCGGCGGGTGGCATCGGCTTGGGTTTAACCATCTGCCGCGCTATTATCGAAGCGCACGGCGGACGCATCTGGGCGCTGAACCGTGCCGAAGGCGGGGCGGCCTTTCGCTTTACGCTGCCCTACGAACCCCCACCGGAGATACAGGTCGAAGATGTCTGAAAGCGCACCACCCGGCCCGCTTGTCCTGGTGATCGAAGACGATCCCCAGATTCGGCGTTTTTTGCGCACGTCGCTGCCTGCCAACGGCTACCATATCATCGAGGCGGCGACGGCCTTCGATGGGCTGCGGCTGATGGGTTTGCAGCATCCTGATCTGGTGATTCTCGATCTGGGGCTGCCGGACATCGACGGGCTGGAGCTTACACGCCAACTGCGGGCGTGGACGACGACGCCGATCATCGTGCTTTCGGCGCGCGACCAGGAACGCGACAAGATCGCGGCGCTGGACGCCGGCGCCGACGATTACCTGACGAAACCGTTCGGCATCGGGGAATTATTAGCGCGGCTGCGCGTGGCGCAGCGCCACGCGCTGCGGGCAGCGCAGGGCAGCAATGACCCGCTGTTCACGCTGGGCAATATTCGCGTGGATCTGGTGCGGCGGCAGGTGTTCGTGGGCGAGGACGAGGTGCATCTGACGCCCATCGAGTATAAGCTGCTGACGCTGCTGGCAAAAAACGCGGGCAGGGTGGTGACGCAGCGCCAGCTTTTGCAGGAAGTGTGGGGGCCGAACTACACCAGCGAGAACCATTATCTGCGCATTTATATGAGCCAACTGCGGCATAAGCTGGAGGCCGATCCCGCGCGTCCGCGTTATCTGATCACAGAACCGGGCGTGGGCTACCGCCTGAAGACCGAGTGACGGCCTGACCTGCATTAACCCTTGACGGCAAAACTTGCTGCCTGAGGTTTTGGCTCATGTTCAGAACGAGTACCGATAGACAAGAGCCACTATAAGGTGTTTACGGCGCGCGCTGCGCTTCGACATACAGCAGATGTGTGGCGCGCGCGTCTTCCTGCTGTGGCATGACTTCGATACGCAGCGGGGTTTCTTCGCCGGGCAGCAGCGTTTCGCGCAGCGTGCTCACGCGGTAGCCGAGCACACGGCCATCGCCGCCGCGCACCGTGAGCACCGCGCGCACCGCCAGCGCGCTGCGCTGCGTGTTATTGCGCACGCGCGCCGTCACCAGATAGCGTCCCGGCAAACGCTGCGCCTGTTCATCCAGCACATCCAGCGCCACAAAGCGCGTCTCGCTATTTTCGGCGGCGTCGGCGCTTAACAGCACTGTGCCCACCGTATAATCGCCATAGACGCCCGGCGGGAACTGCGCGCGGTAGGGGGCGAAATTCCCCACCGGCAGCAGCCGCTGCTCCACAAGGCCCACGGCTTCTGCCAGGGGCGTGCCATCGGCGCGCGCCAGGCGCACCAGCGCCGCCACACGCTCAATGGGCTGCGCCAGCGTGTTTTGTACGGCGCCGAGGCACACTAGCCCGCCCGCGTACGCATAACAGGTTGGTTCCACCAGCGCCAGCGGCAGCGGGGTGGCGGTCGGCAGCAGGTTGAACGCCGGCGTGGCGTCACCCGGCGCCGCGCGGCGCGGCGCCGGGATCACAAGCTGCTGGCCGATCTGCAAGGCGCGCGGGTCAACGCCGTTGTTGACCGCCTGCAAGTCCGCCACCTCCACGCCAAAGGCGATAGCGATTCCCAGCAGGGTGTCGCCCGCGCGCACGGTGTAAATAACAGGTGTCGAGGTAGCAGGGGGCAGCTCAGTGGGAAGAAGTGGTGTAAATGTCGCCGCCGCGACCAGCGTTTGCGGCGTAGGGGGTGTTGGTGAGATCGGTCTTCGCACGGTCAGGGTGACTGGGGGATATTCGGTGGGGGGTGTCGGCGGGGCAACGGGAGTCACGCTGCTGCATCCGACGACCAGCACACTGAAGAACCAGTAAAGCAACGAACGCCAACCCCAATAGGTCATTGCGCCATTATCCCTCATTATCCCATATGAGGACGCGCTTATCCCACATGCTGATTATAGGGAAGAACAGCGCAGAATGCTATGACGAGCGCATGACAATTTTGTACTATTTCGTGTACGATAGACGACGGAGGAGGAGAATCTATGGGAGAGTTATTGCTTGAAGCGCGTGTCGGCGAGCTGCTGCGCGCGCGCGCCTGGACAATCAGCGCCGCGGAATCGTGTACCGGGGGACTGCTGCTGCACCGGCTGACCAACGTGGCCGGCAGTTCGGCTTATGTGCTGGGCGGGCTGGTGGCGTATGGCAACATCATCAAAGAAAATGTGCTCGGCGTGCAGCGCAGTACACTGATCGCTTACGGCGCGGTCAGCGAACAGACGGCGCAAGCCATGGCCAACGCCGCACGCGCCATGTTCGGCAGCGATCTGGCGCTGAGCGTCACCGGCATCGCGGGACCCGGCGGCGGCAGCGCCGAAAAACCGGTCGGGCTGACGTATGTCGGGCTGGCCGGGCCAGAGGGCTTGCTGATCGTGCGCCAGCATGTGTGGCCGTTCGACCGCCAAGGCAACAAAAACGCCAGCGCGGAGGCGGCGCTGCGCCTGGTGCTGGAAGCCTATGCCAGCTTGCCGTAATAGAACATTTGTGCTATACTCATCTCTATGCCTGCCTACATTCTCAGGGTATAATAGGCATAGTATAGCAAACATAGGGGTATACGGGCGTTGGACATTACCTGGTTCGGACACAGTTGTTTTCGCATTAGCGAACGCGGGCGGCTGACGATTGTCACCGACCCTTTTTCAGAAGCGCTTGGTTTGCCGGTGCCGCGCGTCAAAGGCGACGTGGTGACGATCAGCCACCAGATGCCGGGCCATAATGCCGTCGAAGTCGTCAAAGGCCATACATATCTGCTCGACGGCCCCGGCGAATATGAGATCGGCGGCGTGTTTATCACCGGGCTGGCTCTGCACGACGCCAGCACAGGCCGCCTGAACGTGGCTTATCTGCTGGATTACGATCACCTGACCGTGCTGCATCTGGGCGATCTGGGACATGTGCCCGATCAATCGACGATGGAGGCGCTGGGCGAAGTGAACGTGGTGCTGGTGCCGGTGGGCGGGGGGAACGCCCTGCGCGCCGCGCAAGCCGCCGAAGTGATCGCGCTGCTGGAGCCGAATTACGTCGTGCCGATGCATTTCGCGCTGCCGGGGCTGGCGCTGGAACTCGATCCGGTGGACAAATTCCTCAAGGCGATGGGGGTCGGCAAGTTCGCCGAAGAAGATGTCTTGAAGGTGGCCGCCGGCTCACTGCCGGATCAGCCGCAGGTCGTGCTGCTGCGTCCACAGGTTTTGGCGCAGCCAGCGGGGTAGGGATCATAAGGATTTTGGGTCGATGAACGTTAAACTGCTCATGAATTGGGACATCAAGCCGAACCGCGACCAGGAATATTTTGAATTCGTCGTGCGCGAATGGGTGCCCGGCATCACCAAGCTCGGCATCCAGCCGACGGGCGCCTGGTACACGGTCTACAGCCGTGAAAATGACACGCAGATTCTGGCCGAAGCGCTGGCGGAAGACATCGACACGATGCGCGACATCCTGAAAAGCAGGGAATGGCAAGACCTGCACGACAAATTGCAGCAGTATGTCAACAACTACCGCCACAAAGTCGTGCGCGTGCGCGGCGATTTCCAGATTTGAGGCCGTCCAATGTGTAGGTGAAAACCGCATCACCACACGCTGTTGCTGCCGGGCACCAGTCCGGTGTTCCCCACGAAATGCGTCCCACAGCGTTAGGCCTCACGTTACGCAAAGGCCTTTTTGACTGTATTGCGCCCGCAGCGTTCGCTTACAGGCTCTATTCCTCGCTCACACTCCTGCGCTGAGCGTCAGCCCTGCTTCCCTGAATTTGGGGGAAGCGGGTTTACTGCGTCCCGCAGGGTTATGCGTATGCTACACGCCCGGTCACGCGGCGGGCGTTGTCTTTGCGGAGGGCAGGCGGCACGCGGGCGTCCATCAAGTGCAAAAAAACTGCTGTAATTTGTAAAGAGATGTCAGGATGCTGCAACTCTTTACGATTTTTCGGCGTCTAATGCTGTATACATGAAGCATGTGGGGAGCACGAAAGGTGGCGCGGCTTATGATAACCTCAGCGCAAAACACACAGTTGCAGGAACAGGTGGCGCAGTGTCCAAGCTGCAATGAGGATACGACGTTCACATATAGAGGCGAACAACGCTGGCCGGAACGGGTGGCGCAGGCGTTGGGAGTCGCGCCGGAAGTGCAGTTGTGGATATGCAACCAGTGTCACACGACGATCTCCACGCCAGAGAGCAAGGCCAGTTAAGCGCTGCGCCGCTGCGCGATGGATTTGCTAGCGCCGTATTCTGTGCTTTGATGGCGTTTGGGAAACAAAAAACGGCGAGTCCCCGCGCGGGGACTCGCCGTTTTTGCGAAAAAGCGTGGCTTACGAGCGGGGAGCGTTTTCCAGCGCAGTGAGGCGCGCCTCGATTTCCGCCAGGCGCTGTTCGAGCGTTTTGGCGGGCGGGCGCGGCGGCAGGCTGTTGACATCATGCGCCGCCACCAGCGTTTGTGCTATCGTCCGCGCGGCAGGGCCGGCATCTTCGGCCAGATGCACAATCAGCACGTCATCGGCAGCCGTTGAAATGCCCAAAAACTGATCGTCCAGCGCAGCCTTTAACGTCGCGTGCAGCACATCGCTGTCCACCCTGCGTTCCAATTTGATGTCGCTCATCTCAGCGCACCTCCATCACGAACAAACGATAATCCGCCGCCGTCGCCGTACCAGCGCTCGTTTTCCACCACACCGTATAGGTATGCGCGCCAGCGCTCGGCGGTGTCGGCGTAATCCAAACCATCGTAGCGTTCACATTACTCGGCGCGCTCGTCAGCGCCAGCAGGCCATTGGTTGTGTGCCCAACGCGCGTACCATCCACCGCAAAATCCGTCGTAATCGTACAGGCTGCGCTGCCATACACCACCATCGACGCCATAATCAGCACAGAGCCGCCCACGCTCGTCAGCGAAACGCTGGCCCCGGTCATCTGCACAAATGACGTGCTCGTCGTCGTTGTCGTCGCAACCGCGACACTGTTAAACGGCCTGCTTTTCAGCCAGTCGAGGTTATCGCGCAAATGCGTATTCATGTCAGCGGCAATCAGCAGCTCGCCGACGTTCCAGTTCTTGGGGGTTGTCCACACAGCAGACATGCGATGCGCTCCTTGATCAAAGTTTGAAGGGCTAATACGCCAGCGCGTAGCCGGCGTTGAGGCTGGCGCTGTTCAGCAGGGCGAACGTGCTGGCCTGCGCCGTTTCCAGCAGCCATTCGGTCTGGTTCCGCGCGCCGCCCAGATCGACGCTGTGTTCTTCGGCGACAATGAAATAGTCGGCGTCGTGCCCGGTTTGCGCGTCCTTGAGCGTGATGCGCTCGAACAGTGTGCGGGTGAGAATCTGCGCGCTGTGTTTGAGAGCGCTGAGGCGCACAGCGCGCGCCACGCCGCGTGGAGAGACCCGCCGCGCCAGTTCGTAGCGCGCTATCTGTTCAGCTTCTTCGGCAGAGGTAATGGCGGGCAGCACAAATTGCAGTGCGCACGGGCCGTAGAGCGTGAGGCTCATCCAATCAGTTTGTTCGATGGTCAGCGGGTCGTCGCTGTACAGCGGCGTGCCGCGCAGCCGCATCCCCGCCAGCAGATACACGCTCTGGCCGGCACTGCTGCTGACCGTGAGCGTGGCGGCGGAAAAATCGGCGCGCTGCAAGGCCACATTCACCAGCGCGGTCACGTCTGTGCCACTGCCATCGGCGGCAGTGTTAGCCGTGTAGTCCAGCCCGGCCTGCGGCGGCAGCACGCTCAGCGCCCCCACGCCGCGTTTGTCGGCATCGCGGTAGCGCGCGACGATCTCACGACGGCTGTTGGCGGCGATCTGCTGCGCCGAATCGACCTGCCAGAGCACACTGCCCGCCGCGCCAATGCTGCGGGGACTCAGAGTCACCACCACGCGATTCGCCACATCGGCGCCGTAGCTGTAGGCGAGAGCGTCGGCGTTGTTATCGAACGCGGCCTGCGCCGTCGTGGTGAGCAGCATGTGATGGCGATTATAGAACACGGCGTCACCGGCGCGGTTGAAGAAGAAACGCCCACGCTCGCTTTCGACTACCTGGCGCAGCGCCGCTTCTGCCGTGATGCCGTCGTCCCACGTATCGCCGACGTAGGCGAAGGTCGATTTGCCGCTTTGCAGCGTGCGCGGGTAGAAGCCGGCCAGCGCGCTGTTGCTGTTGAGTTCGGCATTACCGATGCGATCGAGGATAGCATAGCCTTTGAGGACGGGACGGCGCAGCGGCACGGCGTCCAACAGCGCGCCGATGACGGTATCGGCGCTCACGCCGACCTGCGGCGCGAGGCGCACGACGGACTGCGCCAACTGTTTTTCTGCGCCGACGGCGTAAATCAGCGCTGTGCGCGGCCCCAGCGTGCCGCTGCTTGGTTCAACCCTTTCGATGAAACCGGTGAACTGCACGCGCGTGGCGCTGCCGTCGTAGCTGCTGATTTGCAGGCGGCGGCCCGGCAGCAGCGCCAGCGCCCCGGCGGCTTCGGGTGCGTAACGCTGGCTGACGTTGTACAGGCTGATCTGCGCCCAGGAGAGCGCGGCCACACTGTCATAGGGCGCGGCCAGCCCCAGACGCCATTTGAGCGCGACGACATCGGCGCTGAGCGCTTCGCCGAGATCGACAAAATCGCCGTCGTCGTTGAAATCGACGGCCACGGTGTAAGTGATCGCCATCAAAACACCTCCTTTGGCTTACACTTCGAGTTTCCACAAATGACGCAGCGCGCAGCCGTAGTATTTGGTCTCGCCATGCGCGAACGTGCCCGGCTCAACCGTGACATGCGCCGGCTCCAGCAGTGTCCCGCCCAGCGTCACATCGGCTTTCAGCGCCGTGAAATAGGCGTCGATCAGGTCGATAAGCGCGGGCAGTTGGCGCTGGAGGCCATGCGTGGCGCTGGCGGCGCTGACGAGCAGCAGATGGGTGACGGTGTAGGTCATGGTGCGCGCGCCGCCGGAAAAGGCCACCGTCTGGAAACCTTCGCCGCGCTCTTTAAACAGGCGCACATCACGCACGTCGATGGGCAGCACCAGCAGCGCCGGGAGCTGCGCGCGGTTGAGCGTCGGCGGAATCTGGTCGATGCCATAGTTGTGGCTGACCCCGGCGACGCTCAGGCTGGCTAAATGGGTCAGGGCAGTACGCAGTGCAGTCATACGAGTCCTTTCACTCAGGGCTTGACAAAAGGCGGCGATCTGGCGGCGGCCTATGAGCAGGCCGTCTCGGCTTATGTGCGCGGGTGGGAATTGCGCTAAAGCCGCAGCACATCGCGGCGCAGTTCGGCCAGCGCGGCGCGCAAATCATCGGGCGGGGTGTCGTTGTCGCCCTCGCGGTACAGCCACGTCGCCCAACGCAGCGCCAGCAGCAGCGCATCCGGCGCGGGCTGCAAGGTGCTGATGGCGGTGTTTTGCGCGTGCTGGGCCGCCGTGCTGCCGTTGATCCCGCGCAGCACTGTGAGCGTGTTGCCGCTGATCGCCAGAACGCGCAGGTATTCTTCCTCGATTTTGAGCAAATGCCCGACCTGAAAACGCGGCGACTGTCCGGCGCTGTCTGCGCCGCTGGCGCTGCTGACGGTGAGCGTGGTGCTGCTGCTGGAAAGCGGGTTGTTCTGTACAGTATCGCTGCTGCCGCGCCAGGCTTCGTTCCAGCGGTCGTGCCAGCCCCAGACGCCTGTGACGGTCACGGGCAAAAGCGTGCTGCGGATGAACGCGCGCCCGTTCGCCAGATGCATCAGGCTGTAGGGGCCGCCTGTATCCGGCTTGAGCAGCACCTCGTTGAGACTGATGCTCGTGCCATCGCCGTCTGTGATGCTGGTCAGCGCCAGCAAATCATCGCGCAGCGTCAGACAGCGGGTGTCGTAACGTTCGACGACGTGCTTGAGCGCGGCGATGCGCGGGCAAAAATGCCGCCCGCTGACGCGCTCGATCTGTGCCGAAGCGGCTTGCAGCGCACCCAGCAGGCGCGTATCGTCGGCGGTGTCGCTGGCCGCCAGACCCAAATGCTGGCGCAGCGCCGTTAGGGTAGGAATCGTATACATAGGGTCTCTTCTCCTTGCTAAATGGTCGATCAGGATGAAACATAAACCCGGCGCGGCCAGACAAAAGTCATGGCGCGGACTTCTGAACAGGATGAACGATGGGATTAACCTGGATTTATCAGGCGTTGGGCGTGGAAAGCGCAAGTCCGCTGTGGCTGAGCGCGCTGCGTATCGGCGATTGGGGACGCATACTCTTGCTGGAGGGGGATTGCGGCGAAATTCGCTTTACGCTGATTTTCAGCGACTGCCGCGAACAGCGCTGGCGCAGCTACGCCCACGAACAGGCAGTGGAAAGCAACAGGCTGGTGGATTTCGCGCCGGGGCGCGATCAACAGCGCGCGCCCGCGCAGTTACTGAGCGAACACTTCGGCTTGAGTGTGTGGTATGGAACGCTGGAGGTGCGGCGGCGCTGAGCGTGTTATGCTGCGCTCAGCAGATATTCCAGCGAGGGCTGGCGGGCTGATGTTCTTTCTGCTGGCGAACGGGATCGACAACAAACGGCAAGGCTGTTTTTGCGCGCCAGCGATGATACAAGCGGCTGCGCGCGGCAGCATCACAGCGCGGCTGGCGGCTCGCTCGGCGGGCGCTTTTTCCCGCGCCACAGCAAAAAACCAGCACAAAACACGCTCGTCGCCAGCGAAAGCGCGCCGCCTAGCAGCAGCAGCGGCGGGCGATAGGTAAACACCAGCGTATGCGGCGCATCCCCCGGCGGCAGCACGACGGCCACCTGCCCGCCGAACGATTCGATCTGCGCTTCCTGTCCATCAACCTGCACCGTCCAGCCGTCCAGCATCCGCTCGCGCACGGCCACCACCTGATACAGCCCCTCCGTGGGCGGCGCGGCCACGATCACCACGCCCGGATACTGCGCGACTTCGCGGATCGGGCGCACAAAAGTGCTGTCGGGCGGCTGCGCCAGCGTGCGCGCGCGGTGCAGCGGCATCATATAGGCGTAGGGCAGCGCGTTGGGATTCTGCCACAGGCACGATTGCAGTTCGCGCGTCGGCATTCCCGGCACGGGGTAATAGCCCTGATCGCGCAAAAAATCGCGCTCGTTCTGGTTCACCGGCATGGCGAATTCCGCGCGCCAGCCTTCTTGCTCCACAATGTTCAGATCGCCTACGGTCGCGGCTTCGGCAATTGGGAAATAATCGGCGGCGATGTTCGAGAGGCGCACGCGCTGCTCCATAAACTCGTAGACGACATCGTAGCCCATACGCCACACGGCTAACGGCTCATCAGGATAATTCAGCCGCAGCCAGCGCAGACACAGCACATCGTTGATCTGCTCGTCGTAGACCGGCGCGGGGCGCGAGAAGATTTCCCACTGGCGCACGACATCATACGCGGCATTGGCCGCCGCCAGCAGCAGCGCCAGCGCCAGCAAATAACGCGGATGCGCCGATAACAAGCGCAGCACGGGCGGGCGCAGCCTGTGATAGCCGGCCAGCAGCCCGAACAGACTACTCAGCAGAAAAATCAGCCGCCCGACGAAAGACCACGCGCCCAGCGTCGGCACACCCGCCAGCAGCAGCGCGTACAGCAGCCAACCCAACGCGCCGCCGATTACGCCGTAGAGCAGCAGACGCAGCGTATAACGCACCGCCGGATAAAAACGCCAGCCTTCCAGTCGCGTCCGAAACCCTGTCGCCGCTTCACGCCGTGTTTCCGGCGCGGGCAGGGGATGTTCACGGCGGAACTGCGGCCTGTGCGGCACGAGCGCCCGCAGCAGCGAATCGCAGCGCCACGCCAGCAGCACAGCAATCCAGAAGCTGGCAACGGCAAACGCGCGCCCGACAAAACGCCACTGCCCCAGACCGGGAAGCGTGTTATACAGCCACACAAACAGCGGTGTCGCGCCCGCGCCCCATGCCGTGCTGAGCGCCCAGACGGGCAGCGCCACCAGCCAGATACGCCACGATTGGCGCGCGCCGGGACGATGCAGCCAGGGCCACAGCGGCGGCACCAGCGCCAGCGCTGTCAAAAACCACAGCGGCGCGACATAACTGAAGAAGAACTGATTGGCGAAAATCGGTATACGCCCGTTGTTCACCGTGTCCTGCCAGCGGATTTGCGGCGCGGGGTTAAAGGGCAGATTGGCGGCGGTCAGCAGCGGAATCGCCATCTCCGCGCCCGCTGTCAGGTCGTCGGGGTGGCCGCCGATTTCATGGCGATCCGCCCACAGCGGCAGCAGAGTGACCGCGCTCAGTCCCACCGTCAGGGCGCCGGCCAGCGCCATGCGCAGCAGCGTGCCCCAGTCCACACGCGGCGCTTGCAGGCGCAGCACATGCGTCAGCGTCAGCAGCGCCAGCGTGAACAGCGTCGGCAGCATGTACCACAGGTTGCCCGCGAAAAACATCAGCGTGAACGACAGCGCCAGCAGCGCCGGCGGCCAGCGTTTATCCGGCAGGCGCAGCGTCGCCAGTGTGCCCGCGATCACCCAGGGGAAATAGGCCTGCGCGACCCCTAGCTGAAAGTAGCCTGTGCCGATCATGGCGTGCATATTGCCTTTGCCCAGCAGCAGCGTCCCCAGCAGCAGCCGCCCCACCGTGCCGAAGCCCAGCACGCGCCCCAAAAACCAGCCGCCGAGCGTCGCAATCACTGCCGCCAGCGTCACGCTGACTTTGACGCCCTGCACCGCGCCCCACAGCAGGCTCGGCACGAAACTGAAGGGGTTAAAAATGAAGGCGAAGGGGTTATGCGGCAGCGGCTCGCCCGATTCCAGGTACGGCTGCCACAGCGGCAGATAGCCGTAAAGCTGCCAGGTCTGCGCGGCGGTATACGCGGAACTGGTCAGCCATTCGCCTTCGTAGCCGCCGAGCTTCATGCTGTCGTCCGTCGTCAGGTACTCATGCGTAAAATACACAGCCAGCGCGCACAAAAAGGCGATCTCCAGCAGCGCCAACCAGCGCGGCAGCCTGTCGCCCCACGCCAGCGGCCTATCGGCGGCTATCGCGCGCGGCTTGAACCACCAGCGCAGCACACGCACGGGATTGGCGCCGGCGCGCACAGCAGCATACAGCATGACCGCCACGCCGAACAAAATAATCGCAGCGGCAAAATCGCCTGTCGGCAGCAGCAAAAACAGCAGCAGCAGCCCGCTCACAGCAGCGAAGGCCACAATCCACGCCAGAAAAGCCGGGGGTTTGGGGGACGAAGGTGTCATGGATTGCGCCCCGCGCCCGGCGGCACATAATACAGAATGAACTGAACCTGCGGCGGCACGCCATACGGACTGATACGCGGCGGCTCGATCGCGAAGTAGCGCATGATGAGCGTCAGCGAGGTGGTATCGCCCGGCTCGATAAAAAAGGCGTGCCCCCTCTGGCGCGGCAGGGTCACGAAATAGTGTTCGTTCACGTTGGAAAGCGGCACCAGCTCGATCGCCAGGTCTTGGTGGCGATTCCAGAAGCGCGCAATGGCCGCGATATCGAAAATAAACACGCTGCTGTTGCTCAGGATATGCACCTGGGTCCCGTAGGGTAGATTCACCGCGCGGAACAGCGCGTCGTATACATCGGGACCGGGGCGGAACTGCGTATTGTAGTACGGCAGATGCTCGCCGAAATAATACCTGATCTGCGCGGCGCTCAACAGCAGCGCCACGCCCACACTCAGCGCCAGCACCAGCCGCGTGTAACGGCGCTTCAGCACAGGCCGCGTGTCACGCGCTGCGTCATCGTCGCGCAGCGCAGCGCCCAGCCAGCCGAACAGTGGCGCGAGCATGGTCAGGGTCAGGCGCAGCCCCAGCGCCACCAGCAGCGCCAGCGCCGGGAACACGACCACATAGCGCGCCGACCACAGATCGCGCGTCAGGCTGATGCCGACTGTCGCCACCGCCAGCCACAGCGCCAGCAGCAGCATTCCCGCGCGCCGCAGCCGCCATATGGCCTGCCAGACGCCCAACAGGAAAAACGGCACGACAAATGTCAGCAGCAGCGGCGTTTGCCCGGCATAAAACCAGCCGGTTTCGGGCAGATGAATGTAGCCCAGCAGCACACGCACGAACTGCGCCCGGAAGCGTGAACTGTCGCTGAACACATGCGTCGTCCAATAATCGTCGCCGAAGCCCATCGCCTGCAAACGAACAGTCAACGGCAGTTGAAAGTTGACCAGTGTCAGATAAACGGGCGCGGCGATCAGCGCGGCGCATACGGCCAGCAGCGCCAGATTGCGCACAGACTGCCCCCTGGGTTCGGCAGGCGTTTTTTCGGCGCTGAACAGCCAGAGCAGTGTGAACAGCGCCAGCAGCGGCGGGTACAGCAGCCGTCCGCCCTCGTAAAAATACTGCGTCAGCCCCAGACAGACGCCCGCCAGCACATACCAGACGCGCCGTCCCGAACGCAGCGCGTAAACCAGCAGCGCCAGCGCTAATGTGCCGAACAGTGGGTCGGCGATATTGTTGAGCGCGATGCGGCTGAACTGGATATGCGGCGGGAAAGCCGCCAGCAGCAGCGCCGCCAGCAGCGCTGTCGGTTTATCGAACAGCGCGCGCGCCAGCAGGTACAGCGCCGCCACGCCCAGCGTGCCGAAAACAGCGCTCAGCAGACGCATGGCCGTGAAGCTGGCACCCAGCGTGGCGACGAACAACCACTGCCCATAGGGGTAAATCCAGGTAAAAGCGGTGGTATCGCTGAAGGGATAGAAGATGCGGATGCTGTCGCGGTAATCCCATATGCGCGGCACGGCGTCGAACCAGTGCGATTCGTCGATCCAGCGGTGCGGCATCTCCAGATCGTATGTGCGCAGCGCCAGCGCCAGCAGCAGAACCGCCAGCAGCGCCGCGCCGGTCAGCAGACGTGCGCGCGTCAGCCAATCCTGCGCATCCAGCCACAACCAGCGCAGGCGCGCGCGCAGCGGTTTGCCAGCGTGGGTATTTTTCGTGTCATCGCTGCGGACGCCGCTTAACCCGCGCGCCACCAGCCCAATGCTGAGTACCCACAGCGCCATCTGGCCGTGAACATCCAGCGGCAGGCGATCATAAGCGGCCTCGAAGGGGCGCGTGCTCAACCACAGCAGCAGTGCCAACCCCGCGATTCCCAGGAGCAGCAGCGGCCAATGGATGGCGCAGCGTTCGGCGCTCAGCGGCGCCAGCCTGGGCCGCGGCCCGGCAGCCGGCAGATCGCCCCACAACCAGATCGCCAGCCCCAGCAGCAGCCCGCCCAGCCAGAACTGCGCGGCGGCCTCCTCAAACGGCGTGATCGTGTCGGGGCGAAAGCTGTAGGTCGCGGCCAGCAGCGCCGCGCCGGCGATCACGGTCAGCGCCAGACTGAGCGCCCGGCCATAACGCGCGCGCAGCCACACCAGCGCCCGCCACAGCGCCCGCAGCCAGGCGAACCTCTGATGCAAGCGCGTGCGCAGATTGTGCCGCTGCGCCGCCGAGAGGCTGACATAGCCGATTGCCAGCATACCGATCACCAACCCGACCAGCAGCAGGGTCGAAAAGGGCGGCGGCACCAGCAGCAGCGCCAGACCGATCACAAACAGCAGCAGCAGCGCCGCGCCGCCTGATACACTCGCTTTAATTGTTCGCTTCCTTTGCTCTGCCGACGATTCGTAGAGCACGAAATCGTCGTGCGCGTTCCAATCTCCTCATATCCTACACACAAGCCCGCGTTTTTTGTGTTTAAATTCTCAGACATCAGGGCGCGGCTTCGTAATAATACAGCGCGAGCTGGCGTTCCGGCGGCACGTTGTACGGGCTGTAGAACGGCCCCTGCACCACGAAGTACTGTTGCAGCAGCGCCGCGTCTTCTGCACGCTCGATAAAAAATGCCTGATCGACATCGCGCGCCAGCGCCAGCAAATAGGCCGCCGTGAACTCTGTACCTTCTGCGATATGCCGCACAATATCGACTTGTAGATCGCCGCGCCCCAAAAACGCAAGCATGCGCTGGCGGTCAAATTCGTAAAACACGATGTCGCCGACCAGGTGTACCCGCGTACCCGCCGGAAATTCCAGCGCGCGGAACAGCGCATCCTGCGCATCGGCCACCGGGCGAAGTTGTAGATTGTACCCCGGCAGATGCAGCGCGAAATAATACCCCACCTGCGCGCCCGCCAGCAGCAGCGCAATCAGAAGTGACCAGGGCAATCGCAGCAAAATTACCTGATAGATTTTGCGCTTTCCTGACCCCACCCCTTGCCGCCAGCGGAGACGGGAAAAATACGCGCGCGCCCAACCCCACAGCGCGCAGCAGCCCCACGCCGTCAGCAGGCACAGCGCCGGGAAGGTCACGACAAAGCCCGCCGCCCACGCGCTGAAGCGCAGCAAACTGTTGCCGAGCGCTGCCAGCAGCAGCAGCAGCGGCAGCACGCGCGGCCCGCAGCGCAGCGCCCGCGCCACGCCCAACAAAAACGGCGGCACGAGATACGCCAGCAGCAGCGCCGCGTGACCGCCGTAGTAAAAACTCTCGTCAGGATACGTCACGTAGATCAAAAAGGCTTTGGCCATATGCGCGGCGTGCTGCGCCAGCAAACCGCGTTCCGGCGGCGACAGCAGCAGGTCACGCCAGTAGGCTTCGCCCAGCCCTTTATCCGCCAGGCGCGGCATCAGCGGCAGTTGATAGCTGAGCGTGACGCTGTACAGCGGCAGCGCCACCAGCGCAAAGGCCAGCGCACACACGGCGATCTGCCCTGGTTGTTTGCGCGCAGCGAAAATCAGCCACAGCGCCATGACCGCCGGATACAGCAGCCGCCCGCCCTCATAAAAATACTGCGAAGCGCCCAGAAGCGCCCCCGCCAGCGCGCAATCGCCGTGTCTGCCCGTGCGCAGTCCGCGCGCCGCAAAAGCCAGCGCCAGCGTCGCGAACAGTGGATCGGCCACGTTGTTTAGCGCCAGGCGGCTGAAATGCAGGTGCGGCGGAAACGTCGCCAGCAGCAGCGCCGCCAGCAGCGCGACCTTGCGATCAAAAAACTGCCTGCCGCAAAAATACACTGCGGGCACTGTTAGCGCGCCGATCAGGGCGCTTGCTAGCCGCAGCCCGGCCAGATCGTGCCCGGCCAGCGCCGTGCCCCAGCTTTGCCAGTAGGGATACAGGCGCGGGAAGGCCGCCAGCCAGTGAAAGGGATGCAGCAGCGCCAGCGCTTCGCCGCTCTGCTGCGCGCGCTGCACGCCCAGGACGCCTTCTACAAAATTCAGTTCATCGACAAAATAATGCACCAGCGCGCCCGCCTGCCACAGCCGCAGCGCCAGCGCCACAAGCGTCAGCAGCAGCAGCGCCCACCCTTGCGCGCCGAACCGCAGCGCGAACCGGTGCGGCATGTTTGCGCCCAGCCCGAAGACCACAGCCGCCGCGCCCAGCAGCAGCAGCATAAACTGCGCATCCAGCGACAGCAGCAGCGTTGTATCGCGCGCGTTGGCCGCCGCCAGCAGCAGCAGCGCTCCCGCCCCGCCGAAAAAACTGATCGCACGTATCCGGTGTCTCATGCCCACAATCATAGCGGCAAAAAGCGGAACGCGGCACGTTGTTGTGCGACCTTTTTGCCGTCCCGCGCGTATATGTCTTTTGGGGGCGGTTTCGGTTACTATGGAACGCGCCCACAAGCCGTTGGTCTATGTAATCGGTGCTATTCGCTATTGTTGAAAGGAAAACTCGTGAAGAAACTGATGCTGCTGCTGGGATTGTGCCTGGTCGTGTTAGGAGCGCTGCCGCTGACCGCTTCGGCAGTGGCCGTCGAGGAACTGACAGTGCTTTCCGCTTATTTCCCGGCCGATACGGTGATGTTCGCAGCGCTGCGCAGCGACGACGGTTATCTGGAAACGCTCAACAGCGTGATCGCACGCTTGCAGCAGCGCGTTGATCAGCCCGTGCAGACGATTCAGGACGCGCTCGACGAGACTATCGGCGGTATCGGCGACGACGCCACCTTTGCCGAAGATGTGCGTCCCTGGCTGGGCAGCACCATCGCTATCGGCGCGCGCAACCTCGATTCGCGCTTTGGCCCCACCGTCGTTCTGGCGCTGGCGGTGACCGATCGTGAAGCCGCCGCCGCCTTTATCGCCAGCCGCCCCAATGTCACCGCCAGCGAAGAAGACGGCTACACCGAGTTCACAACAGGCGCAGAACAGGCTTTCCGCCTGTACGACCAGGCGCTGCTGTTCGCCGAACGTGCGGTGATGCTGGACGAAATCAGCGAAGGCGACCGCCTGAACAGCAGCGAAGATTTTACGGCCACACTGACGCTGCTGCCTGAACCGGATTACAACATCGTTCTCTACGTGCAGAGCAGCGCGCTGTTCGATCTGCTGCGCGTGCAGGCCGCTGTCGAAGGCGCGGACGCCATGACCGAAGCCATGCTCGCTCAAATGGGCAGCGTGGGTTCGGTGGCTGTGGGCCTCGCTGTTCTCGATGGCCGCCATTTCACGATTGACGCCGCTAGCCGCGCCAGCGCCGACACCGACGCTGCGATGCTGCCCGCCACCGACGCCCCCGCCGTTGATCTGAGCGTGGCAGGACGTGTGCCTGCCGGCGCGCCGCTGGTGATCTTCGCCACCGATCTGGGGCGCAACATCCGCCACGCCATCGATATGCTCGGCATGGCGCTGGAAATGGGCATCGACCAGGAAATCGCCATGAACACGGGCCAGGATATGCCGCCTTTCATCGCCAACCTTGACGTGAACGATGTGCGCGCTTTCATCAATCTGGCATTTGCCGGCTTCACCGGGCTGAATCTGGAAAACGATGTGCTGGCCAACCTCAACGGCACAACGGCGTTTTTCGCCGGCTGGCTGCCCGACGAGGCGCTGGATATAATCCCCGATCTGGGCATGGTCACGCAGATGGACGACGCGGCCTCTGCCAATATTCTGACCAGCCTGCAAGACGCGCTGACACAGTATGAAGCCGACTTCAGCGTTGAGGGCAGCGTGCTGACCCTGCCCTGGCCGCTGCGCGAGGCGCTGCGCCAGGACTTCCCCGACGCCGACCTGAGCAACCCGGCGCTGGATATGCTCATCGGTTACAACGGCGGCTTCTTCGCGCTCGGCACGCGCCCGGCGGTGGAATTCAGCCTGAATCCGGGCGGCGCCAGCCTGGCCGATGACGCGGCGTTTGTCGAAGCGCAGACGTATTTCCTGCCGGACTCCGAAAGCATCGCTTACATACATCTGACGCCAATTGTCGAGTTCATCGACGATGAGATGAACCCACGCGCCAGCCAGAGCGGCAACGACGCGCTCAAGGTGCTCAGCCTGTTCACCAGCGGCTCAATCAGCGGGCGCGTGGACGATGATGGCACCAGCTACCAGCGTCTCGTACTGACGCTCAGCGCCGAATAAGGCGCGCGCTAAGGAATGGGGCGCGGCCAGCCCGGTCGCGCCTCTTTATTTTCACACACCCTTCTGTCTAACAGGCTTGTGCGCCCCCGCCCCAGATTCGCTACAATAGTTTCAACATATTTAGCATGTTTTCAGACGCAGAGTCATGGCAAAATCGCGCACAGCACCCACCTGTCTTGCTGATCCCTGACAACTGAAAACTGACAACTTGCCTTAGTCAAGGAGGCTGATTGCCCGTGAATGGCACAGGCCGCAAACTCATGCTATTTGCCGTGATCGCGCTGGTGGTCGTGGTGGTGCTGGATGTCATCATGGCGGCGCTGCTGCCGCCCCTCAGCACACTGCGCCTGCCGACCGCTACCGTCGGCCCTTCGCCCACGCCGCGCCCGACTAACACCCCCGTGCCCACGCCCACCGAAGTGCCGTGCGACGGCCCACAGTGGTGGGAGAGTGTGGGCGCGACGGTTGCGCCTTTTTTCCAGTCTAACTTGCTGACCGGTGGCGCGCGCAGCGTGACCAATTTTGACGAGTTCCGAAGCGCGCAGCAGGGCATTCGTGATGCCGCCGCCGCGCTGCCGTATCCGCCGTGCCTGGCCGGCGCGCATGACGACCTGCTCGACACACTCAACGCGCTGCTGCTGGCCCTGAATGTGCCCAATGCGCAGCAAATCGTAGCGGCGGCTAGTCTCTACGGTCTGCCCTATGACAACGTGCGCCACTATTATGCCGCCATCAGCGACGGCTACGAAAATCTGCGCGACTTGATCGCCGGGTTGGAGGCGCAGGGTGTCACGCCGCAGGACAGCGATCTGGGCGGCAGTATCGGCGCGGCGCGCCAATTCGCGCGCTTCAACACGCTCGATTGTCAGGCGACGCGCTGGGCGGCGACCGAAGCCGTGTCGTGGTTCGCGCTGGTTAGTACCGCCGGCGATTCGCTGACCAGCGGCGAAGTAGACCGTAACCAGCTTGGGCGCGTCGTGATTCAGTTGCAAAATAACGGGCTGCGTATCGAAGGCGCGCCCTTCCCTAACTGTATGGCACCGGCGCGCGCCGATCTGCTGGAGGCCAACGACGGTCTGGTGGCGGCGATTCAAGGGCTGCTCAGCGGGGACAGCGCGGCCTTGCAGCAGAACGCGGCAGCCTATGCCCAGGCGCGCGGGCGTCTGGAAGCCGCGATTCGTTCCTACATCGCCTTCATGAATATTCCGTCCTAATAATGAGACTCAGGAGTCGCACACATGGCGCAACAACCCAAGAAGAGTCCGCCAGCCAAAGCCCCCGCGCCTAAGAAAGCTGCGTCCGGTGGCAGCCCGCTGCTGGCGGATGTGCTGCGCGTCCTCGGCACAAGCGTTTACAGCTTCCTGATGGCGCTGGCGCTGGCCTTTATCCCGGTTTCGCTGCTGCTGCGCGCCGGGATGCCCAGCCCCGTCCCCGTCGAAAACAACAATCCGACACCCGCTGCCGATCAGCAGGCCGCCGTGCCTTCGCTCACGCCCAATCCCGGTTGTCTGGAAGGCGCACTGTGGTGGAGCGCCAATCAGAGCACGTATAATGCTTTCGCTGCTTCGCTTTCCGAGCTCTTTTCCGGCGCTTACGATGTGCAGTCGGTGCTGGTGGATTTGCGCAGCCAGCGCGACAACTTCGCTAACGGCGTTTTCCCGCAGTGTGTCGGCGCCGCGCGCGCCGAATTGATCGCGGGTATGGACGAAACCATCGCCGCTTTCGGCGAAAACAACCCCGACAGCGCCGAAACACGCCTGATGACCGGCAAAGACCGTTTCGCCGCGGGCATTAATCTGCTCTGGCAGTTGGATATTGTCACCGATCCGCTGTCTGCGCCGGCGCTGGATGTAGCGCAGGGCGGCGGCGCTGACTGTGGCGCGAGTGACTGGTACGAGGCCACCGCCAGCCTGCGCGGGCAGTTCATTCTGGCTTTTGGCAGCACCGACATCGCGTCGATGACGCGCGAACAATTCGAACGCTTCATCGACGAACAGCGCGGGCTGCGCGACCAGGTGGCCGACGCCGCCTATCCCGACTGCGCGGCGGGCGCGCGCCAGCATTTCCTCAACCTGATGGACGCCATGATCTCGACCTACAACAACGCACTGGTCGGCGCCATCGACGCTACCTTCGGCGATTTCGAGCGCATTTCCTACGAAATCCAGTTCTTCACCAACTGGAAGCGCTGGCTGGGGCTGCCCGGCGGCGCGGCCGATTATTAACGCTTGGGCGTGGTGGGGCGGCGGCGCGAGTCACCCCACCTCACTGTTACAGTTGTGCAACAAGTATAAATTTTAGTTGAGAAAAAGTTGATAATTAATTAAAAATCATTGTATTCTAAATACATGATTGATGTTCAGTTGAAAAGGCGCAGCAATATGGTTATGTACGCCACTCCCCATCAGAGCCACGCCACCGACATGGTTGACGGTTGGTGGAAACACACCATCAGGCAGAGCGAGCACTTTTTCCGCATTCTGGCGCAGTTTAACGGCGACAACGTCACCGCCGATTATCTGATCACCCTGCAAATTATTCATACCCGGCTGGAAAAGGCTTACTGCCCGCCCTCGGCAGCGCAGGCCCACCAGCACTTGTTGGCGGCGGTGGAAGCGGTGCTGCAAGGGGTCTGCGCGGCGCTGGCCGGCAACCGCGACAACGCGCAGGCGCACATGGATGCCGCGTGCGTCGGCCTGTATCTGCTGGAAACAGAACTCGCGCGTCTGGGCATCGTCCAGTAATCCACAGCCTTCAAAACGAGTACACAGAAGCGGCTGTCGTGCCGCTTTTTGCTTCCACATCACTTAAATGTGGGGAGGCGTGCCTCCCCACAAGCTGTCCTACACCGTCACGTTATACAGCACAGAGGCCACATCGTCGTCGAAACGCGCGAAGCCCAACCGCACCGTCGCTGTTAGCTGATAGGCGTCGTAGTACGGCAGATAATCGACGCTCACGGCGATGCGCCGGCGGTAGCCGACCACCCAACCGGGACGATACACACACAGCGCTGTGCCTTTGTCATTCGTGCCGCCGCCCACCTTGCCGTCGGCTTCCGTCAGTGGCATTTCCGCGCTCACCAGCACCGGCGCGCCATCCACGAAGCCGATTTGCCCGGTGAGCGCCGTCGCCAGCGGCCCCGCCTTGTCCATCGTCAAAAATTCCGTCATGGCCAGGAACTTGGCATACGTGCCGCCGTCCACAATCCACGCCAGATCGCTGGGCCGGGCGCTGTAGCGCGCCGGCAGCTTAAAGCGCGTCGTGCGCAGCTTCGTCAGATCGGGCGCCGCCGCCGCCGACACACTGTTGGCGCTTTTTGTCACCAGCGGCAGTTTGCGCAGCCCGTCGAAGGCCATATAGCGTTCCGTCGCGCCCGGCGTGGTGTGGTCGCTGTTGATGTTGCCGGTCGCCGTGCCCACCGTATCGCCGTTCAGCAGCACGTAATCCATGGCCCCGGCGATCGCCGCCATCGCCTGTTCGCGGTAGATATTCAGCACCGGGATGATGGCGTCTTCCACCAGTTCCGCGCTGAAACCCACGCGCAGCGCCAGCTTCTTGGCGTTGAGCTGCACTTTACCGCTGGCGATTTTGCTGTCCGGGATGGGATTGCCGCTGCCGCCAAGCGTCAACTGCGCCTCGTCCGCCGTTTCCGGCACAAAGTACACGGCGGGATCCGTGCCCTCGATCGGCAGTTCAAACGGATTGCTCGGCATTTCGACGCCGCGGAACAGCGGCAGAATCACATTTTCCAGCCGCGCCTTGCGCCAGATTTCTGCGCTCCACAAGTCGGGCACCCACTCATCGCCGAAGCCCGCCTGTGTGCTGGTCGAAAGCTCGTTGGCCTTAATGGCGCTCAGGCCAGCCTTCTGCACTTTCCAGGCCAGCGCGTTGGCATACTGCTCGCTGACGCCGTGAAAATTCTTGGCCGCCCGCAGCAGCACATAGCCGTGCAGCAAATCCAGTGCGTCCAGCTTGTCATACGGGCTACTGACGCTCAGCGTTTTGGCCGCCACATAGGGCGCGGCTTCGCGTTCGCTTGCCAGCGGCAGCCGTTTGCGTTCCAGCGTGTTTTCCTGCTCGTTCATCGTCGCTTCTCCTGCATCCTCTGCTATCGCGAAACTGATTCCCAACGCCTTGTACGCGCTTTTGACCGTGCGCACGTCTGTCAGACGCGGCTCGGCAGGAGTAGGGGTCAGGCTGCCTTCGACGATCGGCCAACGCCGGATAAAGCCATCGTCCGCGACCTCGACCAAATGCGCCAGACTGCCGGACGACCACGACAGCGCGCCTTTTTCCACCAGCCGCTGTACCGCGCGCACATAACGCCGGCGCAGATCAAGCTGCGCTTCGGCCCACACGCCGGTGTCGTCGCTCTTGAGCGTGTCGATCACCCCGATCACGGCGGCCTCTAATTCGCCGTCCAGCCCGTGATGATAAAGAACGGGGCGCTTCTCGTACCACGCCAGCCCCAGATCACTCTGCGGCGTAAAATACTCGCCCTGTAAGTCGCGCTGCTGGCCGCTGCCCCAGATCACCAGATAGCCGCCCACGCGCCCTTCTTTGGCGTCCAACATCTTGACTGCGGTTGTGCTCATACCATGTCCTCCTGCACATGCACCGCCTAAACGAGCGATTGCCTCACGTGACACCGTCCACGCCCCTTGCCTTTTGGACGCAGACGCGGGCAATCATACAGACCGCCGACCTCACCCGCCGTGCTCCCGAAAGAGCGGCGCGCTGCCGTCGAGCCGTCGTTGTTAAGCTGCTGTCCCCGACAATAGCACATATGTTCGCTAATTTGCGTTCCTTTCGCACCGGAAATTCAAAACGTAATCTTTCCGCCGCCGCGCCGTGTCCCGCGCCGCCCTAGCGTTTGGTTAGCGTTTCGTGCTGTTATCGGATTTTGACAGCATTCCAACAGCATTGGTGTACAATAAAAACATCCAGACAGAATCTAAGGATGTTTCGCGTGGACGAACAAACGCTGCGCCAGGAAGGCTATCTGCCGTATCGCAAACGCGCGCTGACTTACGCCAAGCAGATGAAAGTGCCGTTTAAAGTGCGCCTGAAAAACGACGACACCATCTACGGCGCGCCCGGCGATTATGTCTGCACCAACGCCGAGACCAGCGAACGCTGGATCGTCGCCGAAAATATCTTCGAGGAAAGCTATCACCGCCTGAGCAAAAGCAGCGTCGCGCTGGAAAAACGCAGCCTCCTGCTCGAACACTATCATTTCAACCTCTACCGCAAAACCACCCTCACCTGGGCGCGCCAGATCACCCGCCCCATGACCGTCAACACGCTCGAAGGCCCCGTCAGCGCCCAACCCGGCGACTATCTGTGCATCGGCACGCAGGGCGAACAGTGGCCGCAGATGCGCCAGCGCTTCGAAGAAAACTACGAAATCGTAGAAGAAGCCAGCGCCCCTGATTAACCCTTAAGTCTTTACACACGCGCGCCGTCACAATGCCCTATAATGGAAGCGCAGCGCGTTTTTAATACTTATTAACGCCCGCTGCGTTTGGGTTCAGTTGACTCGACTCTGGCCGCAAGCTATAATCTTGCTTATGTCACAGGGTAGAAACTGGGTGTTATATACGGTTCAGGGGGCTTTAGATGCCACTTCAGGGCAATCTCCGCAACTTCAGTACAACGCAGTTGCTCAATCTCATCAATCTGGCGGGAAAAACCGGCACACTCACCATCTTCGAAGGGATTCCCACCGGCGAGAAAGACGCAATGCAAGAGGAAAAGATGGCCGCCGGAGCCGAACGCGCTAAAGTGTCGTTCAAAGCTGGCAAGCTGATCTTTGCCATGATGGAAGGCCAGGACGGCAACCTGGTCTCCGTGCTCAATAAAGCCGGCAAGCTCACCGACGAGCAGGCGCGCATTATCCGCGAACGCGCCAAAAACACCGCCGACAAGGCCCTCGCCATGCTCCTGATTAATGCCAACTACGTCACCCAGAACGATGTCGTCAACAGCATCCAGCAGCATACCCTCGACGTTATCTACAATCTCATGTCGTGGACCCAGGGCCCCTTCCGCTTTGACGACGGTATCCTGCCCGGCGCTGACCGCATCCTGGTGCCCATCGACCTGGAAAACGTCATCATCGAAGGCTCGCGCCGCATCCGCGAAGTCGAAGAACTCAACAAACATCTGCCCAATCTGGATATGGCGCTCAAATTCCCGGAAAACCCCAAAGAAAAGTTCAAGGGCATCAACCTGAGTGTCGAAGAATGGCGCGTGGTGTCGTTTATCAACCCGCGCAACACCATTCGCCAGATCGCCAAAGCCAATAATATGTCGGAGATGGAAATCCGGCGTATTGTCTATGGGTTGGAGCAGGCCGGCCTGGTCGAACTGGTCAAACCGGCCACGCCCGACGGCGTCAAAGGCGCCGCCGCCGCCAACGCCCAGAGCCGCTTGCAGCAGCGCCGCCAGCAGGCCGCCAAGCCGCAGGTGCAAAAAGCCGTCGTCAGCAAGCTTATCGACAAAATTCGCTCGATATAATAGAATCATGTATTCGGCGCACTCAGCCAGACGGGAAGAGCGGGATCAACTATGCAGACAGTAAAAATGGTCATCACGGGGCCGTTCAGCTCCGGCAAAACCGAGTTTATCCGTTCCATCAGCGAAATCGAAGTCGTTTCTACTGAACGCGAGATCACCTCGCAGGCCGAAGCCAAAGTCAAAGAAGCCACTACCGTCGCCATGGACTTTGGTCGTATCACGGTCGATGACGATCTCGTCCTCTATTTGTTCGGCACGCCCGGCCAGCGGCGCTTCGACTTCATGTGGGAAATCCTGGCCGAAGGCATGCTCGGTTTCGTCGTTATGGTCGATAGCTCCAAACCGGAAACCTTCCGCGAAGCCAAAAGCATCCTGGAAACCTTCCGCGCCTACGCGCCGACACCCTACGTCGTGGCCGCCAACAAACAAGACCATCCCGACGCCTGGACAGCGGAAGACCTGCGCATCGCGCTGCGCATCGAAGACAACGTTAAGCTGCTGCCCTGTGTCGCCAAAGACCGCGAAAGCGTCAAAAACGTCCTGCTCGAACTGCTCTATTCCATCCTCGAAGAGATGGAAAGCTAAGACCTACTGCAAACAAGGGGCCTGTGCCCCTTGTGCTTCTTTTTTCACCTTTCTCTTTTTCACAGGGCGACTGAGCGTGGCGACACTGGTCACTGAACAGGGTATCGTTCATTACGAAACCTATGGGCGCGGACGCCCGGTGCTGCTGCTCCATGGCTGGTTGGGGTCATGGGCGCTCTGGCGCCATTCCATCGAAATTCTCGGCAAAGAATTCCGCACCTACGCGCTCGACTTTTTCGGCTTTGGCGAATCCGGCGACCGCACCTCCGATTTTTCCGTCGATACCTTTGTCACCCTCGTCGATCAGTTCATGGATCGGCTGGGCATCGTCAAAGCGCCGCTGGTCGGCCATTCGATGGGCGGCACCGTCTCGCTCAGCGCCGCCGTGCGCTTCCCGCAAAAAATCGTCAAAGTCATCGTCATCGGCTCGCCCATTCAGGGCACATCGCTCAACTATTTGCTCAAGGCCTCCGGCTACCGCTCCATCGCCCATCTTTTCTGGCTGTACCCCTCGCTGCTGCGCCTGTTTTTGCGCGGCTATTCGTATTTCATGGCGCGCGATGGCCGTGCACTGGGCCAGATGATTACTAACGATGTCTCCAAAGTCACCGTCGATTCCTTCTTCCAGAGCATTGGCACGCTGCGGCAAACCGACCTGCGCCCCTATCTTGGCGCCGTCAAAGTGCCGGTGATGGGCATCTACGGCCCGCGCGACATCGTCGTCAGCCCGAATCAGGCCAAAGTCTTGCAGCAGTATGTGCCGCACAGCAAAATCGCCTGGTTCAAACAGTCCGGCCACTTCCCCATGATGGACGAGTTCGAGCACTTCCACGAAACCGTCCGCGACTTCCTGTATCACGGCTGATCACCTTCGCCTGAGCTTTACATTTTGCCTGCTCGGCGTATTCCCGGATTCGGCGCTATAATCAGACAGACACACATCGCCGGGGGAATAGGCATGTATAAGTACATAATCGAAGATCATCGTCATGTCGCGCCATTTAACGAACCTGCCAGCCTGCTGACCGTCGGCACACTGCCGCTCAAACTGCATCAGGAAAACGTGTTCGCCGAAATGTTCCCGCGCGACCTGGAACTGCGCCCCACGCTGCACAGCCGCGACGATCTGCCGCGCGTCAGCGGGCAGGCCATCGTCTACCGCGACAATCTGTGGTTCGACAAAGAATTTCTCTCGTACTTCATGGAAAAAGCGCGCAAGGCGGGCCGCGCCTGCCGCGCCGCTTTCCGCGCCGATGACGTGGCCTTCAAGACCTATGCGCTGCCCCTTTCCACCACGTTCGAGGCCGGGCGCGACCGCGAAGGTCACGATATTTACCTCATTGACCTGTGGTACTTCCCGGAAGGCTATACCGCCGATGTGATGCCGGTGGTCGTCCCCAGCGACGCGCGCCAGATCGGCTTCTACAGCGTGCCCGACTTCATGTCGATGGAACAGGATCGCCTGACGCACTACGCACCCATGCGCGCCTTCATCGCCATCGAAAGTTGGGTGCATGTCTATTTCGCTGCCATCATTTTCGGCAATTTTGCCCGCGCCAGCCGCCTCGATCACGCCATCGACCACAGCGTTTTTCTCCAGTTAAGCCTGCTCTGGCAGGGCATTCTCCAGCAAAAACAGGTCTTGAGTATCGCCCATCCCCACGTGCTGAAGATCGGCAAAAACACCACCATCCACCCCACCGCCATCATCACCGGCCCGGCGGAAATCGGCGACAATTGCAGCATCGAAGCCGGCGCCGTCATCGACAACTGCACCATTGGCGATAACGTGACCATCGACACCGGCTGCATCCTCAAGATGAGCACCGTCGCCAGCGGCTGCTTTTTGCCCTTCCGCGCCTCGCTGTATCTGACACAGGTCATGGAAAACACGATCATCGCCCAGAACACCTGCCTGCAAATGTGCGTGGTCGGGCGCAACAGCTTTGTCGGCGCCGGCAGCACCTTCACCGACTTCAACCTCCTCGGCAGAAAACCGATTCGCGCCGTGGATATCGAAGGCAAAATCCGCGAAGTCGGGCAAATCGTGCTGGGCGGCGCGGTGGGGCACAACTGCCGCATCGGCGCCGGCATGATCGTCTTCCCCGGACGCATGATCGAATCGGATGTGGTGCTGGTGGCCTCGCCGCAGCGCCGCGTTATCCGCGATACCGTCGAATTTGAGGAAAGCGATCACCTCTATATCAAAGGCGGCACAGAAATCCACAAACGCTTTTACCCACGCCTCAACGAACAACGGGAGAGCGAAGACACCGGCAGCGATACCTGGTGAGCAAGGGGTGTGCGCCGGGCTGTTCCAACCTTAAGAAACACTACGCAGCAATGACAGTAAGGCAGTACTCAGCATTTATAGAGGTCAACAGTGCTCGAAGACACCTTCGCGTTTATCATTCATCCGATCACCATCAAAAAAGATGTAGCGCGCAAGTTCCCGCTGGCCGCCAAAATCTTCACCGAACCGCAGATCAATTTTCTTTCGCGTTTTTTTCCGCCGCTCTATATCTCCGAAGTGACCGGCATCCAATCCGCTGCCACCGGCAAAGAACTGCGCGGTTGGCTGCTGGCCTGTCCGTTTACGCCGCCCACCATGATGAGCGTGCCGGTGGAAGTGGCCTATAACAAGATCGTGGCCTGCGGCAAAATGGCCGAAAAACTCGGCGCGAAAATGCTCGGTCTCGGCGCGTATACCTCGGTGGTGGGCGACGGCGGCAAAACGATCGCCGACAGGCTGGATATCGCCGTCACCAACGGCGACAGCTATACCGTCACGATGGCGGTGGCGGCGCTGCGCGAGGCCGCGCGTGTCATGGATATCGACATGCGCAAGGCGACGGTGGCCGTCGTCGGCGCGACCGGCACTATCGGCAGCACCTGCGCGCAAATGCTGGCGGGCGAAAGCGCGCGCCTGATGCTGGTCGGGCGGCGGCTGGACGCGCTGCAAAGAGTGCGCGAGCGCTGCGAAGGTCGCGGCGCACAACTGCGCGTTTCTGTCAACCTGGACGACATTTACGACGCCGACCTGATTCTCACGGTGACGAGCGCCCTGGACAGCGTCATCGAGCCGCGCCATCTCAAGCCTGGCGTGGTGGTGTGCGATGTCGCCCGCCCGCGCGATGTCTCGTGGCGCGTGGCACAGGAACGCGACGATGTGCTGGTGATCGAAGGTGGCATGGTGGCTGTGCCCGGCGCGAACGCCGATTTTCACTTTGATTTTGGCTTCCCGCCCAAAAAAGCCTTCGCCTGCATGGCCGAAACCATGGCGCTGGCGCTGGAAGGTCGTTACGAAGACTATACGATCGGCAAAGACATCGAGATCACGCAGGCGCTCGAAATCGACGAGATCGCCACACGCCACGGCTTTCATCTGGCGGGCTTCCGCACCTTTGAAAAGCCCGTGACCGACGAGCAGATCGCGCGCGTGCGCCAGAAAGCCGCCGACAACCGCAAAGTGTGGAAGCCGGAGCGCGCGTAGAAAACAGCGGCTTACCCTAACACGCGCCGCAGCGTTTCGCCGTCCACGTTGCCGCCGCTGACGACGACGACCGTCGCCCGATCGTCCGCCGCCAGCAGGCCGCCGCGCAGCGCCGCTACACCCACCGCGCCGCCGCCCTCCACCAGCCAGCCCTGTTCATCCACCAACCAGCGCATAGCGTCGGCGATCTGCGCTTCCGACACCAGCACAGCCTTATCCACGACCTGTTTCAACAGCGGCAGCGTGATTGACCCCTGCTCAATTTCGCCCGAAAGCGCCTCTGCCAGCGTGTCCCAGACCTGCGGCAGCGCCCTATCATAAAGCGCGTTATAAGCCGCCGGCGCCGACTCCGCGCATACGGCGATGACCTCTACCGTCGGCTTCAGGCTCTTGAGCGCCAGCCCGACGCCGGAGATCAGGCCGCCGCCGCCCGCGCACACCAGCACGCGCTCGACTTCCGGCAGCGCCTCGGCGATCTCGACGCCCATCGTGCCGGCTCCCGCCACGATCAGCGGGTGATTATAGGGCGAAATATAGGTCAGCCCTTGCGCGCGCGCCCGCCGCAGCGCCTCCGCCTCGCTCTCGTCATAATTCGCGCCGAACAGCACCGCCTCCGCGCCCCAGCGCCGCACGCCGTTGACCTTGCGTTTGGGCGTATGCGTGGGCATCAGCACGCGCGCGCGCACGCCCAGCAGCGCTGCCGCGCACGCCAGCCCCTGCGCATGGTTGCCAGAAGACGCCGCGATCACCCCGCGCGCCCGTTCCTCAGCCGGCAGTCCCAGCAGCGCGTTGAGCGCGCCGCGAATTTTGAAGGAATGCGTTTTATTGGTGTTTTCCAGCTTCAGCCACACCTTGTCTCCCAGACCCGGCGCGGCTTCCAGCGGCGTCGGCGTCAGGTACGCCGCGAGCTGCGCCCGCGCGCGCACAATATCAGCCAATGTCACCATGCCTGCCTCACTCATAATATTCAACGAATGCTGATGCTTTTTCGTGTTATACTCCATGTTCATGGCTCAAAACTTGGGCATTTATACCGGTCTCATGGTATAGTATCGTCTTTATCAACGCACTGATTCGCGGGCTGGATAAGGTATGCTCCCACCCAATCATATGGACGCCGTTCGCCAACAGTACCAAACCGACGACATGCTGCGTGTGCGCCACGAAACTCATGCGCAGTACAGCGTGCCCAGGACCGATTTCCCCGCGTGGGTGCTGAGTTTTGTGCATTGGCGCGGCGACGAAGTGCTGTTAGATGTCGGCTGTGGGATCGGCCATTATTTTCAACCACTGCAACAAATGGTGCCCGGCGTGCGTTATTTCGGGGTCGATTATTCCTATGGGATGCTCAGCAAGCACCCGGACCCGGCGCACACCAGCGTCGGCGACGCGCAAACGCTGCCCTTCGCCAGCAACACCTTCGACGTTGTGATGGCGAACCATATGCTCTACCATGTGCCCGATATTGACGCGGCGCTCAAAGAATTCCGGCGCGTGCTCAAGCCCGAAGGCATCCTCGTCACCGCCACCAACAGTATCCACACCATGCCGGAATTTCAAGTGCTGTTCCGCCGCGCCATCGTGCTGCTTTCCGCGCCGGGCAGCGCCACGCCCGCGCAGCCGCCCATGCCCGCGCATAATCTGTTCGCGCTAGAAAACGGCACACGCCACCTGGCGCGCAACTTTTACGCCGTCGTGCGCTACGACCTGCCCGGCGCGTTCGTGTTTCCCAGCATCGAGCCGGTCATGGCCTATCTGGAAAGCACGCGCCAACTGCGCGAACCGCAGCTTCCGCGCGGCGTGCTGTGGGACGACGTGATGATGATTATGCGCCAGCAGATCACGCACCTCATCAACCATTTTGGCGAACTGAGCGTGAACAAAATCAGCGGCGTGTTGATCGCCAGCGACAAAGGCGGCTTTATCCGCGAATACGTCGAGCATTTGCAGCGGGCGCACCCCTGAGCAGCCATTTTGCTGCTGCTGAATAAAAACCCCGCGCCCAACGACGCGGGGTCATTTTTCCCCTCGCGGCCTGCCTACCCGCGCAGCTCCAGGCTGACTTCGACATCGCCTTCGATCACCACATACGAGTGCATGACCAGCAGCAGATACGTGCCGCTTTCCGGCGCCTCGAAGTCCTCGATCTCGGCGTTGTAGTCGCCATCGGCGGCGTCGCGGTCATCGTTCACCATCAGCCCATCGCCATCCGGGCTGATCAGCGCGATCAGCGGATCTACATCGTCGCGGCCTTCGACCGTGATCGTGATGCTCTGGCCTTCTTCGGCCTCGAACTCAAAAGCGTAGAAGAAGCCCTCTTCCATCGTCAGATCGAGCGTGTCGCCGTCTTCCAGCGTATCGATGTTAAAGTCGTCCGTGCCCGCGAAGACCTGCGCCCACAGATACAGATCATCGGCGGCAGCCTCGAAATCTTCCTGCGCCAGCCGTGTCAGCCCACGCCGGAAATAGGGCGGCGCATAGTCCGGGTCGATGTCGATCGCGGCGTCAAAGTCATCGATGGCGTCGTTGTACTCTTGCAGAAAATAGAAACTCCAGCCGCGCCACAAATAGTAGAAGGCATCGTCGGGCACCAGATCAATCGCGCCGGAAAAATTATCAACCGCCAACTCGTACTCGCCCGTATCGAAGTACGCAAAGGCGATCAGTTCGTACACAACCGGGCTGGAATCGTCCATCTCAAACGCCTGCTCAAAGTCGTCTTCGGCGTCGCGGGTTTCACCCAGATGCTGGTTGGCGACCCCGCGCAGCAGGAAGCAGACGCTGTTGTCGTCGATGTCCAGCGCGGCGTTGCAGTCCTCAAAGCTGTCCTCATAGCTGCCCAGCCAGTAGTTGGCGAACGCCCGCAGCACATACGGCTCAATGCGCTCCGGGTCATCGTCGATCTGGTCGGCCAGATCGTCTACCGCCTCTTCCAGTACATCATTCGACACTTGGTTCAGGTCAAAAATGACCTGTAATTCCAGCGGCGGCGCCAGCAGGATATAAGCGCTGGCACGCCCCCAGTAGGCCGCGCCGTTCTCCGGGTCATCCTCGATCGCGCAGGTGAACTGGTCAATCGCTTCCTCATAGTCACCGTCTGCCAGCGCCGTCACGCCGTCATCGTAACAATCGGAGCGCTGTGCCTGTGCTGGCAGCGCAAAACTCGCCAGCAGCAGCATGAGTACCAGCCACAGTATCTTCGTTTGCTTACGCATGATAAAGTCTCCCAGCCGAATTATCGAAAAATTGGACGATTCCTTTTGCCATCGGAAACCGCTTCTTCGCGGTATTGGCCGATCACCCGCCGCCAGAAACGCTGCGCGCGTCCATTCTGATGGGGTTCACAGACACTATAACAGGCCAGTGCGGCATAAAGCGTGTCAATGCGTAGCGATCCAGGTGGGTAGAGGTTGTGCAGCGTGGTATCGTCCTGATACGTCGCGCACAGACGGGCTATGGTGAGCATACCGCCATACCAGCTAACTGCCTGTGACCAGCGCCGATGCCGGCCAGATGAACGTACACTGCTGTGTCTGGCCGCGCGCGACAGTCGGGCAGCGCGTGATTTCTGTGCCTTCCACCGTCACCCCGAAATCGTTCACCCCGTCGCCGCTGCGCCAGAAAGGCTGCGCTGTGGTGGGAATCTGCTGATCGTAGGGAATGCCGAGGGAATCGACACACTCGTCGTCAGTGGTGGTGTTGCGGTTTTCGATACGAATGCGCAGGCATTGGTTGACCGGCAAAATATCGCGCGAGACATTGCCCCGATCGCCGGAGAAGCTGTTGTCGTCGCTGCCCATCACCAGCGAATGCACATTCAGCGTCACAGCAGTATCGTTAATCATCACCAGCACATCGTAATCGTAGCTTAATGTCACGCTGGGCGGTTCGTCTGTCGGCTCTACAGCGGCTTCGCCGGCGGCTTCAGTGGCGCTGCCTGGTTGATCGGTAGCCACAGGGTTCTGCCCGCCGCTGAACAGGTCGCGCCCAAAAATGACAAAGGCGCCAATCGCCACGACCACTAAGGCCAAAAGCACGGGCAGCAGGCTGCGGCGCGGCGTTTCGGGTTTCGCGGGGGCCGCCGGCGCGGGGGCGCTGCTGGCCGCCGGACTCGCGGTTTTGGGTATAGCGCTTTTAGACGCTTTGACATTTTCCAGTTTGGGCGTGGGCGCGCCGATCGGCGTGGGTGATGCGCCGCTGGGCACTTTCGCCAGCGGCACGGCAGGAGTCGGCTGCCCGCTGGCGCTCGTATCGCGCACGGGCTGCGTGCTGTAGGGCGGCGGCGGCGCTTCGCCTGCGGCATAGGCATAGGCACGCTTGATCGCCAGGATAAATTCGCTGGCGGTCGCATGGCGTTTCAGCGGGTCTTTTTCCAGCGCGCGCAGCAGTTCGCGTTCGACTTCGCGCGGGATATTCGGGTTAAAGGTCGAGGGCGGCGGCGGCGAGTCGCTGATATGGCTGAGCGCGATTTCCATCGGCGTATCGCCGGTGAAGGGCGTTTGTCCCGCCGCGATCTCGTACATCACCACCGCCAGCGAATAAACGTCGCTCTGCGGCACGGCTTTTTCAGAGGCGATTGCCTGTTCCGGCGCGATATAACGCGGCGTGCCGAAGGCCGTGCCCATCGTCACATCGGAGGCGCGCAGCACCAGCCCGAAATCCGTCAGCACCGCGTAGTCGTCTTTGTCCAGCAGGATATTCGACGGCTTGACATCGCGGTGAACCACGCCTTTGCTGTGGGCATGATCCAGCGCCGACGCCACCTGTTCCAGAATCCCCAGCGCGCGTTTGATGTCCATCTTCTGGTTGCGGCGCTTAAGCGCGGCCAGTTCGCGCGCCAGATCGCTGCCTTCTACCAGCTTCATGGCGATAAAATACAGGTCGTCGATTTCGTCGTAGTGATAGATGGGGATAATGTTGGGATGTTCGAGGCTGGCGATGGCCTGCGCTTCGCGGCGGAAGCGCGTCGCCAGTGTATTGTCGCTGTCGGCGGCGTCGTGCTGCAAGAGCTTGACCGCCACCGGACGCTGCAACTTGACATCCATCGCCTTATAGATGCGCGCCATCCCCCCGGCGGCCACCAGTTCGGTCAGCTCATAATGTCCCAACTGCCGGCCAATCATTTTATCTTTACTGCTGCGCGGTTCTTTGGCGGACATATATCCCTATCATAAAATCGAAAAGACCGTGACAAGCGGTCTGTGCAGATAAAAGCGTACTCACATAGTACTTAGGAAGGCAGCAGCCCGAGCTGCACCGCCTGATCGTAATCCAGCGCGCTGCCCTTGCGCGACTCCTGTTGCTGCTGCGCCATTTCGCCCAACTTTTCTGGGTCGAACAGGTCATCAGCCTGCGTCAGATCAAGTTTACCCAATTGATCGAAAATCCCCATATCCAGGTCTTTGATCGGTTCGGCGAACAATTTTTCCGATTCAGCCGGTTTCGCTTCTTCCTTCGGCCCGAAGTCGGCTTTCGCCAGTTCGATCACTTGCGCTTCTTCTTCCACGACGATCGGCTTGGCCTTCTTACGGCTCAGGCGTTCTTCGCCTTCTATCGCTGCCGGGGCCGCCGGCTGGATTGTCCAGGCGCTGGTGCCCAGCAGCGCGATCAAGTCTTCTGCCGCGCGCCGCCCGTAGCGGCTGACCGCCCCAAACTGGCGGCTGCCGATCTGCCCGTCGAAAACCACCGACATGAAGTGATGCATACCGACAGATAAGACGAACACATCATAGGTATCGCCGTCGTAAAATTGCAGCGCCGAGGCCTGCCCGCCCACCAGTTCGCGGAACTCGATATTGGTCATGACCATCGGCATCAGCGCCTTGCTCAGGCGTTCGTTGTTGACATAGCCCACCGCGCCGCGCCCCAACAGCACATCGCCGGCGCGCGTTGTCAGCACAATGGCCATCGCCCCCAGATCGCTCAACAGCGAATCGACGATGCTCTGCGCCACGTTGACATCCAGCGCCGGCACCGGGCCGAAGTCGTGCGCCGCCTGCGCCGCCGCCGTCGGTTCTTTGAGCGCTTCCTTCATATCCTTGCCGTCCAGCGCCGCCAGCAGCACCCGCGCGAACTGCTGCGGCTCGACCGGGCGGTGCAGATAAACGAAAGGCGAGCTTTCGATAATTTCGGCGTCCAGTTCGTCGGGGTCGTCCACATCCGCCAGGATAATGATGGCCGTGCTGGGCACGCTCTGGCTGATGCGCAGCGCCAGTTCGAACCCCTTCATCTCCGACCCCAGTTCAAGGTCGGTCACCACCAGATTCACCCCGCCGCGCTGAATTTCTTCAAGCGCTTCGGGACCGCTGGGCACATCAATCTGAATGCTGGCGCGGTCAATCAAATCCATAGCCCCTCGCACGATGCGCGCGAGTGTCCATGTCGGGTCTACCGTCAGAATACGCGGTGTCGGAGCCATAAGCTAATCCCAAACCTGAGCGTCTAAGGGCTTTCCAACTTGAATTATACCGCAAACAAAAGCATTTGCGCGGCTTATCATTACAAGTTTTTAACTTTAACAGATTCTTGCCAAATCCGCCACATGCTAACCATATCACATTTTGCCGTAACGGGCGTTAAGGTCTTATCAAAAGGGACTGAATTCCTACGCCTCATAGGCATCAAGATAAGCAAAAAAGGGCAACCTCAGGGAGAATGATTGTGCCAACAACATTCAAGCGAGGAAGCCCTTTTTATGTGCACAAGTATAAGTGAACTGGGAGAAATC
>JACAER010000009.1 GCA_013388745.1 Chloroflexota bacterium
GGTTCAACCCGCTGCGCCCCAGGCGGCTGCGCCCGCGCCCGCACCGGCGTCCACGCCTGCCGCGCCCAAAGCGACCCCGCCCGCCGACGGCCCCGGCGCCGATGCCTACAGCGTCAAACGCGGGATGCCGCAAAACGCCGAAGCAATCGCCAATTTTGTGCGCAAAACTGCCGGCAAAGAGATCACCCGTATGGACGTGATGATGGCTTTCGGCGAAAAAAGCTATCTGCTGGCGCAGGACAAAGCCGAAGCTACGGTTGCGCTGATGGGCTGGCAGGTGGAAAACCTGATTACGCGCGTCGATGAATTTTACGTCGATTCGGCGATTCCGCGTTACGGCGTGACGCAAGCCCTGATTACCGCCATCGAAGACGCCTCTAAAGAACTGCAAAGCGAAGTCGGTTTCATCTTCCTGCCTGCCGCCGCGCCGCAGGATACTGTGCAGCCCTTCATCGACAATGGTTACGAAAAAACCACAATTCAGGAGATCAAAATCCCGGCGTGGCGCGAAGCCGTGCAAGAAGTTGATCAGGCGCAAACCCATATTTACCGTAAGCAACTGCGCAAAGACCGCGTACTCAAGCCGATTTAGCCGCCGCGCGCCGAGGACATTATGAGCAGCAAAACCAACCCATCGCAAAACATCCCGCTCATCAGTTGGGCGCTGGTTCACCCGCGTCTGGCTGCCTGGATTCTGCTGTCTGTCGGCATGGTCGCGCTGCTGGTCTTCGAAGCGCGCGATGTCGGGCTGCTGGCGACGCAGTGGGTGGCGCTGGTGGTCGCCACCGTGCTGGTAGCCGGCGCGTGCATCTGGATTGTCAGTTGGGAAGACAGCGACGACAATCTCGAAGAGGACGACGACGAGACCCCCGACGCCGACAAAACCCAACCCTCTGAACCCACGCAGCCGCAGAAATAGACTCACCAGACGACAAAACACGATAGACAAAAAAGCCCCCACGCCACTACTTGAACGGGGGCCGCCAGTTTGCGTTGACAGCTGCTCTTTGGGCGCCGGGGGCGCGCCGTCGGAGGCCATCCGGTTGCGCAGAATTACGCCCAACAGCGCTTCGGCCAATGTGCTGCCGCGTTGGCCTGCTTGATCTGCGACTGCGCTTGCAGGTCGGCGATACTCACGCCGCGTTCGGCCTTGACGATTTCCTGCTGAATATCGGCTAGCGCCGTTTCGCGTACCAACTGCTGATGATGGTCACGGTCACGCGGCGCACGATGTACATCCACGGCCATTTCTAGAAGTACAGACCCGGCGCCAGCGTATCGGCCTGGAAACCCGGTTCGTTATCAAGCGCGATCTGCTTGCCCGGCGGCAGCTTTTTGCCGGTCACGTCAAAGCGTTTCGTGCCAACGCCCACTTCGTTTTCGCCGATGATGACCATGCCGAAGATCACACTCCAGCCCGCGAAAAACAGCAGCAACAACACACCCAGTGCGACAGCAAGGCCAATCAAGAGTTCCATCGTTCCTCCCCCCTCCACTGTGGGAAAAACATTCTGGCCGTATACGAGACACCTGTAGACATGTCGTCTGCAAACTCTTTCACTGGCACAATCTCAACGCCCGCCTGGATCCCGGCGACATAAAAGGCCGCCGAATAATCGCACCGATCTGCATCACTCGTTCTCTTTCCATTCGTCAGGGATTTGCGCCACTTTTTCGCGACCTGTGGGCTGGTGTACAGGCTTACCGAGCGGCCTGATTTTGAGCGTACCAGCATAAAACGCCCGCAGCCGGTCTTGGGCAATCTCGATGTAATCGGCTTCTTTGTCGCAGCCGATCACGCGCCGCTGGTGACGCAGCCCGGCGATCAGCGCCGAGCCAACGCCGCAGTACGGGTCGAGCACCCAATCATTTTCGTCGGTCAGCGCCAGCACGCAGCGTTCTACCAGTTCGATTGGATACTGACAGGGATGCAATGTCTTTTCGGGATGATTGGCTTTGACATTTGGGATGTCCCACAATTCCTGATCCCATTCCTGCGCCACAAATTCCCAAATATCCGTCGGATTTTTTCCCAGCGGATTCCCGGACAGTTGGCCGCGCTTGTCGCCCTTAAAATGGCGCTTGCCCGGATATTTGGACGGCACACGCACCGGGTCAAGGTTAAAGCGATACTCATCGCTTTTGCTGAACCACAAAATGCGTAGCGCCCGGAGAAGCGTTTGGAGGCGTGCAGGCCATGCGCGAAATGCCAGATGATGCGGTTGCGCAGTTTCAGGCCGCGTTCTTTGAACAAATCGTAGTAGTAAATATCCAGCGGATAGACTTCACCGTCCTGCACATAATTGCCGACCTGCCAGCACAGGCTGCCGTGTGCATCCAGCACCCTGACCAATTCATCAACAACACTTTCCTGAGCGCGCAGATAAGCTTTTAACCCGACGCGCGCTTCATAGGCTTTGCCCAGATTATACGGCGGTGATGTAACAATAAGCTGCACACTGCTGCTCGGCAGTGTTTGCAGAAAAGGATACGTATCGCCGCTATGCAGCACAATGTGTTGTTCGGGCGCGAAGTTGTCTGCGATCTTCGGCTGTTGGAAAAACGGCAAGTCGAGCTGCGTCATTATCTTCCTCATTGAACATGCAGCTCAAAACAGCAGCGCGCCCTCCAGCTTGAGCAGCAGCCGTTTGGTTTCGATGCCCGCGCCGCCGCTGTAGCCCACCATCGTGCCGTCAGCGCCGATCACGCGGTGACAGGGCACGAAGATCGGCAGGGGGTTGCGCGCCAGCGCCCCGCCCACCGCGCGTATGGTCTTGGGGTTGCCCAATTGGCGCGCGATGTCGTTATACGATTCGATGCGCCCGGCGGGGATATGGCGGATATTGTCGTACACACGCCGCTGAAAATCACTCAGCGCGCGCATATCCAACGGCACGTCGAACGCACGCCGTGTGCCCGCGAAGTATTGGCGTAGTTCGTTAAGCGCTTGATCGAGCACGGGGACAAGCTGCGGCGCTTGTTCGCGCGCGTCGATCACAACCAGTTTCGTGTGTTCGCGCACGGCGGCGATAAACGCCACCATATGCGGCGCGCCGATCCAGACCTGAACGACGCCGACCGTGGTGCAGGCCACATACACCGCGCCCACAGGCGTTTCATCCAGTTTTCCGGCCAGCGCCAGTTCATCCATCGCGTACCTGTAAGGTAATCAAGCCGCGCGGCACGGTGATCGTGTACTGGATGACCGTCGCGGCGCTGTCGATGCCGCGCGCTTCCAGAATATCGCCATCCAGATAATTGTAACTGTCGGGAAAATCGGGGCGAATGCCGCTGCCCGCGCGGTTCAGTTCAAAGCGCCCGCTGATATCCGCCGGCAGCAGCACGGTCATATTGCCGTCGCGCGCGGCCAACGTGCCCAGATTCTCGTTGGGCGGCGTGCCGAGCGGATCGTAATTCGGCAGCGTGACCAGCGCATCGCCGCGCGCCAGATCGACGTTCAAGCGTTCCAGCGCCATGCCGTCCATATTGAGCGTCGCCTGCCCCTGTGTGCCGCGAAACTCCACATCCAGCGCCACCCCCGCCGGCAGTTCCAGCCGCAGCGTGCCGCGTCCCAGCGCGGCCAGCAGCGGGAAAGGCGCGGGACGAGTTTCGCGCAGCGTAAACGTGCCGGTGGTATCGCCGCCATCCAGCCATTCGACACTGATCTGGCTTTCGCTGCTGCCGACAAAACGCCCGCTGATGCTTGCTGCTCCCTGCGGCGCGCGCACAATGTCCACGTCCGTCGCCAGCGTCTCGATGCGCACGCGCAGCAGCGTGAGTCCTGGCGGTAAGGGCTGCGCGATGTCCTGCTGCAAATCGTCGCGCTGCTGTTCGGCGCGCGTCGAATAGGCGTAAACGGCGACACCCGCCACCAGTCCCCCGGTCAACAGCAGCGCCAGCAAACTGCCCAACGGCACGCGCGCGCGCAAAAACAGCGTCAGCCCGAAAAGCACCAGCAGCGCCGGCCAGGCCCGCGTCAGCAGATCATAAATGCCATCGGGCACCACCCCCAACGCGCGCAGCAGCAGCAGCAGCGCCACGCCAAACACCACCAGCCCCAGCAGGACATTCGTTTGCCGCCGAACCTTCAAAACCCGTCTCCCAAAATCATGCGCGTAATTGCCGCAGCAAAAAGACCGTGCCGAGCAGCAGCAGCGCGCCCGGCCACAACAAATCCTGGCCGCCTGCTGTGCGCACAAACGCCAGATCACGCGCGAACCAGGCCAACGCACTCAGCCCCAGCGCCAGCAGCAGCGCCAGCGGCGCGCTCAGCCCCGCGCGGCTGAAGCGATTCTGCGCCGGCGATTCCGGCGGCAGCAGCCACCACAGCAGCACATACCACAGCGCCACCAGCCCGCCGCTCACCACCGCCAGCGCCACAAACAGCAGGCGCAGCGGCCACACCGGCCAGCGTAACGCCGCCGCCATGCCGCCGCACACCCCGCCGAAAATTCGCTCGCTAAAACTTCGCCGCATATGCTGTCCCTATTTATCGGGAACTATACCCCCGATGACGAAATTGTGGCAAGCGTGTCGATCCATTGGGGGATTTCAAGCCGTGTTTGAACAGTTTAAGCGCTGCCAGCCCGTATCGCCGTCATCCGCGCTGAAAAAGCACCCTGAGACGTTAATACGGCCTGATCTGCGTCACCTGCGGCTTTTCGTCGTCGCCGCTGAACATGAAGGTCGTCAGCGAGGCGTGCGCCGGGTACTGGTCGGGAAAGCCGAAGCGCAGATAATGCCGTTCCTCTGGGCGCAGCGGGCAGCCTTTGGCCCACAAAATGGCAAAGGCGATGATATCGCCGTGCGTGACGGCGACCACACGCTGCCCGGCGTAATCGCGGCGCACTTCTGCCCAGAAGTCGCGCACACGCCGCACCAGGTCTTCCGGCTGCTCATAAGGCGTGGGCGAACCGCTGTACAGATCGTAACCGCGCGCCTCCATGATGCTGTGCGCTGTGCCGTCCCAGGGCGAATACACCTCGTTGAGCAGTGCCGTCGTCTGGATGGGCAGCGCTGCGGGCTGCGCCGCCCTCACAAAGCCCGCCGTTTCCTGCGCGCGCTGCTGCGGGCTGCTGAACAGCGCCGCCAGCGGCCTGCCGTTGAGCGCTTTGCCAGCGGCCTGCGCCTGTTCCTCGCCGCGCGCGCTCAACCGGTAGTTGGGCAAGCGCCCGTAATACACATTGTGTGGATTATGCACTTCGCCGTGCCGCACAAACACGATTTCCGTCATTGCGCCGCATCCTTTTGCGCCGCATCCTTTTGCGCCGCATCCTTTTGCGCCGCATCCTTTTGCGCCGTATCCTTTTGCGCCGCATCCTTTTGCGCCGCATCCTTTTGCGCCGATGCGCTGTCTTGCGCCTGCGTCCCGTCGCTCTCCGGCGGCGTGAGGCGCAGCACACGGTAGCTTTCGGCGTATTCATAACCGCCGGCCTTGCCCGCCTCCGCATCCCAACCGCGCACAAAGCTCAAATCCCGCCCACCCACCTGCGAGACATGCCGGCTGAGCGAGTCGATTTTGCGGTCAATCACCGCCGTGATGTCCACATGGGTGTTAGGCTTTTCGGAAAACATCAGCCACAGTTCTGCGACCTTGTGCGGCTCCAGGCCTTCCGCCAGCAGTTCCGGGAAGATCGGGCGTGTTTCGGCGCTGGGAAACGTCGCGTAGATCGCCGCTTCGGCGCAGGCGCGGTGATCAGGATGGTTGATATAACCGGGATTATCGACAAACCAGACGGTCGGGTCCATGGTGATGACGCGCTCCGGCTTCAGGCGGCGGATCAGGCGCGTCAGGTCGCGGCGCAGTTCCAGCGTGGGCTGCAACATGCCGTCGGGATAATTCAGGAAATGCACGTCTTCCACGCCAACCACCGCCGCCGCCGCCAGTTGTTCGGCCTGCCGCGTTCGGATCAGTGTTTCCTTATCGATATTGGGGTCATTGCTGCCTGCCGAACCGTCAGTGACGATGCAGTAGGCCACATCCGCGCCTTCCAGCGTCCAGCGCGCGACGCTGCCCGCCACGCCGAATTCGATGTCGTCAGGATGCGCGACAATCACCAGTGTACGCATAATGGGCTTCCTTAGCGTGAGTGGATTCAGGTTGTGCAACACCCTCTATTTAACCACAGCCGCGCCGCTTCTACAGGGGTCGATTCGCCGCGCCAGGGCAAGCGCTGCAAACTTGCGCGCCAGGTTTTGCGGCTCTTGCCCCCTCCACAACCGTTCCTCAGGGGACGACAGTTTTAGGGGTGAGAAAAAGGCTTAACAAAAAGGGGTTCATCAGGCGGCATTCCAGCTATGGCGCCGTGACGCGGATTTGCGCCGCCGCATAAAAATCGGCGCCGTTTACCGCCAGAAACGTGCCCGCCGCGTCGTGCAGCCCCAGTGCCAGCGTATAATCGCCCGCCGCGCAGCCGACGTCCAGCGTGCGCACATCGGCGTACAATGTCCCGGCCTGCCAGGTAGGGGTAGCCAGCGGCGGCGGTTGGTCACTGAACAGCAGTCCCGCGCCGAACAGGTTGACTGTCAGGCTGTAGGCGCTGTCCGGCGCGTGCGCTGTCTGCCACCAGCTCGTCACGATCAGGCGCTCGCAGGCCGCCAGCAGATACGTGCCGTCGCCGCTGACCTGTGCGCCGCGCACGTCGAGCGCGCGCAGGCGAATATCCGCGCCGAAAGCCACGTCCAGCGGCGTTTGCGGCGGCGTGCGCAGAAAAATCGCCAGTGTTTCAGCGCTCAGCGCCGCGCGGCTGTACAGCGCGAAACCCGGCAGCGCGTCCGGCGTTTCTCCCACTACAAGCAGTGTTTGCGCCGCGTTTTCCGGCACGAAGTCGATCAGCGCGTCCACTGAAGCGGCCACACCCTGCGTAGTGTCTCCAGCGCGCAGCGCGAAGGGCGGCGGCAGCACCGCCAGCGCGCGCGCCAGCGGCAGCAGCGCTGTGTACGCGCCGCTTTCCGCCACATGCTCCGGCAGGCGCGGCGAAAAATCCGCCAGAAAAGCCGCCAGCCGCGCTTCGGCCAGCGGACTCACGGCATAAAAAGTGATGGTCGCGTCGCCCAACACGATCACCGGCATATCCACGCGCCAGGCGCCCACCGCGCGCCAGCCGGGAGGCACGCCCTGCCGCAGCCACGAGTCGTACACAATAGCGATTTCGGCAGGCGCGGCGATTTCGGCAATACGTTCGGGCGTGTACGTGCCGTTCTCCCGCGCCCGCGCTATCTCCATATTCGCCAGCCCGATCACGTCGATCAGGTCGATCTGTGCCAGATAGGCGATAGCGCCGATGTCGTTGGCCGCCACCGCTGCGCCCGTATAATACTGGCGCAAAAACAGCCCCATCTGCACCTGCTGCAAATAGATATTTTGTGTGGCAGGCACAACAGCCAGCAGCGACTCCCACGCGCGGCGTGCCAGCGGCAGCGCGCCGTAGAGCAGCGCCAGCGCCAGCAGCGCCATAATCAGCGGGCGGCGTGTTTCTATTCGTGCCTGGACTGCCGCCGCGTACAGCGCGATCAGACCGAGCGCGACGAGATACGCCTCGTAGCGGAAATGCACGCCCGCCCCGGCCAAGCGCACATGCAGCAGCAGCGCCGCCAGAAAAACCAGCAGCAGCGGGCGCGCGCTGGCGACGCGCAGCAAAAAAAGCGCCGCCAGCGCCAGCAGCAGCAGATGCGGCTGCTGCCCCAGATTCACGAACACGCGGTACAGCCAATAGTTGAGCGCGTCGCCTTCCACATACAGCGCGCCCGCGCTTTTGATCAGCAGCGCGTTGGGCACGGCGTACCAGCCCTGCGACAGCGAAACGAGCGCATACAACGCGACAGGCAGCAGCGCCGCCCCGCCCAGCGCGAGTGCCTGTTTGCCGCGCCCGCGCCACGCCAGCAGCGCGCACAGCGGCGCGATCACAAACGCGCTTTCATAGCGCAGTGCCAGCGCCGCCGCCGCCAGCAGCGCGCTCCACCACAGCGATCGTTCGCCGAGCACAGACAGGCACAGAGCCGCGATAACCAGTGTGTGCAGCGTGTGTTCCATGCCCGTAAAGGCCAGAAAAGGCAGCGGCGTCAGCAGCAGCAGCGCCAGCAGCAGCGCGAAAATCCGCCGCGCCGAGTGTTGGCGAAAATAGGCATAGACCAGCGCCAGCAGTCCCCAGCCAGCCAGCGCGTTGAGCGCCAGCGGCAGGCCATCCTGCGCGCCGAAAAGCGCCAGCAGCAGCGTCCAGCCGGGCGACGAGGATGACGACGTAAAGCCCGCCGCCGTCACCCCCCATACGCCGTGCTGCGCGAAATTTTTCGCCATCGCCATATGAATGTAGGCGTCGTCCAGCGCGTAAATCAGCTTGCCATCGTTGGCGCGCAGCGTTAGAGTCAACAGCGTCAGCAGCAGCGCCATCCACGCCGCGCTCGCCGCCCACAGCGGCGCGTGTTTTTTGAAGCTCATGCGCGCGTTTTTGCCTGTGTTCGGCCTAATCATATGCGGAAAGTACCCCAATTTTATGTCTGCATTTTTGTTTTTTGCTAAGCGCTAACCACTGTCAGGAGTCTATCATGCAATATGTCAAACTGGGGCGCACCGGGCTGAAAGTCAGCCGCCTGTGTCTGGGCACCATGACCTTCGGCTGGTCGGCGGATACCCCCACCTCGTTCGCTATCATGGACGCCGCGCTGGATAACGGCATCAACTTCTTGGACACCGCCGATATTTATTCGCGCTGGATCGACGGCAACAAAGGCGGCGAAAGCGAAACCATCATCGGCCAATGGCTGAAAAATAAGCCGCGCCATCAGATCGTACTGGCCAGCAAAGTGCGCGGACGCATGTGGGACGGCGCCAACGGTGAAGGACTCAGCCGGATGCATATTCTGCACGCCGTCGAAGACAGTCTGCGCCGGCTGCAAACCGACTATATCGACCTGTATCAGGTGCATTGGCCCGACGACGACACGCCGCTGGATGAAACGCTGGCGGCCCTCGATTCGCTGGTGCAGTCGGGCAAGGTGCGCTATATCGGCGCGAGCAATTATCCGGCCTGGCTGCTGCTAAAAACGCTGTGGGTGAGCGACGTGCGGCGGCTGGCGCGCTTCGAGTGTCTGCAACCACACTACAGCCTGCTGCACCGCGAGGAATTTGAGCGCGAACTGGAAGCGGCCTGCCGCGACCAGCAGATCGCTGTCATCCCCTACAGCCCGCTGGCCGCCGGCTTTTTGACCGGCAAATACACGCGCGACAACCAGAACGCCGATACCACGCGCGCCGAAAGCGGCCTCATCCGCCGCCTGCTGAGCAGCGAAGCAGCCTTTAAGGCGCTGGACGATGTGCTGCATATCGCCCGCGCGCACCATGTGCCCCCCGCCCATGTGGCGCTGGCCTGGCTGTGGTCGCGCCCGGTCATCACCGCGCCCATCATCGGCGCGCGCAGTGTGACGCAGTTGCAGGAGTTGGTTGGCGCGGTCGATTTGCAGCTTAACGACGACGAAATCAACCGCCTCAACAGCGCCAGCGAGAAGTTTTAGGCACAGCGTATGCAGGGGGACGACAAAAAACGCCGTCCCCAAAATTTCCCACAGACAAAAACGCCACTTTTGTTTTAAACTACGGGTATGCCAGAATTACCCGAAGTCGAAACTGTAGTGCGCGGCCTGCGCGCCCCCCTGATCGGACGCACGTTCAGCGCCGTATGGTACGAGCGCGAACGGGTTATCCAACTGCCCGACGCGGCCAGCTTCAGCGCGCGCCTGCTCGGACAAACTGTGCGCGCCATCACGCGCCGCGCCAAGTATATTGTCTGCGCGCTCGATCACGATTATCTGCTGCTGCATCTGCGCATGACCGGCCGCCTGTACGTCGTGCCCGCCGACCAGCAGAGCGCCGATGATCGCTGGCTGCGGCTCAGACTGAGCCTGGATAACGGCCACGAACTGCGTTTTTCTGATGCGCGGCGCTTCGGGCGCGCGTATCTGACTGCCGACCTGAACGACGTGTTCGCCGAGATCGGCCCCGAACCGCTGGAAGACGATTTCACCGTAGAAATGCTGCAAGCGCGGCTGCGCAAGCGCCATAAAAGTATCAAAGCGCTGCTGCTCGACCAGAGTTTTTTGGCCGGCGTCGGCAATATTTACGCCGACGAAGCCCTGTTCACCGCACAGATTCACCCGCTGCGCAGCGCTGCTTCGCTCATGCCCGCCGAGGCCGCGCGCCTGCACAGCAGCATTCGTGCCGCGCTGAACGCCGGCATCGTACACGAAGGCGCCAGCGTCAACTGGTATCGCAAGCCCGACGGCAGCAGCGGCAGTTCGCAGGCGCATTTTTACGTGTATGATCGCCAAGGGCAGCCGTGCCTGGTGTGTGGCAGTCCGATCGAAAAAATCCGCGTGGCACAGCGCGGCACGCATTTTTGCCCAAATTGCCAGATGAGAGCATGAGTTATGGAACTGACATTTTTCGATTTTCTGCGCCAGCTTCCGCTGGGATTAGTGGCCTGCACCTGCCTGAGCGGTTTGGGCGTGCTGGGCATCTGGGGCTATATCATTTACGCCCGCATCCGCCGCAGCCGCGCTCAGAATGCGCCCGCCAGCGGCGACACCCAGGGCGCGTATGCTTCTATGGGCGACGGTGATCTGCCGGAACTGGATGTGCTGCTGGATATAGCGCCCGCGCCCGCCACGGCGTCCGCGCCCGCACCGCAGCGCGCCGCCAAACCCGGCGCCTATGCCGTGAAACTGGCCGATACGGGCGAAAATGTGCAGGCTGTCGAAGTGATGGTGATCCTGCGCGATGTCGATGAAGGCCGCCTGATCGTGCAGTTGGGCGAACAGGCCTACAGCAATCTGAGCGCGCAGCCCGACAGCAAAGCGCGTTTCATGAAGATCATGAAAGAACTGGCGAACGTGGTGGTTGCCAAAGCCGGCGCGCCCGCCCCCGCCGACCCGCCCGCCGCGCCAGAACCCAGCGCGCCCGCTGCTGAGCGCGCTGCGGAAATACCGTCGGTGGCTTCGTTGATAAACACGCCGCCGGAAGCGCGCCCGGCCACGCCGCCGCCGCCGCTGCCCGATGGCAGTATGCCCGGCGACCTGCCCAAATTCAAACTGGCCGAGCAGCCGTTAGCGCCCCGGCGCGGTATCGGGCTGATGCGCCGCAGCAAAGACGAACAGCGCGAGATCAGCAAACCCGTGCCAGAGATCAATATCGCGCAGGCCATCCAGGAATATTTGCAGTATAAACTGCGCCATACGCCGCAGTACGCCGGACGCAGCATCAATGTTACGCCGTCTCCCAGCGGCGGCGTGACCATCGAAGTTGATGGCAAGTTCTACGATGCCGTCTCCGACATCGAAGACATGGGCGTGCGCACCTTCATGCAAGAAACCATCGCCGAATGGCAAAGCCGGCAGTGAGGCCAACGAAAAACAGGGGGCAGCAGCCCCTTGTTTCATCAACGCCCCCGGCGCCAACGTCTACCCAATCTTAACCTTTGGCGGCGCATGACTGCCCCCGGCTTGCGCTATAATACACACGTGTTCTATATCCGTATCGTCGTTTTGGCGCGCGCCAGCCAGACTCGCCCGCGCGCTGATTTTCTTCGAGATCATCTATGTCTGATTTTGTACACCTGCACGTCCACACCGAATATTCCCTGCTGGATGGCCTGAGCCGCATTGATAACCTGGTGGCGCGCGCCAAAGCGCTGCATATGCCAGCGCTGGCGATCACCGATCACGGCACGATGTTCGGCGTAATCGACTTTTTCCGCGCCTGCAAGGCGGCGGATGTCAAGCCGATTATCGGCGTCGAAGCCTATCTGGCGCGCGAGTCGATGGAGCGCAAAGACCCCAAACTGGACAAAAAGCCTTTTCACCTGCTGCTGCTGGCGCAGAACATGGAGGGCTATCGCAACCTGCTCAAGATCGTCAGCGAGGCGCAGCTTCGCGGCTACTACTATCGCCCGCGTGTCGATTGGGAGACGCTGAGCAAGTATGCCCGCGGGTTGATCGCCAGCAGCGGCTGCCTGGCGGCGCAAATCCCCTCGCTGGTGATGGACGGGCGCGATGCCGAAGCCGCGCAGCTTATCGGCAGGTATCAGGAAGTTTTTGGGCCAGAGAATTTTTATCTCGAACTCCAGCAGCACCGTATCGCCGATCTGGAAACGCTCAACAAATGGCTGATCGAGTACCGCAAGTCGGGGCATACACCCGTGCAGTTGATCGCCACCAACGACGTGCATTACGTCATGGAGGGCGATTACGACCCACACGACACGCTGCTGTGCATCCAGACCGGCGCGCTGAAAAGCGAGAGCGAACGACTGCGTATGACCGACCCCAGTTATCACCTGACGACAGCGGAGGAAACCTGGCGCAATTTTAGCTGGCTGCCGGAAGACCTGCGCAAAGAAGCGCTCTTTAACACCGTCAAAATCGCCGAAATGTGCCATGTTGATCTGGATACCAAAGGTTATCATCTGCCGGTGTTCCCCGTGCCGGCGGGCTACGACAGCGGCACGTATCTGCGCAAATTGTGCGAAAAAGGGCTGGAATGGCGCTTCGGCGCGCGTGCCAACGACAGCGTGCTGGTGGAACGGCTGAACCGCGAACTGCAAATCATCCACAATATGGGCTTCGAGACCTACTTTCTGATCGTCTGGGATTTGTGCCAGTACGCGGAAGCCGCCGACATCTGGTGGAATGTGCGCGGTTCCGGCGCGGGCAGTCTGGCGGCTTACTGTCTGGGCATCACCAAAATCGACCCCATCGAAAATCGCCTGCTGTTCGAGCGCTTCCTGAATCCGGGGCGGGTCAGTATGCCCGATATTGATATGGACTTCCCCGATGACCGCCGCGCCGAGATGATCTCGTACACGGCGCGCAAATACGGCGAAGACAAGGTGGCGGCGATCATCACGTTTGGGACGCTGGGGCCCAAAGCCGCCGTGCGCGATGTCGGGCGCGCGCTGAGTGTGCCCAAAGACATAGTAGACACCGCCGCCCGCATGATCCCGCAGGAGCCGAAGCCCAAACCGCTGATGGAATATGTCGAAGCCAATCCCGATCTGCTCAAGCTGTATCAGACGAGCAGCGAACTGAAACGGGTGATCGACACGGCGGTGCATTTGCAGGGCGTCAACCGCCATGCTTCGGTACATGCGGCGGGCATTATCGTGGCCGACAAGCCGCTGGTCGACTATCTGCCGCTGCACCGCATGACAGGCGCCGACAAAGGCGGCAAAAGCAAGCAGAATGACAGCAGCGAGGGCGACGACGAACACTCGTCCAGCGCCGATCTGGAAAACGCGCTCAAAGCCGTAACGCAGTTCCCGATGGAAACCTGCGAATCGCTCGGCTTGCTCAAGATCGACTTTCTGGGGTTGTCCACGCTGACCAGTATGCGCAAAACCTGTGAACTGATCGCCCAGCATCACGGACTGACTTTTTCGATGGACAACATCCCCTATAAACACGAGCATTTGCCAGAGGAACAGGAACGCAAAAAGCTGGACACGGCCTTCAAGCTGATGGGGCGCGGGCAGACTATCGGCGTCTTCCAGTTCGAAGGCGGCGGGATGCGGCAAATGCTGCGCGATATGCGCCCGACGCGCTTCGAGCATATCGTGGCGGCGGTCTCGCTGTATCGTCCGGGGCCGATGGAGTTTATCCCGCTCTATAACCGGCGCATGCGCGGCGAAGAAGCGGTCGTTTACAAGCATCCGAAACTGGAGCCGATTCTGGCGGAAACCTACGGCATTATGGTGTATCAGGAGCAGTTGATGCAGGTCGCCAGCGATCTGTTCGGCTATTCGCTGCCCGAAGCCGACCTGATGCGGCGCGCCGTCTCCAAGAAAAAAGAGAAAGACCTGAAACAGCACAAGAGCATTTTTATCGAACGCGGGCCGGATCACGGCATCGACGCCAAAACCGCCGAAGCGATCTTCGACGAAATCGAGTTTTTCGCCAATTACGGCTTCAACAAAAGCCACGCTGCCGACTACGCCGTGATCGCCGTGCAGTCGGCGTTCCTCAAGGCACATTATCCCGCCGAGTTCATGACGGCGCTGCTCATCGTCCACAGCGGCGATTCGGCCAAAGTCGCCAATTTCCTGACCGAATGTCGGCAGATGGATATCCCGATTCTGCCGCCAGACGTGAATTACAGCGGGCTGAACTTCGAGATCGAAACGCAGGCCAACGGCAAACGCGGCATTCGCTTCGGCATGGTGGGCATCAAAGGCGCGGGCGAAGCGTCGCTCAAGCACATCATCGACGCGCGCGTGGCCGGCGGGCCGTTCCGCCATCTGGAAGATTTGTGCCGCCGCGTAGACTTGCGTCTGGTGGGCAAACGCACGCTGGAAAGCCTGATTAAAGTCGGCGCGCTCGACGCCTTCGGCGACCCAAAGCTGACGCAGGAAGACCGGCGTGTGCAGTTGGTAGAGGCCGTAGACCGCATGATCCGTTTCAGTCATGATTATCTGGAGGCGCAAAAGGTCGGGCAGATGAGCATCTTCGGCGAGACGGTTTCGGTCAGCGCCGATCTGCTGCAAGCTGTGCCCGCCGATAAGCGCATCAAACGGCGCGAAATGCTGAAATGGGAAAAAGACCTGCTGGGGCTGTACGCCACAGGCCGCCCGGCGGACAAAATCGCCGACCAGTTGCAAACCATCGGCACCGCAGAGGTCAACATGCTCAAAGAATCGCCGCACTTGCAGAACAAAGTGGTGCGCGTGGCGGGCGAAATCATTCATCTGCGCGTGCTGCCCACCAAAGACAAAAAGATGATGGCTGTCGCCAGCGTCGAAGACTGGCACGGCACGGCGGGCGTGATCGAAGTCGTGATGTTCCCGCGCACCTGGGAAAAGTTCCAGAGCATGGTTGCGGCGAACGAAGTGCGCATCTTCGCCGGCAAGCTGGATTTGAGCCGCGGCGACCCGCAAATTCTGGCAGAAGCGGTTTTTGAAAGCGCGCTGGGCTTAAGCGCTGCCCCTGCCGCTGTCGAGTACCGCGACGAGACACCTGCGTGGGCGCAAAACGACTATCCAGAGCCGCCCCCGCGCCGTTATGACGACGCCGACGCGCCCGACGATAACACAGGCGAACTGCCGGCGCCGCTGCCCGGTAAGCTGCTGGTGAATACCGAGACGCTGCCCCCGGCGACACAGGGCGGCGCCGCGCTGCCCACGCTGCCCGCCGAGCCACCGTTTGTTGCCGTGTCCGCCTCGGTGGCGGGCGACGACCATGACCAGTCGCCGTGGCGCAAAGAAAGCGACGCAGAGGCCGAAAACTGGATAGTGGTCTTTGTGCCGCGCTCCGACGACCTCGACAAAAATCGCCGTTTGATGCGCAAGGTGCATTGGATTCTGACCAGCTATCCCGGCAAAGATCGTTTTACGCTGGTGATCGAGGGCGAGGATGGCAAGGGCGTGCCGATGAATTTTTCGTCGCATCACACCTATTACTGCGCGCAGCTTGTCAACGAACTGACAGCGCTGCTGGGCGCAGACAGCGTAGAGGTGTATCCGCGTCCAGGTTAAGATCAGGCTAAGGGCGTGCAGTTTTGCGCCTTTCGGTGTTTTGAATCGCGTGGTGGAAACGCTACAATAAGCGCGGGGTTTTCGGCAAAACCTACGGGAGAAGATGGGATGAAACGTATCGCGGTGATGACCAGCGGCGGGGATGCGCCGGGGATGAACGCCGCTATTCGTGCGGTGGTGCGCACGGGGCTGCAACACAACGTCGAAGTAATCGGCATTCGGGCAGCTTACTCCGGCCTGCTGGCGGGCGACTTCGAACTGCTGACCAGCCGGGCGGTCAGCGGTATTTTACAGCGCGGCGGCACGATCTTGCAGACGGCGCGCAATGAGGAATTCAAAACGCCCGCCGGCCAAAAACGCGCGCTGCGGCGTATCAATGAAAACGGCATCGAAGGTGTGATCGTCGTCGGCGGCGATGGCAGCCTGCGCGGGGCGATGGCGCTGCAAAAAATGGGCATTCCGGTGATTGGCGTGCCCGCCAGCATCGACAATGACATCTGGGGCACCAACACCAGCATCGGCGTAGACACAGCGCTGAACACGATTCTCGATTCGTTAGACCGGCTGCGCGACACGGCGACTTCGCACAACCGCGCCTTTTTGATCGAAGTCATGGGGCGCAACTGCGGCTATCTGGCGCTGATGTCTGGCATTTTGGGCGGCGCGGAAATCGTGATTACGCCAGAACAGCCGATTTCGATGGACGACGTGGCGCAGGCGCTGGACGATGCCTATGTGCGCGGCAAATCGCACGCCATCGCCGTCATGGCCGAAGGCGCGCCTTACAAAGCCACCGAACTGGCCGATTATCTGAACGATCACAAAACGCACGGTTTCGATATTCGCCTGACGATTCTGGGGCATATTCAGCGCGGCGGCAGCCCGACGGCCTTTGACCGCCTGCTGGCGACGCGGTTGGGCGTGGCGGCGATGGAAGCCATGCTGCGCGGTGAAAACGGCGTGATGATCGGGCTGGAAGGGCGCGAGATGATTACCGTGCCGCTGAGCGAGGTCACCACCAAAACGCGCGAAATCGGCGAAAGCTGGTTCCGGCTGGCGCATATTCTCTCACGCTGAGCGCGGCCTGTTCACGCGGTTCTGTGGGGGGCGTGTGTCGCGTGCCCCTCGCCAAGCCCCCACTTTTCCGGCTATAATCGTCGCAAAAAGGGGCAGCAAGCACATGGAACAATTCGAATACTTCACCACGTTTCTGACCGCCGAAGCCAAAACACAAGACATCAAAGACTGGCTGAAATCGCGCAATCCCAAAGTCAAAAATCCGCCGGTCTTTACGCCCGAAGCGCTGATCCCCGAACTGAACAGCTACGGCGCGCAGGGGTGGGAAATCGTCAGCATGACGCCGGTAGCGGGCATCGGCAAAAAGGGCGATGTACACTTTCCCGGCGGCGAGCCGCGCTGGAGCAATGTGTATTTTTGCGTGTTTAAGCGCCGAAAGCTGGGCTGATGAACACCTATCGCTACCTGATTCGTCCGCCGCGCGTGGCCTTTAACGAAACGGCCACACCAGAGGAAAGCGCTCTGGTGGGCCAGCATTTCGCGCGCTTGAAGGTCATGCTGGAAGCGGGCGAACGGGTATTGGCAGGGCCGTGTACGGATGCGGCCTTCGGCGTCGTCATTTTTTACGCGCCTTCGCAGGAAGCAGCGCAGACCATCATGGAAACCGACCCGACGGTCAAACACGGCGTTTTCAGCGCCCAACTGCACGCGTTCCGCGTGTCGCTGCACAGGATGACGGCATGACTGTGCGTGTGGCGCTGGTGACAGGCGCCTCCAGCGGCATCGGTTACGCTACGGCGCTGGCCTTCGCGCGCGCCGGGTATCACGTCATCGCCACCGCGCGCCGTGTCGAACGGCTGGCGCAGCTTGAGGCGGCGGTACAGGCTTTGCCCGCGCCGCACGGTGACATGCTGACGCTGGCCTGTGATGTGCAAAACGCTGACGATGTGCAAAACGCGGTGACACAGGCGCTGGCGCGCTTCGGCGGGCTGCATGTACTGGTGGCAAACGCCGGTGTCGGGCAGCGTGGCGCGCTGGTGGATGCCGCCTGGGGGGACATCGAAACGCTGCTGCGCACCAATATTGACGGCGTGCTGCACAGCGTGCGCGCGGCAGCGCCAGCCATGCGCGCGGGCGGCGGCGGCCATATCATCATCATCTCCTCCGTCGTCTACAACATGGTCACGCCCTATACTGCCGCTTACGCCGCCAGCAAAGCCTTTGTCAGCAGTATCGCCGCCGCGCTGCGCCTGGAACTGGCCGCCGATCATATCGCCGTCAGCGATGTGCTGGTCGGGCGCACCACAAGCGAGTTCAACCAGCGGCGGCTGGGGCATAGCGGCTACAGCGAACGCGCCGCGCGCCTGCCGCGCATGAGCGCCGAATACGTGGCTGAGCGGCTGGTGCGCGCCAGCAGCGGGCGCGGCGGGCGTTTTGCGCTGCGCTTTTTCGATCGTTTAATCGTGTTGGGCAATTTGCTGCTGCCCGGTCTGATCGGGCGGCTGGCGATGCGCCAGTATAAGTAGAGGTCATTTTTCAGGGGTCAGCAGCTTACCAGGATGGTTTTATGCTTTTCGTTGGTCTAAACGCACCTTCAGGAGTTGCAAATTGTGATGAACTCTTGCAGCCTTTTCCAGCCCCTTTAGTGGGCTTACCGCATTTGCATGCAGCCTGTTGGCTTTAGCCACAGGCGGTGCAGCCGCGCCTATCCCTTAAAGACCTCCCCTTGTAAAAGGGGCAGGGGTGAGCGGCGGCGCTGTGGGGCGTGCTTTTTTGCCTGCGCGCCGCGCCTGAAACCCAAGAAGTGAGCACAAGTATGAACATTTTGCAAAATGAGCATTGGTCGATCGGCATTCTGCCGGAAACCGGCGGCGCGCTGGTTTATGGTCGCATCCTGCGCGGCGGCGGGTGGGTCGATTTTCTGCGCCCGACGCCCACCGCCGATTACGCCACGTCCGCCAAGTGCGCCAGCTACGTGCTGCTGCCGTGGTCGAACCGGCTGCGCGCCGCCAAATTCCGCTTCCTCGACAAAGAATATACGCTCCAAGTCAACTACAAAGACGGCACCGCCATTCACGGCGTCGCCAAAGATTACGCCTGGCGTGTCGATCACGCCGAGCCGCAGCGTTTGCGCCTCAGCTTCCGCTCGGATGAGCACAACGATGTGAATTTTCCGTTCCGTTTTTCCGGCGTGCAGGAATTCACACTGGAAGGCGGCACGTTTTCGCTCTACACAAGCGTAAAAAACGAAGACGCGCGCCCGATGCCCGCCGGCTTTGGCCACCATCCGTATTTCGTGCGCAAGATGGGCGCCGACCCCGCGCGGCTGGAAATCCCCTGCCCGTTGGTTTATGAGCTGGAGGACAATCTGCCGAGCGCTGGACCTGTGCCGCTGACCGAAGAACGGCTGGATTTCCGCCAGATGAAGACACTGGCGCCGGAAAACTACAAGCTGCTGATCGACGATCTGTTCACCGGCCACACGCCAGAGCAGCCAGTGCGTTTCGCCTATGGCGACACAGAAATTCACCTGCGCGCCGGCGCGTTGTACAAACATATCGTGCTGTACGCGCCCGCCGATAAGCCGTTTTTCGCGCTTGAACCGGTCACCAACGCCAACGACGGTTTCAATTTGCACGCGCAGGGCATCAGCGCCGCCAATGTCTTTGTGCTCCAGCCGGGCGAAGAAAAAGCCGAAACGTTTAGCCTGAACATTATACAAGCATGACCACTAAACTGAACTCGATGCGCCTGCTGGACAAGCACAATATCCCCTACGAAGTCATCCCCTATGATGACTCGACGCGCGACGCGGAGGAGATCGCCGATATGCTGGGCGTGCCGCCGTTTATGATCTACAAAACGCTGGTGGTCGAACCCGAAGGGGTGGGCAAAAAGCCGCTGCTGGTGATGATCGCGGCGCACCGCGCGCTCGACCTGAAAAAATTGGCGGCGGCGGCGGGCGAAAAAAAGGTGCGCATGGCCGCGCACAAAGACGCTGAGGCGCTGACCGGGCTGAAAGTCGGCGGCATCAGTGCGCTGATGCTGACGCATAAAAACTGGCCCCTGTATCTGGACAGCGCCGCCGCCGAACTGCAAAATCTATACCTGAGTGCTGGCCAGCGCGGGCTGCAACTGCGCGTGCCTGTCACACCACTCATCGGCTTGCTGCGCGCCATTCTCGCCGACCTCAGCACCGAAAAATCTTGAGCCGCCGCGCTTGCCGCTGCCTCGTTCATCTGGAATGAAATATCATGGATACCCTGCTCGGTTTGTTGGCTGTATTTACGCTGGTGGGCATCAACGGCTTCTTTGTCGCGGCAGAATTCGGGCTGGTCGGCGCGCGCGAAACCCGCATCGCCCAATTAGCTGCGGAAGGCAGCGCGGGCGCTATCGCCGCGCAAAACGCGCTGCGCCATCTCGACAGCTATATCGCCGCCACCCAGTTGGGCATCACGCTCGCCAGCCTGGGTTTGGGCTGGATCGGTGAGCCGGCGGTAGGGCATATTTTCGAGGGGCTGCTGGCGCTGTTTTTGCCGGAAGAAGCGCTGCATACTGTCGGCCAGACCATCACGATCGCCATCTCCTTCGCGCTGGTGACGATGCTGCATATTGTGCTGGGCGAACTGGCGCCCAAAGCCATCGCGCTCCAGCGCCCGGAACAGGTCTCTGTCTTCGTCGCGCAGCCTACGGCGGTGTTTTTGTGGGTCTTCCGCCCGGTGATTAGTGTCATGAACAATATCGGCAATTTTATCGTGCGCGCGCTGGGCTTCCACTCCGTCAGCGGCCATGCCCATGTGCATTCGGCCGAAGAACTGGAAATGCTGGTCCGGTCGAGCCGCGAGGCCGGTCTGCTGCAAGAAAGCGAAGAACGTCTGCTGCGCCGCGCCTTCGATTTCAGCGCGATTCAGGCCATGGAGATCATGCAGCCGCGCGTAGAAGTCGATGCTATCCCCATGCATATTACGCTGCCGGAACTGCTGAAGCTGGTGGCCGAACAGCACCATTCGCGCTATCCGGTGTACGACGGCAGCATCGATAAGGTCGTCGGCGTGCTGCACATGAAAGACTTGCTCGACACGCTGGTGCAGCGCCCGGCGCTGCTGACGCACCCTCACGAGGCGTTCACGCTGAACGATGTGCTGCGCACGCCGTTGTTTATCCCGCAGACCGCCAGTGTGGATAAGCTACTGGAAAAGATGCAAGAGAGCAAAACGCAGTTCGCCGTCATCATCGACGAGTACGGCGGCATGGCCGGCGTGGTGACAATGGAAGACATTATCGAGCAGTTGGTGGGCGAACTGCGCGACGAATTTGACGAGGGCGAGACGGCGGTGCAGCATCAGGACGGCGCGGACGAAGGCTATATCGACGGTTTGGTGAGCATCACAGAGGCGGCGCAGCGCTTGAATGACCCGGAGGTCGCACCGCTTTCGGCCACGATGGGGGGCTATGTAGCAGAACATCTGGATCGCATCGCGCGCGTGGGGGATGTGGTGCCGTTCGGCGAGTATGAACTGCGTGTCGAGGAGATGGAGGGAATGCGCGTGTCGAAGCTCAAGTTCCGGCGTGTGGGCAAGCGCTGAGCTTTGCCACCAGCACAGCAAGAAATTCAGCCAATGCGGTGCTCTCTCCCGACACCTCTGCCGCGGATTACGATCTTGTAATCCGTAAGGTTGAGAAGCGCATCGCTTGCCGTTATAATGAGTTTAAGCTGTATCGAGTGACGTAATGTATGGCACCACTGACTGACCAATCGATCGCGCATCTGGTCAAATATGACCCGGAACTGATTGACCGCCAGCTTCCGCTGTGGGCGCGGCGCTCGAATCCGCTTGTGCGCCGCCAGTTGGGCGTGTATTGGAAAATCCTGGCGCCAGAGCCGGCGACGCTGCTGTATTGGTACATGCTGCTGGTCGCGCTGATCCTGATCTCCACATTTTTTCCCTTCATTTTCCGGCTGGCGGCGGGTGTAGCGGTGGCGGCGGTGATTCTGGCGCCGCTCGGCCTGTTTGCCTACCTGCGCATTCTGCTGTACGTCGGCCACGACACGGCGCGCGGCATGGTCGATGAACTGCGCGAAAATACGCTGGCGCTGCTGCGCATCACGCCGATGAACATCGGCGAAATCCTGCTGAGCAAAGTGGCGGCGGCCATCTGGCGGCGCGGCGAAGAACTGGGGCTGATTATGATCGGCGCGTTCGGGCTGACGCTGCCGCTGGTGCTGCTGCAATACACGGCGCTGTTTTCGCTGCAAACCCAGCCTTACGAAGCGCGCTTCATCGTCTGGGTGGGCGTAACGGTATGCCTGGCGCGGCTGATCTTAGAGCCGCTGATGATCGGCGCGGCGGGGGTGCTGATCGCCGTGCTGATCCCCTATCGCAATCTGGCGGCGCTGTGGACAATGATCCTGACCATCCTGTACTTCATCTTCCTCAATCTGCCGCGTGTGCTGCCGCTGACGCCGGAAATGCGCCTGCTGGTAGAGATCGCGCTGCCCGTGCTTTTGCCGGTCTTCATCACCCTCTTTTGCTTCCGCGCCGCAGCCTATCTGCTGCTGCGTGATTAAGGCAGCGCGCAAAGTCTGCGCGTTCTGAAATTTGTGCCTTATCCCCCTGCGGCAAAATCTCGAAACGCGCTCAAGATGCTGGTCGATTGTGACCCTCTCCAGCCCCTTTAGTAGGTTTGGTTTTTCGGCGGCCGGGCGTTTTAACGGCCGGCGGTATGCCTCGCAAACGCGCCCCAAAAACCGAATGCCCCCCTCCGCAGCGCTCGACTATCACTATTCTAGCACAGCGCCTTAAGCTATAATGGAGCCATGTTGATCGAACATTTGTCTCTCACCAATTTTCGCAACTACGCGCGCCTTGAGCTCAGTTTGCCGCAAAAACAACCCGTTGTGCTGCACGGCGACAACGCGCAGGGCAAAACCAGTCTGTTGGAGGCGCTGTACTATCTGGCGACTTTTAAATCGCCCTACACTGCCAGCGATCGCCAGCTAATCCACTGGCGCACCGAGGGCGACCCGCTGCCCTACGCGCGGCTGGCGGCGGAGGTGCAGGGGCGTTCGCTCAGCCGGGTGGAAGTTACGCTGATGCTGGAACGCACGCCGGATAACACGCAGCGTTTCCGCAAGGTGATTAAGCTCAACGGCGTTGAAAAGCGCATGATGGACATGGTGGGGTTGGTCAACGTCGTGCTCTTTTTGCCGCAGGATTTGACTTTAGTCGAGGGCGCGCCCAGCGAACGCCGGCGCTTCATCAACGACACGCTGGCGCAGGTCAGCCGGGAGTACTTCGAAGCGCTCGATCAATACGAACGCCTGCTGCCGCAGCGCAATGCCCTGTTGCGCCGCCTGGCCGAAGGGCGTGGCAGCCGCGACGAACTCGAATACTGGGACGATAAATTGGCCGGCTACGGCAGTGTGCTCATCGCGCGCCGCCAGCGTTTTTTGCGCGATCTGGAGGGCCGTGCGCAGCAGGCGCATCTGGAACTCACCGGACGGCGCGAAACGCTCACGCTGCATTATCAACCGGGCTTTTTGCCCACCGCCGAAGGCGACGGCCAGATGTCGTTCCCGCTTGCCGGGCTGGATTTGCACCGCGAACTGAGCGCCGAGCAAATTCGCCCACAGTTCGCCGCGCGCCTGAAAGCCGAACAGGATGAATCGGTAGAAAAAGGCGTGACGCTCTCCGGGCCGCACCGCGATGAACTGCGCCTGTGCATCAACGAACGCGATACAGGACTGTACGGCAGTCGCGGCCAGGCGCGCACCGCCGTTCTGGCGCTTAAACTGGCGGAACTGTCGTGGATGCGCGCGCAGACCGGCGAATACCCGATTCTGATGCTGGACGAAGTGGTGGCCGAACTCGACGCGCACCGCCGCGCCTTCCTGCTGGAACGCATCGACGGTGTGACGCAAACGCTGATGACCACCACCGAACTGGAAATTTTTACCAAGACCTTTTTACAGCGCGCCGCCGTCTGGCACGTCGATGATGGCAAGATTCACACGGGGGCCGGGTAGGGTTTGGGCGCGTTTGCGGCCGTCAGGCATAGGGTTTGCCAGCCAGCCCGCCGCTCAACGGCTGCATCTCTTTGAGATTGTGCTCATCCTAACGGCGTGCGCGCCATGAAAGCGGCGATCTGCTGCGCGATCTCCTCGCCCTTTTCCTCCTGCAAGAAATGTCCGGCGTCGGCGATCGTGATCTCTGGCTGTCCCTGCGCGCCGGGAATCAGGCGGCGGAAGAGCACATCCGCGCCGCGCGTCACGGGGTCGCCATCAGAAAACATCACCAGCGCCGGCTTGTGCCAGTGCTGGAGCTTTTCGCGCGCGCGCCGCATCATCGGCACAGCCGCATCGTCGGGGTGCATCGGCACGAGCAGGGGGAAAGCCGCCGCGCCCGCCTTGTACGAGGCATCGGGGAACGGCGCTTCATAGGCCGCCTGAATCGCTTTGGGCATCCGGTCGCGCTGCGCCATGCTGCGGCTGAACAGGAAGCCAATCGGCAGCTCGCGCCCGGCTTTTTCGGCGAAGCTGCGCCACGCCATGAAGGCTTCGCCCAGCGGCTCACCGACAGGCAGCCACGTGTTCATAATCACCAGCCGCGCGAAACGTTCGCTGTGGTCAGCGGCCACCGGCAGCCCGATCAGCCCGCCCCAATCCTGGCACACCAGCGTGATGCCGCGCAGATCGAGCGCTTCGATAAACGCCAGCACGGTATCATAGTGCATCTGCGCCGAATAGGCCTCGATTTCGCTGTATTTATCGGAACGGCCAAAGCCGATAAAGTCCAGCGCCACGACGCGAAACTGCTGCGCCAGCGGCGTAATCATCTTGCGGTACAGGTAGACCCACGACGGCTCGCCGTGCAGGCACAGAATCACCTCTCCCTGTCCCTCGTCCACATAATGGACACGCGCGCCGTTGATCTCGACATAATGCGGCGCAAAATGGTAATCTGGCAGATTGGCGAAGCGTTCGTCAGGCGTGCGCAGCAGCGGCATGAGCCTTTCCTTTCATCAGAATCAAAAAAAGCGCGTACCGCGAGTATACCGCAGCACGCGCCCCACACGAAAAGCGTTAAGCCTGCACGACGTAAGTGCCGGCGAGCTTGTCGTGCCAGCCCTGCCGGTCGGCGTCGATAAACGCCCAGATCCAGCCGATCAGGAATACGGCAGTGTTGATGAAATAGCCCGCGACGCGAATGATGGCGTCGGCCCACGTCAGGCTGCCGCCGTCCTTCTTGACGACGCGGATGCGCAGCAGCATCTTGCCTGGCGTCTGGCCGTTGTAGCGCGTCCAGAAGAAGCCGTTATAGGCCACGCTCAGCAAAAAACCGCCGATGCTGCCGATGTCGGCACGCCCCAGCAGCGCCGCCAGCGCCCCGGTGACGATGCCCAGAATGATGCCATCAACGAAGATGGCCGCGAACCGTGAACCCAGACTGGCCTTTGTCATGAGTGTTCCCCCTGAAGGCTGTCCAATACTACGATATACAACCCTCAGCGGCAGGCGAGGTGACGAACAAACCGCGGCAACGGCTGAAACAGGTTTTCGAATATTTTTGTAGCAGGCGCTGCGCCCAGCGCCCCTACACAAGCCTGACATTTTAAATGCTGTCTTAAAGAATGCGTTCCAGTTCGCGCACGAAGGCAGTCGAATCTAACGGTTTGGGGAAATAGGCCGTGAAGCCCGCTTCGATCGCTTTCAGCGCCAGTTCTGCCGAATGAAAGGCGGTGATGGCGACACACGGCAGATGCGCCGTCTGGGGATTCTGGCGAATGGCGCGCAGCAGCGACCAACCGTCGATACCTGGCAGCGCCAGATCAATGATCGCGCCGGTAAAGCGTTTTTCTTCCAGATTTTGCAGCGCCTCTTCCCCGTTATCGGCGGTCTGGTAGGCGATCTTGTGGTAGCGCAGCAGCCGCCCCACCACTTCCCGCCCATCGGGATCATCTTCGACCACCAGCAGATTCCAGTTTTTCATTTTTATGCCCTTTCCATCAGGATTGCAGTTCGACGGCCAGCGCCGGAATATCCATCAGCAGCGCCAGCAGTTCGCTCATAAAGGTGGCCGTCGTCAGCGGCTTGGTCAGGTAGTTGTGGAAGCCGGCCTCGATCGCCCGTGCGCGGTCGCCGTTCATCGCGTGCGCCGTGAGCGCAATCACCGGGATTTCGGCGGTGTCGCGTTCCATCTTCAGCTCATACAGCAGCCCCCAGCCATCGAGCACCGGCATGGATAAATCCGAAATAATGAAGCGCGGGCGAAAACGCTTAACGGCTCGCAGCGCATCCTGACCGTTGACGGCGGTCGTGACGTCGGCGCCGTAAAAACGCAGGATGCGCGTCGCCACCTCCAGACTGTCGGCCTCATCATCGACCACCAGCACCGGCCAATTGCGCAGAATATCACGCCGAATTTGTGCAGACATGATTTCCAACCTCCCCAACCTGAAAACACCTATAAATCAAAATACTCAGGATACAACCGGCAGCGGCTCGGCTGTGCTTTGCAGCGGCAGCGTCACCGTGAAGGTGCTGCCCTGCCCCAACACACTGCTGACTTTGATGCTGCCGTCCATCATGCGGCACAGGTTGCGCACGATCGCCAACCCCAGCCCCGACCCGCCAAAACTGCGTTTGGACGAGCCATCGACCTGCCGGAATTCGTCGAAAATGAAGTTAATGGCGTGCGGCGGAATGCCGATGCCGCTGTCGCTAACGACGATTTCCCATGTCGCCTCTTCCCGCCGCACCTCCAACTTCACTCCGCCTTTTTCGGTAAACTTGAAGGCGTTCGAGAGCAGATTGACCGCCACTTGTGTCAGGCGTTCGGGGTCGCCGATCAGCGTGTCGGGGAACTGCGGGTCAATCTGGACTTCAAAGGTCAGGTTTTTCTGCGCGGCCAGCACGCTCATCTGCGTTTGCCAGCGTTTGACCAGATCGCGCGGGGCGAACGTTTCGTTGACGATCTCCATGCGCCCGGCTTCGATCTTGGCGATATCCAGCACGTCGTTAATCAGCGTGAGCAGGCGGGTGCCGTTGGCGTCGATGCGCCCCACCATATGGCGCGCTTCCTCGTCGATTTCGCCGCCCATGCCTTCGAGCATGATACCGCAAAAGCCGCGAATGGCGTTAAGCGGCGTGCGCAGTTCATGGCTCATCGTCGCCATAAATTCCGATTTCAGGCGGGCGTGTTCTTTGGCCAGGGCGTTGGCGCGCGCCAATTCCTGATTTTTGTGCAGCATTTCGGCGTTGGCGGCGTGCAGCGCGCTGTTGGCGTTTTCGGCGCGCTGGAGGGCCGCTCTCAGTTCCGCCTGCCGTTCGCGTTCCAGGCTGTTGCGGTGCTGGATCAACACCAGCACCAGGCAGGAAACCAGGATAACCAGGCTGATCGGCGAGGCCACGTTGAGATTGTCGGGATGCACAAACGGCGCAACCAGCATCAGCGCCACCGTGAAAATGATGGTCACGACCGTGCCGCGCACCGAAAACAGGATGCCCGCCAGCACCACCGTCAGCACCATAAAATAAAACGTGTTCATTGGCCTGGCGCTGGTGCTGGTCATCACCGAATAGAAAATCGTCAGATTAATGATCGTCAGCAGTATGACGACGCCGACACGATAATGGCGCGTGCGCCCCAAGGCATAGGGCACGAACATGAGCCCGACCGCCAGCAGACCCGGCAGGCTGAGCGGGGAGGTGTGGTCAAAGAGCGGGAAAGCGACGATGATAACGATCCCCAGCACGGCAAACACCAGCAGCAGACCGCAGAACAGACTGGCGCTGTGCCGCTCGCCGATATCGGTTAATTCGGCGCTGGGCTGCACCAGCCGCCGCCAGAGCGCGCCTGCGCTGCCGTCAGGGTCAACAGGCTTTGTAAGCGTTGATGTGGTTATCGCCATAAATTGTTCCCGGAAGAATATGTGTGAAACCAAATGCTATTTCATAGTTATCATGGAAATCGTATGGCTGTCAACGTAATTTTTCCTCAATTATTTATCAAGCGCGCCGATCGTAAGCACGGGGATTTTGGGTGTAAAATAAGTGTAACAATTGCCGATCTCCGCATGGCGTGATCGGCCTGCTATCTATCAGGAATCCCCATGAGCAACAAAGATGAGTTAGACCGCTTGCAGCGCCTGCGCGACGCGCAAATCAAAGCGCGCGATCCCGGCACGTCCAAAATCAAAGGCTACGATTGGGGCAAACACGCGCAGCGCGCTAAACAGATCCAGAAGGCGCGCCAGAAACCGCTGCTGCGCGATCTGTACGATCTGCTGCCGGGGCGCTGGAAAGGCGCGCTGGCTGGGCTGCTGTTGGGCGCGTTGTTGGCCGCCCTGTTATATTTCCTGCTGCCGGGAGAATGGAAAATCGCGGCGCTGCTGCCGCTGCTGATCTGCGCCGTTGCGGGCTTCATCATTGGCAAGACAACAGATAACACAGTGCTGCCGCGCTGAGGGGCGAACCGCTGCGGCTCGCCCCTGTCAGGCCGTCTACTTACTGGCCGGCGGGCACGTTGATGACCAGCGTCAGATCGTTAGCGCTGATCGTGACGTTGGTGATGCGCACATCGCCGCTGCTGCCCTGCTGCGCGCGCGCCCCCAGCGCGTCGTTGATGCGCTCGGCGATTTCCGTCAGCCGCGCGTCGTTGGCTTCCATGCCGCCGATATTGGCCTGCGTCACGCTGACATTCACGCGGCCATCGACCATCGCCACCGCCAGCGTGATCGACCCCTGCACGAAGTTGCCTGTGCCGTTCTGCTGTTCGTATTCGCCGCTGATCACCATCTGTCCTGGCTGCAAATCGACGCTGGCGTTTTGCACGCGCACACTGCGCCCGCTGGATTCGGCGCTGATCAACGCCTGCGACACCAGGTCGTTCACCTGGCTTTCGCTCAGTGTGATATTGATGTTCAGGCTGCCATCGGCATTGCGTTCCAGCCCCACGCCGCCGAAATTACAGGCCGCCGCCAGCAGCGCCAGCAGCAGCAGATAGGCGATCAATCCCTTTTTCATCGTCGTGTCCCCTTCCTTATGCGTAAGCAAACTCAGATTTATATGATTTCGACGGACGCGAAAAACCGCGCCCCTACCTGACATGCCATTTTGAGCGTAGGGACGGCATTTTCGCCGTCCGTCTGCGTCCATCCTATGGGTTTATTTTCGATACGCCATTGTGTTCCATCAGATGCATAAAGTATAGCCGCAGAATTGATAAGAAAATAAGATTTAACGGTAAATAATGTGTAAAACCAACTACACGCTTGAAGCCGCGCACTTCTTGGGCGACAATGTGGGCATGATAGGAGTTGATCTTCATGCCACTTTATCCCCTGTTACTTGAACCCACGCTGCACGTGCGGGTGTGGGGCGGGCGGCGGCTGGAAAGCCAGCTCGGCAAAAAACTACCCGACACCCAACCCTACGGCGAAGCGTGGGAAGTCCACGACAGCGCGACGGTGATCAACGGCGAATTCGCCGGGCGCACGCTGGGCGATCTGCTGCAAGCCTTCAAAGCCGACCTGATCGGCGCGCACAATGACCCGGCGCACGGTATCCCGCTGCTGGTCAAAATTCTCGACGCCGCGCACTGGCTTTCGGTGCAGGTACACCCCAATGACGAACAGGCGCAAACCTACGAAGGCCAACCGCGCGGCAAAACCGAAGCCTGGGTGGTGCTGGACGCCGAACGCGAAAACGGCCACGCGCCGCAGTTGGTGCTGGGCGTGAAACCGGGCACGACACGCACTATGCTGGCCCACGCCAGCCGCAGCAACACGCTGGAAAATCTGCTGGTGTATGCCCATGTCAGGCGCGGCGATGTGCTTTTTATCCCGGCGGGCAATGTCCACGCGCTGGGGCCGGGGCTGCTGATCTATGAGGTGCAGCAGTCGTCGGATACCACCTACCGCCTGTACGACTGGGGGCGGTTGGGGCTGGACGGTCAACCGCGCACGCTGCATATCGACAAAGCGGCGCAGGTGGCGAACGTCGAAACGCTGCCGCTGGTCGAACACTACGCCGATGTGGACAAAACCACCGAAATTGTGCGCAGCCCATATTTCACCACCGCGCTGCTGTACCTGGAGGCCGGCCAGCCGCTGCAATTTTTCATGCACCGCGACGCGCCCGCCCGCCATTTTCATGCCCTGACCTGCATCGAAGGCACCTTCGCTGTGCAGGCTCTCAGCCTTGCCGCCGACGGCCCTATCACCGACAGCCGCCGCTTTTTGGGGCCGCGCACGCCTGCCGTCACGGTGGCCTATGGGCAAACGGTGCTGATTCCGGCGTGTTTTGATGCCTACCGGCTGACGGCGCACACGCCGCGCGCGCGTGCCCTGTGTTCCTACCAGAGCCAGTCATGATCGCTGTGCTGACCGACCTGCCCGTTAGCGGCGCAATCCATGTCACGCCCTACGGCGATTCCGCGCCGATCGCGCAGGAACGCATGGGCGAACACAATGTCCTGTGGTGCGCGCCCGCGCTGACCGATCCGCGCGCTACGATTCACGCGCTGCACATGTTGGGCGCGCATTATCTGTGGCTGTGCGAAACCGCAGGCGCGCTCTCGCCGCTGCTGGAAACAGGCGACTGGCTGGTGGCCGACGACTTTATCGACGGCACACGCGGCCAGCACTATACCTTTTTCAGCGACAAAGCCGGCGGCTTCGTGCAGCAGGTGCCGCCCTTCGACGCGGCCAGCCGTGAGGCGCTGCTGCGCGGCGCGGAAACCATCTGCGCGCGTCCCTTCCGGCGCGGCGTGTATGTGTGTGTCAGCAGCACACGGCTGGAAACGCCTGCCGAAGCGGCCTTCTGGGCGCGCGCGGGGGCGCAGGTCGTTGGGCGTTATCTCAGCCCGTACCTACCGCTGGCGCGCGAACGCGAAATGCGCGTGGCGGCGCTGCTGTATATCGGGCGCGGTGGCGGGCAGGCCGCAGCGGCGCCCCTGCCGCCAGCCACCTTGCGCACCCTGTTGGCGGCGGCGTTGGGCGCACTTGACAGGGATTCGCTATAATCGACAACAGTTGAGGTCTTCTTGCCGAGGAGTGCTGCCGTGAGCCGAATCCACTGGGCTGCTGTTTTTTGTACTGTGGTCATTTGCCTGCTGGCGCTGGCGCACGCTGCCGATGCCCCCGCCGCTGATGCCGCGCTCTGGCAGCAGCCGATCGCCACGCAGGAAGCGCAGCAAATCTCTACACTGCCGCCGACATGGACGCCGACCAGCGCGCCCAGCGCCACGCCCGCGCCCAGCGCCACCGCCGGCCCAACCCAGCCGGCTACCGCGCTTGGCGAAGCGCTGCCGGTGCTGATTAACGCGCGCCTTGACCTGGAAACGCTGGCGAACGCCCAGTTGAACGGCCAGCGCCCGCCCGGTTGGAACGGCAGCCAGGACTTTAATGACCCGCAGATTCCGCTCTTGATTCGCCTCGATCTGGAACTGCTGGTGGGCAATCTGCTGGGCGCTGACCAGCGTCCCGCCGGCTGGTTTGGCCCCGTCGCCAGTTCGCTGTATGCCATCGCCCGCGACATCCGTCACGATCTGGAACTGCTGGCCGATGCCGTGGTGCAGCCCGGCGTGCGCCCTGCCGGCTGGGTGGGCGACGACCCGCTGATGCGCTGCACCCGCGCCACACAGGCGCTCGTCAGCCTGCTGGAACGCTCCTTCCGCGGCTCTGGCGGCTTCACCATCCAGGCCGACCCCAACAGCCCCGATTTTTGCGCGCAGGTCGAACTCGAAGCCAGCCGCTTCACGGAAGTAAACCTGCTCGGCGGCAGCAGCAGCGGCGGCCTGAACGCCCCCTCTGCGCAGGCTTCCGGCACGATCACGCCGCTCGGCAGTTTTACGGTGGCCTTTTTAGACCGCGATGCCCGTCAGCGTGTCGGCGTCATCCCGCGCGATACGCCGCTGACGGTCGTCGCGCGCAGTTACACGCAGTATTCGGCCATGATTCTCGTGCAGGCCGCGGGGTTTCAGGTGTTTGTCGATTACACCAGCACGACGCTGACGCCGGAGCAGTTCGAAACGCTGCCCAATATCGATGGCGTAACGTTTGAACCCTTCTGCGACGCCGATTGGTGCAGTTCGGGTTAGGGGCTGTTGTGGCGAACGAAAATCCCCCCGACGACACCTATCTGTATCTGACGACGACCGGGCGCAAGAGCGGCCAGCCGCGCCACATCGAAATCTGGTTCGTCGAGCACGGCGGCTGCTACTATATGGTGGCCGAAGGGCGCGAAAACGCCCATTGGGTGCGGAATATCCTGCACAATCCAGCGGTGACGTTCAGCGTGGGGCGGCGCGCCGCGCGCGAAGAAACACGCCCGCTGGCGGCGGCGCGCGGACGCACGATCAGACCGGCCGCTGAACCGGCGCTGGCGGCGGCTGTGAGCGCGCTGATGGACGCCAAATACGGCTGGAGCGATGGCCTGATCGTCGAACTCCGGCCCATTTAAGCCGGTATCCGCGTGTTTTCGTAGGAACAAGGCTTGTCTTGTCCGCTGGCCGCAGACAAGACAAATCGCATCCTCAATTGATTTCTTTTCACTGAGCTTGCGCACCCTACAAACAAAAACAGCGTGTGACCCACAAGTCACGCGCTATCTGCTGATTTTCATATAGAACGAGGCATGACTCGTCCTACATTGATAGACAATCTTCTTTAGAAGCGGCGACGCCCGCCGCTGTCGCCACCACGATTATCGCGGCGGTCACGGCTGCCGCCACCAGGACGGTCCTCACGCGGGCGCGCTTCGTTGACGGTCAGCGGACGGCGATCCATCGTCATGCCGTTGAAGCGGCGGATGGCTTCCTGGGCGCCTTCTTCATCGGCCATTTCGACAAAGCCGAAGCCTTTGGAGCGCCCGGTTTCACGATCGGTGATGATCGTTACTTCGGACACTTCGCCGGCCTGACCGAACATCTCGCGCAGTTGTTCTTCGCTCGCGCTGTAAGGCAGGTTGCCCACGTACAATTTCTTACTCATGACGTACTCCTGTATGCACACAAAAGGGAAGCTAGACAGCACGGGGAAATTGACGTGGCAAAAACGCTGAAGCGACTGACAGTGCAACATGCATCAGGAGCAGAACAGTTCGTATTTGGCCAAGGTCAGTTCACACCTTGCTGCCCTATATTTTGACACAAAATCTGTAATTTGTACACAGGCAGTTTCGTGAAGACTGTGTATAGGCTGCCATTGGTGGCGGCGGGCGCGTCTATTTTCCCTCTAACGCCATAGGCGCCGCTGCGTCAAGCTGACAGCATCGCGCCAGAGGGAGCGCGCTTAGGCCGCCGTCTGCTGCTCCGCTGCCAGGCTACCGCCGCTTATAGTACGCCAGCAGTTCGGCCAGTTTATCGATCGGGATACTGTGCAGCGTGTTGCCGTCACGCCCGGTCATGGTTTCGGCCATGCACAGCGCGTTAAGAATCGCTTCTTCTACCGCCTCCACCACCGCCGTAAAAAAGACGTTGATGTCCTCGCCGCGTTCGGTGAACAGCAGTTCCTGCCGCACCATGTCGTCGGGAGAGTGCGGGCGGCGCAGCGTCGTGGTGAAGGCGATCACGAAGTCGCCGCTGCCGTCGTGGCTCACCGTGCCTGTGCGCGCCAGCCCGAAACCCGCGCGTACCGCCAGCCGCGTGAGCTGCCGGGATGTGAGCGGCGCGTCTGTCGCCAGCACCATCATGATCGAACCGGGCGGTGTTTCGGGCATATGGCTTTCCAGAAAATGCTGGCCAATGGGCGCGCCCAGCACCATGAGTTCTTCGCGCCGGCCCATATTGGTCTGCGCCAGCGCGCCGACCGTGAAGCGCCCGTCGAAAATGCGGCGCGATGCTGTGCCGATTCCGCCTTTGAACTGGTAACAGCCCGTGCCCGTGCCCGCGCCGACATTGCCTTCGGCCACCGCGCCGCCTTGTGCGTTTTCGATGGCCGCCCAGACATGCGGCTGATGCACATGCCGCCCGCGCAGATCGCTCAAAAAGCCGTCGTTGCATTCGCCCACTGTCGGGCATACCGTGCCGGCAGACAGGCCGATGTCCGGGTTGTCACGCAGCATATAGGCTGTCAGGGCGTCCGCGACCTGCCCCACGTTCAGCGTGTTGGTCAGCAGAATCGGCGTTTCGATGCTGCCACGTTCGCGGATCTGCTCGAAGCCGGCAGCCTTGCCGAAGCCGTTAATCGTGTGAACGGCGGCGTTCACTTTGTCGCGGAACAGGTTGCCGTCGTGCGGCAGAATCGCGGTGCAGCCGGTGCGCACCGGGCCGCTGCCGGGATGCAGCGTGCCTTGGCCGTCGATCAGCGTCACATGGCCGACCTTGACGCCGGGCACGTCGGTAATGGCATTCAATGGGCCGGTGGGCAGGCGTCCGGGCGTGACGCCCAGTTCACGTAAGCGCGGCATAAGCGCCTCCTTGTATGCGCGAGCAAGTATATATACAATCTCTTTTGCTGTACACCACACTGTCAAAAAGCATTGTAATAGCACATAACTAATAGAAATGCTCAGAAATTCATAAATAGTTCATCGACCTTTTTTTAAATTTGTGTTAAAGTAGATTCAGCAGTTATCAGGAGGCATGACTATTATGGGCGACTCCGTCGAACTTGGCAATCATGTCGAGGTATCAGTCTCTGAGCAGCAGGTCATCGACGCGCTGCAAACGCCGTTAGCTTTGAGTCAACTCCTCACCCAACTCAAGGTTTCGCAGTTCAACACCGCGGTCCGCACCCTAGTCTGGACGCTGATCGACCAGGGCAAAATCCGCTTAACTGACGATCATAAACTGGTGCGTGCATCTCGCGGCTAAAGCGGCATCTATGCTTGGCGTTAGGCAATCAAGCGGCTATCATTAATAGTTAGCCGTCAATCGCACTTAAGAATCGCTCATGCAAATGAGCGATTGCCGTTATGGAGGGGGGAATGGTATGGGGGCGCGGCGCACAGATCGGATTTACAATCAGTATGATCCCCAAGCAGTACGTGGTAGTTTTCTGCGCGAACCTTTCGAGCGTGATCGTGAGCGCGTCATTCATACGCCTGCCCTGCGCCGTTTAGCGGGAGTAACGCAGGTGGTGAACGCCACCGCCGGCGAAATATTTCATAATAGACTTACACACACATTAAAAGTTGCGCAGATTGGCCGCCGGCTGGCCGAAAGACTGCTGCGGCTGACCGAAGACAAACGCATCCTTGACCGTTTGGGGGGGCTTGATCCCAATGTAGTCGAGGCGGCGGCGCTGGCGCATGACCTGGGACATCCGCCGTTTGGTCATACGGGTGAAGCGCAGTTAGATGCCCTGGTACGCGAGCAAGGCGGGGACGGCTTCGAAGGCAACGCGCAGTCCTTTCGCATCGTCAACAAGCTGGAAGTGCGCCGGTGGGACATCTGGGGGCTGAATCTGACCCGCGCCACTTTAAACGCTTTACTCAAATATCCCTGGCTGATGGCCGACCAACCCCAGACGAGCCAATATCCTCTCAAAAAACGCAAGTGGGGCGCTTATCTGTCTGAACGTTGGGAACTGAATTGGGTGCGTGGCTCTAGTCAGAACCGGCGTATGTCGCTGGAAGCGCAGATCATGGACTGGGCCGACGACATCGCCTACGCGATCCATGATATGGACGATTTCTATCGCCCTGGCCTGATCCCGCTCGACCGTTTAGTCACTGAATCCACCATCCACATCGCCTCGCACGACGGCGCCGTCCATAACTATACCCAGGGGGAACGGTTGCAATTTTTGCGCGCGGTAGCCGACTGGCGTAAAGACGATGGGCCGGGGTATAGCTTCGACGAAATTGTCGAGGCTTTCGACCAGCTCATGTTCTTATTCCCCATTTTCCAGCCTTATCACGCCACGCGCGAACAGCAGCGTGTGCTGCGCATCATCAATGCACAGCTCATTAACCGTTATGTCGACAACACCAGGCTCAATCTGGAAACCTATCAGAATGAGACCGAACCTTTGCTGCTTATCGCACCGCAGTTAGTGCGAGAAGTCAAAATTCTCAAAGACCTGACACGCTACTATGTGATCGGCAGCAATGCCTTGAGCGTTCAGCAGTACGGCCAGCGCAAAATCATCCAGACTCTATTCGCCTGCTATTTGGGCGAAGCGCTCTCGCCCCCACATTTTCGCTCACCTTTGCTCGAATCGATCTTGCCGCCGGATTTCGATACCTTGCTCAATGAGGCCGAAGAATGTGCGCAGAAACACGGTGATGGCTATGCTACAAAAGAGATGCGCTGCGCGCGCGTCGTGGCCGATGTCATCTGCCGCATGACCGATGAGCAGGCCTGGAAATTGTATCTGCGTTTGACAGGTAGCCAACTCGGATCAGTGGTCGATCAGGTCACCTGAGCGTCTGCCAGCCCGTACCCACTTCGCGCGCCGCTTTCAAACCCCTGCCGCCTCGCGGCTCTGCGCGATCAGCGCATAGGCTTTTTCCAGCGTGTCGCACGCCAGAAACGTCGTGCGGAAATCGGGATGCAGCTTGGGCAGCGTTTGCGCCATCATACGGATGAACAGGTGCGGCGTCACCACAATCGTACTGCCCCAGCCGCGCGTTTTGGCCTGCATCAGTACACGATAGACGTTGCCCACACTGGAGCCGTTGGGCAGATAACTGGTCTGCAAAAAATCGCCGATCACGTCGTAACGCGCGCCGTTCAGCGGGCGCACCAGGCATGCTTCGACTTTCACCGCCTGAAAAAACTCGTCCCACGTCCAGCGCCCCGTGAAGGTATAATGGACAAGATTCGGCAGCGTTGGATTCGATTGTACGTCGATAGGCATATTGCTTCCTCCCCCCAGACCTGGCGCAAAATTCGCCCATTGCAGATTAATTTATTATGGCGCGATAAAAAGTGTTACAAAGTTGAGATCTGTGAAAAATGTAAAATCCGCGCTTTTGAAGTGGTCATAGCTGCCTTTAGAAAAGCATCGTGAGGAGTCGCCGTGATTCACCTGCGTACACTGAGCCTGAACAGCGCCGTCGTCCCCGCGCATTATCCCTTCAGCGTCCCCGCCGTGCGCGCCCTACAAACGCTGGAATTTGGCGCGCCCGTCACCTTTTTTGTCGGCGAAAACGGCAGCGGCAAATCGACGCTGCTGGAAGCGCTGGCTGTGGCGGCGGGGTCGGTTGTGGCCGGCAGCGCCGAAAGCGAACACGACAGCACGCTCAGTGCGGCGCGTGAGTTGGGGCGTGCGCTGCGCTTAGTGTGGAACAAAAAGACGCGGCGCGGCTTTTTTCTGCGCGCAGAGGATTTTTTCGGCTATGTCAAGCAGCAGGCACAGATGCGCGCGGCGCTGCAAGCCGATTTAGCCGCCGTGGACGAAGACTATCAGGGGCGCTCGGAGATGGCGCGGGCGCTGGCCAAAAGCCCCTACCAGCGCGAACTGCACGCCTTGCAGCGTTATGGCCGCGACCTGAATGATTATTCGCATGGCGAAAGTTTTTTCGCCTTTTTTAAGGCGCGCTTCGTGCCCGGCGGCCTGTACCTGCTGGACGAACCCGAAGCGCCGCTCTCGCCGCTGCGCCAGTTGGCCTTTTTGTCGCTGCTCAAAGAAGCGCTGACGCTCGACGCCCAGTTCATCATCGCCACGCATTCGCCGCTTCTGATGGCCTTTCCCGGCGCGGCCATCTACGATTTCGACCAGCAGCCGCCGCGCACGGTGGCCTACGACGCGCTGGAACACGTGCGGCTGACGCGCGATTTCCTCGCCAATCCGGCGCTGTTCTTGAAAGATTTATAGTCCATGCCCTGTCTGAATACTGGATAAAAATTCCGTCAGAAATCGCGCTGACCTCTTGAGTGTTGGACGGTTTCTGATATATGATGATACATGGAAAACCCCTCAGGCAATTTGAAGGTGGAAAAAATGCCAGTTTATACCTATCGCCGTGAAGACGGCACGCTGTTTGATTACCGTCAAAGCTTCAACGACGAACCGCTCAACACCGACCCAGGCACAGGGCAGCGTGTGACGCGTGTGGTGCAGGCAGCCGGCGTGATCTTCAAGGGATCAGGCTTTTACGTTAACGACAGCAAAAACGCCTCGAAGAAAAGCCTGTCTTCCCCCACCGCGTCTTCGACCAGCGACGGCAGCGCCTCTGCCGAGAGCAGCACAACCACTGCGCCAGAAGCCAAACTGCCCGCCGCCGCCGACTAAAATGTGCGCATGACACGCACACCCGGGGCCGTGCGCCCCTTTTTTGATTCCACTCCGCATTTGAGATTAGCCCCAATCTCGGCTAGAATCAGGCTGATGACCAATGAGCTTTGGAGCTGTCATGCCTGCGACGATACTGGTGGGGGCGCAGTGGGGAGACGAGGGCAAAGGCCGCGCAGTCGATTGGCTGGCGAGCAGCGCTAACATAGTGGCGCGCTACAGCGGCGGCGACAACGCCGGCCACACTGTTTTTGTCCGCAATCAATTGTTTAAACTACATCTGCTGCCGTCTGGCATTCTCCACCAACAAACGCTGGGACTGCTGGGCAGCGGCATGGTGATTAATCCGCTGCGGCTGGTCGAAGAACTCGACCAACTGGCCGGCATGGGCGTGCATATCACGCCCGAACGCCTGGCGATCAGTACGCGCGCGCACATTATCACCCCCGCGCATATCGCGCTCGACGGCGCCTCCGAAAAAGCGCTCGGCAGCCAGGCTATCGGCACGACGCAGCGCGGCATCGGCCCCGCCTATATCGACAAAGCCAGCCGGCGCGGCATTCGCGCGGGCGAGATGGCCGATGTCGAAAATTTCGCCGAAGCGCTGGAAGCCGCGCTCGAACGCGGCAGCCGCGCGCTGAAAAATATGGCGCTGGAGCCGCTGCCCGCCCATGCGCAGGTCGCCGCTTATGTCCACGCCGCCAAGCGCCTCAGTCCCTATCTGCGCGATACCGTGCAGTTGATAAACGAGGCGCTCAGCCGCGGCGGGCAAGTCTTGTGCGAAGGCGCACAGGGTACGCTGCTCGATCTGGATCACGGCAGCTACCCTTTCGTCACCAGTTCGTCGGCCACGGCGGGCGGCGCATTAACCGGACTGGGCTTTGGCCCCAAATATGTCGAGCGCGTCGTGGGCGTCGCCAAAGCCTTCAGCACGCGCGTCGGCGGCGGCCCGCTGCCCACCGAACTGAGCGGCGCGCTGGGCGACCGGCTGCGTGGCACAGGCGAAAACTTCTGGGACGAGTTCGGCACCACCACCGGGCGTCCGCGCCGCTGCGGCTGGCTGGACGGCGTGATGCTGCGCTATGCGGCGGCGGTCAACGGGCTGACCGAATTGATCGTCACCAAACTGGATATTCTCACGGGCTTCGACGAGCTGAAAATCGCCGTTGGCTACAAAGTCGGCGGCCAGCGTTACGATTATCCGCCCGCTACGCTCGCCGAACTCGAACACGCCCAACCGGTTTACGAGAGCTTTTCCGGTTGGCGCGACGATGTGCGCCGCGCGCGCGATTTTGGTGATCTGCCGCGTGCCGCGCGCGATTACGTGCGGCGCATCGGCGAAATCTGCGCCACACCCGTGCGCGCTGTCAGCGTAGGACCGGAACGCGAACAACTGGTGCTGCTGTGATGATGAGCGACGAACAACACAAGCACTATCAAAAAATGGATGTGCCGGTCGATCAACCGCCGCGCAGTGTGGTATCGCTCGTGCCCAGCGTCACCGAATCGCTCTACGATCTGAATCTCGGCGCGCGGCTGCTGGCCGTCACTGATTACTGTGTCCGCCCGGCGGACAAAGTGGCGCGGCTGCCCAAAATCGGCGGCACGAAAAACCCGGATGTAGCGCGTATTATCGCGCTGCGCCCGGAACTAGTGATCGCCAACCAGGAGGAAAATCGGCGCGAAGATGTCGAAGCGCTGCGCGCGGCGGGTGTGCCGGTCTGGGTAACGTTCCCCAAAACCGTGCGCGACGCCATGAACCTGCTCTGGAACATCATGTATCTGTTCGAAGAAACCTCGATGGTGCCGCGCGTGCGCCTCATCGAGCAAACGCTCGATTGGGTAGAAGGCGTCAGCCGCGCCAAAGAAGAGCGCGTGTGCAAGGTCTTCGCGCCGATCTGGTACGAGCCGCTGATGACGTTTAACGCCGACACCTATAGCCACGATCTGCTGCGCGTGTGCGGCGGCACCAATATCTTTGCCGAGCGCGAACGCCGCTATCCCCTCAGCGCCGATCTGGGCGCGGGCGCGCCGGACGCCGAACGCGCCGCCGGGCGTGATACACGCTATCCGCGTGTGACACTGCAAGAAGTGGCTGCCGCGCAGCCGGATGTGATTTTGCTGCCGAGCGAGCCGTTCCCGTTTACGCAGGAACATATCCCGGTTTTCGCCCAATTGAATTGTCCCGCCGCCAAAAACGGTAAAATTCATCTGGTGGATGGCTCGCTGCTCACCTGGCACGGCACGCGCGCCGCTTATGCGCTCGACAGCCTGCCGGCGCTGTTGTGCTGAAAAGGAACCTATGGCAACCGAAACGACGCATCTGGTACGCACCGTCGCCCATGACCTGAAATCGCCCTTGGGGGCGGTCAAAGGCTATATCGACCTCATCAGGCACACCGGGCCGCTGAACGAACGCCAGCAGCATTTTGTGCAGCGCGCGCTGGACGGCATGACCTATATGGAGCATTTGATCGCCAATCTGCTGACCCTTTCGCGCGTCAGCGGCGAAACCCCGCTGGAATTCGGTGAATGCGATCTGCACATGCTGGTACGCGAAGCGCTCGATCTGGCCGAAAGCCAGGTCTTGCGCCGGCATCTCACGGTGCATTTTGAGAACAACGGCGTCACAACGGTGGCCGGCGACCAGCGCTTGCTGGCGCAGGTCGTGCATAATCTGCTGAACAACGCTATCAAATACAACCGCGACGGCGGCGACGTGTGGATCAGCCTCAGCCGCGAACGCGAAGTCGTGCGCCTGAGCGTGCGCGACAACGGCATCGGCATCGCCGCCGCTGACCTGCCGCACATCTTCGAGCAGTTTTATCGTTCCACCGCCGGCGTCGAACATCAGGTCGAGGGCAGCGGGCTGGGGCTGGCGATCGTCAAGACGATAGTGCAGCAGCATCAGGGGCAGATTCACGTCGAAAGCCAGTTGGGACAGGGCAGCATCTTCACCGTCGTGCTGCCGCGCCACACCCGCCCCAGCGAAGAGAGCGAAACGCGCAGTTTCGATTATCCGGCGCGCTACAGCGAAGGCCACGAAGGCGCGCATGGCCTGCGCGCGGAAATGGCCAGCGAAGAGAGCGATTCAGTCAACGACAACTTGCAGGAATCGCACCACGACAGCACCAGCGATTCGCGCAATGATAGTAAGTAGGGCAGGGCACTCGCAGCAACTACCATTTTGCTGCCATCGCCCTGGGTCAGTGGGGCGCAACTGGCACAACTCCCGCCCTTTTGGGTAAAATTTCGCTCCTGTTATAATGATGCTTGCGCTGCCTTGTGATAAAGTTTACAATCAACACGCTGTGTTCAGGGATGGAGGCTGTGCCGTGAGAAACTTCGGAATCCTGGTGGTGGTGATCGCGCTGATGCTGTTGGGCGGTGGTCTGACTGCGCAGTTGGCGCATACCGATTTCACGCAACTGCTGCCGATTGTGCGCCAGACGAACGTGGCCGAAGGCTCGTTCATCAGCCCTGCGCCCTGGCAGGCGCAGCAGTTCATGCTGCTGGTCGGGTTCATTCTCTTTAACCTCGTCGGCATCGCCGCGACGCTGGCGCTTATCATGTGGCTGCTTGACCGCCAGGTGCGCCGCGCCAAAGCCAGCGCGCGCGCCCAGAACGTCGTGACCCCGACCAGCGCCCCCGCCAAAGAATAAGCCGCGCAGAGCCGCTGGCGCGCTTTTTGGCCGCCACCTAAACGCCCGCAGGTCAGGGCTTTGTTCAACGACTTGCATCCGTTTTGTTCAGAAGTCTGTTCAGGGTTTTAACGTATGCCTCGTTTCGCGCGTCTTTTCTCCCCTCTGGCGCTGACGACAGCGCTGCTCACTCTGGGATTAATCGTATTCGGCGCGGTGGTGCGTGTCACCGATTCCGGGTTGGGCTGCGGCAACCACTGGCCGCTGTGCAACGGCACGATTTTCCCGCCGCTGAATAACCTCAACGCCTGGATTGAATGGCTGCACCGCTTGTTCGCCGTATTGATCGGCGCGTTCGGGCTGGGCATGTTGGGCGTGGCGCTCAACGCCTACCGCCAGCGCCGCAAAAATGTGTTGTACGCCACTGTCACGGCGGCGCTGCTGTTTTTCGTGCAAAGCATGTTGGGCGCGGTGGTCGTCGTGCTGGAACTGCCGCCGACATTCGTCACGCTGCATCTGGGCACGGCCATGCTGCTGCTGGGGGCGCTGCTGGTGTCGGGCATTTTTGCTTCGTACCGCGCGCCGCAGCCCTACCAGGCTGATGCGGTTTCCACGCTGATTTATCTGAATACAGGGCTGTCGTTGTTGATTATCCTGACCGGCGCGCTGGTGCGCGGGGCGGGGGCGACATTGGCCTGTGTCGATTGGCCGCTGTGCAACGGCCAGCTTTTCCCTTTTAATCAGGGACAACTTCAGATTGTGCATATGACACATCGCGTGGCGGTGCTGGCGCTGGGCGTGACGCTGGCGCTGCTGCTGTGGAACGTGTGGCGGCAGCGGCAGGGCGCGCTGCTGCGGCGTCTGGCGCTGGGCGCGCTGCTGCTCTACCTGGCACAGGCTGGCGTGGGCGCGTTGTTCGTGCTGACGACGGCGGCACCGCTGTGGGGCGCGGCGCATGTCGGGCTGGCCGCCACCACCTGGGCTTTATTGGTTGTGTTGAGTGTAATCGAAGCGATAAATACACGTGTAGTGGTTGTTGAAGAAAGCGCATGGCAAGTACAATCCGAAACTATATCGAATTAACCAAACCGCGCATCGTCCTGCTGCTGCTGTTCACCACCATCACGGCGATGGTGATCGCGGCGGGCGGCATTCCGTCGTGGGGCATTCTGGCGGCGACCTTTGTCGGCGGCGCTTTCGCGGCGGGCGGCGCCAGCGCCGTTAACCAGTATGTAGACCGCGATCTCGACGCGCGCATGACGCGCACCGCCCGCCGCCCGATCCCGTCGGGGCGTATCGCGCCGGTTAATGCGCTGCTGTTTGGCCTGTCGCTGATCGTGTGGTCAACGCTGATTCTGGGCGTGTTCGTCAATTGGACGACGGCGCTGCTGTCGTTCGTCGGCGCGGTGTATTATGTGGTCGGCTATACGCTGCTGCTCAAGCGCAACACTGTGGTCAATATTCTGATCGGCGGCGGGGCGGGCGCGATTCCGGCGCTGGTCGGTTGGGCGGCGGTCACAGGCGGGTTGAATTATCAGGCGTGGTTTCTGTTCGCCATCGTGTTTTTCTGGACGCCGCCGCACAGTTGGGCGCTGGCGCTGCTGGTCAACAGCGATTACGCCCGCGCCAATGTGCCGATGATGCCGGTGGCGCGCGGCGAAGGGGTGACGCGCGTGCAGATTTTGCTGTATTCGATTCAACTGTTTTTGATTACGCTGCTGCCCGCGCCCTTTAAAATGCTCGGCCTGGTGTATTTCGTGGCGGCGGCGGCGCTGGGGCTGGGCATGATTCTCATGTCGTGGCGGCTGCTGAAGATCGCCGACAAAGCCGCCGCGCGCCGCATGTATAAGTATTCGACAGCGTATCTGGCGTTTTTGTTTTTGGCCATGATCGTGGATCGTATGCTGATAGGATAAGCTTGTGGACACCAGAGTCGTCAAACGACCGAGCGCCGCGGCGCTGGCCGTCTACGTGACCATCGCCGTCGTGATCGTTGTCTCGCTCGTTTTTCTGGTCGAATTCATCGATGTGAGCGAAACGGAAATGGCCGGGCTGCGCACGCAAACGCCCAACGCCTATGAGGAGCGCGTGACGGGGCTGCTGGCGAACGCCGATTCGGTTAACGGCGAACGCCTGCTGACACAATATGGCTGCATCGCCTGTCATCGGCTGGGGGCGGCCAACAATATCGCGCCGGCCTTTGTGGGCGTGGCAGAACGCGCGGCCACCCGCCGCCCGCCGCTGAGCGCCGCCGAATACATCTACGAATCGATCACCCAGCCGCTGGCTTTTGTGGTCGAAGGCTTCAACCCCGTCATGCCGCAGAATTACCCGGAACTGCTGCCTGACAGCGATCTCGGCGACATCATCGCCTATCTGCTGACTCCCGGCGCGCAGTAGACGCCCCAAAACGCCTGTATAATAGCCAACAGGCACAGTTGGTTGTGAGGTAGCGTCTGATGCGTTGTGTTTCTATTGTAACTGCCTGTCTGCTGCTGCTGAGCGCCTGCGCGCCGGCGACCAATTCTACGCCGCTGCCGGGCGTACACGCCGAAATTATCGAAGCGCCCGCCGCAGATGTCAGCGCTGCGCCATCGGCCATCAACCCGCTGACCGGGCTGCCTGTCGCTGCGGCGGCGCTGGAACGCCGTCCGATTGTCGTCAAAATCTCGAATGCGCCCGCGCTGGTGCGCCCGCAGGCCGGCATCGGCGCGGCGGATCTTGTTTACGAGCATTACACCGAAGGCGGGCTGACGCGCTTTTCCGCCGTGTTTTACGGCCAGTCGCCGCAGCGCGTCGGTTCGATCCGCAGCGCGCGCCTGATTGACGATCAACTCGTGCCGATGTACAACGCGCTGCTGGCCTTTTCTGGCGCCAGCACAGGCGTCGAGCAGATTTTGTATGGCGCAGATTACGCGCCGCGCACATATAAAGGCGTGCTCTACGGCGCGCCCTACTACTGGCGTGACGGGGGCATCGCCGCGCCGCACAACATGTTCTTGAATCTCGCGGCGCTGTGGTCGCTGGCCGCGCAGGAGGGCTTTAACGCGCGCGTTGACCTGAGCGGTATGATATTTTCGGCGACCACGCCGCCCAACAGCGGCGGCACGGTCAACAATATCGACGTGCGCTTCATCGCCACGCGCGCGCAGTGGACATACGATGCCGTCTCCGGGCTGTACCTGCGCTACAGCGATGGCCTGCCGCACGCTGACGCCAACACCGGTGCGCAGATCACGGCGGCTAACGTCGTCATTCTCTACGCCCCGCACAGCGAAACGTCCATCGTCGAAAGCGTATGGAACGATATTCCCAGCTATAGTATCGCCATTAACCTGCTAGGCGCGGGCGCTGCTGTGCTGTTCCGCGACGGTCAGCGCTACGAGTGCCGCTGGACGCGCCCGACGCGCGAATCGCGCCTGACGCTGGTCACGCCTGACGGCCAGCCGCTCGCTTTCCGTCCGGGCGTGACCTGGTTCGAGGTCGTGCGCCCGCCAGAAGCCATGATCCCCGACAGTGAATGGACACGCTGGGGCTGAAACGGGATGAATGTCACCCGCCCGACCATGACATTTGCCGCGACTCCTTTTTGCTCCGGCGCGTAATGTGCTTTTAAGAGCAAAAAGGAGAAAACATGTCCACGCTCAACGAGTTGGTAAACGATTTTCTGGCGCAGAAACATATCGCGGTGGTTGGCCTGTCGCGCACAACCCCCAACGCCGCGAACCTGATCTACGACAAGCTGAAAAAAGGCCCGTATACGGTGTATGCCGTGAACCCGCAGACCGAGCGTATCGCGGGCGACCCGTGTTATCCCAACGTCGCCGCGCTGCCGCAGCGCCCCGATGGCGTGGTGATCGTGACGCGCCCGGACATCACCGAGCAGGTCGTGAAAGAATGCGCGGCGGCAGGCATCACGCGCGTGTGGATTCATCAGTCGCTGATGCACGGCGCGACCAGTGTCTCGCCCACTGCCGTTGAATACTGCCGCACGCACGGCATCACCGTGATCGCCGGCGGCTGCCCGATGATGTTCGCGCAGCCGGTAGATTTTGGGCACAAATGCATGAAGTGGTTGATGGGCATCACCGGGCAGCTTCCTGTGCCGGCCTGACTATAGGCACAAGCTCAGAATATTGGGTGAACAAGGGGCTTAAGCCCCTTGCTCGACAGGCGGCTTAATCTTGTCGGAGGTCTACTTCGGCTTTTCGTCGCCCACGCGGTGGCCGATGAGCGCTTCCAGTCCCGCTGCCGTCAGATCGCTCAAATCTGAAACCGGTTCGTCTGGCGGCAGCCCTTTAACCAGCGCGCGCGCTTTTTCCCAGGTGCGGTAGGCGCGCTTGAGTTCGCCCTGCTGCGCCTGAAGATTGCCCAGCATAAACAGCGACAGCACGTGCGTCGGGCGGCAGTACAGTGCCCCTTGCAGCGTGCGTTCGGCCTCGCCTTTTTGCCCTTCCTCCATCAGCAGCATGCCGCGCAGATAATGCGCGTCGGCCAGCATCGGATCCAGCCGCAGCGCATGGTCGAGATGGGCGTGCGCTTCGGGCAGGGCGCGGCGGTTGGCGAAAATCAACGCCAGCAGCGTGTGCGCGGCGGCGTGCTGTGGATTCTGTGTCAGCAGTTCAGCCAGCAGGCGTTCGGCCTTCGCGCCCTCATCGGCGTGCATCGCCAGCACGGCATCACGATAGGTGGCCGGCGGCGGCTGCGGCGGGGCGGGGCGCAAATCCAGCGGCGGATTGTTATGCCGCTCGATGAGCGCCAGTTTGCCGGTTTTCGTTTCCGGCTTCTGATAGACCACGGTGCCGGGGAATACATGCGGACGCCAGCGGTCGCGGCGCGAGTGAATGGCCTCCGCCTGCCCCAAAAACAGCCAGCCGCCGGGGGCCAATGCCCGGTAAAACTTGTCTTCCAGCGTTTGCGTATGTGTATCTTGCAGATAAATCAGCACATTACGGCAGAAAATGATATCGAACTGCTGCAAAGGCGGTTCGGCGAACAGGTTGGCGTGGCGGAAAGTGACGAGGGTTTGCAGCGGCGCTTTGATCTGCCAGCTCCCCCCCTGCTCGCTGAAATGGCGCGCGCGCAGCGACGGCTCGGTGTGGCGGAATGACCAGGCGCGGTACAGCCCGCGCTGCGCCGCCTGCACGGCTGTCGCGTTGATATCGGTGGCCACCAGCCGCAGCGTCCAGCGCGCCAGATCCGGCAAAAATTCGTAGAGCGTGATGGCGAGCGAGTAGGCTTCTTCGCCGCTGGCACAGCCCGCGCTCCAGATATTCAGTTCCGGGTGGGGCTGCGCGCGCCGTTTGAGCACCAGCGCCGGCAAAATGTGCTCGCGCAGCAGCCGAAAGTGCGCCGGATCGCGGAAAAAATAGGTTTCGCCAATCGTCAGTGTATACAGCAGGCGCTGCCAGACAGGCGTGGTTTCGCCGTTTTCGCGCAGTTGGCGCAGATAAGCGTCCAGATTACCGTTGGCGAGTCCGCGCAGCAGTGGTTCGAGTTCGTGGCGGAATTGTTGGTTGACGGCCAGGCCGGTGCGCTGTTCGACCAGCGCGGCGATCTGGGCGACGAGCGGATGCTGTTGCGTCTGCGGCATAAAAGTTGATGAGTCACCGTACTATGAATCGACCTGTCTTTCTAAAGGTATCATATTCTTACGAAAACGCGCAAAAGATTGGCCCGGCGGCGTTGTCACAGCGGGCGCTGGCATGTTATACTCGTGCCCTGCTTCACAAACGGACATGCATGGAGACAAACGCTGTGATTCGCACCTTATCGTTTTTTTGCTTGCTGTTGGCTGTCCTGCTGATTTCGGCCTGCGGCGTGGTGGTCACGCCCGAATGGGAAGCGCCGCCGACAGAAATTCTGTCTGAACCGGTGGAGGCTGTTGAAGAAGTTGCGGTTGAACCGACCGCGACGCCTGTGCCGCCCACCGCCACGCCTGAACCCACGCTGGCGCCCACCGAAGCGCCGACGCTGGCGCCCACCAGCGCGCCCACCAGCGCGCCCACCGAAGCGCCGGCTGAGTCCGCCTCGTCCTCTGATCCAAACGTGAGTACGATGGTGCTGGTGGCAGACCCAGCCAACGGTGAAACGCTGTTTAACACCGTTAATGCGTCCGGTTATGCCTGTTCTGGCTGCCACTTAATCAACACCGAGGCCATGTTGATCGGCCCTGGTCTGCTGGGCATTGGCGCGCGCGCCGAAACGCGCGTCGCCGGTCAGGACGCGCCGACGTATCTCTACCATTCGATCACCAACCCCAATGAGTTCGTCGTCCAGGGTTTTTCTCCCGGCCTGATGCCGCAGAACTTCGCCCAGCTTCTCACCGAAGTCCAGATTTTCGACCTCATCGCGTACCTGCTGACGCTCTAGCGGCAGGCGGCAGAGGCAGCAAAACAGGGGTCTGGCGCGCGCCAGACCCCTTTCGATTGGTGATCGGGACGGTGGCGCGTCCCGCCGTTTTATGGTTTGGGCAATTTTTCGGCGTCGACAAAATGCACTTTGGTATCGACCAGCGGCGCTTCTTCGTGCGTTGTGCGGATATGCACGCTTGCGGCGCACGGCCCGACATGATCGCACCACCAGGCGCGCTCGTCCCAGGCCGGCCCCCAGGGGCCGTTCGCCGGGAACTGGGCGTGCCACCAGGCGGCACAGGCTTCACAGCAAAAATCGCGCTGCGGCGCGGCGTTAGGGTCGCGCTGCACAATCGGCTGCTGCTGCGGGCTGATGCGGATGTGATAGTCGGCTTCGATGACCGTCCCACAGCCATCGCAGACGATGTAAGGCACGTAGCGTGTGCTCATGCTGCTCCTCCATCTCTGTGGCTCGCTTAACGGTTATCTTCATTATAGGCGGGTCAGCGTGCGCGGCGCATGTGCCGTTCTTCACCCCTTTGGTGAACGAATGTGAGGGTTCTCATCGCCGCCACGCCAGGCATTGTTCGACGATGCGGCGCATGGCCTGCGGGTTGCGGCGCTGCATCAGGGCCAGCATTTCCATAACAGCGCTCAACATCGTTTTCCACACTTCCTGCTGCGGCAGTGTGGGGATTTTCTGGCCGCCGCGTCGGGTGTACAGATGATACAGGCTGACGACCGCCGTGAGGCTGTAGGTCACTTCCTGAAGCGATAAGGGCGAGTCGTAGGGCGAAAGCAGACCGGTCGCGCGGGCATAGCGGGTGATCTCATACAGCAGCGCCGCCCGCAGCGCCCGCTGGTGCATCCCGCCCGTCGTGGGCTGCGTGTTGACAAACGCCAGTTCGCCGCGCCCCGCCGTATCGATGTACTGAAAGGCAAATTCGATGCGCACGATCTGCGAGGAACTGCCGACCGTCATCGCTTCGATTTCGCCACCGCCCGTTACCACCTGATGCAGCGGTGTCTGGCCGCGATTCAAATAGCGCACGTAGCCCGCTAAGCCCTCGTCGCCCAAAAAAGTGTCGCGCAGGCCAATGCGTTCGTCGTACAGGTGCAGTTCCAGCCCGCGCACCAGGAACGCCAATTCCCGAAGCCGCCGCGTCAGCCAATCGTAGTGATAATCTCTTTGCGCGAAAATTCCAGCATCGGGGGTGAAACGCAGCAGCAGCCCGCTGCCTTCGCGCAGCTCCAGCGCGCGCCGGCGCTGCGGTCGCGTTTGCGGAAAGCCACAGCTATAGCCCTGCCCCCACAACGCGCCATCATAGCGCGATTCGACCCACATTTCCTGTGAGAGCGCGTTCACCAGCGGCAGCCCCACCCCGTACAGCGGCGCGAGTTCGGCGGCGGCTATCGGCGGCAGGCTGCGCCGCAGCATATGCATTTCCAGCGGCGACAGGCCAACCGAGGCGATCGGGTAAGGGTCGAGGCCAGGACTGTTGTCGCTGAGGTAGACACGCCGGTTGTGCTCCAGCGCCAAACTGATGCGCGAACAGCGCCCCGCCAACGCCTGTGTCAGGGGGTAGGCCAGCGCCTCTGCCAGCAGGGCGTACAGCCCCCGCTGTTGGATGTCCGGCAGGTAGAGGTGCGGGTACTGGCGGATGTGGCGAATTAAATTGCCATGAGGGTACGCATCAGACACGTTTGCTGTGCCCCGCCTAACCCAGGTATAATCGCGCTTCTAAATTCTATTTTAAGCTTATCCTAATGCAAGATGCAAATCAGCGCGGCGGCAGGCAAGTGCGCGGACGGCAGCGAGAGACAGCGCGAATACGTCTTTATATCTTCGCTAAAACCATTTTATAACCCGTCTTTTAGACTTTTTTACACCTACTTGATATAGACTGAGTGTTACGATTTGTTGGTAAGGTGTAACAGTGGATCAGGTGCTGCTCAGCGCTAACCGCGCGAATTTCGACCAGTGTCTCAAACTGGCGCTGCAATACAATCTCGGTATGGAACTGATGGCCTTCGCCTTTCCGCAGGTGCTGGACAGCGAATGGCGCGAACTGCTGGCCGAGTATCAGGAATGGCTGCGCCCGGTGCGTGGGCCGATCACGATGCACGGGCCATTCCTCGATATGGCGCCCGGCAGCCCCGACAAGCGCATCAACGAGATTTGCAAGGCGCGCTTTAAGCACGGCATCCATATCGCTTCGCAGTTAGGCGCGCAAAAAATCATCTTCCACGCCAACTTTATCGCCGCCATTCACAACACCGAATACCGCGTCGGCTGGCATCAGCGTAATCTGGGCTTCTGGCGCGAAATGGCCGATTATGCCGCCGAGCATCAAATCGTGATCGCCATCGAAAATATGTGGGAATTCGACCCCTACATCATCGGCGACCTGCTGGCGGAAATCGATCACCCGCATCTGCGCGCCTGCATCGACATCGGCCACGCGCACCTGTTTTCGATCCAGCAAGACCCCGATCTGACGTTTGAAGATTGGATACGGATGCTGGAGCCGTTTCTGGTGCATCTGCACATGAACAATAACGATGGCAAACTGGACGTACATCGCGGCCTGCCGGACGGCGTGCTGAATTACACGGAACTGCTGCGGCGCATCCGCCAACTGCGCCAGCAGCCGACGATGACGCTGGAAATGGATCATGTCGAGGACATGCGCATCAGCCTGTCGTACTTTAATCTGAGCACGCCGACGGGACATCTGCGCCAGCGCATGTTCGCCGGCTATAACGACACGCTCAACGGCGACGACGCCGGCGGGCGGAGATAACGACGAAACGCGGCGGCGCGTCCATTGATGTCAAGTATTCCTTTATAAGTGTGTTTTAGAGCCACGACCTCAATAGGATTGATGATAAAGCTGTAAGGATCGTCGGCAGCAAGTAACTCGCCAGATGAAAGAATCAAACAGGGCGCGTCCGCTGTGGACACGCCCTGTAGTCTGCGTTCTCAGTGCTTACGCAGCACGCGCTTGTGCCTGCGCTTTAGTATTCGGGCATCCCGCCGCCGGGCATCCCGCCCGCGCTCGGTTTTTCGTCCTGCGGCACGTCGGTGATCAGCGCCTCGGTCGTCAGGATCATGCTGGCGATGCTGGCCGCGTTTTCTACCGCGCCGCGCGTCACCTTCGCCGGATCGGGAATACCAGCGTCGATCATATCGACATACTGATTAGTCAGGACGTTAAAGCCAATGCGATGATTCTTCTTGTCCTTCTGGCGGCGGCGCACTTCCTGAATGACCACGCCGCCATCGACGCCCGCGTTCTGAGCGATCTTCTTCATCGGGATTTCCAGCGCGCGGCGCAAAATCGTGATACCCGTCTGTTCATCCGGGTCTTCCAGCTTGACCTTCTCCAGCGCCGCCACCGCGTTGACCAGCGCGACCCCGCCGCCGGGCACGATGCCTTCTTCAACAGCGGCGCGCGTAGCGCTCAGCGCGTCTTCCACGCGGTGCTTCTTTTCCTTCAGTTCGGTTTCGGTCGCCGCGCCGACACGGATGATGGCAACACCGCCGGACAGTTTCGCCAGCCGTTCTTGCAGCTTTTCGCGGTCATAGTCGCTGGTGCTCAGTTCGATTTCCTTGCGGATTTCGTCGATGCGCCCGCTGATGGCCTTCTCATCGCCCTGACCATCGACCACTGTGGTGTTGTCCTTGTTGCTGACAACCTTACCGGCGCGGCCCAGGTCTTGCAGCGTGACGGTTTCCAGCTTGCGGCCCGTTTCTTCGCTGATGACCGTGCCGCCGGTGAGGATGGCGATGTCGCGCAGCATGGCCTTGCGGCGGTCACCGAAGCCCGGCGCCTTAATCGCCACCACGTTCAGCATCCCGCGCAGCTTGTTCAGCACCAGCGTCGCCAGCGCTTCGCCGTCTACGTCTTCGGCGATGATGACCAGTTCGCGCTTACCGATCTGCACCAGCTTTTCCAGAATGGGCACGATGTCCTGCGCGGCGCTGATCTTCTTTTCGTAGATCAGAATGTACGGATCCTGAATGACCGCTTCCATCGAATCGCTGGCGGTGATGAAGTAGGGGCTGATGTAGCCGCGATCAAACTGCATCCCTTCAACGTATTCGGTTTCGAATTCCAGACCGCGTGATTCTTCGACCGTCACCACGCCGTCCTTGCCCACCTTATCCATGACTTCGGCGATCAGGTTGCCAATCGCGCTGTCCTGCGCCGACACCGTGGCGACAGAGGCGATTTCTTCTTTGGTGCTGATCGGCGTGGCCTGCGAGAGAATATTCTTGGCGACCAGTTCGGAAGCGTGCAGGATGCCTTTCTTCAGCATCATCGGGTTGGCGCCGGCGGCCACGTTCTTCAGACCTTCGCTGACAATCGCCTGTGCCAGCACGGTGGCGGTGGTGGTGCCGTCGCCCGCAATGTCGTTGGTCTTGGTGGCGGCTTCCTTCAAAAGCTGCGCGCCCATGTTTTCATAGGGGTCTTCCAGTTCAATTTCTTTCGCCACCGTCACACCGTCGTGGGTGATGGTCGGCGCGCCGAATTTCTTGTCGAGCGCGACGTTGCGCCCTTTGGGCCCCAGCGTGGTGCTGACGGCATTGGCCAGCGTATCGACGCCGGCCAACAGGCGGCGGCGCGCTTCTTCGCGGAAAACAAGCTGTTTAGGCATGGTATTTCTCCTGGTTTCTAGCTGCTAACTGCTAGTCAAACTGATGGAATGAGTGAGGACACAAACTTGAAACTCGTCACGCACAACGTGTTACTCCAGAATGCCGAGGATGTCGGCTTCCTTCATGATGAGGTACTTTTTGCCGTCAATTTTGACTTCCGTGCCGGCGTATTTGGCGAACAGCACTTTGTCGCCCGCCTTCACATCCATCGGAATACGTTCGCCGTCTTCGTCGTGGCGGCCCGCGCCCACGGCGACGACATTGCCCTGCTGCGGTTTTTCCTTGGCCGTTTCGGGCAGCACGAGCATCCCGCCGGCAATCGTTTCTTCCTGCTCAATCGGCTCGACGAGCACGCGGTCGCCCAGAGGACGAATCTTCATGGTTTAACCTCCACAAGCGTGTTTTAAACAACTGGTTTAGCACTCAGAGCAATAGAGTGCTAATTCACTGCCTCTCAGTGTAGCAAAGGTTGGCGCGGCGGTCAAGAATTTCTAGCAAACTTCTTATACGAGTGCTAAAAAGAACGGCGATCAGTTGTCCGTGATGCGCAAAGACAATTTGTGTCCGCTTTTGCCAAAAGGCGGTATCATCAGAAATGCTGTATCCGCTTGTTTTACCAAAGGTTTTCCCCTTATGAACACCAAAGAAAGCGTCCTGCGCGATATCCGCGACAACAGTATCGAATTGATTGACCTGCAATTCACCGATATTCTGGGCGTGACCAAAAGCGTGACCATCCCCAGCACCTATCTGGAAGAGGTCTTCGAGCGCGGCCTGTGGTTCGACGGCTCGTCGATCTACGGCTTTGCGCGCATTCAGGAAAGCGATATGCTGCTGATGCCCGACGCCGTGACCTACCGCGCGCTGCCGTGGGTCGAAGAACCGCCGCTGCGCGCGCGCATCATCTGCGACATTCTGACGGCGGAAGGCGAACCCTTCGCCGGCGACCCGCGTTTCGCGCTCAAACGCGCCATCGCTCATATGGAAACCATGGGCTTCACGGCCTACAACATCGGCCCGGAACTGGAATTTTTCCTGTTCCGGCGCGGCAGCAATGGTTCGCATCTGGACGCCGTGCCCCACGATATCGGCGGCTACTTCGATTTCAGCCCCAACGACGAGGCCGAACGGGTGCGCAGCGCGATCACCACCACGCTGCAAAAACTGAACATCAAAGTAGAAATGAACCACCACGAGGTCGCTATCGGCCAGCACGAAATCGACTTCCGCTACAGCGATGCGCTGCACAGCGCCGATAACTCGGTGACGTTCAAATACGCGGTGAAGGGCGTGGCTGTCAAGCATGGGCTGTTCGCGACGTTTATGCCCAAGCCGATCTTCGGGCAGAACGGCAGCGGCATGCACTGCCACCAGAGCCTCTTTAAGGGCGACGACAACGCTTTTTATGACGCCCAGGACGAATACCGCCTGTCGCCAACCGCCTATCACTTTATGGCCGGGCTGCTGCAACACGCGCGCGGGTTGAGCGGCGTGGTCGCGCCGACGGTCAACAGCTACAAACGGCTGACACCCGGCTACGAAGCGCCGGTCTACATCTGCTGGGCGCAGCGCAATCGCAGCGCGCTGATCCGTGTGCCGCGGTATTCGCCCGGACGCGAAAAAAGCACGCGCATCGAACTGCGCTTCCCCGATCCGAGCGCCAACCCGTATCTGGCGTTCGCCGCGATGCTGGAAGCCGGGCTGGACGGCGTGGCAAAGAAGCTGAAGCCGCCCGCCGCCATCAGCGAAGATGTCTTCGAATGGACGAACGAAGAACGCAAGACACGCGGCGTGGGCGTGCTGCCCTATACACTGGAAGAAGCGATGGACGAACTGGCGCAGGACGATGTGGTGCGCGGGGCGCTGGGCGAACACATTTATACGGCCTATGACCGCGCCAAACGCCAGGAATGGGAAGAATACCGCCTGCACGTTTCGTCGTGGGAATTGCGGCGGTATCTGGAGACAGTCTAGGGGAGGCCAACCCTTCCAGAGGCAGGGGCGTGTCGCAGGGCACGCCCTTTTTTGTTGCGCGCATAATCAAAGCATAACGAGTGTTTAAACGCCGCACAACGCTCAGGCGGCAGAATAAGCACAGAAACAGCGCTCATCAGCGCTGCACCCAAAAATCGCAAATCCCCCCCCATCCCCTGCCTGCGCCCCACACCAGGCGGGGGAAATTTTTAGTGACCCTGTGCGCAACACGCGCATGGCTTTCTGCGTAATATATCTCAGACGTGTTCATATGCAGAAAGACATGCGAGACTATGATAAACGTGGAGAAACCCAAAAACGACTCGTCCGTGTTGGAAACCTTTGAGCTGGCGTCGATTGGCAGCCGCTTGTTCGCGCTGATTATCGACAACATTCTGATCGGCATCATCAGCGGCATTGTCGGCGGCGTGAGCGGCAGCGACGGCGGCGTGATCGGCTTTATCACCTATTTCCTGCTGCTCAGCGGCTATCAGTGGTACTTCCTGCTGTACCGCAACGGCCAGACACCCGGTAAATCGGCGATGCATATCCGCGTTATCAAGACCGATGGCACGCCGATGAGCGGGTCAGACGCGGTGCTGCGGGCGCTGGGATATGTCATCAACAACGCCCTGCTCGGTCTGGGCTGGCTGTGGGCGCTGTTCGACAGCAGCTATCAGGGTATCCAGGACAAGCTCGCCAACACGTATGTCGTGAAGGCCTGAAGCCGGTTTTCGAGACACACGCGAAACGCATCAACCGAAATGCGGCGGGGGCATTGGCTTCCGCCGTTTGTTTTTCGAGCATGCTGGACTGCGTGTTACACAAAATACAACTTTTTGAGCGCAATGTTAGAAGTCAGTTTGAGTTGGTTTGAAGGTTGAATCACCAGCGCAAAAAGTGATAAAACAGTTTGCATAAAGTTCGCAAGTAATTATAAACTTAAGGCGAAATGTTTCAGGACATTCACTTAAGGGTAGAAACGTGTATCGCGAAGGATCGCCGAACCGCATACCGCTGCTGGTCTTGCTGTTCGCGCTTTGTTTTGTGGCGCTGGTGCTGCTGCGCGAAAGCGGCGTGTTGAACGCGCTGGCGCAGGCCAATCCCGCTAACACGCCTACGGCGGCGCAGCCGACAGAAGACACGGCGGCAGCGCTGGCCGAAGCCAACGCGCGCGCGGCACGCTACGCCAGCATGGCACACGCCCTGCTGGCCGAACGGCTGGCGGCGGATAACCCGTTTCTGGCCTACACGCTGGCGGTGGACGCGGCGCGCATCAACAACCCGCCGCCGCAAGTTCACGCTGCCCTGTTTACCCTGACCTATAATTACCGGGCGCTGCGGCGCATCGCCGCGCCTAACAATGTGCTCAATGCAGCCTACAACGCCGACGGCTCGCAGATGATGGCCGTGACCGTTGATGGCCGTGTTATCGTTTGGGACAGCGCAAGCGGCGAAGTCGTGCGCACGCTGCGCGGGCCGCGCAACGGCGCCAGCAGCGCCGCCTTCAGCGCCGATGGCGCGCGCGTGTATGTCGGCACGTGGGAAGGCCTGATCTACGTGTTCGATCTGGTTTCCGGGCGGACGCGGCGCATCGCGGTAAATCGCCCCGTCGAGTCGCTGGCCGTCAGCCCCGACAGCAATTATCTGCTCTTCAGCTATTATGAGGGGCTGTCCCTGATCGACCTCAACACTTTTGAAACCGTGCGCCAGTGGACAGGGCACACCTCCAGCGTGACCGATGTGCTGTTCAGCAGCGACAGCCGCCAGGCGCTCAGCGCCAGCTACGACGGCACGCTGGTGCTGTGGGACATCAATCAAGATATGCCGCTGCGCATCTTTATCGGCCACGAAGAAGTTGTGACTGTGGCGGCGCTTAACAGCGACGGCACGCGCCTGCTTTCGGGCGATGCCTCTGGCACTGTGCTGCTGTGGGACATCGGCAGCGGCCAGGTCATTGCCCGTGTGAAAGCGCATAATCAGTATGTCGGCGCGCTGGCCTTCAGCCCCGATGGGCAGCAGGCGCTCACGGGCAGCGATGAGCGCACCGTCCGGCTGTGGCAGGTCACAGCGCAGGGTTTGCGCCTGCAAGCGACACTGGCCGGGCACGACTCGGCGATCAACAGCGCCGCTTTCAGCGCCGATGGCCGCCGCGCGCTGAGCAGCGATGTGAACGGCGGCGTGCTGCTGTGGGACGTGGCACGCACCGATAATCCGGGCGTCTTTGCTTCGTTATACATGCCCAGCAGTGTGGCTTATGCCCCCGATGGGCGGCTGGCGGTGACCGGCTCATGGGAAAACATGCTGACGCTGTGGGATGTGCGCAGCGGCGCGGCGCTGACAAGCTGGATGGGCCACAGCGGCCAGATCACCAGTGTGGCCTTTACGCCCGACGGGACAAGCATTGTCTCGGCCTCCTTCGACGGTACGGCGGCTGTTTGGGATGCGCAGACACAGCAGGAACGGCTGCGCATCAACGTCGGCGGCGCTATCGCGCGGGCCGTGCTGAGCAGCGACGGCGCACGCTTGCTGACCGGCACGCTCAGCGGAGAGGTGCAGCTCTGGGACATCGCCAGCGGCGAACTGGTGCGGGCGTTCGGCGAACCCAGTGAATTTCTGGCGATTTCGTCTGTCGCCCTCAGCCGCGACGGACAATATGTGCTTTCGGGCAGCAACGATGGCCGGCTGTGGCTGTGGGATATGGCCGCCGACAACCCGCTGTGGGAAGTGAGCGGGCTGCCCGGCGCGCTGAAGCATCTCGATTTCGCGCCTGATGGCCGTTCGGCGCTGGTCGCTGCCGACCGGGGGCTGCTGTTGCTTAACCGCGAGGACGGCGCTGTGCTCCGTCAGTTTGAGGGCTATCGCAGCGCGCCGGAAGTGGCAATCTTCAGCCCCGACGGACATTATGCCCTTTCCGGCGGCCTCGATTTCGACACCATTCTGTGGGACGTGGCCACCGGCAATATCCTCCACCGCTTCCGCAGCGAGTACAGCGCGACGTATGGGCTGGATTTTTCGCCCGATGGCCGCCGCGCGCTCTCCGTGCGCGACGATCTGACGCTGCGCGTGTGGGAAATCCCGTCGTTGGCGGAACTGGTCAATATCCTGACGACCGAGCGTGTGCTGCCGCTGCCGACCTGCGCCCAGCGCATTCAATATCTGATCGAGCCGCTGTGCGATGAAAACGGCAGCGTGCCCGCAGCAGCCGCCTTCCCAACGCTGACCCCGACTCCGGTGGTGAGCACGCCGACGCCGCGCCCCACCAGCACCCCCAGCGCCACGCCGGCCTCTACGCAGCGCGCGACAGTCGGCGAGAATCGCGGCGAAATCGCGATCGGCGGCGGCGACGTGTGGACTTACGAAGGCAGCTACGGCGAAACGCTGCGCATTCAGGTGATCGCAGAGAACCCGGCCAACACGGCCGAAGACCGCACTGGCCTGTTCGACCCGCTGCTGATTATCTACCTGCCCAGCGGCAGACTCCTGCTGGAGGCAGACGATATTCAGGGCGGTGTGCTGACCGATGTGCGCGTCGAGGCGCTGGCGCTGCCGGTGAGCGGCAGCTACCGCTTCGAAGTGCGCAGTTGGGACAACCAGACGGGCGGCGCGTACACGCTGGTGATCGAATCGACACCTTTTGTGCCGACCCCCACGCCGACGCCAACCCCCACGCCCGAAGCGATGGGCCGGCGCGATATTCTCGGCGCGCGCAGCGGATAAAACTTCACCCCTTAGCGACCCACGCGCCCTGCGGCATTTTTTCGCCCGCGCGGATGGCCACGCTCAGCCGGTTTTCGGCGGGCGTGATGGGGCATGACCAACCGGAGCCATACACACAATAGGGGTTATACGCCTGGTTAAAATCGACGTGAAAACGCCCATCGCCCAGCTCTTGCGGGTCGAGATAGCGGCCAGCGCCATAGGTTTCGCCGTCGGCGTTGGTATCGACGAACGGCAAAAAGTAGCCGTGCGGCGTCTCATACAGCGTCAGGCGCACCGGCTGGCCTTCGACCTCGAAACGCAGTTCACCGTAGCGCGTATAGGTGCGGATATCGCCGCTGCTGGTCTGGATTTTGACCGGCGTTTGTTCGGCGAAGGGCGTGACCTTCAGTCTGAGATCGAGCGCGGGGTTGGGATCGTAATAGCGCAGCCCGTCGAACAGGGCGCGCTGTTCGGGGGTGAGCGGCGACTGCGGGTGCTTCTTGAAAAAATCGTCTTTCTCGCGGCGGGCGGCGAGCAGGTGCTGCGCGTTCATGGTTTGTCCTTGCTAAAACGTATACATGAGTCTGACGTGCCCAGCGCACGCATCTTACTTGCGAATAGTCTGCGATGGCGCTATCGGCGTTACCGCGCGCACGCTACAGTGAGTCCAGGGGTTGGACGCCAACAAAGGGATGCTGCGATGATCGATATGACGCCTGAAGAATTCCGGCACTTGGGCTATCGGGCGATCGACCTGCTGGCCGAACGACTGGGGGACATACGCACGGCGGCGGTGCGCCAGCCCGTGCCGCCCGCGCAGCGCGACCAGTGGATGCACGCGCCACTGCCAGAAACCGGCACGGACGCGGCGGCTTTGGTGCAGCGCGTGGCCGACGAGGTTCTGCCGTACCCCATGGGCAACAGCAGCCCGCGTTTTTTCGCCTTGGTGAATTCGCCTTCGGCGCCGCTCGCCTGGCTGGCGGATTTGCTGGCGGCGGCGCACAACGCCAGCGTGGCAGGCGGCGACCACGCGGCAACGTATATCGAGCACGGCGTGCTCAACTGGCTGAAAGCCATGATGGGCTATCCTGCCGAAAGCATGGGGCTGCTCGCCAGCGGCGGCAGCGTCGCCAACTTGATCGCGCTGGCCGCGATGCGCAATGTCAAAGCGCGCGGCGACATGCGGGCGCACGGTTTTCTCGGCGAAGGCCCGCCGATGGTGGTTTATACCTCGACACAGGGGCACACCTGTCTACAAAAAGCCGTCGAAATTCTGGGAATCGGCAGCGCCTTTTTGCGCAAAATCCCGACAGACGCCGACTATCGTATGGACGTAGCGGCGCTGCGCGCACAGATCGCGGCTGACCGCGCGGCAAATCTGCGTCCGGTGTGCGTGGCGGCCAGCGCGGGTACGGTCAACAGCGGCGCGATCGACCCTTTCGAGGCGCTCGCCGATGTGTGCGCGCAGGAGGATTTATGGTTTCACATCGACGGCGCTTATGGCGGCTTCGGCATTCTGGCGGAGCAGACGCAGGGGCTGTACAAGGGGCTGGAACGCGCCGACAGTCTGGCGATTGATCCGCATAAGTGGTTGTACGTGCCGATCGAATGCGGCTGCGTGCTGGTGCGCGACGGGCAAGCGCTGCGCGACACATTCAGCGTGCTGCCGCCGTATCTGCGCGATGACCGCGCGCTGCCCTGGCTTTCAGAGTTCGGGCCGCAGCAGACGCGCGGCTTTAAGGCGCTCAAGCTGTGGCTGGTGATTCAGCAGATCGGCATGCAGGGCTACCGCGCGCTCATCAGCCGCGACATTGCGCTGGCGCGGGCGCTGCAAGCGAAAATCCGGGCGCGCGCCGATTTTGAACTGGTGGCCGCCGGCCCGCTGAGCATCACCTGCTTCCGCTATGCGCCGCCGGGCGTGGCCGATGCGCCAGCGCTCAACAAGCGCCTGCTGGAAAGCGTGCAGGCCGAAGGACAGGCGTTTTTGACCGGGACAGAACTGGATGGCGCGTATGTGCTGCGCGCGTGCATCGTCAATTTCCGCACGACGGAAGCCGATCTCGACACGTTGTTGGATGTGATCGTGCAGGCCGGGCAGCGCGCGCTGGCCGCGGGTTAGCCCAACAGATAGCGTGTCTCCAGCACGCTTTCGTGCGCCGCGTCACCCGCGCGCTCGACACGATACCCTTTGGCCTGCGGGCGCGAACTGATAACGGCGTGCAGTTGACCGTCGATATAGTGTCCCGCCGCGCCATCGTCGAAGGCCACGCCGGGCATAATTTCGCCGGCGGCCACCATGCGCTGAAACGTGGGACGGCGTTGGGCTTCGCCATCGTAGTGCGGCGAACAACTGCCTGCGAGATAGCCCAGACAGTCCAGCCGCGTCAGCGCGCCGGGAAGCGAATCGGTGGTGCCCGCCTCAAACCAGCAGATGGCGCCCGCGCTGAGTCCCGCGAGCACGACGCCGTTTTCCAGCGCGCGCCGCAGGATCTGATCGAGCCGCCATTCGCGCCACAGAGCGAGCATCGATTTGGTGTTACCGCCGCCGACATAAATGACGTGCTGCGCAAGCAAAAAGTCTTCGATGTCGCGCGTGTGCGGCTGGAACAGCGAGAGAAAGGACGGGCGGCAGTCCAGCGCGTTGAAGGCTTTGTAGAAGTTGAGGATGTAGTCGCGGGCTTCGCCGCTGGCCTGCGCCAGAAAGCACACCTGCGGCCGCTCGACGCTTGTTTGCCGGATCACGTAGTGATCCAGCGCCGGGTTTTCTGGCTCCATCGAAAAGCCGCCCCCGCCCATAGCGATAATCTGATGCATGGTCTAGCCGCCGCCCTGAAGCACGGCTACGACTTCCTGCGGCGTATGGGCGAAATGCAGCGTCGGCGCGTTGGCGGGCATATAGCGCGCGCCGTAAAACGGCGTGAGAATCTCGCGCCAGTAGTCGCCGTAGCACACGATCGGATTGTGCGGAATTTCGTTGACACGCATCAGTTCCCACACCATTACCAGTTCGTTGAGCGTGCCCAGCCCGCCGGGCATGGCCACGTAGCCATCGGCGCGCGTGATGAGGTGCAGCAGGCGCTCGTGCAGCGTCATATAGTGAATGACTTCGCGCACCCACATGTTGGCTTTGGCCGGGCGGATTTTTTCGATGGTGGCGCTGGTGATGCCGATAACGTGGCCGCCGGCCTCGTTGGCCCCCTGGCTGATAGCGCCCATCAGGCCGTCATAGCCGCCGGTCATAACGGAAAAACCGGCCTGCGCCAGGGCGTGCCCCACCGCTACCCCCGCCGCGTAATCGGGATGTTCGCGCGCAGTGAGGGCGCTGCCATAAACCGAAATCACTTTGCGCATTGACCTTACTCCTGAATCCTGGCTAGAAACAGCAGAGCGACCCCAATGGATCGCCCTGTACAGCGGAGAAGGAGGGATTCGAACCCTCGATAGCCTTGCGGCTATATCCATTTTCGAGACGGACCCGTTCAACCACTCCGGCACCTCTCCAATGCGCTGCGCATTATACACGAGGGCGGCACGCGCGAAAATCCCTTTTTGGCCGCGTAAGTGCCACATTTCGAGATGCACAATTTGGCAAAAATGAGTATAACTGTGGGCAGTGTATCACGAACTCAAGGAGGACACCTATGGACATCGGCGCGGTAATCGGCGGCATCATCGCTTCGCCCTTTATCTGCATCGGCTGGATCATCGTCGGCGCGGTGGCCGGCGGGCTGGCGCGGCAGATCACCGGGTCGAAAGATCGCCCCTTCCTCAACGACCTGATTCTCGGTCTGGTGGGCGCGGTCGTCGGCGGCTTCATCATGTCGCTGCTGGACATCGGCAGGCCGGACGGCGGTTTAAGCGCGTTCATCGTAACGCTGATTGTGGCGACATTGGGCGCGGTAGTGCTGATCGTGATCGGGCGCGTGGTGCTGCGCAAAGGCTAAAGAAGTGCATTTTTTGAGGACAACTGAATAGAGGTTTAACCCTCACCCGCCGCGCGCGCCCACCGAGTGGGGAGACCAGCACGCAGCGCGGGTTTGCGCAGAGGCGAGTCGTTGGCTCGCCTCTGTGATTTTTCAGGGCACGACCAGCGTCCAGGTGTATTGATAGATGAAGCCCGACGGCGCGCTGACGACGACATCGACGATATAACGCCCGGCGTTCAGATCGGCGGCGCGGAAGCAGTAATCGTAGCCGCTGGGCACAGCGCCCGCCGTGCCGCCGCGTCCATCGGAGACCGGGATCACAGGCGGGTAAAACGTAAGCGTGGGCGCAACCGGCGGCTGATCGTTCAGGCGAATGGCGAAGCGCGGCAGGTCTTCCGGGCTGTCCCAGACTGCGCCGCGCTCCCAGAAGGCGTCGCCACGCATAACGAAGCACACCTGATCGGCAATCAGCGGGTATTCGTCGTTGGCGCTCTCGGCCACGCCGCGCAGCACGCCGGGAAAATCGCTGTTAAGATGCACATCGACAGCCGTGCCCGCCGCCAGCGGCGGCATGGACGTCGGCGCGGCAGGCACGCAGGCGGCCAGCAGCAGGCCAAGCAGCGCAGTCGCCAGAATGCCAGGAGCGCGTAACGGATAGGGACGAGGCAGGCCTTGTCGGCGCGCGTCTCGTCCACCGCGCAACCATGCGCGAACCCGCTGAAGCGAACAGCGAAAGACAGAAGCGTGCTGTTGGAAAAAGTGTCTCATGCAGGCCTTCAGACAGCAGCGAGCAGCGTTTTGATGGCGGCGAAATAAGCCTGCATTCCATGATACAGCAGATCGTTGTGTCCGGCGCGCGCGATACGCAGCAGTGTTTTGTGGGCCGCGGGCGAGGCGGCATACAGGCGCTCGCCGTGTTCCAGCGGGATGAGCGTGTCATGTTCGCCGTGAATGAGGAGCGTGGGCATCTGCACGCTGGCGATTTTGCGCTCGTTGGCGAACGGATCGTTGATGGCTTGCAGCAGCGCTCTGGGAATGCCGATGCCAGCGAGCAGCGAAGGCGTATGGGCAAACGCGCTGTCGAGAATCAGGCCGCGCAACTGCTGCGCGAAAGTGTAGGCCAGATGCAGAGCGGGGGCGCTGCCCAACGAGCGCCCCATGACATACAGCGGCAAATCTGCCGGCACGCCATGCCCGGCCAGCGCGGCAGGCAGCGCGCGGAAGGCGGCTTCGGCGTCGGGCAGCAGCGTGCTGCCCAGCGGCCTGCCTGTGCTCCAGCCATAGCCGCGGTAATCCAGCACCAGCAGCGCAGCGCCACACTCACGGAACAGCGGCGCAAGATCGTCGTAATCGCTGGCGACTTCGCCGTTGCCGTGAAAAAAGACGATCAGCGCTTTTTCCGCGCCGTAATGCAGGCGGTAGCCCAGCGCGGCATCAGCGGCCACTGCCAGCGTGCCGTCGTGCGCGCCCGAATTCCCGCCGGAAACCGCCCGGCGCGGGTGAAACAGCATCGACAAAATCAGCGGGTTATCGATCAGAAAATCGGCCATGCGGCCCTCTTCACAGTGCGGTCAGCGCCAGCGCCAGTTTGCGCTGCACGGTTTTGGTGTTGAAGCGCTGCCAGACACTTAAAAATGTGCTCTGTAACTGTACCTGTTCTGCTGCCAGCGCGTCAATATAGTGCTGCAAGGCGACAGCCTGCTCTGTGTCCAGATCGGTGAGCAGATCACCCAGCGCCGCTTGCGCCACGACCACATCGTTCAGCCGGCCTAAGTGATCCTGTATCTTTTTCAGATCGTCGATAAAACCGTCAATTTCCGTGCCGAGCACAGCGCTGAAAAGTGAGACGGCATAACGCATCCGCTTAAATTCAACGCGCAGCGCGTGCAAAATGTCGGGCGCGGCGCTTTCGATGTCGTGGTTGTGGGCGTAGGCGCGCACCGCGGCCAGGTGCTCATAAGCCAACATCGGCAGAGTCAGCCCCAGTGGATAAAGCGAATCGTGGCTAATGCCCATTCCCGGCGTGGTCAGGAAGACACTGTAGGCTTGGACAAAGCGCCGATAACGCTTGCTGTCCAGCACATCGATCAAATCGGCGCGCAGCGCTTCGCGCTGGAATTTGAGCATGGCGATCACTTCTTGCAGCGCGGCGGCGGTGACGGCGGGGTCCGCCTGTGCGGTCTCCTGCGCCGCTTCCTGCGCCGCTTCCTGCGCCGCTTCCTGCGCCGCTTCCTGCGCCGCTTCCTGCGCCGCTTCCTGCGCCGCTTCCTGCGCCGCTTCCTGCGCCGCTTCGCTGGCTGCCCCGTCGGCGGCGGCCTGCTTCTTTTTGCGGGCGGGTTTGGGCGGCGCCGTCAAGGTTTGCGCGTAATGTTCAATGCCTTCGATCATCACATCGAGATCGCGCACGGCGCCCAGGGCGCGGGCCACTTTGCGCAGGCGGCGGCCAAAAGTATAGATGACCTTTTCTTTAAAATACGGCGCGAGCAAACGCAGCGCGCTGCGCATCCGGCGTGTAGCCACGCGCATATCGTGTACGTCTTCGATGTCGGCACCGCTGCGGCTGCCGGCTTCGTGCTGCAACATCTTGACGAAATCGGCCAGCAGCACCTTGCGCCCGGCTTCGGCCATGCTGTCCAGCGGGCTCACGGGTTGAATCCGGGTTTGAAGGGCGGTGATAAAATCCGCCGCCACTGTTTCTTCCACTACAATATCCATGGGGAGTACTCCTTATAACGATAGGGTTAAATGTTAAGGAAGAATTATATATAATTTAAGAATTTTTTATATTAAGATTACCCTACGCTCGTGTTAAAAAGTGCGTAGAAAATGGGGCGCGGACGGTGCCGCTGCTGTGGCATTATCCCCTGAACAATTCTGGCACCAGAAACAAGCGCTTGGTGATTTTGGCGTGGCGCGCAATCGTGGGCATTTTGGACACAATCTCCCCATCCAGGATTTCAAATGGGCCTTCTTGAGCAGAGCGGTGGATAAACTCATCAAGAGTCATGACGCCGGTGTGTGGAAGCGCATGTTGTGCCATGAGCATTGTCCTTGCTGACTGGATGAGCTCCTATTATAGAGCAAGTGGCAGCACGTTGCGCGGAGGCAGCGCTTGTTCGTTATAATGGGGCGAAAAAGAGTGAGCGGAGCAGTACACCATGACTTTTGACGCCAAAAAATTGGAAGCGCTGGCGGCGGCGCACGACAAATGGAAAGCCACCACGCTCAAAACGACGCTGGAAAAAATGCCCGAACGCCGCAAAACTTTTATCACCCAGTCCAGCGTGCCCGTCGAGCGCGTCTACACGCCGCTGGACATCGCCGATCTGGATTACACGCGCGATCTGGGCGATCCCGGCGTATACCCGTTTACGCGCGGCATCCACGCCAGCGGCTACCGCGCCAAACCGTGGACGATGCGCATTTTCGCCGGCTTTGGCACGGCAGAAGAAACCAACGCGCGCTACAAATATTTGATCGACCAGGGCAATATGGGGCTGTCGGTGGCCTTCGATCTGCCGACACTGATGGGCTACGACACCGACGCGCCCGAAGCGCTCGGCGAATTCGGCTCGTGCGGTGTGGCTGTGTCGTCGCTGAAGGATATGGAACTGCTGTTTGACGGCATCCCGCTGGGCGAAATTTCCACCAGCATGACCATCAACAGCCCGGCGGCGATTCTGTGGGCCTTTTATATCGCCACCGCCGAAAAGCAGGGGGTAGACAAAGCCCGGCTGCGCGGCACGCTGCAAAACGACATTCTGAAAGAATATATCGCCCAAAAAGAGTTCATTTTCCCGCCGCTGCCGTCGATGCGCCTGGTGACGGATACCATCGAATACGGCACGCGCCATATGCCGGAATGGAACACCATCAGCATCAGCGGCTACCACATCCGCGAGGCCGGCAGCACGGCGGTGCAGGAACTGGCCTTTACGCTGGCCGATGGGCTGGAATATGTGCGCTGGGGCTTGCAGCGCGGGCTGGACATCGACGAGTTCGCGCCGCGCCTGAGTTTTTTCTTTAACGTCCACAACGACTTTTTTGAAGAAATTGCCAAGCTGCGCGCGGCGCGGCGCATCTGGGCGCGCGAAATGCGCGAGACGTTCGGCGCCAAAAACCCGCGCTCGTGGCTGTGCCGCTTCCACACGCAGACCGCCGGCGTCTCGCTCACGGCGCAGCAGCCAGAAATCAACCTGATGCGCGTCACGCTGCAAGCGCTGGCGGCGGTGCTGGGCGGCACGCAGTCGCTGCACACTAACAGCATGGACGAAGCGCTGGCGCTGCCCAGCGAACACGCGGTCACGCTGGCGCTGCGCACGCAGCAAATTATTCTGGAAGAAAGCGGCGTGAGCTATACCATCGACCCGCTCGGCGGCAGTTATTATCTGGAAAAACTGACCAACCAGACCGAAGCGGCGGTCTATGATTATTTCCGGCGTATCGAGCAGTTCGGCGGGGTGATTCCGGCGCTGGAAGCCGGCTTTTTCCAGCAGGAGATCGCCGACGCCAGCTACCGGCATCAGCGCGAAGTGGACGAAAACGCGCGCTATATCATCGGCGTCAACCGCTTCAACGACAACACGCCCATCACGATTCCGCTCTTGCAGATGGATCCCGACGGCTACAAACGGCAGTGCGCGCGGCTGCAAGCGCTGCGGCTGGAACGCGACAACGCGGCGGTGGGAAGCGCGCTGAACGGGCTGCGCGCCGCCTGCGCCGGCACACACAATGTCATGCCCTATCTGATCAACGCCGCCAAAGCCTATGCGACGCTCAGCGAAATCACCGACGTGATGCGCGAGGTCTTCGGCGTGTATCACGAGCCGATACAGATATAAGAACTACCGCGAACATAAAGCGGAAATGGACACGCAGGACACAGCAGATCAGGCAGAATCGCGGGCGATGCATGAAAAATTTTCAATAAGGACAAGTTGCTATGCAATTTTCGCAGGGGACACTCAAAACGGCGGACGGGCTGGCGCTGCGCACGGTGGCATGGACGCCCGCCGCGTCCGCTAAGGCCGCCATCGTGATCGCGCACGGGCTGGCCGAGCATATCGGGCGTTATGAACACGTCGCGCAATTTTTTGTCGATACGCACGGCTACGCCGTTTACGGAATCGACCATCGCGGGCACGGGCAGAGCCAAGGGCTGCGCACCTATTTCGACAGCTTCGACCAACCTGTCTCAGACTTCAAGCGCTATGTGGACACACTCAAGCCGCAGCACAGCAAGCTGTTTTTGTATGGGCACAGTATGGGGTCGCTGATCGCGCTGCTGTATGTGCTGAAGTATCCGCAGGATTTCGCCGCGCTGGTTTCTACCGGCACGCCGTTGGACGCCGATACAACAGTGGCCGCGCCCGTGATTGCGCTGGCGACGCTGCTGGACAAAATCATCCCCAAAGTCAACTTTTTGCCGCTGGATAGCAGCGCCCTGTCGCACGATGCCGCCGTCGTGGCCGCTTATGACGCCGACCCGCTGGTAGACCGCAAGCCAACGCGCATCCATATGGGCATGGGCATTATGCATGGCGCGCAGGAAGTCAAAAGACGGCTGGCGGAAATCACGCTGCCGCTGCTGATTCTGCACGGCGGCGCGGACAAAATCTGCCCGCCCTCCGGCAGCCGCGTGCTGCACAACGGCGCCGGCGCGGCGGACAAGACGCTGCACATTTACGACGGGCTGTACCACGAGATTCACAACGAAAAAGAGCGCGGCGAAGTGCTGGCGCGCATCGCCGCGTGGCTGGCCGCGCGTTAAAGCACGCGCACATCTTAACGTTTTATCGCCTTTGGACTGCATTACAGTGAAAGTAACTATCTTAATATTATGCGGTCGGGAAGCAATAGCATGACATCCGTAATCGAGCGCACAGCGCGTCCCCGTTTCGTCGTCTACAGGATAGGGGGCAGCATCGAAGCTGCGAACGTCTCTGAGTTCAGGACAGGGGCGCGCTGCCCCTGTCTGTGAGTCTTTGCTTAGAGTTCTGCGCCCTCGTTTTGCGCCCCGTCAGGGGTTCGATTACAATGTGAAGAAATACCCCTTTTTGTTAATTATTTGGGCACGTCAATGGAAAAAAACAAACTGCATGTCAATAACATCTCTCTAAGTTTTGGCGGCATCAAAGCCCTGCACAACATCGACTTCAAAGTGCGCCTCGGCGAAATTCTGGCCGTGATCGGGCCGAACGGCGCCGGCAAAACCAGCCTCATCAACTGCATCAACGGCTTCTATAAACCGCAGGAAGGCGCGATTCTGTTCGACGGCAAAGACATCACCCATGAGCCGCCCTTCCGCCGCGCGCAGATCGGCATCAGCCGCACGTTTCAGAATATCGCGCTCTACACCAATATGACCGCGCTGGACAACCTGATGGCCGCGCGCCATATCCACATGAAATCCAACCTGCTGACCGGCGCGCTGTTCCTCGGGGCGGCACAGCGCGAGGAAATTCAGCACCGCCGGAAGGTCGAGGAGATCATCGACTTTTTGGAAATGGAGGCGGTGCGCAAGTCGATTGTCGGCAACCTGGCCTACGGCTTGCGCAAGCGCATTGAATTGGGGCGCGCGCTGGCGCTGGAGCCGACGCTGCTGCTGCTGGATGAGCCGATGGCAGGCATGAATGTCGAGGAAAAAGAGGACATGGCGCGCTTCATTCTCGACATCCACGAACGGCAGGACATGACGATTCTGCTGGTGGAACACGACATGGGCCTGGTGATGGACATTTCTGACCGGGTGGTGGTGCTGAACTTCGGCCAGAAGATCGCCGAAGGCACACCTGACGACATCAAACAAGACCCGCGCGTGATCGAAGCCTATCTGGGGAAAGAGCATTAAACAATGAGCGTGACCACAGCGCAAAAGAGCGAAAAAATTTACGGCGCCAAACAAGCTTATGAACTCAAGCCTTTAGACCCCAATCTGGATACCCTACCCAAGAATTTCCTGGCGCGCGTGCGCGAGATGGGCAGCAAGGTCGCGCAGCGCAAAAAACGCTATGGCATCTGGCAGGAATACACCTGGCAAGAAGTCTACCAGCACGTCCACGATCTGGCGCTGGGGCTGGCGAGTCTGGGGCTGAAGCGCGGCGAAAAAGTGTGCATTATCGGCGAAAACGACCCTGAATTTTACTGGGCAGAGATCGCCGTGTGGAGCGTGGGCGGCATCACCACCGCGCTGTTCACCGACGCCGGCCTGCAAGAACTGACTTACGTCGTCGATAATTCCGACACAGTGTTTTTGTTCGCCCATGACCAGGAACAGGTCGATAAGGCGCTGGCCATCCGTGAAAAAGTGCCCAACGTGCGCAAGGTTGTGTATTGGGATGACAAAGGGCTGTGGAATTACGACGACGAATGGCTGATGGCCTACCGCGATGTCGAACAATTGGGGCGCGACTTCGCCGCCAAAAATCCGCAGTACTTTGAGCAGGCTATTGCGCAGGGGCAGGGCGAAGACATCGCGCTCTTCAGCTATACTTCCGGCACGACCAGCCTGCCCAAAGGCGCGATGATCCGCCACCGCAATCTGCTCTACAACGCCAAAAACAACAGCGTGCTCAACCCCTCCTATCCCAGCGATAATTACCTGTCGTTCAGCCCGCTGGCGTGGATTACCGAGCAATCGTTGGGCGTGACCGGGCATTTGCTCTTTGGCACACAGGTCAATTTCCCCGAAAATGCGCAAACCGTGCAGAACGATCTGCGCGAAGTCGCGCCCAGCGCGCTGCTGTTCCCCAGCCGCGTGTGGGAAGGCATCGCCAGCATCACGATGGTGCGGCTGAAGGACAGTTCGTGGATTAACCGCGCGCTGTTCGGGCTGTTCCTGCCGGTGGCCTATAAGGTGATCGATTTTCAGGACGCCGGCAAAGCCGTGCCGCCGCAGTGGCGTTTTTTGCGCTGGCTGGCCGAGTTTGCGGTGTTCGAGCCGCTGCGCGACAAAATCGGCATGACTCGCCTGCGCACCGCCTATACCTCTGGCGCGGCACTGAGTCCCGATATGCTGCGTTATTTCCGCGCCATCGGCCTGGAACTGTACAACCTCTATGGCTCGACCGAATGCCAGGCGCACACTTTCCACTATCCCGGCGAATTTAAGCTGGCGACGGTGGGTGTGCCCGCGCCGGGCGTGGAAATCAAACTGAGCGATGAGCGCGAAATCTGGGTGCGCAGCAAGGCGGTGTTCGCCGGTTACTACAAAGACGAGAAGAAGACCAAAGAAGCGATTGACGAAGATGGTTTCTTCCACACCGGCGACGCCGGCGTGTTCGATGCCGACGGGCATCTGATTTACCTCGATCGTGTCTCGGACATGATCGAACTGGCCAACGGCGAAAAATTCAGCCCGCAGTATATCGAAGGCCGCCTGAAGTTCAGCCCCTACATTCAGGATGTGATGGCCGTGGGCGGTTGGGACATGCATTACGTCACGGCTATCATCAATATCGACTTCGAGAATGTGGCGCGCTGGGCCGAAAAGAACCGCATCAGCTTTACGACGTTCGTCGATCTCTCACAAAAACAGGAAGTGGCCGACCTCATCCGGCAGGACGTGGAGCGCGTGAACCAAACACTGCCGGAGGCCGCGCGCGTCAAAAAGTTCGTCGTGCTGCACAAGGCGTTCGACGCCGACGAAGCCGAACTGACGCGCACACGCAAGCTGCGGCGGCGCGCGCTGGAGCAAAAATACGGCGATATGCTCACCGCCATGTATCAAAATCTGGCGGAAGTCATCGTCAAGGCAGAGGTCAAATACCGCGACGGGCGCACTGGCACGATCGAAACAGCCGTTAAGGTCTCGACAGTGTAGGCCAAAACGGATTTGTATGTGCAGGACGCAGGGGTGTGGCATTCTTGCCGTCCAACACGCACGGCGAACGCTTTGAAATTTGAAAGAGGATTATTGCTTTGACAAACTTACTGAGCAGAAGCAAACTTCCGACGACTCTTTCGTATGTGGCGGTGCTGGCGATTGTCGTGCTGTGGCTGCTGCCGCTGGTGTTCCAGCAAGCGCCCAATCGGCTGGTGCAAAGCACGGTCACGGGGCTGCTGGTGGGCGGCATCTACGCGCTCATCGCCCTGGGTATCGTCGTCATCAACAAGGCGTCGGGCGTGTTCAACTTCGCGCACGGCGGGCTGATGATGGTGGCGGGCTTCATGTTCTTCAGCTTTTTCACCACCAGCAGCATTTCGCTGCCCTTCGCCGTGCTTTTTTCGCTGGCGACGGTGGCGCTGGCGATCACGACGCCCGGTTGGCGCAATACGCTGCGCAGCCCCACGCTGCTGGTCGGCGGCATCGTGGCGGTCGTCGTGCTGTCCGCCGTGTTGGGTCTCGGCGGCAGCGAATTGAAATGGATCCGCGCGATTGTCGGCGCCACGATGGGCGCGGTGCTGCTGGGGCTGGCGGTGGAACGCTTCACTATTCGCCCGCTGATCGGCCAGCCGTTGTTCGCTTCGGTCATGGTCACGCTGGCGGTGTCGCTGGTGCTCAACGGCACGACACAGCTTTTGTGGGGCAGCCAACCGAATTCGCTGCTGATTTTCACCGAAATTAATCCCATTGGGCTGGAAGTAAAAGCCAGTTCACTGCGCTTCGACACGACAGCGCTGCTGGGCGGCAACATCTCGATTGAGCGCACACGCCTGTACGCTTTCGGGCTGGCGCTGGTGGCTTTCGCCGGCTTCTGGCTCTTTTTCCGCTATACCACTGTGGGGCTGGCGATGCGCGCCATCTCCGAAAATCAAATTCTGGCGCAGTCGATGGGCATGCGCGTGCGCATGATTCTGGCGGTAGCGTGGGGCATTGCGGCGCTGCTGGCGGGGGCGGCGGGCGTGCTGCAAGGCGGCGCAACCAGTCTCGACACCAACATGCAGTTTTTGGCCCTGCGGGCTTTCCCGGCGGTGCTGCTCGGCGGCATCGAATCGATTCCCGGCGCGCTGGTCGGCGGGCTGGCGATCGGCCTGACGGAAGAATATTCCAAGCTGCTGTTTTCGGGCGACGTGGGCGAACAGCTTGCGCCGTATGTGGTGTTGATGGTGGTGCTCGTGCTGCGCCCGGAAGGCCTGTTCGGCCAGAAGCGCATTGACCGTATTTAAGGCCTGAAGGAGCGAATTATGTCTGCCAACATACGCCCGGCGGGCGTTTTCGATACCACTTACGCGCAGGACATCGCGCTCAACCGCACGCGCACCGACAAGCTTCTGTCGTATGGCGCGTTTTTCGCCCTGCTGCTCATCCCGCTGCTGACGGCGGCGGGGCCGCTCGGCCTGAACATCGTGCCGCAGGCTTATATCGGCATCATCAACCGCATCGCCATTTTCGCCGTCGCCGTTATCGGGCTGAATATCCTCGTGGGCTATACCGGCCAGATTTCGCTCGGCCATGCGGCCTTTATGGCGGTGGGCGCCTACAGCGCGGCATTGATCGCGCGCGGCTTTACGGTGGGCGATTTGGCTTTTCCGGCGCTGCCTTTCTGGCTGGCGCTGCCGCTGGCGGCGCTGGTGACCGGACTGGTCGGATTGTTCTTTGGGCTGCCGTCGCTGCGTGTCAAAGGCTTTTATCTGGCGATGGCGACGCTGGCCGCGCAGTTTATCATCCCCTGGACGCTGCAAAATCCGCTCGCGCAATGGACGAACGGCGCCAACCCGCTGCCAGTGCCGATTCCGACGCTGGGACCGCTGGTCTTTAACGGCAGCGCCGAGATGTTCTACGTCATCCTGCCGGTGGCGGTGTTCGCGGCATTGGCGGCGCGTAACATCACGCGCACGCGCGTCGGGCGGGCGTTTGTCTCGGTCCGCGATAATGATCTGGCGGCGGAACTGTTGGGGATCAACGTCTTTGCCTATAAGCTGCAAGCCTTTTTCCTCAGTGCGCTGTTCGCCGGGCTGGCCGGGGCGCTGCTGGCCTTCGAGGACAACACCATTTCGGTGGCGATCTTCGACCTGAACAACTCCATTCTGATGCTGGGCATGTTGATCGTCGGCGGCGCGGGCTTCCCGCTGGGGCCGCTGTTTGGCGTGGCCTTCTTTAAGCTGATGGAAACGGTGATTATCCCGTTCATCAAAGAAACGCTGCTGCGCCAGGAAACGCTGGAAAGCATCGCGCGCGTGCTGCCGTTTTTGGACGCCGTGAAGATCAGCAGTTCGCTCGACCCGATTCTGTTCGGCCTGTTCCTGATCGTCTTCGTGATTCTGGAGCCGCGCGGGCTGGCGCACCGCTGGGAGATATTGAAGATTTCGTGGAAGATCAGGCCCTATTCGCATTAACCTCAGTTTTGCATAGGTTTTTCTTCTCAAAAACTGCACCCTCCAGGCCGGGGGCTAATGCATGAGATTGCATGCAGGCTGAATGACATCATGCATTAGCCCTCCCCTCCAGCCGCCCCCCGAACTGCCGATCGCGCTGATCGTCGCCACACTGGATGCGCAGGCCACCAGCGATCAGGCGACGCAGGCTGTCGCAGCGACCTTGGCCGCCCGCGCCACCGATTATGCGCGCGGCACGCTGTCCGCCGTCAACGCCACGCAAACCGCGACTCTGTGGACGCTGACCCCCACCGCCAACATGACCGCCAGCATCGAAGCCTACCGCACCGAACAGGCGGCGACCGCGACACAAGCCTGGATCGACAGTTGGACGAGCACGCCCACGCCCAGCCCCACACTTACCCCGACCCTATCTCCGCTGGACGAAGCCATACAGCGCGCCAGCGTGCCCATGACCAGCAACGCTGAATGGCAGTCGCTCTACCCCAACGGCTTTGTGCAGGACTTCGACGGCGTGCCGATGGTGCTCGTCCCGGCGGGCAGTTTCCAAATGGGCAGCACGGTAGAGGAGATGCAGTTGGGTTTTGAGATGTGTCAGCAGGCAGTGAACGAGACGGCTGAATGTCAGCGTTATTGGTTTGACGCTGAAGCACAAAATGGCGACAACACCCAAACTTTCGTGCAGCCGTTCTGGATTGATCTCACTGAAGTCAGCAGAGGGCAATACTGGGCGTGTATTGAGGCTGGCGCATGTGAAGAAATCCCAACGTCTGATTATTCTACTGAACCCGATCAACCGATTAGTCAGGTGACGTGGTTTCAGGCTCATGCTTACTGTACCTGGCGTGGCGTTCGTCTGCCAACCGAATCTGAGTGGGAATACGCCGCGCGCGGCCCAGATCGCTGGTTATTTCCCTGGGGGAACCAATTTAACGGAGCGCTGGCCAATCACTGCGATGTCAACTGCGGTGTGGCTAGTTGGGGGTCAGATTTCGATTATGTGAGTGAAGAGAATAATGATGGTTATGCCCTGATCGCGCCGGTTGGTAGTTATCCAGAGGGTGCATCCTGGGTAGGAGCATTGGACATGAGCGGTAATGTGTGGGAATGGACTCATTCGCTATATCGTATTTACCCTTATAGTCCAGATGATGGCCGCGAAAGCACTGTTGAAGATAGTGCAGACGGTTTGCGTGTGCTGCGCGGCGGCTCATTTAATGGCACAGCATTTGGTTTGCGTGCTACCGATCGCTTTGTGGATGACCCCGATAATGGGGGCACAGGTTCAGGTTTTCGATGCGCCCGCTCTTTCGCACCGTAGGTGCGCTGGCTCTGTTTCCTGTTCACTGGTTTCTGGACTCTGATACTTGTTTTCTGGGGGTGCAGGGGGCGGCGCCCCCGCACGTTCTCCGCGTCAGCGGAGTCGATTTTTGAAAAATGGCAAAAACGTATAAAAACCTGTATTCACACATCGCCAGCTTTGAGGCTCTGTATCAGGCATGGCGCAAAGCACGGCGTGGCAAACATTACAAACCGACTGCCGCTGCTTTCGAGCAGAACCTGGACACCGAACTGCTGGCGCTGTATCAGGAACTAGGCGATGGAAGCTGGCAGCCCGGCGGTTTTCGTAGTTTCACCATCCACGAACCCAAGCGCCGCAAGATCAGCGCCGCCCCTTTCCGGGATCGAGTGGCCCATCATGCGCTGAACAGTGTGCCTGATTTGTCAAAAGCCGTTCAGGGTAGAATGACAGGCACAAGCACCCATTCACCGATGGCGTTGGCGCTGGCATCCGCCGCCGGCGCGCGCGTGTTATCGGCGCGGTCATACAGCCCCACACGCAGCCGCAGGCACTCGTCCGGCGCAGCGCCCACCGTCATCTGCCGGTAATCCAGCCAGGTTTCGCCCGGCTGCCAGGCCGCGAAATCGTACAGATTGCCGATTGGCGCGCCGTCGGCCTGCGCGATCAGCGTTTCGCCGCACAGCAGATGCACGAAAGCGACATACGGAAACGGCAGGTTCTCCAGGCGCCGCCAGCGCAAGGCCGCTTGCAGCGTCGCGCCTGCCCGCGTGAAAGCCGCCGCTTCCAGCCGCACGCCGCCGCCGAAATCCGCGATCGCCGCGTCCGAAGCCTGCGCGCGCTCCCCCACCAGCCGCGCCGCGAAAGCCCCATCGACAAATTCAAACAGAATCACGCGCGCGCTGTCGGCGATGCGCAGCCCATCATCGCCATAATAGACCAGCGCGTAGCCCGGCACACGCTGCGCCAGATCAGGCCGCACCAGCGCGCCGATCTGCGCGAATTCGCGTTCCGTGTTCAGCCACACAAAATCGCGCAGCGCCAGATAATCATGCAGCATAAAGGCATGGACGCGCGTCAGCGGCAGCGCATAGCCTGCGGCGTCCATCTGCTGCGGCATGTTCACCAGCAGCGTCGGACGTTCGTCCGTGAGCAGCGCGCGCATCTGCTGGTAGCCCGCGCCCAACGCCGCATACAGCGCGTTTTGTTCGCGCACGAACAGCAGCGACAGGCCCAGTATCGCCGCCAGCGCCGCCCACTTCAGCGCGCGCAGCGCGGGCCGCGTTTTTATGCTCCACAGCGCGCCGTAACACAGCGCCACCCCCGGCGCGGCGATATACAGCAAACGTTCGCTCAACTGCACGTAAATCGGCGTCAGCGCCAGCGCCGCCGGCAGGCTCGCCAGCGCCCACCAGCCCAAAGACGCCAGCAGCGGACGAAGAACCCTGGATCGCCAAACCACAAAGAACACGCAGACCATGATCCAGAGAACGAATCCCAGCCAGGCATTGGTCTGCGCGCCGAAAGGCAGCCGCGCCGCCGCGAATTGCAGCGGAAAGCTCAACCCCTGCGCGAAGACGGCCAGATTTTCCAGCAGAGATGTCCCCAGCGGCGCTTGTCCCGGCGCGGGCGCAAAAAACGCCTGCCGCAGCCCCAAATACAGCAGCGCACACAGCAGCGGCGGCAGACAAATCAACAGCAGCCGCCGCCAGCGCCGCAGCATCCCGCGCGCGCCGTACCGGCACAGCGCCAGCACGCCCAGCAGCGGCACAGCCAGCACGCCGTTTTCATGGATAAACGGCGCGATGCCCGCGCACAGCCACGCCGCTGACAGCGCAGCGCGCGCATCCCGGCGGCGTACAACATGCAGCGCCAGCGCGCAAAATGCCAGCGCCGCCGTCGTCGCCAGCGGGTGAAACCACGCCAGCACCCACACCACCGCCTGCGCGCTGAAGGGATACAGCGCAAACACCAGCATCGCCGCTATCTGCCCGCCGGCGGGCAGGCGCAGCGCGCGCGCCAGCGCCCCCACCAGCGCAATGTTAATCAGGTGATTCCACACCATCAGCAGATGCCAGAACGACGCTTGCAGCGGCACGCCACCGCAGGTCAGCGCCGCGTGCAATATAAAGTTCACCACCGGGCGATAGTAAATGCCGGTGATGTCCGCTTTTGTCCAGATATCGAGCGTTTGTACCTGCGTGGCATAGCGGAAATGCAGCACATCATCGGAGAAAAACGGCAGCCGCAGCGCCCAGCTATACAGCGCCGCCGCCAGCAAAAACGGCAGGAGTCGCAGCAGCCAGCGTGTCAACTTAGGCTGTCATCTCCTGCACAAGATTCAGCAGCTCCTGACCATCCGGCAGCCGTTCGCGCCGCAGCAGCGCCACCAGCAACATCAGAATCTCCTGATGTTGTGTGTTATTCGTCACCACAATCTCCACACTGCCCATGTGATATTCGGCGTGAACCTCCGCGAACTGCCGCAAAAACTGCGCGAAGCTCAGCCCGGTGGCGGCATATGTCCTGTGCGCGTCTGGCGCTTGCATCGTTCTTCATCTCCCACTTCTTGCGATCATCAGTATAATGCGTCATAGCTTTTCCTGAAAACTGTCAACCGAAAACTCTTATGCGTCTCGTCATCAAAATCGGCACCAGCACCTTAACCGATGGCACCCCCCATCTGCACAAACAGCGTATGCTGGAGATGGTGCAGCAGATCGCGCGCCTGCATGGGCAGGGCCACGAAGTGGCGTTCGTCTCGTCGGGCGCGGTGGCCGCCGGGCGCGAACGGCTGGGCTTCCCCGAACTAGGGCGTGACCTGCCTGTCAAGCAGATGTTGAGCGCTGTCGGCCAGAGCCGCCTCATGCACCTGTACGAAGACCTTTTCGACATCTTCGGCATCGTCGTCGCGCAGGTCTTGCTCAGCGGCGATGATCTGGAAAACCGCACGCGGCGCTTCAACGCGCGCGAAACGCTGCTGACGCTGCTGTCGCAGCGTATCGTGCCCATTATCAACGAAAACGATACGACAGCGACCGAAGAAATCCGTGTCGGCGACAACGACAACCTTTCCGCGCGTGTCGCCAGCGCTATCGAAGCCGATGCGCTGCTGCTGGTCACTGATCAGCCGGGCTTGTTCAGCGCCGACCCGCGCCACGACCCCGGCGCGCGCCATATCCCGCACGTCGCGCGCATCGACGCAAGCATCTGGGCGCTGGCGGGCGCGGCGGGCACCAAGCAGGGCACGGGCGGCATGTTCACCAAATTGCAGGCGGCGCAGTTGGCGACCCGCAGCGGCGTCGTGACCTATATCGCGCTCAACAGCGCGCCCGATGTGCTAGCGCGCGTGCTCGACGGCGACACCAGCATTTGCACACGCTTCGACGCGGTCGAAACGCATCTGGAGTCGCGCAGGCGCTGGATGCTGCTGGACAAAGCGCACGGCGTGGTGCGTGTGGACTCGGGCGCCGCGCGGGCGCTGCGCGACGGCGGCAAAAGCCTGCTGCCAGTCGGTATCACGGCGGTGGAAGACACTTTCGAGCGCTGGGAAACGCTGCTGGTGCTGGGCCCCGACGGGCGGCGCATCGCCTACGGACTGAGCAATTACAGCAGCGACGACCTGCGCAAAATCCGCGGCCTGCAATCGGCGCACATTGCCGAAACGCTGGGTTACAGCTACGGTGACACCGTGATTCACCGCAATAATATGGTATTGTTGGAAAAATAAACACGAGGGATAAATCATAAGAGATGCTCACACGTGAAAACATTCTTCACGCTCTGGAAAACGCGCTGCATCCCCTGCCCTATGTGCACGCGCTCTGGCAGGGCGGCGCCTCGGCCTTTGATCGCGTCGATCAGTGGTCGGATCTTGATGTGCAGGTAGTGGCTGAGGATGGGCGCATCGCCGAAACCGTCGCCATAATCGAAGCGACGCTGGCCGCGCTTTCGCCGATTGATCTGCGCTACGAACTGCCGCAGCCCACGTGGCACGGCCACTGGCAGGCCTTTTACCGCCTGCAAGAAGCCAGTGAATTTCTGCTGATTGATCTGCTGGTCATGCAGCATTCCAACGGCAACCGCTTCTTGCAGCCTGAAATTCACGGCGAAGCGGTGGTGCATTTCGACAAAAGCGCGCTGCTGCATCTGCCGCCGCCGCTGGATATCGCCGCGCATGTGCGCGCCATGCAGGAGCGTATCGCCGCGCTGCGTGTGCTGTTCGAGATGTTTCAGGTGCTCACGCTCAAGGAACTGCATCGCGGCAACAGCATCGAAGCGCTGGCCTTTTATCAGGCGTGGACCGTGCGCCCGCTGGTGGAAGTGCTGCGGATGCAGCATGACCCCGCGCGCTACAATTTCCACACGCGCTACATTCATTACAATCTGCCGCCGCAGGTGCTAGCGCGCTTAGAGCCGCTGTTTTTCGTCGCCAGCGCGCCGGAACTGGAACATAAACTGGCGCAGGCCAGCGCATGGTTCCGCCAGGCCAGCGCGCAGTTCGACAGCGAGGCCGCGCGCACGCTGCTGGAACAGGCCTCCGAACAGCATTATGGGGTATGATAGTAGCTATTCAAGGAGTAACCATGCATGGGGGGGAGCGCCTCATTACTGCCGATGAGTTCTTCCGCCATTCGCGCGCTCGACATCAACGCTGTGCTCGCCGGCGGCGAGGTGCTGCCGGGTTTCAGTGTGGCCGTGCGCGCGCTTTTTGAGAAGTAGGAGGCAGCGTGGATTTACCATTTGCCCTTTCGGCAGGTATTATCACTTTTGTGCTCGGCGTGATCTGGGGCGGGCCGTTTGTCGAAGTGCTGCGCCGCCTGAAGATCGGCAAGTCGATTCGTGTCGAATTAGGCGATATTCACACCAAGAAGATTGGCACGCCGACGCTGGGCGGCATTATGATCGTCGTACCGGTGCTGGTCATCAGCCTGATTTTGAACATCGCCAGCGTGATTCGCACCGGCAGCGGCGCGAGCATTTTTCTGCCGCTGTTTGTGCTGATGGGCTTCGCGCTGCTGGGGCTGATCGACGATTGGGAAGGCATCCTGAATTCGCGCGCGCGCGCCGAAGGCAAAGCGCCGGAAAAGGTCGGGCTGGGGCTGTCGCCGCGCGTCAAGTTCGCCGGGCAGGTGCTGCTGGCGGGCGTCGCGTCGGGTTTCATTTCGCTGTATCAGGGCGGCTTTTCTTTTGCCAATGAGATCATTTTGCCCTTGATTCCGATCAGCATTCCGCTGCCGCCGCTGCTGTTTATCCCCCTCAGCATGTTTATCATCGTCGGCATGTCCAACGCGGTGAACTTCACCGATGGGCTGGATGGGCTGGCGGGCATTATCAGCGCCAGCGCCTTCGCGGCTTACGGGGTGATCGCCTTTTTGCAGGGACAAATTTTCCTGACCCAGTTGTGTTTCATCATCGTGGGGGCGTGCTTCGCCTTTTTGTGGTTCAACGCCCACCCGGCGCAGTTGTTTATGGGCGATGTCGGCTCGATGGCGCTCGGATCGGCGCTGGGCACCATCGCCGTCATGACGGGGCAGTGGCTGCTGCTGCCGATCATCGCGCTGGTGCCGGTGATCGAAACGCTGAGTGTGATTTTGCAGGTGTGGTACTACAAAGCGACCAAAGGCCCGGACGGCATCGGCCAGCGCTTGTTCCGGCGCGCGCCGATTCACCATCATTTCGAGCTTTCCGGCTGGAGCGAAACGCAGGTAGTGCAGCGCTTCTGGCTGGTGGGGCTGCTGAGCGCAATGATCGGCGTGGCGCTGGCGCTCTTATAGACAGCGGGCGGGGCAAAACGCTGTACAGCACAGCCACTTTCAGCAGGTTGGTGGCTGGGCCGCTTTTCATGACCAGTACGTTGTCGATTTATCGCGCGCTGAACGCGGTGCTGCCTGCCGGCCATCTCGTGGACACGGAGCAATCGCTGCAAATCCGCGAATACCATCCCGACACAGGTGAACGCCTGCGCCGCCCAAAGCCGGACAGCACGCTTTACAGCACGCTCCAATTGAACTGCTGTCGCCGACCAACAAGCCTCCCGGTGACGGCTGCTGGCAGTACATCGAAAAACGCTGTGCCGCGCCGCGCATTCGAAAGTTACAGCGCAGACGATCAGGCGCGCATCCGGGCGGTGATGGCGCGTGCGGCGGCGGCGCACGCCCAATAAAAACGCCCCGCCGAAAAATCGACAGGGCGTGTGTTTGCTGCCCCGCGTTAGTAAGCGCGGGCGAACAAGGCCACCTGCGGCGCATCGCCGCCTGTGAAGAAGCATTGGCCGCTGCCGCCCGGCTGCTCGAAAGGGAAGCAGCGAATGGTCGCGCCGGTTTCGTCTTTGATGCGCGCCTCGTCCGCGCCGCTGCCGCCCCACCAGCCGCGCGCCCAACCGCCGGCTTCCACCACCTGCCGCATCTGATCGTAGCTGCTGACATCATGGATATGGCTGTCGCGGAAATCCGCCGCCTGCTGGCGCAGATTGTTCTGCACCTCGGCCAGCAGGTCTTTGACGCGCTGCGCCAGCCCCTCCTGGGCCACGAACTGCTTGCCCTCTTTGCCCATATCGCGGCGCGCCAGCACGGCGTTGTTTTTCTCTACATCTTTGGGGCCGATTTCCATGCGCAGCGGCACACCGCGCATCTCCCAATCGTTGAACTTGAAGCCGGGGCTGAGTCCTTCGCGCGTATCGACCTGCACGCGCACGCCCGCGCCGGATAGTTCGTTTTTGATGCGCGCGATGGTCTCCAGCACCAGGCTCTTTTCGCCGTCGTTTTTGTAAATCGGCACGATCACCACTTGAATCGGCGCGAGCACCGGCGGCAGACGCAGCCCTTTGTCGTCGCCGTGCGCCATGACCACCGCGCCCACCATGCGCGTGCTCATGCCCCATGAAGTCGTCCAGCACAACTGGCGGTTGTTGTTTTCGTCCAAATATTGAATATCGAAAGCGCGCGCGAAATTTTGCCCCAGATTGTGGCTCGTGCCGCATTGCAGCGCTTTCTGGTCGCGCATCATGCCTTCGATGGTATAGGTGCGCAGCGCGCCGGCGAATTTTTCACGGTCACTTTTGCGCCCTTTGATGACGGGAATCGCCGCATCGTCGCGCGCCAACTGCGCATAAATATCGAGCATTTGCAGCGTTTCGGCTTCGGCGTCGGCTTCGGTGGCGTGGGCGGTATGGCCTTCCTGCCACAAAAATTCGGCGGTGCGCAAAAACGGGCGCGTGCGCAGTTCCCAGCGCACCACGTTGGCCCACTGGTTAATCAGCAGCGGCAGATCGCGGTACGACTGGATCCACTGGCTGAAGGCCTCGCCGATAATCGTTTCGGAAGTCGGGCGCACCACCAGCGGTTCTTCGAGCTGTTTGCCGCCGGCAATCGTGACAACCGCCAGCTCCGGGCTGAAGCCTTCGACATGTTCGGCTTCGCGTTTCAGGTAGCTTTCGGGGATGAACAGCGGGAAATAGGCGTTCTGGTGGCCGGTGGCCTTAAAGCGGCGCTCCAGCCCGCCTTTGATGCCTTCCCACAGCTCGTAGCCGTAGGGTTTGATGATGATGCAGCCGCGCACCGGCGATGGGGCGGCCAGGTCGGCTTTGTAGACGATTTCGTTATACCACGCGGCGAAATCCACGCTTTGCGGCGTGACGGCTTGCTGCGCCATAGGGATATTTTCCTTCAAAAAATCAGCACAATGGCGGGCATTATAACCGATTGTGCTATGCTATTGGATAGGCAAGTGTTTGAGGCACTGGTCATCTAGCGCCGCCCTAAACGTGCGCTTTGCCCAAAATCATTCCCCAAAAAGCGCGACCTGACCAGTGTTTACCACAGACGACAGCCGCCAACGCCGGCGACAGGCGTGGACTTTGCGCCAGCAGCGACCTTAATCTATGACGCCCTCGAAACGATGGATGACCCGCCGTCCAGCGTTTAGCGCGCGGGGGATTCTGACGCGCCGTAGATTTCGAAAACGCAGTGTGTATAGCCGTGCGCGCGGCATTGGCTTTCGACAATTTCCAGATAGCGCCCCGTAAACCACTTCAGCCCGCCATCCAACATACCACTGACGCAGGCGCACATGGGCTGCTCGCCGCCGTGCGCGCTGTGAGCGCTGTCGGCGCTGCGCCCAAAACACGCCGGGCACTGGTGCATGGTGTAGACGAAATGATCGGGTTTTTCGATGATCGTGCCTCTGTGCGGCGAATCGAAGCTGATAATGAGCTGGTCGAGAAGCGGCAGCGCGGCTTCGACCTGCGCATGCAGCGCCAGCGCTTGATACGAAGCCGCAGTACGCATTTTGAGCGCGGGGATGATGTCGTAAAAGGCGGGCAACCGCTCGGAAAACATTTCGCGCCCGGCGCGTTTGCTGATGCTGCGTCCCTGCGCGCGCCCGGCCATGTCTTCTAATCCCTGACAGATGGAAGCGATATAGGCAATATCGAAGCCGCGCCGCAGATCATCGGGCGGGTACTGATGCACAAACTGGCGCAGCCCGCTCATAATCAGCGTGGCATTCGCGCCGTTTTTGCTCATAACCTCTTCCAGCGCCAGCAAAAAATGCAGGCCGAAGCGGTTAGCGTAGCACAGCCCGCTCGGCGGCACCAACGGCGCGCTCGGTGGGTGATACATCAGCGCCGCCTCCGGCTGCGGAAAGCGAAAAGGCTGAAGACGCTCAAAAAGCTGAAGGCACTGAAGACTGAAAGCACGCTGAACAGGCTGCCGACTGACACAAAGCCGCCGACACTGAACAGCGACAGGATGCTGCCGGTGCTGCCGATGGAAAGAATACTCCCGGTGCTGCCAATCGACAGGATGCTGGCCGTGCTGCCGATAGAGAACAGGCTGGCGGTGCTGCCGATGGACGACTGGCGGCGGGGCGGGGTGTCGTGCGCGTGCATGGTTTAGGATTCGAGTTTAAAAACGTCGCTCAGCGCAATGTGCAGGCCGGGAAACAGTGTTTCGCCGTCCAGTGTTTCGCCGTCGCGGTAAATGCGCGGCGGGCGTGTGTTGTTCTGATAGCGGTGCAGTTCGCGCGCGTCGGGGAACAACAGCCAGGTTTCCTGCGTGCCATATTTAAGATAATCGGCGATTTTTTCGATCAGCTTTTCGGTGGCCTGTCCGGGCAAAGCGACTTCGACGGCCAGATCAGGCGCGCCCTCGAAGTGCCCCGACCAGTTAAAATCCGCCGGGAAACGCTCGCGACGCACGAACGACAGATCGGGGATGCGCTCGATGAGGATTTTGCGCCCTTCGCGCTTGAGGACGTATTTCAGCCCCTCTGTGAACAGTTCGCCCAGTCCGGCAGTTTTCACAACGACAAACAGCAGGCGATATAGATTGTCAATAATGCGCACATGGATTGCGGTCATGTTTTCGTCGTCCTCTGCCACGAATTCGCCGTCGAGTACCTCGATACGCGCGTCGTCGTCGCTGCGCAGCCACTCCTCGGCGGTGATGCAGGTTTCGGTTTTATCGGTCATGCGCGCCCGTCCTCGTCTCTGAGCGAAAAAGCTGTTTTTTATTATAGCGTGGATGGGGAAAAGCGGCGCAAAAGGGCGTGCCAGGCACGGCGACACGCCCCTGATTTGTCGCGCGCTAAATGCTCACAGGTGGCCGGTATTCGCCGAAGACGCCGCGCAGGGTGTGGCAGATTTCGCCCAGCGTCACGTCGTTTTCGACGCATTCCACCATCAGCGGCAGCAGATTGTCTGTGCCGCGCGCTGCGGTTTCCAGCCGGGCGCGCAGTTCGGCAACGCGCGTGTTATCGCGGCGGGCGCGCAGTTCGGCCAGCTTCTGGCGCTGCGCGGTCTCGATGTCCGGGTTGACCTTGAGCAGATCGGGGTGATGTTCTTCGTGCGTCTGGAACATATTCACGCCGACGATCACCTCGCTGCCATCTTCCACACCGCGCTGATAGAAATACGCCGCGTCCTGAATCTCATTGTTGATAAAGCCCATTTCGATAGCGCGCTGCGCCCCGCCCATCTCATCGATGCGGTTCAAATAGTCCTGCGCGCGCCGTTCGATCTCGTTGGTCAGATGCTCGATGACATAGCTGCCCGCCAGCGGATCGACCGTATCGCAGACTCCGGTTTCGTAGGCGATAATCTGCTGCGTGCGCAGCGCCGTCTGCACGGCTTTTTCGGTGGGCAGCGCCAGCGCTTCGTCCATGCTGTTGGTGTGCAGCGACTGCGTGCCGCCCAAGACCGCTGCCAGCGCTTGCAAGGCCACGCGCACGATATTGTTTTCCGGCTGCTGTGCGGTGAGTGTGCTGCCACCGGTCTGCGTGTGGAAGCGCAGCAGCCAGCTTTTGGCGTTTTGCGCCATGAAGCGTTCACGCATAATCTTGGCCCACAAGCGGCGCGCCGCGCGGAATTTGGCGACTTCTTCCAGAAAATTGTTGTGCGCGTTGAAGAAGAACGAGAGCTGCGGCGCGAATTCGTCCACGTTCAGCCCGGCGTCGATGGCCGCCTGCACATAAGCGATGCCGTTGGCCAGCGTAAAGGCCACTTCCTGCACCGCCGTGCTGCCGGCCTCGCGGATGTGGTAGCCGCTGATGCTGATCGTATTCCAGTGCGGCACACTGGTTTTGCAGTAGGCGAACAAATCGGTAATCAGGCGCATCGAATGCTTGGGCGGGTAAATATACGTCCCGCGCGCGATGTATTCCTTGAGAATGTCGTTCTGCACCGTCCCGCGAAGCTGTTCGCTCGGCACGCCCTGCCGCTTGCCGACGGCGATATACATCGCCAGCAGCACCGTGGCCGGCGCGTTGATCGTCATGCTGGTCGAGACTTTATCCAGCGGAATGCCTTCGAACAGGCGCGCCATGTCATGCACGCTGCTGATGCTCACGCCGACTTTGCCGACTTCGCCCAGCGCCATCGGGTCGTCGGCATCGTAGCCGATCTGCGTCGGCAGATCGAAGGCCACCGAGAGACCAGTCTGCCCCTGTTCCAGCAGATAGCGATAGCGCGCGTTGGATTCATCGGCGGTAGCGTAGCCAGCGTACTGGCGCATCGTCCAGAAGCGCGAGCGATACATGGTGGCCTGGATGCCGCGCGTGTAGGGGTAAGCGCCGGGCGCGCCCAGATCGGCGTCATAATTGATAACCGTATCGGCGGGGGTGTGTACGCGTTCCAGCGGAATGCCGGAAGAGGTGGTAAAGGAGGCTTTGCGTTCCTGTACTTTTTCTGCCATGTGGATACTTATCCTTGATGAACGGTTTCTGTATCAAGAATAGTATATCGCGCAGCATTGGCCGCATGACAAACATCATTAATTGAGGGGGACAGAGTTAGTGTTTATGTGCTTGATGTGCCCGAATCTCTGCATCTATTTCTTCGCTGCTCGGCTTTGCATCATCTGGCAGCTTATCTATCATGGCGATTGTGTCGGACAACCGCTTACCGGCTTCGCGATGGCGAACCTGGACTTCCCAAAATGCAATGATCGCTTCGTTTTGCTCGCCAATCACAAGGCCAACCGCTTCGGCACGTTCAAGCAAAGCTTCCGGCACTTTGATCATGATAATGACATCGCTGATTGTCGTCCCCTCTGGCAGCGACGGTTCGCCCCTAGCTTAGGGGTATTGTATACCCGGCCAACGTCCAGGAAAACCACCTCTTCAGCCCCGCAGGCCGTTAAATGTGCTTTTGGGGACATACACTTTTTCAAAATTCTCAAAAGTTAAATCCGTAAAATCCAGCTTCAGTTCCCCCCGCAGCAGGTCGAACAGCGCGGTATAGCTGAGCGTGATGCGCGGCGCTTCCAGCAGGCCGAGCGCTTCGATCAGGCGCTCAATCGTGTCGGCGTCGCTTTCGATTTCGACAAAATTACCGAACGGCATTTCGTCCAGCACGATTTCCGCTCCTGCCAATTGGTAGGTCGTGCGGTATTTTTCATAGGTCATATACGGCGCGTAGCCCAGCTTGCCCAGAATCGCCTCCATCAGCCAGAAGTCACTGACATCCACCTCCAGTTCTGTGCGGTTAGTGATGCCCTGCTGGGATGTGCCATCCTCTTTATAGGTCAGGCGCGTGCGCGTGTCGCGGCGCAGACGCAGCGCGATGCCATTGGGCGTCAGCGTGTGTTCGGCGTTTTCATAGCGCACATTGCGCTCGTAGACGCGCGGCGTGTGCAGTTTGGCGCCGTGCGCTTGCAAGCGGTGTTCGAAAGCGGTCAGGTTGGGCACATACAGCTTGACTTCGGTTTCGGTGGCATTCGCGCTCATGGCATGTCCTCGTTTGGCGGGCGATACGGCTCTTCGCGCAGCGCATGGCTGACCAGCAGTTTGACGTAATAGACCGGAATAAACCATTCTAAACCAGGTGTGGGACTCAGCCCATAAAAAGTGATTAAAAATCCGCCGCACAGCGCCAGCAGCGCCAGCGGACGCTGCAAGTACAGCGGGCTGCGCAGAATCAGCGCCGCCGCCAGCAGCAGATAGCCATAGACCAGCGCGAAAAAGCCCCAATCGCCCGGACGAAAAAACAGCACAACGAGCGCTGGCTGCACAGCATGGATAACGATGAACAGCATATGCTGGCGGAAACCCTGTCCAGCGCGATGATACCAGCGTTTGCCGCTGGAAGCCGCGTTTGTCGCCACGCCGCCGACCAGATCCTCCGCCAGCAGCGCCGCCACGACATACTGAACTAATGACCAGTCGAGTGCGTTAGCCGCTGCGTAGATCACAAGCGCGACCGCCGCCGCCAGGCCGCTGCCCACTTCCAGCCAGATTTCGGCGCGGGTGGTGCCGGGACCAAAAAACGTGTCGAGTTGGCCGCGCCAGCCTGGGCGGGGCGGCGGGTACTGCCAGTTGATGCGCGGTTCAGGATTCATTGTTCACCTCGAACGTCACTTTCTCGTACACATCGGCCAGCGCCAGCACACAGTCAATCGAGCGCGGGGTGAGCGTGGCCTCCATAGCGGCAGCTTCGCTGAGCAGCCACTGGCCGTTATCCTGCCGCCAATAACTTTCGCTGCGCGCGCTGTCCTGCGCGATCAGTACCACCTCGCGCAGCGACTCCAGTTTGCGATAATGTTGAAACTTTTTGCCGCGATCATAGGCTTCCGTAGACGGCGACGGCACCTCGATCAGCGGTATAGGGTTCAGCAGCGAAGGCGGGTTTTCCTTCGTAAACTCCGCCGCGCCGCAGACCACCGCGAGATCGGGATACGTATACAGCCCGCTAGGACCGACACGGACGCGCATATCCGTGGCGTAGATTTTGCAGGGACGCTGGCGTAACTGGATGTTCAAGGTCGTGAGTGTATTGCCGGTCACCAGCACATGGTTCTCGCTGCCGCCGGTCATGGTGAAGATTTCGCCATCATAATATTCGTGGCGGATGTCGCTCTCGCGTTCCAGCGCCAGATACTCTTCAACACTGTATTTGGGAGTGAGCAAAGCAGACATAGTGCGTATTCCTCCGCGTTTAGCCGGGCGACGAGCCGCCGGCGCTGAGTTACGCCAGGCCGCGTTCCAGCCAATCGAGATACCAATCGAGAAAGTCCATGCGCCTGAGCGGATTGTGCGAATGCGGCAGTGCCAGCAGCCCTTGATTGGCATAACGTCCGTCCGCCCAGATCGTGCCGCGCGCCGCGCCTGTTACCACCAGCAGTTCATAGCCGCCGCTGCCAGTATTGCAGATGCGCATCGCCCCGCGCGTCAGGCTGTCATCCAGGTATTCGTCGTCCGACAAATGCTCTTCGTTCCAATCGCCGCCGTGCGGGAACGGCTCACGCAGCAAAGACAGCGCCGCCTTGTGATAACCCAGCGGCAGCACGCCATAATATGGCCCCGCGCCGCCGCCGCCCACTTGCAGCAGAAAATCGCGATAACCCTCCGGCAGGCGCACCTGCCATTCCTGTTCGAACGCCGCGACCTGCGCCACGCTCAAGGTCTGGCTCAGGCGATAGCGATGCACATTCGCGCCGAATAACCTGTACTGTGGGTCGCGCCCGCGCAGCAGCGCCAATTTCACTTTGATCTCATCAAGCAGACTCATAAGGCACAGCCACCAGTTGCAATTCCAGCCCAAACGCCGCTTCAAACAGCCCGCGATGCTGTTCCGCCGACCAGAGCGCGATCTTTTCGTCGCCGCGCATATACAGCTCCATCTGCGCCCAGTTCGCCCCCAGCGTGATGTGTACCTGCTGCACCACGCCGTCGCGCGCGCGATCCAGATGCTCCGCCAGCCGCAGCAGCGCGCTCCACTGCGCCAGGCGTATTTCGTCGCCGGGCTGCATCAGACCGCGCAGTTCATCCCATCCCGGCTCGCCTTTACGGTGGTAGCGTGTCATCAGGGCGATCAGCGCGATTTCGCGGTGGGTGAAACCCGGCAGCCCGGCGTTCAAAATCAGGTATGCGCCGTGTTTATGGTGCTCGTTGTAGTCCACGATCACGCCGATGTCGTGCAGCATCGATGCCGCCCACAGCAGTTCGCGCTCACTCTCGCCGAAACCGAAGCGGGCGCGCAGTTGGTCGAACATGGCCAGCGTCAGCCGCGCGACATGCTGCGCGTGCTTTTCCTGAAAGCGATACAAGTGCGCCAGATTCATGATCGCCGCCCGGCGCACATCGTCGAACAGAGGCGCGCTGGCCTCTGCGCCCAGAAAACGCTCGTAAAACAGACCCTCGCGCACGCTCTGGCTGCACACTTCCAGCGTCTCGAAGCCGCCGGCGCGCATCACCTCGCGGATAATAAAGGCGCCGCCCAGGGCAATATCGGCGCGGTCGGCCTTCATCCCTGCCATTTTCTTGCGCCCGGCCACATCAAGCGCCGCCAGCCGCTTGCACAGCTCGTCCATCTGCGCGCGCGTCAGCACATAGCCGTGCGGGTCATCCATCACATAGTCGCTTTGTTTTTGCGCCAGCCGCGCCATCTGGCGCAGCATCCCGCCCACGCCCACCAGCCGTTCACCTCCGCCCATTTTGTACCACTGGAGCGCGCCAAACTGCGCCTGCAAATGTCCTTGCAGACGTTCCAGATCGCCTTTGCGCGGGGGGTCGTTGGGCAAAAAACGTTCGCTCATACGCACGACGCCCAGGGGCAGCGAAATGCGTTCGCGCATCTGCCGCTGCTGCACGCGCGTGATCTGCACCGAGCCCCCGCCGAGATCGAAGACAAAACCGTCGGTAAGCGTCGTGCTGTTGACCGCCGCTAGGTAGCCGTAGGCAGCTTCTTCTTCGCCAGAAATCACGCGCACATGCAGCCCAGTTTCGGCTTTGATGCGCGCCAGCAGACTGGCAGCGTTGCTGCCGTCGCGCAGCGCGCTGGTGCCCACCGCCACGATGTCGCTGATGCCCGCCGCGCGGCAGAACGAAGCGTAGATATGCGCTGCCCGCAGCGCCCGTTCTATCGCCGCCGCGCGGATCACGCCGGCTTCGGCCATGCCTTCGCTCAGGCGCACGACTTCGCGGATCTCATCCACCATCTTGAAGCTGAGACCGGACACATAAGCGATGACAATCAGGCGAAAGCTGTTGCTGCCCATGTCGATAAGGGCGATGCGGCGCTCGCCGCTTTCGGCTGCGCGGCGCTGCGCCAACGAATCAAGGGGTTTCAGGGTCATGCGCTGCTTCTTTCGTTTGCAGGGTGGCGGTGTCGCGCGGGGGAGAACAGGCCAGCCAACCGCGCTATCTTATTTATTGTAACATGGGCGACGCCTGGGGGCTGTGGCCCGCCGAGAGAAAACATAAGATACAGTGCGGCAGCACAGAAAGGTTGCGCTGCCGCTGCGTTCTGGATAGCAAAGGGCGAGTCGTGGCTCGCCCTTTTTGTTGGGGAGGGAGGAAGCCTGATTTAGTTGCTGATCTGGAAAATGGTTGTCGAGCCGCTGATTTCGTTGGCGACCACCAGCAGATTTTGGCCGTTGGGGCTGCTGGCCGCCGGGATGAACAGCAGGCCTTCGGGGCCGAGATCGCCCGCTGTCCCCGCGGCTGCATCGCCGCTGAAATCACGATTGTTGGCGTAGGTGACGAAGACCGGCGCGGCGGGGTCGCTGATGTCGAAGACCATCACGCCGCCGATCCGTTCCAGACCAATAAAAGCATAGCTGCGTTCAGCGATGACGCCGATTTCAACATCTTCCGGTTCCGGGCCTTTGTTATCGCTGCGATCGTCGAAGGACCCGTTTTCGTCATTGGTGGCATTGAATTCTGCCGGCAGCAGTTGGGCGATTAACTGTTCGAGCCTATCGCCGCTCTCGTAGATCAGCGTGCCGTCGGCGCTGTAGATGCTGAAGGAGCGTCCGCCGGGCACATACAGCGCGTCGTAGTCGCCGTCGCCATCGCTGTCGCCCATCGACGTCACAACTTCCAGTTTGCCGAGATTAGCTTCTTCTTGCAGCGTGGCCGCGTCGGGGAAAGCGCCGCTGTCGAGCGTCATTTCGCTGACTTCGCCCTCTTCGCTGTAGCCTTCGTAGTCGCGCGTGTCGCCTTCGTTGGCGGTGATGTAATAGACCATGCCGCCAATTTCAAAGGTGGCGATGCCGTCGGGCTGATACATGCCGAACACCGGCCAGAGCGCAATATTGATAGCGCCATCTTCGTTACTGGCGTCCAGGCCGCTGCCTTCAACACTGTGATCCTTGAAGCCGAGCGCGCGGATTTCGAGCACGGTGGCGCTGGCGATGTCGAGCACGGCGACGGCATTATTCTCTTGCAGTGTGACAAAAGCCAGCGTGCCATCGGGCGACACGGCGATATATTCCGGCTCCAGGTCCTGGGCGACGGTGGCGTTGGGGCCGTAAATGCGCACTTCGGCAGGCAGTTCTGCGGCGCGCGCGCCATCACGGTTGAAATCGGCAAACCCGAGGGTGATCACGTTGTCCTGCGTGAGCGTTTCCACACCGCCGGACAAATCAATGATGCTCACCGAACCTTCGGGGTCAACGGTGTAATCGTCGCTCGGCTCGCCTTCGTTAGCCGTTAGCGCGCGCCTGCCATCGGGCGTGAAGGTGACCATATCGGGCAGCACGCCGACATTGACCGTCGCCAGCAGCGTGCCCGCGGCGTCGAGGAACACCACCGTGCCCGCGCCGTCGGTGGCTTCAGCATTGAGCGCTACCGCGGCCAGATTGCTGCTGGAGACAGCCACACTGTTCGGGCTGCCGTAAGCGCTGACATCGACCTGAGTCGTCAGCGCGGGGTTCGCGGGATCGCTGATGTTGACAATATCGATAGTATCGCTGGCGCCATTGACGATGAACAACGACTGCGACGCAGGGTTATAGGCAACGATTTCTGCCGCGCTTTCGTCGAACATACCGGTGGCATAGCGGCCCAGCACTTGCAGGGACAGCGGGTTGTCCTGCGCCAGGGCGGGAGCGAGCGTCAACAAAAATACACACACGACCAACAAACCTACTCTTGTGCGCAATGTCTTTTCTCCTTGATAGGAACGCTGTGAGCGGACACGCAGATTGTTGGCCTGGCGTTTTAAGTTATTGTTAGGAGAGTTTTAAGTCTAGCTGTGGTCTCACCGAGTGTTAAACCACCAGCTTGAGCGCTGTCGGCAGATATTCCTTGATCGTGTCGATCAGCAGCGCATACGTGCCGCGCGCCAGCGCCGGCGCGAGAATCACGCTCTTGACAAAACCGCCTGCCGCGCGCTCCACCATCCACAGATCAACGCCGTGCAGCGGGATGTCTGGCTGATCGCTCAAATTATCGAAGCGCAGCATTTGCAGCGCGCGCACCAGCGCCTCGTAACGCGAGGGCGCCAGCGGGTGTTGCAGCGGCCTGTGCCCCAGCGCCCCCAGAAACACCACCGTCAGCCGCGCGCCGCTCACGCGCGAAAATTCCGCCGTGCCCACCGAATCGCGCGCGCGCCGGTCAAAATAATGCACCGTAACGCGGTAAGCCGCCTGCACACCCGCGCGTCCGGCCAGTTCACGCAGCGCGGGCAGCCCGGCGTGTTGGGCAATCGCCCGCAGCATCGCCGCCTGATTTTCCATAGGCTTGGCCTACGACGTAAAGAAATTCGCGCAGGTCACTTCGCCGCTGACGCCCTGGGCCACCAACTGCGCGAATTCCGCGCCCAGATCAACCGCGCGCAGCGCGCGCACGTCTTGCAGCGCGCCCGGCAGCCGCCCCAGATTTTGCCGCACTTCCGCCCGCAGCATGTACAGAATTGCGAAATCCGGGTCCAACAAGATGCCCTGACTGTACGCGGCTTCGGCTTCCTCGTATTGTTCCAGGTTACAGTGTGCGTAGCCTTCGATCAGATACGGATCCGCCAGCGTCGGCATGACCGCGCTGGCCTGCTGCGCGGCGGCGATGCCCTGTTCATACTGCCCCAGCAGTAAACTACCGAAAGCGTTGAACAGCGGCCCAAAGACATTCTGTGCGCGCCGACCATAGTACACCTGTGAAATCCGGTTCGCCAACGTCGGATCGGGGAAGCGCGTCAGCACCGTTTGCACATAGCCGCGCGTATCAGCAATCCGTCCCTGCCGCAGCGCCAGCACAGTGGAGGCGATGTAAGGGAAATTGGCGTCGGGATTCATTGTGAATACGCGCGCATAGTCTTCCTGCGCGCCGGTAAAATCGCGCAGCAGGTAGCGCAGCGCCGCGCGGTAATTCAGCGGAAACCACTCGTCGGGACGCTGCTCGACAATCTGGCTGAACAATTCCAGCGCCCGCGCGTAATCGCCGTTGATTTCTGCCAGCCCGGCTTCCATATACAGCGGCATCAGCCAGCCCGCTGGCGCCAGCCGCCGCAGCGTCACGACATCGCGTTCGGCGGCGTCCAGAAACTCCGGCCCCTGCGATTGATACAGCAGTCCGCGAAACGAGTACAGAATCGGGTTGCTCGTGTCCTGTTCCAGCGCGGCGCTGATTTCACTGAGGGCCTGCTCCGGGTCGCTCAGATACGTCTGGAAACCACGCTGGACGCGCGCGCCGACACTGTTCCCCGGCATCTCCGCCGGTGTCACCTCCAGCGCATCTTGCAGCGCCAGTGAGCGCAGCGTAGCATAGCCGTCGCCGTTGGCGTTATTCAGCAGCGTAAAGATGCCGACGACCTGCGGCGTGACCGACTGCTGGCGTTCATCGCTGATCTGCACACGCACATTCACTGTGCGTTCCAGCAGCGCGCGCTCAAAAGCAATATACGTGAAGCGGGTTAGCGCGCCGATCTGCACATCGAGCGTCGTGATCTGCCCGTCGTAACTGCCCCAGACGACGATGGGCGCCGCGTTGGCTTCAGCCGCGGCGCGCGCTTCTTCATCGGAACGAATCACGGCGGGGTACGTGCGCACACGCAGATTCGAAAAGGGAATCTCGATTTCCAGCACGCGCGTCAGATTGTCGATCACCACGCCGGTGACATCGCGCTCGTCGCTGCCGTCGATCTGCGCCACCAGCACCATGTATTCGCCCGCCGCCACTGGCTCGACTGTGGCGATGGTATTGGTCAACGCCACGCCGCCGGGGCGCAGCGCCAACAGCACAAGCACGAGCAGCACCAACAGCCCGACAATGCCCGCGCCGATGAGCAGCGGGGTAGGACGCGCCGATGGGGCTTTGGCGCCCGGCGCGAATGTGCCCTGCGGTTCGCGCACGCCGCTGAAAACGGGGGGGCTGCCGGCGGGCGCGCTGGTCAGCCCTGATGGGATAGATGTTGGCGTGGGGGTGCCAAAGCGTTCGCTGCCGGCGGCCAGTTCGTCGCGCAGCGCCTCTGTGTTAGCGGACGCCTGAAAGCCTTCGATCTGTGAGGTGTCGCCGCTGAGAATGGCCTCTAACTGCGCGCCAACCAAGCGGATGCTGTTAATGCGCATCTCGCGGTCTTTTTCCAGCATACGCATCACCAGGTTTTCTACCAGCGGCGGCACATCCGAGCGCAGCGCGCGCAGCGGCGGCACGGGTTTCGCCAGAATCGCCGTCAGCAGCGCGGCGGTTTGTTCCTCCATAAAAGGCCGCCGTCCGCCCAGCATTTCGTAGAACATCACGCCAAAAGCCCAGATGTCGGCGCGCGCATCCGGCGGCATGCCCTCTAGCATTTCCGGGCTGAGATACGCATACGTGCCGATCAGCGAGCCGCTCTGTGTCATGCGTGTGCGGTCGCCCATCTGCGCCACACCGAAATCCGTCAGCTTGGGCGTGCCGTCTTCGGTGATGAGCACGTTGGCCGGTTTGATGTCGCGGTGGATGATCTTCAGGCGGTGGGCGCGCGTCAGGGCGTCGGCCAGATCGAGCGCGATTTCCAGCGCGCGTTTGATCGGCAGTTGTTCCTCGCGCCGCAGCAGATCCAGCAGCGAACCGCCGCCGACATATTCCATCAGCAGAAAATGCTGGCCGTCTTCTTCGGCCGTGCCGAGCATTTTGACGATGTTAGGGTGGTTGAGCAGACGCAGCGCTTCGCCTTCGCGCGCGAAACGTTCGAGCATATTGGGGTCTTCGTTGAGAATCTCGGCTTTGAGCGCTTTGATGGCGATAGTTTGCCCGGTTTGCATATCCACGCCGCGATACACCGTGCCCATACCGCCCTGTCCCAGTGTGGCTTCAACGCGATAGCGCCCGCCGATCACCCAATTGTCTTTCATCGCCTTATTTCCCCTTATTATTGCGGCGGTTGCGCTCGACCAGATTAATGATGCGGTCATGCCGCGCGAAGATCACCAGCATATCGCCGTCACGCACCAGCATTTTGCTGTCGGGCTGCACAGCGATGTCGTCGCCGCGCCCGTGCAGCACAATATCCATATTGTGTTCATCTTGCAGCTTGCCCACCGTCTGCCCATCCAGAAACGAACCCGGCGCGACCTGCAAGCGGATCATACTGTATTCTACGCCCTGAATGCGCAGCGTCTGCGTGATTTCGATGCCAACCGCCGCCCCCGCGAAAGCCGGTGCGGCCAGATCAGAAGCGCTCAACACGGCCTGCACGTTCATAAAACGCGAAATCTGATTGGTGAACTGGTCATCCCACATGCGTGCCACGATGCGAATATCGGGGTTCATGTCGCGCGCGCGCATGATGATTTCGACGTTGACATTATCGCTGGCCGTGCAGACGATCAAGGCCTGCGCGTAACGCAGCCCGGCGCTGCTCAAAACCGCGCGGTCGCGGGCGTCGCCCGTCAGCAGGGTAACATCAATCGCGTTCATTTCTTCGTTCAGTTCCGGCTTGGCTTTTTCGTCGATACCCACGACGCCAAAGCCCATCTGCGCCAGCGTGCGCAGCACCCGCAGGCCCACATGGCCGACACCGACGATAATGATATGGTCACGGTAAGTCGAGGCCACAGCTTCCCTCCAGGCGTCACGCCGTTCATCGCGGTTAAAGAACAAACGCACAAAATCGCTGGCGCCGCGCCCCAGAATGTAGATCGCCAGCAGCGGCATGAGATACCAGAAGGCGATAATCTGGATTTCGGGCGGCGCCGTCTCCAGATGCGGCTCGAAAACCATCAGGCGCAGCATGATATAGGGCATATCGACCAGCGGCGGATAACCATAGCCCGCGCCGGCCAGCAGTTCGCGGTAGAACAGGCCGCCGCCCAAAATAATGACCAGAAACAGCAGAATCGGACGCCGGAATTCGCGTGCCAGCGCGCTGGTATCGCGCCAGACCGCCCGCAGCGCGCGCCAAAAACGCCGCCAGCGGCGCGGCTGTCCGGTCGTCAACAAGCGTGCGCTCATTAGGCCACCCTATAACTTGAGGTAATGATGTGTATGTATTGTAGCGCTTAAGTTCGCCAGCGGCCAAACGCGCTCACTCATCTTCGCCGAGCGGAAAATGGGGCTTGCGCTGTTTTTCCAGCCAGCGATCGAGCGCGATCAAGAGGGCCATCAGCAGCAGCGCCGCGGGGACGGCGGCCAGCCCGCCCAGCAGCAGCGTATGATAGCGCATTGTCCAGAAGCCGTTGGGCACAAGGTACATCAAGGCGAAGATCAGCCCCACAATCAGCGACAGCACAAGCGCGATCACACCGATGATCGTCGTCATCAGCAGCCCAAAGACCAGCCAGCGTAGAATCTCGATGCTGTTCATAGACTCAGAGTATACCATTTGCGCGCCCCAAGCGACAAAGTTGGCCTCTGCTTCGCGCCGTTCGTGATACACTGGACATAAAGTGTAGCGGAGACGGACTGATGTCGAACAATCTTGCGCCTGTGCATTATTTAAGTGTGATCGCGGTCGTCGTGCTGGACGCGCTGTGGGGCTTCGCCGAAGGCTTCATGCTGTTCTGGTCGCCCTTGTTCGTGATTTTTCTGGCGTTCACCAGCGGCGGCCTCGCGGGCTACGCGGTGTATCAGGTGCAGCGGCAGTTAGCGCACGATACGCATCAACAGGCCCTGGCCAAAGCGGTTGTGCTGGGCATTCTGGCGGGCGTGCCGTTTATGGTGACCGGGACGGTGCTGGGGCTGGTGGTGTTGGTGTGGCTGGCGGCGGCCAGCATCTTTAAAGGCGGCAGCGACGACGGTGGCGGCGGCACGCACAAACGCGCGCCGGAAGACCTGCCGGATATGCCCAAAAAAGTCGTCGAGGCGCCGGAAAGGCCGAGCGGCAAAAACGCGCGCTGGAATTAAGATGCGCCCCAGGGCAATCAACAGCAAAACGTTATCAACTGGAATTTTGACGATCTCTTCCAGCAGCGCTTGCTACAGCGCGCGCGAAAGACTGCTCACAATGAACCATGACGACCATGTTGCACTGCTCAAAGATGGCATCGCTGCGCCCGGTGGCGTCTGGGCCGATTTCGGCGCGGGCAGCGGCGCGTTTACGCTGGCGCTGGCCGAGCTGATCGGCGTCCAGGGCAGCATCTACGCTGTTGACCGCGATCCACACGCGCTCGACGAACAGGCGCGCCGGCTGCGCCAGCGTTTCCCGGCGCTGCACGTGCAGCACATGGCCGCCGATTTCACGCAGCCGCTGGATCTGCCGCCGCTGGACGGCATCGTTATGGCCAATGCGCTGCATTTCGTGCGCGCCAAAAATCCGCTGCTGCAACGCCTGCGCGCCTATCTCAAGCCCGGCGGACGCCTGCTGCTGGTCGAATATAATGTCGATACAGGCAATAGGTGGGTGCCGTATCCGCTGTCCTACAGCACCTGGCAGGAGATAGCGCAGCACAATGGCTTTGCGGAAACGCGCAAACTGGCAGCGCGCCCCAGCCGTTTTCTGGGGGAAATCTATTCCGCGCTGAGTTTCAATCCCGCGCGGTAAAAAATAAGAGCGGCTGCGCGCCGCTCCTCCCGTTTTTAGCTCATGTCCCACTATTTATCAGCGTTCGAGCGCTGTGCTCTTGCCAATCAATTCCGTAAAACCTTCCGGTGATTAGTGTCCCGCTATTTACCAGCGCTCGAGCGCTGTGCTCTTGCGCTGGTTCATCTGCACGACGCGCACGCCCTGCTGCTTTACCCAGCGTTCGACATAGGGGTTGACCACCACACGCATACGCTTGCTTTCCTGATGCCGTTCCAGCGTGATGTGGTAAATCCGCGCCCGCCGTGCGCTGCCGTGCCAGATTTCCTGACAAAAAATGAGGCCGCGCACCTGCCAACCCTGCTCGACTGCCGAAAGCAGCGCGTCGCCCCCTGAATATTCCTCGGACTGCGCCGACCACGCCCGCTGCCGGGCGCGATCCCCCACATGAAATTCCGCTGGCTGAACCATAAATACCCCCAAAAACGGGCACTAAATTAATGTGAACACGGGCATTCATGACACTGTACAGGGTGTAGCGTGTAATGCTGTGAAACGATGAAGGTGTAGTGCGAAGCGTTGATATTTCTCTATGAGTCTTAGAAAACAACAAATTCAGTTAAATGTCAATTATTATCCATTAAGGTTTTCGTTTTTGCCCCTGCTAGCGCTCCCCAGACTTCACGCTGCATGTTCTTGCGCTGGTTCATTTGCACGACGCGGCAGCCTGCTTTGCGGACAACACTTTCGACCACCGGGTTGACCAGCACGGGCATGCGCACGGTTTCCCCCTCGCAGTACAGATCGCAGTAGTACACGCGCACACGCCGCGCGTCGCCGTACCAAAATTCCTGACTGAAGACAATCGCGCTGAGCGACCAGCCGCTGCTCAGCAGCGTGAGCAGCGCGTCGCCGCCGGCATACGGTTCTGAGGACAGCGACCAATGACGGCGAAAAGCATAGGGGTCAAGGCGAAAATCAGGGGGCGATTGCACGCTTAACATGGCGAACGCTCCTGAGCAACAAAATAAAATGTATTCTCACTTTATTGTAGCACACAGTACAGCGCAAAAGTTCACACAACTTTAACCGCTGCTGCGCGAGGCCGCTGTGCCAGCGCCAGCCATCAGGCAGGGGCGGCCTCTCATGCATCATTAATATTTTAATATTTTATGGTAAAGTATTTCGACAAAGCTTAAAAGTAGGGGGGGCTGTATTTAATATTGCTGGCTTAAGTTTAGCCTCTGAACCCCAATATTTTTGACCGAGAGGGTTTGAGGAGAAACTTGAATATGAAGCGTTTGATGCTCGTCTGCCTGCTGGCGCTGCTGACACTGGTGATTTCGGTGCCGGCGCTGGCGCAAGAAGTGACTGAAGTGCGTGTCTGGATTGCCTTCACCGACAATCGCCTCGATTGGGCGCGCCAGGTAGCTGCCGATTTCAACAGCGCCCACCCCGAATTCAACGTGGTGGTCGAAGGCTACGCGAATTATGAAGAAATCCTGGACGCCACGGTGCTGGCGATCGAACAGGGCAACCCGCCAGCGGTTGTGCAGTGGTTTGAGGTTGGCACGCAGTTCGCGCGTGACAGCGGCTATTTCCGTCCGATTGAAGAAGCGATCGCTGGCCGCAGCGAAATCGCCGGCGTCTCGGTGAATCTGGACGACTTCATCGCGCCGGTGCGCGCTTACTACACGCTGGACGGCGTGTTCACGTCGATGCCCTGGAACAGCTCGTCGCCCATTCTGTACGTGAACACGGCGATGCTGTAAGCGGCGGGCGTGGAAAGCATCCCGACGACCTGGCAGGAAGTGGAAGCGGCCTGCGCGCAGATCATGGCGCAGCCGACCCCGCCTTCGGGCTGCATCACCTGGCCGAATCACGGTTGGTTCTTTGAACAGTGGATGGCGCAGCAGGACGCCGCTTTCGCCAATAATGACAATGGCCGTACCGAACGCGCCACCGAAGTGCTGCTGAACAGCGAAGCCGGCGTGGCAATCGCGAGCTGGTGGCAGAGCATGTACCAGCAGGGCTACTATGTCTATACCGGTGTGCAGCGTGACTGGGGCGGCACAGAACAGGCCATCCAGAGCGGCAGCGTGCCGATGATTATCACCAGCAGCGCTGATGCGGCCAATATCACCACCGCCGCTGCTGCTAACGGCCTGGAACTGGTGACTTCGCGCATGCCCTACAACGCCGACACGGGCTGGACGGGCAATTTGATCGGCGGCGCCAGCCTGTGGCTGTCGGCGGGTCTGGAAACGGCAACGGAAGATGGCGCGCTGGCCTTCCTGCTGTTCCTGAATAACACAGAAAACGCGGCGGACTGGCATCGTGTGACCGGCTACCTGCCGATTACCACCAGCGCGGTGGAACTGCTGGAAAGCGAAGGCTGGTTCGAGGCGAACCCCAATTTCCGCACGGCCTTCGATCAAATCAACGACAGCACCGTCACCGTCGCCACACGCGGCGCGCTGCTGGGCACCTTCCGCGAAACGCGCGACTTTGTGACCCAGGCCATCGAAGACCTGATGCTGCAAGGCGGCGATCCGGCGGAACGTCTGGCGCAGGCGGCCAGCGATGCTAACGCCCTGCTCGAAGAATACAACGCCCTGTACGCGCAGTAAACCGCGTCAGGTCGCGCTAGGAACGACGAAGGGTGCGGCGCTGTGTCGCGCCCTTCCTTTTGTTTATGAGGCCGCTCGCCGCGCGCGCCAGGTACACGCTGCGCCGGCAGCGCCTCATGACTCGTGCGAGCGACCTCGCTAATTGGGAGCGCATATGACAACCTCACAGATTCAGATTGTCGGCACACTGCTGCTGGCGGCGCTGATTGGCGCGGGGGTGATGGCGCAGGCGTTCCAGCAGGCGCGCCGCCCGTTGTGGCTGGGCATCATCATCGGCGCCGCGCTGGGCACGGCGGGAGCGCTGCTGTTGCAAGCGCCGCTCAATTTTTGCACGTTCGACCCCGAACGCGATACAGGACAGTTCATCTTCGGGTTGATTTTATCCGCGCTGGGCATGGCGGCGCTGCTGCTGCCGGCGCGCTGGCTGGCCGTGAACGGGCTGGCCGGCTTGAGCGCCGGCCAAGCGACCCACGGCGTCTTTCGCGGCAGACTGACCCCCTGGCTGCTGCTGCTGCCCACGCTGGCCGTGCTTGTCCTCTTTCTCTATTATCCCTTTATCGATACCTTCCGCCTGTCCACGCTGGTCGCCAGCCGCACGCGCAGCGCGTTCATCTGTGTCGAAAATTTCACCGATCTGGCAAGCGACAGCCTGTATCTGGACAGCGTGCTGCGCACATTTGTCTTCAGCGGCGCGATTGTGCTGGTCGGGCTGGCGCTGGCGCTGGCGATTGCGGTGCTGGCCTTTCAGCCGATCAAAGGCGCCGCCATCTACCGCACGCTGCTCATCTGGCCGCACGCCATTTCGCCGGTTGTGGCAGGGGTGATTTTCCGCCTGATGTTCAATCCGCAGGGCGGCGTCATCAACTTTTTTACCGAAAGCTTCATCGGTGTGCGCTTTCCCTGGCTCAACGACCCCAATTACGCGCCTTTTGTCGTGATCGGCGCGGCGATCTGGACACAATTAGGCTTTAACATTCTGTTTTATCTGGCCGGTCTCCAAAGCATCCCGAAAGACCTGGTCGAAGCCGCCGCCATCGACGGCGCCAACAGTTGGCAGCGCTTCTGGTCGATCATGCTGCCGCTGCTTTCGCCGATCACCTTTTTCCTGATCGTCACCAACGTCACCTTTTCCTTCTTCGACACCTTCGGCGCGATCGACTATCTCACAGAAGGCGGGCCGGTCAACGCCACCACCACCATGATCTACAATGTCTTCGACACGCAGCGCCAAAATCTCGGTCTGGGCAAAGCCGCCGCGCAGTCGATTATCCTCTTCCTGCTGGTGGTCGCCATCACCGTCATCCAGTTCCGCACAACAGAAAGGAATGTGAACTATGGCGCGTAGTCTTGCTGTCCCCACAGCGCGCAGCCTGAGCACCGCGCGTGCCGCGTGGCTGCCCAAACGCTGGTATATTCACGCGCTGCTCTGGCTGGCGATCGGCATCATCGGCTTTCCGCTGTTTTACGCGCTGACCGTCAGCACGCAGACCAACGCCCAGGTCTTCCGCTACCAATTGACGCCAGGCAACAACCTGATCGTCAATTGGAATCTGGTGATGGGGGATCGCTTCCTGTGGCTGTACATGCTCAACAGTTTCGGCATGGCCGTCAGCATCGCTATCGGTAAAACGCTGCTCTCGCTGCTGGCGGGGCTGGCCTTTGTCTACTTTCGTTTTCCCGGCAAATGGCTCGTCTTCGGCTTCGTCCTGCTCACGCTGATGATGCCGACGGAAGTGATTTTTATCGCGCTGTTTCGCTTTGTCTCGAATCTGGAGATGCCGGCGTATCTGAATCTCGTCGTGCCGTTCCTGGCGAGCGCTACCGGCACATTCTTGTTCCGCCAGCATTTCGCCAGCATTCCGGCGGAACTTTCGGAAGCGGCGCAGTTGGACGGCGCGACGCCGCTGGACTACCTGTTCCGCGTGCTGGTGCCCATAAGCTGGAACACGATCGGCGCGCTGGTAGTGATTCAGTTCCTTTATGCCTGGAATATGTACCTCTGGCCGCGCATGATTATCACCTCACAGGAAACGCAGGTGGTGCAGGTCGGGCTGCGCACGCTGCTGGCGGTAGAAACCGGCGTGAGCTATGGGCCGCTGATGCTGGCGGCGGTGCTGGCCAGTATCCCGCCCGTGCTGATTTTCGTGCTGCTGCAAAAGCAGTTCATGAGCGGCTTCTCGCTGACGCGCGACAAATAGCGTGCGGAAAGTTGTCCTTGCCCGGCGCCTGTTTCTGTTAAAATAGGAACAGGCGCTTTTCGTTAAGAGGTTGAGATGCTGCAAGAACAGCGGGTAGACATTTTCCAGACGATACTCAGTAAACGCGAGCAGATTCTGCAATTGGCCGCGCAGCGCAAAGCCTATCACGTGCGTGTATTTGGCTCAGTCGCGCGTCATGAGGCAGACCAGGACAGTGATGTTGATTTCCTGGTCGATTTTCAACCAGATTATTCGCTGTGGGATCACATCGGACTGATCCAGGATTTGCAAGCTCTGTTAGGGCGCAAGGTCGATGTTGCAATCGAAAAAAATCTGCATGAAAAACTGCGCCCTGCCATCTTGCGGGATGCGCGCGAGCTATGAAGAATCAGCAGATCTATCTCGAAGACATCCAAACACGTATTGCCATGATTGAAACCTTCACCGATAAAGGACGTGCGGCTTTTGTCAGTTCGCTGATGATACAGGAAAGCGTGATCCGCTGTTACGAAGTGATCGGCGAAATCGTAAAACGCCTTGACCCCAGTTTGTTGACCTTGTACCCCCACATTCCCTGGAAGCAAATTGCCGGGTTTCGCGATGTCTTGATGCATCAAGTGAAAGTCATTTGGAAAGCGGTCGAAGAAGACCTACCGTCGCTGAAACAAGCCATTGCGGCGCTGCTGGCGCAAACGAATGCTCCTCCACACTCGGACGGTGACGCATGAGCCGGATTTTTATCAATTACCGCCGCCAGGACAGCGAAGGCTATGTCGGACGCCTCTACGACCATCTGGCGCAGCATTTCCCGCGCGAAGACCTGTTTATGGACGTGGACAATATCCCGCCCGGCGCGGATTTCGTGCAGGTGTTGGAAAAGGCCGTCAACGGCTGCGATGTCTTTATCGCCGTGATCGGCCCGCAGTGGGTTGGCATCAGCGATAGCAGCGGCCAACGGCGGCTGATGCAGTGGAACGACTTTGTGCGCATCGAAATCGCCAGCGCGCTGCAAGCCGACAAGCTGGTGATCCCAGTGCTGGTGGGCGGCGCGCGTATGCCCGCGCCGCAGGATTTGCCCGCAGACCTGACGACCCTCGTCCGCCGCAACGCCATCGAACTGACTCACCAGCGTTTCGGCTACGACGTCGGCAAGCTGATCGCCGCCATCAAAGACACCCTGCCGGCGCGCGCCGCCCAGGCCATCGACAGCGCAGCGCTGCGCCAGCGCGAAACGGCGCTCAAGGCCGTGCGCGATGATCTGGTCAACGCCAGCGCCTCGCCGCTCTATGCCTACCGCATCGAGAATCGCTTTTTCCCGGTGTTGGGCGAAGGCAGCCCCAACGCCCGCATTATCTTTATCGGCGAAGCGCCCGGCAAAAGCGAAGGCGAAAGCGGCAGACCGTTCGTCGGCCCCTCCGGCGAGATTCTGGAAGATATGCTGCGCGGAATCGGCCTGCGCCGCGAAGATGTGTACCTGACCAACGCCATTCTTGACCGCCCGCCCGACCAGCGCGACCCTACGCCCGAAGAACTGGCGTTTTATTCGCCCTTTTTAGACCGCCTGATCGACATCATTCGTCCCAACGTGATCGCCACCCTGGGACGCTTCGCCATGGACTACATGCTCAAAAAAGTGAACGCGCCGGAAAAAGGCGGCAAAATCAGCCAACTGCACGGCAAGCTCATCAAAACGCGCTTGCATTACGGCGATATCCACATCGTGCCCTTTTTCCACCCGGCGGCGGTACTCTACAGCCCGTCGCAAAAAGAAGCGCTGCGCAAGGATTTCCAGAAGCTCAAATTGTTTATCTGAGGCCTGTCGAATTCTACGCGCAAATAGCATACAATCGGCGGCACACTAAAACGCCAATAATTTTTGTTCTGGAGAAATGACTTATGGCGCTCCCAACCGTAAAAGTCCCCAGCCTGATCCTCAAACAGCTCTACACGATGGGCAGTCTCAAAAATATCGACGACGGCATTCAGTTCTCGATCAAAAACCGCCTGACAGATACGCAGGTCACCGCCGTCAACGCCATTCGCATCGCCGGGCGCGACATCCCCGCCTCACACATCAAAATTGATCTGGGCGGCGGCGAAGTGCTGGATGTGCAGCAGATCACGCCCGACACGCCTATCGATTTCCCGCTGCGGCGCGTGATGACGGTGCAGTTGATCCACGAGCATCTGCCGCCGGGCAAACACCCCATCGAAATCGCCTTCGAAGCTGCCATGTTCGGCGAACTCGTGCTGGAAGTCGAAGACACCATCACCGAAGCCGATGACCACATCATCCGCGTCCCGCGCGACGCGCACGACGACTACACGCCCGAAATTATCGCGACACGCCAGAAATTCGTCGAAGAATTCGCCGGAGTCAGACTCAGCCACATCAAACACTACGATTTCGACGCGCATATCGCCAAAGGCAACTGCGAGCATTTCACCGGTGTCGTCCAGATTCCGCTCGGTTTCGTCGGGCCGCTGCATATCCAGGGCGAACACGCGCAGGGCGATTTCCTGATTCCGATGGCCACATCGGAAGGCACGCTGATCGCCTCGTACAATCGCGGTATCAAGCTGATTAATCTGTGCGGCGGCGCCCGCTGCACCGTGGTCGGTGACGCCATGCAGCGCGCGCCGGTCTTCGTCTTCGAGGATGCGCGCGCCGGGCGTGAATTCGTCAAATGGGTCGAGCAGAACATCGACAAAATCCGCTACGAGGCCGAAGCCACCTCCAGCGTCGCCAAATTGCAGTATATCGATCCGTACTTATCCAACAAATTCGTCTACCTGCGCTTCAACTACACCACAGGCGACGCCGCCGGGCAGAATATGGTCGGGCGCGCGACGTTCGCCGCCTGTAGCTGGATACTCGACCACTACCAAGGCGTCCAGCATTTTTACCTGGAATCGAACTTCGCCACCGACAAAAAAGCCTCGCAGATCAACATCATGCGCACACGCGGCAAACGGGTGACGGCGGAAGCGGTCATCAAGCGCAGCGTGCTCTTGCAGCATATGCGTGTCACGCCCGAAAGCCTGCACTATCATTCGGCGGTGGCCAATGTCGGCGCGTTCCTTTCTGGCGCCAACAACAACGGCGCGCATTCGCCCAACGCCATCACGGCCCTGTTTATCGCCACCGGGCAGGATGTCGCCAACGTCTCCGAATCGTCGGCAGGCATCTTGTACACCGAAGTCACGCCGGAAGTCGATCTGTACGCCTCGCTGACGATTCCATCGCTGATCGTAGCGACCTATGGCGGCGGCACGGGGCTGCCAACGCAGCGCGAATGCCTGGAGGTGCTGGGCTGCGTCGGCAAAGGCAAGGTCAACAAACTGGCAGAAATCATCGCCGGCGTGGCGCTGGCGGGCGAACTGTCGCTCGGCTCGGCCATCTCGTCGTCGGATTGGGTTTCCAGCCACGAAAAATACGGGCGCAACCGTTAAGGTAGAAAGGCAGGCGATGACGACCAATCCACTGGCAGCGGCGCAGCAGTTGCGTGCGCTGCCCCCCGAAGAACGCGATATCTTGATCCGCGCGCACTACGGCGAAGAACTGCCCGCTGGCTTGCTTATCGCCGTCGATGTGTCGCTGGAAGACTACATGGCGCACTACGCCGCCGAGCACTGTGAATGGGTAGAAGGGTTCGTCGTTAAAATGTCGCCTGCGGAGCTGCGCCACAATGACCTGATCTACTTCCTGCACCTGCTGCTGCGCGCCCACTTCAGCCTGCGCCTGCTGGGGCGGGTGATCGGCCAACCGTTTGTCATGCGTCTGCCGGCCTTCCCCCGCCGCTGCCGCCAGCCGGATTTACTCGTGGTACTCAACACCAATCCGCACGAACTCAAGGAAACCTATTTGAGCGGCCCTGCTGATATTTGCATTGAAGTCGTTTCCGAAGGCCGCACCGAGCGCGATCACGGCGAAAAATTCCGCGAATACGAAAAAGGCGGCGTCCCGGAATACTGGATCATCGATCCGATCCGCCGCGAAAGCCGCTTTTATCGCCTCAACAGCGAAGGTCTGTACACGCGCCAGAGCGAAGACGCCAACGGCCACTATCGCACACCCGCGCTGCCCAGCCCGGATGCCGTGCTCGAAGCAGTGAACAAGATGCTGGCGTAGGGCAGACTAAGCGCCAAAATACGCGCCGTGAAAGCCGAACAGCAGCGCCTGCGGCAGTTCCGCGCGTGCCAGTTCTTCGAAATTCATGGCGTCGAGGCACAGCAAATACGAACGCTGCGTGTGTGTATCGAGCACGACGGACAAAACCACGCCGTCGTCTTCGCTCTGGCTGTTGGGCGCAGCCACGAACACCGGCTCGCCGGGATAGCTGCCTTCTTCGTACCATGTGCGTGCATCGCCGTGCTGCGCATCCAGCTTGACAATCTGGTTGTAATAGCCGTTGGGCTGCGCGCGGTTCAGGCCAATGCCGTAGACGTAGCGATAATCGGCGCGCATTTTGTGCGTGTCTTCGGCGAAGCGCGGCATTTCCAGCATTTCTGTCGCCAGTGTTTCGTATTTGACGCGCTGGCGCTGGCGCAGCGGGATGCGGTAGCGGCGCAAGTGGCCGTGCGGCAGGCGTGTGTCTGCGTCTTTCAGGCGGTTCAGGTAAAAATGCGTGATGATGCTGGCGTCGGGGTAGCCCACCAGATCGACCAGCAGTTCGCCGTCCTGCTCAAAAGCGTTGACATGATGAAAGGCGAAGAACGGGTCGCTTTCGCAGCGCCCCACCAGTTCGCCGCTGTGCCGGTCGATGATGAAGAATTTCGTCGCCTGGCGCGGCTGCCACTGGTAATTTTCGATAAACGGGCGCATCCACAGCAGCAGATTAAGCGGGTTCACCGTGAACGGATACTCGATGATGATGGCGTAGCGCGGCGACAGCCCGAAGCTGTGCAGATACGTCGGCTGCGCGCTGGAAACCGCTGCCACCCGGCGCGGGCGGTAGTTGTGCCCCGTCTGGTACAGCCGGTATTCGCAGATGCGGTTGAAGCGAATCACGACGTTGTACATGCTGTCGTCGATAAAATGCGGGTGCGCGGTGGTCATCTGCCCGATGGGGTTGTCTTCGTGCAAAAACACGCCCACCGATTTGAGCGTATCGGGGTCGAACTGCATTTGCAGCGGCGTTTCCGCCAGCGCCAAATAGCGTTCGGCGAAGCGCCCGATGCTGACTTTGGCGCTGTCGGTCGGCCGGCGCGAAAACAGCGTCATCGTGCGCTTAAACAGCGAACGGCACGGGTCGGTCGCGAACTCGCAGTAAGTCAGCCGTCCGGCTTCCTGCGAGGTGCGCAGCGCGTCGGTTTCTAAAAATTTGCTGGCGTAGTTGACACTGCCACCCTGAAACGAGAACTTGTGCAGCATGGCCGGCCCGTCGAACCAGTGTTTGAGCGGCTGCTGGCCGACGACGAACGCGCCCGGCCCGTTGCGGATCAGCGTGCCCGTCAGCCAGGCCGGGAAGTGCCCGCGCACGTCCAGGCGCTCCACGCGCATTTCCTGATTGCTGCCGGAAAGTCCCAGACTGTATGCACTGCGCTTCATCGTGTGTTTTAACCTTCTTGCGCGATCAACTCAGCCGCGATCTTGCCCGATGACAGCACCGAAGGCACCCCCGCGCCGGGATGCGTCGCCGCGCCTACAAAATACAAGTTCGGAAATTCGTCAGAACGGTTGTGCGGGCGCATCCAGGCCGATTGCAGCAGCGACGGCTGCACGCCAAAGGCCGCGCCCTGATAACTGTTGAGCGTTTTCTGGAAATGCAGCGGGTCGATACGGTGCTCGGCGATAATGTTGGCCTGCAGATCCGGCAGGTAATTGTCTTCCAAAAACTGCATGATGCGGTCGCGATACCTCTGCCCCACTTCCTGCCACGGAATCGGCGCGCCCAGATTGGGCACCACCGACAGCACATAGAACGACTCGCAGCCTTCCGGCGCGATGCTGCTGTCGGTGCGCGTCGGCATGTGCAGGTACAACGCAAAGTCATCGGGCAGGTGCTTGCCATGGTGAATATCGCGCAGCAGGCCGCTGTAGCGTCGGGTCAGAATGACGTTGTGATGCGCCAGTTGACTGTCGAGATAGCGCCGCTGGGTGCCAAAATAGATCACGAACAGCGAAAAACTGTGCGTCAGCTTTTGCAGACGCCAGCGTGTCAGCGGTTTTTGCGCCGCCGCTGGGATCAAATGTTGATAGGCGTGGGTCACGTCGCCGTTGCAGATCACCGCGTCGGCCGGGATTTCGTCGCCGTTCGCCAGCCGCACGCCCACCGCGCGCCCACCGCGAATCATGATTTCCTGGACTTCGGTATTCAGGCACAGGTGGCCGCCGATCTCGCTGTACAGCCGCCCCAGCCCCTCGACAATCGCGCCTGTGCCGCCCATGCCATAATGCACGCCCCATTTTTTCTCGACATGCATAATCAGCGCGAAAATCGACGGCGTGCTGAATGGGCTGCCGCCGATCAGCAGCGGGTGAAACGAAAAAATCTTACGCAAAAACGGGTCTTTGATATGCAGCGCCGTCAGCGGGTACATGCTCAGCATCGTGCCCATGCCGATCATGGCCGGCATGATCTTGAGCATATCCGGCAGATGCAAAAAGGGCTTGTCGGTGTACTGATAAAAGCGATCGAAGATTTTTTCGACACGCTGCATCAAGCGCTGATAGCCCGTCACGTCGCCGGGACTCCAGCGCCGCACTTCGTCCAGCATGGCCTGCGGGCTGCCGCCGTAATCGAAATGCCGCCCGTGCTCGTCAAAGATGCGGTAAAACGGGTCTACCGGCACAAGCTGAAAGTAGTCTTCGCGCTTGCGCCCCGAACCCGCGAACAATTCGTCGAACATGTAAGGCGCGGTGATGACGGTCGGGCCGCCGTCGAACTTAAAGCCGTTCAGGTGATACTGGTAACCGCGTCCACCCAGTTGGTCGCGTTTTTCCAGCAGCATCACGTCGTGCCCCTGCTGGCGCAGGCGAATGGCCGCCGCCAGCCCGCCGAAGCCGCCGCCGATCACTACCATTTTTTTCGCCGCCATCGTTCATTCAGCTCCCGCACATTTGTTGCCGTGTATGACCTCAGACAGGGATTGTCACCATTTTTGTAGTGAGTCAGATGAGATTCGCGTAAGCTTTCGCTGTGGAGTTTTGTCGCCCGGCGTAAATATTTGCCCGTTACGCCGACACAGGTTAAACTTAGACCATATGTTCCGCTTATGGCAGGAGAATGCCCGATGAGCGAGGTTGTGCGCTGCGCCTGGGTGAACCTGAATGAGCCGCTGTATATCAAGTATCACGACGAAGAATGGGGCGTGCCGCTGCGCCACAACGATCGCGCGCTGTTCGAGCGGTTGTGTCTGGAAGGCGCGCAGGCCGGCCTGAGCTGGCTGACGATTCTGCGCAAGCGCGAAAACTACCGCGCGGCCTTCGACGGCTTCGACCCGGCGCTCGTCGCGCGTTACGACGAGACCAAAATCGCCGCGCTGCTGGCCAACCCCGGCATCGTGCGCAACCGCCTCAAGATCAACGCCGCCGTGCATAACGCGCAGCGTTTCCTGGCCGTGCAGGCCGAATTTGGCAGTTTTGACCAGTACCTGTGGGCGTTTGTCGAGGGCAGGCCGCTGCAAAACCGCTGGCAGGCGCTGCGCGAAGTGCCCGCCGAAACCGACATTTCGCGGCGGCTGAGCAAAGACTTACAGGCGCGCGGCTTCAAGTTTGTCGGCGCGACCATCTGCTACGCCATGATGCAGGCGATCGGCATGGTCAACGATCACACCATCGACTGCTTCCGCTGCCACACCATCGCCCAGTTGGGCGCGCAGATGTCATGAACACACAATTTTAAGACTTCGCCTTATCCGATTTTTGGTGATTTATCACAATAAGACAAAGGGTTTGTCTATATATGACAATTTCGCGCCCAGATAATCGCTTTTTAGTCCATCTTGCACAGGCCATTTTTGCCTTGATCTGTATAAAATCACTATTCCGCTGCACACCATGCACGTTATCCCCCCATTTTCTGGGGGACGGGCCGCTTGTTGTGATTTTTGGCTAACACAATTCGCCAAAATTCATGGGCAATTGCCCTGAGTCCCCTCTTAGACAATGCGTACACTAACGATGTCGAAAACGAATTCTGCGCTATTTGTGGAGGGAATCATGAAAATCAAGCGTAAACGGATGGGGAGTCGCATCCTCGCGCTGGCCATCGCTTCTGTGGTGCTGGCAGTGTTCGGCACGAACGCCTTTGCACAGGACAGCGTACCGATGGCAACACAAGCCGCCGTGGATACCACGTGGGTGCTGTTGGCCGGTTTCCTGGTGTTCTTCATGCAAACCGGTTTCGCCATGCTCGAAACCGGCCTGATCCGCCAAACGAGCGCGGTCAACGCCCTGCTGGAAAACTTCGTGGACGCCAGCATCACCGCGATTGCCTTCTGGGCGGTGGGTTTCGGCGTCGCCTTTGGCGTCTCGCAGGGCGGCCTGATCGGTGGCAGCAACTTCTTCCTCAGCCAGGCCATGAGCATCGGCCCCGATGGATTGGTCTTCGCCAAAATCGGCGAGGTCAATCCCTTCTTTAGCTGGTCTACGCTCGATGTCTTCACCTTCTTCTTCTTCCAGTTCGCTTTTGCCGCTACCGCCAGCACGATCACGACGGGCGCGATGGCCGAACGCACCGATTTTGTCGGCGACCTGATCTACAGCGCGATCATGGGCGCCATCAGCTATCCGATCGTCGTGCATTGGGTCTGGGGCGGCGGCTGGTTGCAGCAGCAGGGTTTTGTCGATTTCGCCGGCAGCACGGTGGTGCATACCGTCGGCGGGGTGACAGCGCTGATGGGCGCCATCCTGCTGGGGCCGCGTGCTTTCCGCATTGGCAAAGACGGCAAGTGGCAGCCACTGCCCCCTGCGCACAATCTCGGCCTGGCGACCATCGGCACGATGATCCTGTGGGTCGGCTGGTACGGCTTCAACCCCGGCTCGACGCTCGGTATGGGCAGCACCGGTCTGGTCGGTCTGGTCGTGCTGAATACCACACTGGGTGCCGCGGGCGCCGCGCTGGTCAGCATGTTCTTCCAGTATGCGCGTTCCAAGAAATGGGATCTGGTCTACACGCTCAACGGCTCGCTGGCCGGTCTGGTGGCGATCACGGCGGGCTGCGCTTTTGTCGAACCCTGGACGGCGCTCATCATCGGTCTGGTCGCGGGTGTCGTCGTCGTGCTGGCGGCGGACGCGGTGGAACGCGCGCGCATTGATGACCCGGTCGGCGCCTTCGCCGTACACGCCGCCTGCGGTATCTGGGGCACGCTGGCGATCGGCCTGTTCGGGCGCAGCGAATTGTTCGCGGCAGCGGGCGCGCTGATCCCGCGCAGCGGTTTGCTGGCCGGCGGCGGCGTCGATCTGCTGCTGGTGCAGGCGCTCGGTTCTGGCGTGACCATTGGCTTCACCGCGCTGTTCGGCCTGGTGATGTTCGGCGCGCTCAAGGCGATTGGCCGTCTGCGTGTCAGCAGCGTCGTGGACGATGTCAAGGTGTTCATCGACGACTACGAACACGCCGCCTCGATTTGGCCGGATGTGCGCGAAGCCGAAGAAATGCTGGGCATCGACCCACACCAGAAGGCCGCCAAAGCTGCCGCTGCCGGCGATTAACATCCAAGAACCGTAAGGCCGGCCCTTTCACGATTTTGAATTTACGAAAAAGGGGTGAGCTGTGCCTTGCCCCTTTGCCGGGCAACTTGCTATGATCTGCGGTATCATGGCATCCATAATGTGGAGACTTCCCGCATGGGCATTGCCCTACTGAGTTTTGTGCCGGCGCTGGCCGGGCTGCTGCTGCCCCGAAAACTACCTCGAACGCCGCAAACGTGGTTATTGGCGGCGCTGGCGGCGGCGCTTTTTGTCGTCCTGCTCACCTATCTGCCTGTCGTCAGCGAAGTCGGCCATCTCGAATTTGATTTCCCCTGGGTGCCAGAACTCGGCCTCTCCCTGACACTATATCTCGATGGCCTGGCGCTGCTGTTTGCTCTGATCGTGACGGGTATTGGCGCGGTCATCCTGCTCTATGCTGGTTATTATTTCGAAGACAGCGCCGAACGTGGGCGCTTTTATGCCTTGCTGCTCGGCTTTATGAGCGCGATGCTGGCGCTGGTGCTGGCGGGCAATGTGCTCACACTGTTTATCGCCTGGGAACTGACCAGCCTGCTGTCTTTTTTGCTTATCAGCTTCAAAAACGAAAAAGAAGAAGCGCGCGCCGGCGCGCTGCAGGCGTTGATTATCACGGGTGGCGGCGGGCTGGCGCTGTTCGTCGGGCTGCTGCTGCTGGGCACGGCTGCCGGTTCGATGCGTATCAGCGACATTCTGGCGAACGAAACGCTGACACAGCACCCCTGGTACACGCCCTTCACCCTGCTGCTTTTTGCCGGCTGCTTCAGCAAAAGCGCACAGTTCCCGCTGCATTTCTGGCTGCCGGGCGCGATGTCCGCCCCCACCCCTGCCAGCGCTTATCTGCACTCGGCGACCATGGTCAAAGCGGGCATTTATCTGCTGGCGCGGCTCTATCCCCCGCTGCACGAAACCCTGTTGTGGCAAAATACACTGCTGCTGGTCGGCATGTCCACGCTGGCCGTCGGCGCGTTATTTGCCCTGCGCCAGCGCGATCTCAAAGCGGCGCTGGCCTATTCCACCATCAGTCAATTGGGCGCGCTCACGGCGCTCTGCGCCCTGCCCGATTATCTGGGCACCAAAGCGCTGTTGGTCGGCGTTCTGGCGCACAGCCTATACAAGGCCACGCTCTTTTTGATGGTCGGCGCGGTCGATCATCAGACCGGCACCCGTAACCTGGACGAACTCGGCGGGCTGCGCAAAACCATGCCGCAGTGGGCGCTGGTCACGGTCGTCGCCGCGCTCTCGATGGCCGGTTTTCCGCCGCTGTTGGGCTTCGTCGCCAAAGAAACGCTGCTGGAAGCCATGCTGCGCCAGCCGCTGGCCCTGTTCGTCGTGGTCTTCAGCGCCGTGCTGACCGTGGCGATGGCCGTGATTATGGTGTGGGAGGTGTTCTTCGGCGAATCGCGCTCAGCGGCACATCACGATGAACACCATGCGCAGCATCCTGTGCCCTGGCAAATGCTGCTGGGGCCGCTGCTGCTGGCCGCCGCCTCGATATTGGCCGGGCTGAATCTCGAAGGCTTCGTCACGCCGCTGATCGACCCCACACTGGAAAAAGAATTCGAACTGGTCTTGTTTCCGGGCTTCAACCTGCCGTTTTTCATCAGCGTGATCGCCTTCCCCAGCGGCCTGACGCTTTTTTCGACCCGTGCCATCTGGCGGCGGGCGCGCGTCCCACAGCCGCCAGACGCCGCCGCGATTTACCGCGCGCTCGTCGGCAGCGTCGAACGGGCAGCCGACCTTGTGCTGCGCTCACAGGGCGGCAAAATCCGCTATTATCTGATCGTCATTCTCGTCGCCATGAGCCTGCTGATGGCAACCGGCGGCCTGCTGCGTGTGTTTGAACAACCGTGGCCCTTTGAGTTCAGCGGCAGCACCGATGTGCTCAAAACCGCGCTGCTGCTGTTCACGCTGGGCGCGACTCTGGCCAGCGTCGTCTTCAAAAATCATCTGACCGCCACGCTGTGTCTGGGCGTGGCCGGCTACAGCATTGGCGGCGTCTTTCTGCTGGAACCCGCGCCGGATGTTGCGCTGGTGCAGTTTTTGGTAGAAACGCTGGCGACCGTGCTGCTGATTATCATGCTGGTGAAGATCAGCCCCCAGGCGCGCGAACGCGCTATCGCCAATATCTGGTCGAACACGCGGCGCGGGCTGGCGCGCGACATCATTCTGTCCAGCATCATCGGCGGCGGCGTTGCGCTGTTCGCGCTGGCCGCCGTGCTGCATCGCCCCATTCCACAGACTATCGCGCTCTGGCATCTGGACAATGCCCTGCCGCTGGTCGGCATTCCCGATGTCGTCGGCGCGATTATCACCGATTTTCGCGCCATGGACACCGTAATCGAAATCACCGTGTTCGGCATCGTCGGTTTAGGCGTGCTGACGCTGCTGACCGTGACGAAACCAGTAGGCGATTGGCCGCTGCGCCCGCTGCAAGCCCTGCGCAGCATTGACCTGCGCACGCTGCGCATCAAACGCCCCACGCCAGAAGCGCCCGACGCGCCTCCCTCCGCGATATTCGACACACAGACGCCGGGAATGCGCTTTGCCACGCCGCTCACGCGCACCATCGCCAAAATCGTGCTGCCGGTCGCGCTGCTGCTGGCGCTGGCGCAGCTTTTGTACGCCGGCGAAGGGCCGGGCGACGGCTTCACCGCCGGCGTTACCAGCGGGTTGGGCGTGGCGCTGTGGTATATCGTCTTCGGTTATGGCGAAACCCGGCGGCGGCTGCGCTGGCTGCGTCCGCGCCGCTTGATCGGCGGGGGGATCGCGCTGGTGGTGCTCAACGCCGTTGTGCCGATGTTCTTCGGCTATCCTTTCCTGGCGCATCTCAGCTTCGATCTGCCGCTGCCCGCCAATCTGCATCTATCGAGCACCCTGGTTTTTGAAATCGGCATCTTTTTAACGGTTTTCGGCAGCAGCAGCCTGGTGATGCAGGCGATCGCCCAACCGCGCGATGTGGAGGAAGCATGAACATTATTTTTGCGATTGCCGTCGGCATCCTGTTCGGGCTGGGCACGTTCCAGATTTTGCGGCGCGACATGATTAAAACTGCCATGGGCTTCTATATCCTGTTTACGGCCATCAATCTGCTGTTTATCGCTGTCGGCGCGTTTAACGGCAGCGCCCCGGCCTACAGCCAGAACGTCGGCGTCGAAACCACCAGCGACCCGCTGGTGCAGGCACTGCTGCTCACCGCCATCGTCATCAGCTTTGGCTCCTACGCCATTCTGCTGGGGCTGATCGCCATCTCCGCGCGCCGCTACGACACGGCAGACTCGGATTCGCTGGATCATCTCAAAGGATAGCGCGTGGATAATCCGCTGCTTCTCGCCCCGATTTTTGTGCCGCTGGCCGGCGCGGCGCTGGCCGTGCTGCTGGCGCGGTATCTGCGCGTGCAGCATGTCATCGGGTTGACCGTGACGCTGCTGGCGTGGCTGGCGAGCCTGGCCGTGCTCTACGCCAATTGGATTGGCGGCGTACAGGTCTATCGCGTCGGCGGTTATGCCCCGCCCTACGGCATTGTGCTGGCCGCCGATTTGCTTTCGGCGCTGCTGGAAGTCATGGCGACAACGGTGGTGCTGGCGGGCATGATTTATGTGCTGGGCTGCAAGGACAAATGCATCAGCCTGCCCGCGTTTATGCCGCTGTTCCTGTGTATGGCCGCCGGACTGCACGGCGCGTTTTACACCGGTGACATCTTCACCTTTTTCGTCTTTCAGGAATTGATGGTGCTGTCGTCGGTGGTGCTGGTCGGCATTTCCGATAACCGTTTAGGCGTCGAAGCCGCTATCAAGTACCTGCTCATCAGCAGTATGGGCACGCTCTTTTTGCTGGTGGGCATTGCCGCCGTCTACGCCACTTTCGGCACGCTCACGCTGGCCGACATCGCGCGTTTGCTCAGCGGCGGGGAACGCCCGGTGCTGGCGCAGGCCGCTGCCGTGATGCTCATGTGCGCGTTTCTGGTCAAAAGCGCCGTTTTTCCTTTTCATTTCTGGCAGCCGGATTTCCATACCGCCGCGCCGACCCCTGTCCACGCCATTCTATCGTCCGTCGTCGTCAAAGTCGGCGTTTACGGGCTGTTCCGGCTGACGCTGCTGCTGTTCACGGCGGAAGCGCCGCTGGTGCGCAGCCTGCTGCTCGTGCTGGGCCTGATCGGCATCTTTTTCGGCAGTCTGGCGGCGCTGCGCACCTACGACGCCAAACGAATGCTGGCCTACTCGACTTTTGGGCAGATCGGCTTTATTCTGGTCGGCATCGGCTGGGGCACGCCGCTGGCGCTGGTCGGCGCGCTGGTCTACACGCTCAATCACGCCTTCATCAAAGCCTCGCTGCTGATGCTCACGGGGCTGGTTTCCAGCCGGATGCCCAACAAAAGCGCGCGCCTGACGGAGATCGGCGGCGCGGGCAACACTATGGCGCTCATCAACATCCTGTATCTGCTCGGCGGCATGGCGCTGGCGGGCGTGCCACCGCTCAACGGCTTTATCAGCAAGCTGGCACTGGTGCGCGGCGGGATCGAAGCCCAAAGCTGGCTGGTGATCGGGCTGGCGGTGGCGGCGGGGCTGCTTACGCTCATGTACATGATGCGCACCTGGCAGTTGATTTTCCAGCGCGCGCCCGATCCTGAACTGCATCTCAAGCCCTATAGCGATAACCCGACGGCGCCTGCCCTGCTGATCGGCCTGTGCGTGCTGCTGGGGGTGTACGCCGTGCCACTGGTGCAGCTCGCCACTGAAGCCGTCAACCGGTTGGGCGACCCCAATTTGTATATCCGTGCCGTTCTGGGAGGCTGATTCCATGTTGTGGTGGGAAGCGATTCTGCTGGCCGTGCCGCTGGCGCTCACCTGGATGGTCGTCACCGGCCAACCGAATCTCGGCGGCTTTTTTGTCGGTTACCTGCTCAGCGTGCTGGTGCTGCGCCTGCTGAAAAGCCAGCCTGTCGATTTGAGCGCCCGTAAACTACCCGGACAGCTCTGGGCGCTGCTGGTCTACAGCCTCACGCTCACGCGCGACATCTGGCTCTCCAGTATTGATGTCACCCGCCGCGTGCTGGCGCGGCAGATGCCGCTCAAACCTGGCATTATCGCCGTGCCCACGCAGGACGCCAACCAAAGCGAAGCCGTTGCCGCCTTCAGCGCGCACGGCATCACTATCACGCCCGGTGAACTGGTCGTCGATTTTGAGGGCAAGCACACGATGTTCGTCCACTGTCTGGACGTAGACGCCTCCAGCGCCAGCGCCGCCGCCGCGCAGAGCGAGCGCCTGCGCCTGCTCAACCGCATCTTCGGGCGCTAGAGCCACCCCTCATGCCAGCTTGGCCGCCGCGCCGTGCAGCCGCGCGTACACGCCCCCGCGCGCCTGTAATTCGGCGGGCGTGCCGATCTCGGCGATACGCCCGTGTTCCAGCACGACAATCCGATCGGCGTGGCGAATCGTGGAGAGGCGGTGTGCCACCACAAACGTCGTGCGCCCGCGCATCAGCCGTTCCAGCGCCTCTTGAATCGCCGCCTCTGACGCCGTATCCAGCGCTGAAGTCGCTTCGTCCAGAATCAGCACACGCGGGTTGCGCACCAGCGCGCGCGCAATGGCGATCCGCTGGCGCTGCCCGCCAGACAGCCCGGCGCCGTTCTCGCCCAGCGGCGTATCGACGCCCTGGGGCAGCGCGTCGATAAACTCAGCGGCGTTGGCGTCGGCCAGCGCGCGCCGCAGCGCCGCCTCAGAAATCGCGCTGGCGCTGCCGTAGAGAATGTTATCGCGGATCGTGCCCTTAAACAGAATCGTCTCCTGCGAAACTACCGACAAAAAGTGGCGGTAGGTGCGCAGATCGAGCGTGTTCATATCGCGGCCATCCAGCAGTATTTGCCCGCGCGTCGGGCGCAAAAAGCCGATCAGCAGGTTCAGCAGCGTCGATTTGCCCGCGCCCGACGCGCCGACAATGGCGATCGTTTCGCCCGGCTGTACTTCCAGCGATACATCGCACAGCGATGAATCATCGGTATCGGGATAGGCGAAGCACACGTCGCGCAGCGCCAAATGCCCGCGCACTTCGGTGACCAGCGCTTTGCCTTCGTTCTGTTCGATGTCGGGCGCCTGCAAAATTTCGCCCACCGAACGCAGCGATTCGAAGCCCTTGCTGATCTGCGGCCAGACATTGGTCACCAGCAGCACCGAATTGGTCAGGTTGCCGAAAAAGCCGGTGAGCATGACCACATCGCCCACCGAAATCGCCAGCGCCCCGGTATAGGCCAGCAGCGCCGCTGCCAGCAGGCACAGCGTATCGAACAGGCGGAACGACACCCACGCCGTCGCCCCAAAAAAGGCGTTCATCGTGTCCAGCCGCAGCCCGGTTTTGCGCACTTCTTCCAACTGCTGCTGCAAGCGCGCCAGTTCGTTGTCTTCTACGCCGTGCGCGCGCGTTACCGGGATCAGGCGCACCATCTCTGCCAGCCGCGCCGACATGCTTTCGACTTCGGCGCGAAAAGCGCGGTTGCGTTCGGCCAGCGGCTTGTTGGTCAGGCGGATAAGCGCATAAGTGGTTGGCACGGTGATGAGGAAAAACAGCAAAAACCAGGGCGCGCGGAGAGCCGTGACGATAATCGCGAACAGCATGGTAAACAGCGCCGCCGGAATCGTCTCGAACAGCGTTTTGGTCAACTGTTCGATGACTTCGACATCGCGCAGCACTTTGGCTTGCAGCGCGCCGCTGCTGCTGCGGTAATAAAAGTCCATCGACAAAAGCTGCAAGCGCCGCGCCAGCGCCGAACGCAGCGCGGTTTCCATGCTGCGCGTGGCGATGCTCAGCGTGCGAATATACACGTACTGCATGGGAATGTTCTGCAAAAAGATCAGCGCCAGAATCAGCGCGTAGCCCCACAGTTCGGCAAGCTGGCGGGTCTGCGGGTTCGCCACCACGTCGATGATGTTGGCGGTGATGAGCGGCATAGCCCATACACCACTGTGCTTGATCGTAAAGAAGACCACTGCCAGGCACAGCCGCCAGACATGGCCGCGATACAGATACAGCAGGGTGCGCAGCGGATGCTCGCCCGCGTAGCGGCGTTCCAGAGTGTGATCGGTTGTCGTATGAATCAAGAGGCTGCCTCAAACGTGGTTACTGGCGTTCACACGTTTGATTCTACACCCAATTGAGCTAGACCAATGAGGGACAATTCAGCGCAGATGGACGGTTGCCGCCGCTAGCAGCCGGATCAATTGATAGATGCCGGGACGCGGGTCGTGGCGGCAGTCCACCGCAGGATGCCAGACTAGCGGCAACCGCTGATCGCTGTGGCGGTACAGCAGCGGGATGATGATTTTGCCGGCTTCGCCGAAATTCTCGCGCTCGTACTGCGCGATGTCATCGTCCAGCGATTCGGGCGAGACGATCACCAGCATCACACCGCAGCTTTGCAGCCCGGCTTTGATCTTGACGTACCAGTCATCGTCTTCGGCGATTTCGGCCACATCCAGCCAGGCGCGGATGCCGTGATCGCGCAGCGACTCGGCCAGTTCGATGGCGAATAATTCGTCGCTGCGGCTGTAGCTGATAAACACGCCGCGCTGAGCCGCCGTGCGCAAATGCTCGCCGCTCAGCAGTTCCATATAGGCGCTGCGCACGCGCTCATTGCCGGAACGCAGCAGCAGCGCCTTGCGCAGCGCCGCGCGTTTTTCTTCCACACTGGCGGCGACGAATGCCAGCCACATCCACGCACGCTCATCATCGGGCAGCGCGCGCACCACCTGCCGCAGCATATGCCGCGCTTTGCTGTGTTCTCCGGCGCGCGCCAGCGCCACGGCAGCGACCAAGGTTTGCTGTGGATTGTGGATGATAGGAGACGACATGGGCTTGCTAGCCTCATCGACACATCGAGTGAATTACGCACAGTATATCAGAAATAAACCAAAACAAAACATTTACAATCACAAACGTTGATAAGTTTTTACTAAATTGTGCTGTTGTTACGGATTCGATAGACTTTTACGCTGCGCTGTGTAGCGCGCTTACTTTTTGCGCTGCAAGAAGGCTTTCACCGCCTCCCAATGCGCTTCACTTTCCCACAGCGCCGGGAACAGATTGCGTTCAAGCGTCAGCGCATCGTCATACGTCCGGCGCAGACCGGCTTGCAGCAGGGCTTTTTGCGCGCGCAGCAGGTCACGTGGCAGCGCGGCGATCTGCCGCGCCCACTGCAAGGCCTCATCCAGCGCGTGCCCATCCATCGCCACGCGGTTCGCCAGCCCCAGCGCTTTCAGATCGTCGGCATACAAGGTGTGCGCGTTGAGCAAAAATTCCAGCGCCCGCGCATAACCCACCAGCCGCAGCAAACGCTGTCCGCCGCCCCAGCCGGGGATCAGCGCCATTTTCCCCTGCGCGAAGCCCAGCCGCGCCTTGGCATCGACCACACGCAGATCGCAGGCCAGGGCGATCTCGCTGCCGCCGCCGAGCGCATAGCCGTTGACAGCGGCGATCACCGGGATCGGCAGGTCTTCCAGCCGGCGCAGCGCGTCGCCCATCAGCGTCGTCATCGCCAGCGCTTCCTCACCCGTGACGCGCGTGCTCAGTTCGCTGAGATCGCCGCCGCTGCAAAAGGCGCTGCGCCCGGCGCCGGTGACGACCAGCACCTGCAGGCTGTCGTCGGCGGCCACCTGCCCGACGGCAGTGGCAAAGGCCTGCATCGTCGCCAGATCGAGCGCGTTGAGCGCCTGCGGGCGGTTGATCGTCAGCACACGCGCGCCGGCGAAAGGCGTTTCCAGCAGTAAGGTCTCGCTCATCATCTCTTGCGCCTTAATTCCCACAGGCGCGGAAATAATCCAGGTAGAAGGTGTTGGGCACGATGGGCGACGAGCCGAAAAAGGCGACGCGGCCTTCTGTCCAGGTGTCGTCTTCAACTGTGGTCACATACACCCCGTTGATGTAAAAGTCGAAGGTGCTGCCGCTGCTGTCGATGCGCAGTGTGTTGACGGCGCTGTCGCCCGTGCGAATCAGGTCGCTGTACGTCCAGTTCACCAGGTCTTCGTACTCACTCTGGAAGCGCGCGATACGGTACTGCCGGTCGCTGCGGATCATGAAGGCCAAAAAGTTATTGGCGTCCTGATAGCGCAGCCACAGCCCAACGCGCGACGCGGGCAGACCAAAACGCTCGGCGGACATCACCGCCTCGATGCGCACATCGCGCCACACAAAGCCGCGCAGGCTGCCCCACGATACCGGGTCAGCGTCGGCGTCGGTTTCGTCGCGCAGAATCTCGATTTCATAGGCGCTGCTGCCGATGCGCACTTCGGAGGCCGCGCCGCTGTCCTGAAACCACTCGTTGGACGAACTGCCGTTAAATTCGTCTGCCATGATCTGGTCGCAGTCCAGCGCCAGCACACGCCCGGTCGCCTGCGGCACTTCTTCGCCCGGCAGCAGCACTTCGATGAAGTAGGTGCTGCTGTCACCTTCGGCCACCCAACCGCTGCGCCCACCGCCGTAATCAATCAGATACCATGCCAGCCCATTCTCGCATTCCGGGCCGTCAAGCACCGTGAAAGGGGTCAGCGGCGGAAGCTGCACCAGACGGTCAAAACGCACGCCGGGGCCGCTGCGCACGTTCAGCGGGCGTTCGTCGGCGTCAGAGACATAGCCTGACGCGCCGATATATAGGCGCGAGGGCGGCGCGCCGGGACAGTTGATGAGAATCGGCGTCGGCGTGACGTTGGGCGTGGGCGCCAGCGTGCGCGTGGGTGTGGGGGTGGGGCGCGGCGTGCGTGTCGGCGCGAGCGTGCGCGTCGGCGTGGCCGTCGCGGTGGGTGTCGATGTCGGTGTCGGTGTCCACAGCGTCGCCGTGGAGGTCAAATCAGCGTTAAAAAAGGCGGTCAGTTCGGCGTCAATCGTCGCTTGTACATCCGGCGTCCATGTCGGCGTCCACACAGTCGCTGTTGCCGTCTGAATCGCGCCGCGCGTGGCGGCAGCCGCCTGCTGCGCGCTGAGTGTTGCGGTACTGGTCGCTGTGGGCGTGCGTGTGGCCGTCGGCGTGTCTGTCGCTGTGGCCGTCGGCGTCGCTGTCGGGGTCGCTGTCGGCGTGGCCGTCGGCGTCGCTGTCGGGGTCGCTGTCGGCGTGGGGGTAGAGGTGTTCGTCGGCGTGCTGCTTGGCGTATGTGTCGCCGTAGGCGTATCCGTCGGTGTAGCCGTGTCTGTTGGCGTGTGGGTGGCGGTAGGCGTGGCGGTCGCGCTCAGCGCCAGCACAATGGCCTGCTGCGTGGCCGAAGCGCGCGCCTCAGCGGTGGCGGCGGTCGCCGTCGCGGCGGTGGCGGTCTGGGCGGCCTGTGCCACAAAAACGGCGGTCGCCGTCGCCTGCGCCTCGCTTTGCTGCTGATTCCACAGCAAAAACGCGCCGCCCGCGATCAGTCCGATAACCACGACAACGATGAAGCCCAACAGCCCCGCCGATAGACCCTGGCGTGCCGGCGACTCGGTGACGGCGGCCGGCTGCGGCGCGGACACTTTTTCGCGCCCGACCTGAATGCCTGTAGCGGGCGTCACGGTGGGTTCATCGGGCAGGTTGACGCGCGCGGGCGTGGACGGCGTGGGCGGCTTGACAACCGGCGGCATGGGCTGCGGCGTTTGCAGCGCTTCCGTCTCTCTGGCGACACGCGGCACACCGGCAGAAGGCGTCAGCGCGGCAGCGAAGGCGCGCGCGAAATCGCCGCACGTAGCGAAACGCTCGCCGGAGTCTTTCGCCAGCGCGGTGCGGATAGCGGCGCGCAGGCCTTGCGGCAGATCGGCGCGGAAGCTTTCGGGCGGCGTGGGAGCTTCGCCGATGTGCTTGTTCATCAGCGCGAAAGGCGTATCGGCCTCGAAGGGCATGCGCCCGGTGACCATGGCATAGGCCAGCACGCCGAGCGCGTACTGGTCGGCGGCGGGGGTCAGCTTGTCGCCGCGCCACTGTTCGGGCGCCATATACGAGGGCGTGCCCATTGTCATGCCCGTGCCGGTCAGCCCGCTGGTCGAGCCGGTCAGCTTGGCGATGCCAAAATCGACCAGATAGGCGCTGCCCTGCTCGTCGAACATCACGTTGCTGGCTTTAATGTCGCGGTGAATCACGCCTTTGCTGTGGGCGTAATCCAGCGCGCTGGCGATCTGTTTGAGGATGTCGGCGCACTGCGCCAGCGAGGGCAGCGGCTTTTCGCCGCCGGCTTCGCTGTAGAGCCTGTCGGCCAGCGAACCGCCGGTCAGCAGGCGCATCGCCACATAGCTCAGCGCAACCCCGGAAACGCTCTGGATGCCATAGTCGTACACCGGGACAATATGCGCGTGTTCCAGCGAGGCGACGATATGCGCTTCGGCCTCGAAGCGTTTGAGGTAATCAGGCTGTTTGGTCAACTGCGGCGAAAGCACCTTGATGGCGACTTCGCGCTTGAGGTTGGCCTGATAACCCTTATAGACCGCGCCCATGCCGCCTTCGCCGAGCAGGTCGCGCAGTTCATATTGTCCAAAAGTTTGCCCGCTGAGGTTGAGGAAACTCATGCGCTTTCTTCCGTCTGTTGGTCGTTATCCCGCTCGCGCAGCATAGTCTCGACAGCATTCTTGAGCGCGGGTAGGTAATTTTGAACAATATCCTACACAATATCTAAATTGACATCCAAATAGCCATGCACGAGACGATTACGAAACCCGCGTATCTTTTCCCACTCCACCTGAGGATGTGCTGCCTTAGCGGATTCGCTCAAGCGCTGGGTCGATTCGGCCAGTGTTTGCAGCTTATAGAGCACAGCAGCCTGAACCAGTTCTGAGTGCATGAAAGCATCACGTCCATCGGCCACAAAGGACTGTATGCTCTCAATTGCCTCAGCAATATGGATCAAATAGAGCGTATCTTCATTCACAGGGCAGCCGCTTCTTTTAGAACCCGTTCGCGAATATACCAGTGCAGGTCTTTTTCGGTTACCAGGTCAATTTCGCAGCCTATCAGGGCTTGCAATTCGACCACCAGTCCGCCCCCGCCCCAGGCAAAGCGCGACAAATCCACGATGTCGATCAAAAAATCCACATCGCTGCCAGCATGAGTGGCAGCGCGGATCACCGAACCGAAGACGCGCACATTGGCGGCGCCGTGTCGGGCGGCGAGTTCCAGGATTTGTTGGCGCTTGCTGCGCAGGTCATCGAGATTCATGGTGTGTGCCCCTATTGATGCGCCGTACCGATTATAGGCGCGGGGCAGGCGCGGGGCAATGAATCCTAACGCGAGGTTAACGTTACCCGGCCACCACCACATACCCATCCCGATACCACGCCATCAGCACATCGCGTGCCACGCCCGCCTGCGCAAAGGTGAAGCCCCCCGGCCAGCGCTGCGCCGCCGCCGCCAGTTGCGGCATGGGCGCGTAGGCCGCGCGAAAATCGTGGTACACCCCGCGCGCCGAGACATAACACCAGTGCGCCAGCCGAAAGCGCGTCGTGTCATCCAGCGGCACGATCTGGTGGCGCAGCGGCCCGCGTTTTTGCGCGCCGGTGATGATCGCCGCGTAAGCGCGCATCATGCCCTCCAGCGAAAAATGGGTGCGCAGATACGCCAGCGTTTCCGGCGGCGTGCGCCGTCCCTCGCGCAGAATCGCCGCCGCCAGCGCAGCGGCTGTCTCGGCATCGTCAAAATCTACTTTGTCCACCAGCGCGTCCGGCAGATTGTCGCGGTGCGGCCCCACGCGCGCCACCAGCGCCGGCGTGCCGCAGCCCAGCGATTCGTAAGGCACATTGCCGAAAGTCTCCACATAGCTGCCCAGGCACAGCGTCAGCGAGCCGAGATTGTAGTATTCTGGCATCAGGGCTTCGGGAATCCAGTCGTGGAAGATGAAGTTTTCGCGCAGCCCGCGCTCGTCCAATTGGCGCGTGATGTCGTCGTAAAACGCGCGCACATGCGGCGCTAAAGCCGTGTCGATCCAGCGCGGCACGAGCGTTTTCAGCGTCGTCAGCCCATAACGATGCACCAGCAGATCCACCACGTCAATCGTCTGCTGCAAGCCTTTGTCGGCCTCCGGGCGGTGTGGGTGCAGCAGCACCGGGTAGGCGCTGCGCTCCACATCCACGATAGCGCGCACCTTGTGCGGCGCGTGCGGCCTGTACAGCGTCCAATCGAAGCCGTTGGGAATCAGATGCGTGCGCGCGGCGTATTCCGGCGCGAAACGCCCCGCCGTATCCAGATAAAAGCGCCGTTCGTGTTCCGAAATCAGAATCAGCGCGTCGCCCTCGAACAGGAATCCTGCCTGCTGCGTTTCCGAATAAATCACGCTGCGCAGCGAAATCACTGTCGGGATGTCCTGATAAATGTAGGGGAAAATCAGCCCGCCGTCGTGGATGTAAAACACATCGTGGCGGCGCAGCAGTTCGCCCACGTCCTGAATCGCGGCGGCGATATGGTAGGCCGGCGCGGCGTAGGGTTCGGGGAACGGCTGCTTGAAGCGCAGCATCGGCAGCACCTCGACGCGCGCGTGCCAGCGGAAGGGCGTCGGTGTGTCCTGCCGCCACGTGCAGACGACGGTGACATTATGCCCCAGTTCGGCCAGATACAGGGCGATCAATTTAAGCTGTTTTTGCGCGCCGCCCATCGCTCGGTCGGGGAACAGCGGTGTCATGGAAAAAATCAGGATATTCATAGGCCATTTTTAAGGGTGTCTTAGCTGCCAGAAGCGTCGATTGTGCGGGCGTATGGGGCTGAAAACTGCTGACTGCCCCCTGTGAACTTGCAACAGGACACAAGCATAGTGCAGCGCGCGCCGCCGCGCTATAGCCAGCATTTTGTAGGCAAAATTTAATTCACTCGCGCGCAATTTCCGCTACAATAGGCGCAGGTTTGTGCGCGCTGCTGGAGGAAAATATGTCTGCGGCTTACGACAAATTAAAAGAACTGCTGGAAAAACAGGGATCGCTGACCAACGAAGAAGTGGATAAGGTGCAAGCCGAATTGGGCGCGATGACCGACGACGAAAAGCTGACGCTGGAGGCCGACCGCCACAAGAAGACGCGCACCAGCGGCAAACAAATTACAATGGAAGAGTATCTGGCCGCCTCCAAGATTCTGGACAGCGCGCCCGAAGGCTCGGACGAGTACCAAAAGGCCGAAGCTATCGTGAATGCCTATGAGAGCGGCGGATAAGCGCCGCCGAGTTTGAAGGATACTGTATGACGAGCCTCGCTGGACCGCGCCGCACGACGTTGAACCCCTGGTGGATCCGTCTGCCTATCCTTTTTTTCAGCGGCGTGCTGCTGCTGGCGCTGGTGCTGACGATTTTTCTGGGCGCGTTCCAACTGCGCTATGTCGATAAGATCGTGCCCAATGTCTGGGCGCTGGGCGTGAATTTGAGCGGTCTGAGCATCCAAGAAGCAGCAGCGGCGCTTTCCGAACGCTTTACGTATGATACCGAAGCGGTCTTCACCTTTCGCGACGGCGATCGCTTCTGGCAGATGACGGCGGCGGATCTGGGCGTGTCCTTCGATGCGCGCGCCACCGCCGAACAGGCCTATGCCGCCGGCCACAGCCGCAATTTTTTTGCTGATCTGGTCAGCCAGGCAGGCATCTGGTTCAACGGGCGCAGCGTGCCGCCGACCGTGCGTTATGACCAGAATTTCGCCGTCTCGCGCCTGACACAGATCGCCGCCGAAGTCAACCGCCCGACAGAAGACGCCACGCTGACCTTCGCGGCTGGTGTGGTGCGCACGACAGCCAGCCAGACGGGACGCACGCTGGATATCACGGCAACCTTACAGCGTCTGCAAGGCATCATCGTGCAGATGGACACCGGCGCCGAGATCGCGCTAGTCGTCAACGAGACGCCGCCGCTGGTCTGGGAGGCCGAAACCGCCGCCGCGCGCATCCGGGCCGCGCTTTCTGCCCCGCTGACACTCGTGGCGGACGATGGCAGCGGCGGCCAACTGGGGCCGTGGACGGCTAACAGCGAGCAGATTGCCTCGCTGCTTTCGGTAGCGTTGGCCGACAACGGTGACGGCACACGCAGCTATCAGGTGAGCATCAACACCCAGGCCATCGGCAGCTTTCTGGAAACGCTGGCGCCCGGCCTGATTACGACGCCGGTGGACGGGCGTTTTCATTATGACGAAACCAGCGGCCAGCTTCAGGTGTTGCAGCCCAGCCGCAGCGGGCGCGCGCTGAATGTGCAGCAAACACTCGAACGCCTGGAGGCAGCGGTCTTCGCCACCGATCCCGCCAGCCGCACGATTCCGCTGGCCTTCGATTACACGCTGCCGCGCTATCACGAAGGGCTGACAGCGGCGGAACTGGGTATCACGCAGTTGGTGGCAGAAGCGACGACCTACTACACCGGCTCATCGCAGGCGCGGCGTGATAACATCGCGCTGGCGGCCAGCCGCTTCGACGGCATCATCATCGGTCCCGGCGAGGAGTTTTCCTACAATTACTGGCTGGGCGATGTCAGTCCAGAAGCGGGCTTTGTCGAAGGCTTCATCATTCAGGGCGGGCGCACGGTGCGCGGCGTCGGCGGCGGCGTGTGTCAGGTGAGCACGACGGCTTTTCAGGCCGCGTTTTATGCCGGTTTTCCCGTGCTGGAACGCTACGCGCACGGCTACCGCGTCGGCTATTACGAGGCCGGCGAAGGCGTCGGTATGGACGCCGCCATCTATACGCCCGATTTTGATTTTCGCTTCTTGAACGATACGCCCTATCATCTGCTGATCGAAACCTCGCTGTTCCCGGCGCAAAACGCGGTGCAGTTCCGCTATTACAGCACCAATCCGGGGCGCACCGTAGTGAAAGAAGGGCCGCTCATTACCGGCGTTGTGCCCCACGGCCCCACGCTCTATGAGGCCAATCCGCAGATTCCGCTCGGCCAATCGCTGCAAGTCGATTGGGCGGCAGACGGCGCGGATGTGACCGTGACGCGCATCGTACTCGATCTGAGCGGCAACGAGATTCGGCGCGACACGTTTTTCAGTCACTATGAACCCTGGCAGGCCATTCTTCAGGTATCGCCCAGCGACCCGATTTTGCAGACACAGAATCCCGGCGGCTAAACACAGCGTCTCGAAACTAAGCGCAGGGTCGAAAGCAAGCCATATCGGGGCGAATCCGGACTCGCCCCCTCCAGGAAAAGCGGATTAGGTGCTCGGACTAGGCTGCGGCGCGCTGCTTTCCTCCGGCGCGGGGGCGGGAGTCGTCGCGCCAGGCGGCACTTCCAGGTCGCGCGCTTCAGGATACAGATTTAGATAGCGGATACCGAGCGTAAAGGCGAACCAGCTATAGGCCACAATGCCGATAGCCGCGCCCCATTCGATCAGCGAAGGCTCGTAGCTGTTGATGGTAAAAACATCGCGCACACCGGGCGACCAATCCAGCGGGATGACAAAGCCCGAAAGCGTCATATTCCAGCGGTTGATCACGATACCGGCGATAATCATCAGCGCCGCCAGAATCACCACATTGCGATTGCGGCGCAGCCGTTCCCACAGCAAAAAGACCGCCGGCACCAGCGCGCCGAACAGCACTTCGCCAAACCAGAACGTGAAGTTATAGGGCGTGTACTGCGAGAGGATTTCGACACCGAAACGCTGCTCCGGCACCTGGCTGTAGTAGTTGGTCGAAGCCCAGCTCCACAGCTTGAGATAGAGATAGGCCAGGCAGGCGAACCCCACAAATTTGGCCACGCCTTCCAGCACATCCGCCGGCACAAGTTCGCGGTTGAGCAGCTTGCCGGACAAAATCGTCACCAGCAGCGTGAGCGCCGGCCCCGCCGCCACCGCCGAGAGGATAAACAGCACGGGCGCGGCGGGCGAATACCACACCGGACGCGCGGCCAGAATGCCGTAGGTCGCGCCGAGCGACGATTGGTGCAGCAGCGACAGCCCCATACCCACTGTCGCGACGACCGGCATCAGGCGGTGCAAAAAGTGCGCGATCCGCACCAGCAGCTTGACGCTGCGCAGGCGACGGCTGCTTTCGATCACGACCGGCAGCAGTTCGGTGAACAGCACCGTGGTGTACAGAATAACGCAGAGCGTGATTTCCCACAGCACCGAATGCACGTTCCAGTAAATGATGGGATGATAGAAACGATCCCACCGCCCGATGTCCAGAAACAGCGCCAGCATCGCCGAGGAATAGCCGAGCAGGCCGATAAAGACGGCCACGCGCGCAATGGCTTCGTAGCGCTTCAGCCCGAACAGGTAGACCGCCGCCGAGAGCGTGAAGGCGCCAGCGCCTAAAGCGATCGACGATAAATCCAGCGTGATCCACAGCCCCCACGGCAGTTGGTTGGTCAAATTCGTCACGACCAGGCCGTTGATGAGCACCTGAGCGGCGGCCACCATGCCGATCATCAGCGCGATCACCAGCCCACCCAACCACAGGCGCAGCAGCGGCGATGAGTGCCGCAGCCCCAGGCGCTTAAACTGTGCTGTCTGTCTGATGTCTTGTGTATGGGCGCTCATGCTTCCAGGCCCTCCGGCGGAATATAGTAGACGTTCGGTTCTGTGCCCAAATCCTCGCGCAGGCGCAGCGTCGGGCGGCTGGCGATGATGCGCGCCACTTCGCTGTTGGGATCATTGATGTTGCCGAAGAAACGGGCGTTGACAGGGCACACAGTGACGCAGGCAGGCGTCGCTTCTTCGTCCACGCCCGGCATCAACCCGTTTGCCAGCCCGCGATCAATACGATGCACGCAGAAGGTGCATTTTTCGACCACCCCGCGCGGGCGGCGCGGCACTTCCGGCTGTCCCCATTCCGGCACGCGCGGATTCTCGTCATTGCGTTCGCCCCAATTAAAGCTGCGCGCGCCATAAGGACAGGCCGTCTGGCAGTAACGGCAGCCGATGCACTTGTCGTAATCCATAATCACCAGCCCATCGGCGCGGTGATAGGTGGCCTGCACCGGGCACACCTCGACACAGGGCGCGTGCGCGCAGTGCAAACAGGGGCGCGTGACATGGAAAGTCGTCCCCAGCGGCGTTTCGTCATCGACGCGGATGTTCCAGCGCATATCGTCGCGCGTGTCGTTGGTGGCCTGGCACGCCCACACGCAGTAATCGCAGCCGATGCAGCGGCTGAGGTCGATGACCATCACCCAATGGAAATTGGGGTCGCCGCCGTGCCCATCGGCGCGGTTCTGCGCGATCTCACGGGCGAAATAATCGAGCGGCTGCGCCAGCGTGGCGGCCAGCACCAGCGTGGCGCCGCCGCCGATCAACAGCGTCATAAATTCCTTGCGCGAAAGCAGGCGCATATTCGGCGGCGGCTGTGGCAGGGTACGTTCTGCCGGCTTCTGCTTCTGCTCACTCATGGGTGAATCCCTTCTGCCCCCTACTCGTTGGATGACGCCCGGCGTTCGTTGCCGCGCGTGACAAAGATGGCTGCCCCGGTAATGCCGAAGCCGAGACCGAGAATCAGCCCTTGAATAAGCTGGAGGAAAGTGTCGCGCGCCTGCGCTTCGGCTTCGGCGGCCTCCTCTGCGCTCACCGTTTCGGCTTGCCCGCCCCCCGTGCCGCGCAGTTGCTCCCACTCGCCAGAAAGCACGAGTTCCTCATGGCAGGTGTTGCAGGCCAGCGTTTCGACATTCATGGTGTGACCGGTGGTCATCAGCACAACGTTGCGGCTGGCGCTGACCGACGCGCCGGCGTCGGGCGTGGTCGGTACGAACATATGGCACTGCACACACTCAATCGGCGTTTCGCCGCCGCTGTGTTCGCGGTGGATAAAGATGTCGGGCATCTCGCGGTGACAGTTGAGGCACAAATCGGTTGTAGTCGGCCCGACGCGCAAACGCTGGCTGTGCGGCGAATGGCACGTGCCGCAGCCCAACGGCCCGATGTTCAGATGCGGGCTGGCCTGCCATTCGGACAGACTGCCGATATGGCAGTCGCCGCAGATTCCGGCCACCAGTTCGGGCTGGGCAGCCACGCGCTGCACATCATGCGCGCTGTGGCAGTCGGTACACACGGCGGCTTCGCGGTTGCCCGCCAGAATCGCTTCTTCGTGCCGCCCGTTTTCCAGTTCGATCATCTGATCCTGATGGCAGCCGAAACATACAGACACCCGTTCCAGCCGCAGCGCGCGGTCATCCTGCGGGGTCGGCCCGCTGTGCGGGAACGAGTCGCCATGACAATCGAGACAGCCCAGTTCGCCCTGTGAACTGCTCGTGCCGTGTATAGAGGCCGCTACCAGTTCTTCGGGCACGTACAAATTGAGCAAATTGCCGTCTTGCAGCGTGACCGTGTTCCAGGGGTGACTATGACACAGCACGCAGTAACCGTCTTCGCCGGTCGGCGTGATCGCTTCGCTCGATGGGCTGAAGATCGCGCCAGCGCCAGAAACTGCGGCGGTGGCCTGCGGCGGCGCTGGCGTCGGCTCCTGCGCCTGCGCCAGCAGCAGCGGAGTCAGCCCCGCCAGCAGCAGGCTCAAACCCACACCGAACAAAGTTACCATCAAGCGGCGTTGGCGATAGTTAAGAGTATTCATCGCTTACTGCCCCTCACCAAACAATCCCAATGCGCTAAATACGGCGTCGAGCAGCGCATCGGTATAGGCATAGTTGTGTATGCCCAGGCTGCCATCGCCTTCCACAAAATCGAGCGCCTGTGTGACCCAGGCAGGTGTGTCAGCGCTGACCGCCGCGCGCGCTTGTTCCAAACGCTGGCGTGTGTCGTTTTGAATGTCGTCAATCAGTTCTTGCAGCAGCGCCGGTTCAACGGCTTCGGCATGGCAGCCAGAGCAGGTGTCGGTCAGCCCTTCGACATTGAGCGCCGCGCCTGGCAGCACGGGAATAAGCGCATGGCTGGCGCGCGGCCCAGCAGCCGTCGGCACCTGCGGCAGATGGCAGGTGACACAGCGCGGGCCGTCTTCGGCGAAAAAGTGCGCGTTCTCCAGCGGCGGCACTTCGGCCAGCAGCGGCAGACCTTCGAACATTTCTCGCACGGGATGATGCACACCTTCGGCAACGCTGCTGTCACTGTGGCAGCTTACGCACAGCGTATAACTGTCCTGTGCCAGATACACGGGCTGCTCACCCTCGCTGTGCGGGTTGTGGCAGCTTGTGCAGGTCACGCCGTACTGCGCCGTTTCCGCCGTGAGGGGTTCGGGCGCGTCGCCTTCGCGGTCTTCGTCGCGCACGGCGTCAATCAGACGCTCGGTGCGCACATAATCGGCGCTGTGGCAGGTCAGACAGTCTCCGTCGATCGCTGCGCCGCTCGCCACCAGATTGGTGAGCGACTGGGCGTGGCCGGCGTTGAGCCATTCGTTGTACTGCATGTTAGGCATCTGCGCGTGGCCGCTGGGATACCAGTGGGCGCTGTCGTCCGCCGGGAAAAGCGTAAACACGGCGCTCAGGTTGGCGCCGGGCACAAACCCCGCCGGATAGGGCCGGTTGTTGGCGTCGCTGCCGCGCGCGTGGCATTGGCCACAAACCTGCGGGTCTATGCCGATGTTGATCGACCCGCGAATCTCCACTAATTCATTGTCATTAGGATTACCGCCGATGTCGTCGGCGATTTCGGCGTGCAGACTGCCGGGGCCGTGGCAGGCCTCGCACTGTACGCCGGGGTCTTCCCAGCGCCCGCTTTCCGGCTCAAAACCGGTGACATGACAGGCGGCGCAGTTCTGATCCCAGTCATAAGCAGCGTCCGGCCAGTTTGGGGCCAGCGGCAGCGCCTGCCAACTGTTGGTCTGCGTGTTCCATTCGGCGGGCAGCACCATATATTCGCGCTCGCCGGTAGCGAACAGATAACGCTGCACACGCCGCCCCGCGCCGACGGCATAAGCGATGTCGTCCGCTGTAAAAGCGCGTGTCGCGCCGTTGATCGTAATACTGCGCAGGTCTTCGCCCTGTGAAAAATCGGCCAGAATCGGCTCTTTATTGTCCTGCACATTTTGCAGCGCCAGATCGTGCGCCGTGCCGTTATGCCGCCCGGCGAGTGTGCGATGACAGTCGCCGCAATCGCCCGCGCCCACATAGCGCGCCGAGTCGTCGTCCTGCATATAGGCCACACGCCCATCCAGCAGTAACAGGCTCGCTCCGATCACCAGCAGCGCCGCACCTACGAGCAGGGTGAGCACCCGCAGGTTGCCTCTTTTCATCACGCTTTTCCTCCTGTGTATGCGGCCTGAGATTCGGTGCATCGTGCTGCGATCAGCCGCCTTCAGTACGCACAATGTAGCGTTGGCGCGCGCCGCCGCCCTGGTCCCCCGCCAGTTCGCCAGCGGTATAAGCCGCGCTGCTCTGCATCTGCTGGAATTCTTCGCCCAGATGGACATCGACCACCACCATCACCGGATTGCTGACTGTGCCCTCGATGGCGATGGGGCGCAGCGTCGCGTCCCACAGATTGAGCTGTTCCACATGACAGGTGATGCAGGCTTGCGACCCGACAAAAATCGCGCCCTGTCCCGGCGGGGTTTTGTGTGGATCGTCGATGCTGGGCGCCGCTAAGGCCGTGATCGCGACCAGCAGCGCACCCAGCAGCAGCGCGCTGCTGCCAACAGTGCCCAGCGCGATTTGCAGCCATTTGCGGTACATATGTCCTTGTGCGCGCATTCTGTTTACCCACTACATCTATCTTTGATTGTGAACCTTGCCGCCCCATCTTGACATCATTCGTGGGGATGAACTCGCGTCCATCGGCGGGATGATTTTTCGTTACGTAATCCTTTGGCCGGTTTTGCCGGGCGCGCCCGGCAAGAATGCCCTCCCTACCCGACCAATTTATGGCGCACAGCCAGCAGCGCCGCCTGGGTGCGGTCGGACACGTGCAGTTTTTGCAAAATATGCTGCACATGCGTTTTGACGGTCGGCAGGCTGACATTGAGCGTTTCGGCGATGATTTGATTCGAGAAGCCCTGCACGATCAGGCGCAGTACATCGCGTTCACGTTCCGAAAGCGTATCGACTTCCATCTCCAGCGGCTCTGGCGTGGGCATACTGTAATCGACCGCCGTCGCCAGCGCGGCCATCAGCAGCCCACGATCGATTAAATCGTCGCCTGCCGCCGCCGCGCGCACCGCGCGCACGATCTGGTCGGGGTCGCTCTCCTTAGAAAGATAGCCCGCCGCGCCGCCGCTGATCGCCCGCGCCAGATAACCGGGATTGGCATACGTCGTGAGCATAATCACGCTGGTGTTGGGCGATACGGCTTTGATCTGGGGCAGCGCTTGCAGGCCGTCGATGTCTTTCATGCGAATATCCAGCAGCATGACATCTGGCTGTTGAATACGCGCCAATGCGATGGCCGCCGTGCCGCTGTCGGCATCGCCCACGACTTCGATACCGGGACGAGTCAACAGCGCGCGCAGCCCCTGGCGCACGATGCCGTGATCGTCTACCACTGCTACACGCACGACTTTCTCGCTTTCCATACGTCCTGCTCCTGTCTACGCACTCTCTTCACCCACCGGCGCAGCACCGTTGAGCGCGGCCAGCGGCGCAAAACCGCTGTTGGGAATTTGCGGCACGTTGGGCACCCACACTTCGATCTTCGTGCCCTGCTGCGGCGTGCTTTGAATAACACACGTGCCGCCCAGCAGCGCCGCGCGTTCCTGCATGGTGCGCACCCCCAGACCATGCGCTTCGTTCGCCAGCGCCACCGAATCGAAACCCACGCCGTCGTCTTCCACCACCAGGCCAATGCCGACGCCGTTATACAGATGGATGCTGACATGCTGCGCGTGAGCGTGTTTGCGCGCGTTGTTCAGCGCTTCCTGGGTAATGCGAAACAGAGTCACGCCGACAGACGTTTCTGGCTCGGTGGGCAGCGGTTGCAGCTCAAGCGTGAGTTCCCAACCAGCAGCCTGGGCGGTAGACTGCGCCAGGTCTTCCAGCGCGGCGCGCAGCCCCAGATCATCCAGCACCGCCGGACGCAGCCCTTCGATAATGCGCCGCCCTTCGACAATCGCTTCGGTCAGCGCCTCGCAGCCGCGCATCAGCCCTTTGCGCGCGTCTTCGGGCGTGATAGATTGCTGTTCGCGGAAATTGGTCAGGTGAAAACGCGCCCCCACCAACTGCTGAATCAGGCCGTCGTGCAAATCGTAGGCGATCAGTTTGCGTTCTTCTTCCTGCGCGCGGATCAGGCGTTCAAGCAACTGGTGTTCCTGTTTGCGCTTGCGTTCCAGCTCGCGCGCCATCACGCAGAAAGTGCGTGTGAGCGAACCGATTTCGTCCTGGGGCAAGTTCTCCGGCAGCGGCGGCGGGACTCCCTCGCGCCCAAAAGCCGCCGTCATATACTCTAGCTGCGTAATGGGCTTAACCAGATGGCGGCTGAGCAGCAGCGCCAGCAGCGCCGCCAGCGCCAGCCCCAACAGCGAAAAACCGCCCGCCGCCAGATAAAAACTGTTCAACTCGGCGTACAGCATCGTCTTGGGCGTCTCACGGTAAAGCACCCAGAATTGGCCCGGATTGCTGGCCGTGGGCACGATGGTATCGTACACATAAACGCTGTGGCTGGTTTCAAAGCTGCCCATACCACCGCCCAGCATTGGACTCAGGTCGTCGGTGATAGTGCCGGGATCAAAATTCTCCGGGTAGACCAGATGCCGCCCGCTCTGATCGACCAACGCCCAAATATCGCCTTCCAACTGCGCCGGCAGATTACGCAGCAGCCAACCGGCGTGCAGGTCGATGACGATCACGCCGCTGTGATCGGGCATATTGATGGCGTAGTGAACGGTGGGCACGCCGCGTTCGTTTTCTTCCTGCACAAACGGCGACACATAGACGCCGCTCGCCGGCAGATTGGCCGTCGCCTGGAAATACGCTTCTTCGCGCCGGTCGAGCAGCGCGGCCGCGCTGCTGACAGTTTCGCCGTTGGTTTCCACAGAAACCACTTCCATGCCCGCCGCGTTGACATAACGCAGCGCGCGGTACATGGGGCGGACGGCCAGCAGCACCATAAAATCCTGCGCGACCTCGTTGCGCCACAGCGCCACCTGGTCGGCCTGTGCCTGCTGCCGCAGCATACGCAAACTGCGCAGCACCGTCAGGTAAAAAGCATCGCCCTGCGCCTGGCGCAGCGAACTGACCAGGCTTTCGGCCTGCAAATGCACCTGATTAGCCGAGCGTTCGACAGCGTGCGCCGAGAGAATATCGCGCGCGAACAGGTTGCCATACAAGGCTACCGCCATCAACGGCACCAGTAATACCGCCAGACAGATTATAATTAAGCGGGCATTGAGACTCGTAAATCCCCGAAACATGACCATCCTCCCATATTCATTTATTGTGACCGAAAATCGCCCCTTTGTTTGGTGACACATGTCATGCTCTAATAATGCTGAACGCAAGGTGTTTCCGCGCTATTCCGCGTTAAGATAGACTATGTACAAAGGTACATCGCATTTTGGATGAGAAAGAGGCAGGTTTTATGGCAGAGATCAGTTGGGGCAAGACCACGCAGCCGCAGGCCGCCGCGCAGCCCAAAATCGCGTCGCAGGTCAAAATGATGGTCGGAATCGGGCTGCTGATCGCGGCAGTCGCCTACCTCATTATCAGCGGCACCTCCAGCGGCGCGCGTTATTTCATCACCGTCGATGAAATCGTTCGCGACTCGCAGTATGTCGGCCAAACCGTGCGTATCTCCGGCGCGGTTATCGGCGACACGATCGTTTATGACAGCCAGAACCTCATCATCGACTTTACCATTGCCAACATCCCGGAAGAAACCAGCGATCTGGCCGCCACGCTGCACAACGTGGTCAATGACCCCAGCAGTTCGCGCCTGCGTATTCACATCGAAAACCAAGTGATGCCCGACCTGCTCCAGCACGAAGCGCAGGCCATTCTGACCGGGACACTGGGCGCAGATGGCGTGTTTTATGCCACCGAACTGCTGCTCAAATGCCCCAGCCGTTATGAAGAAGCTGTGCCGGGACAAATCAACGGCAGCGCTTAGGCCGCAACACCTGTTCCTTAGTACAACCATTGTGGAAGGTTCACCATGCTTGCTGAAATCGGTCTGTTCGCTACCTTCTTCGCATTTTTAACCGCGATCTACGGCGCCGCTGTCTCGTTGTATGGCGAGCGTTTCGCCCGCAGCGAAGCGCTGGTGTTGAGCGGGCGCAACGCCGCGCTGCTCACCGCCGTCCTGCTCACCGTAGGCGTCGGCGCGCTGCAAATCGCCATCCTCACGCAGCAGTATCAGATCGCTTATGTCTGGGCGGTTTCCAACCCGCAGATGCCGACATTTTTCCGCTTTACGGCGCTGTGGGGGTCGCAGGCTGGCTCGCTGCTCTTCTGGTCGTTCCTCATGGGGCTGTTCACCGCTATCTGCGTGCTGCTGAACTGGCGCGGCCAGCGGCGGCTGATGCCCTACGCCGTCACTTTCATGCTGTTAACGGTCGCTTTTTTCATCGGGCTGCTGCTGTTTTTTGAAAACCCTTTTGACCGCTGGTGGGTCATCCCCAGCAATCCGGTGGAACAGCAGGTGGTGCGCGCAGCGCTGATGCCCGCCGGCGCGCTGGAACCCGACCCGATCGCGCTGGCGCAGACGGCGCAGGGGCTGAACCCGCTGCTGCGGCACTTCGGCATGGCGATACACCCGCCTATGCTGTATCTCGGTTTTGTCGGTTTTATCATTCCCTTCGCCTTCGCTATGGCGGCCCTGGCTTCTGGCGATCTTTCCACCAACTGGCTTAAGATCACGCGGCGCTGGACCTTGGTGGCCTGGCTGTTCCTGACGCTCGGCCTGCTGCTGGGCGGGCGCTGGGCGTATGACGTGCTGGGCTGGGGCGGTTACTGGGGCTGGGATCCGGTAGAAAACGCCGCTTTCCTGCCCTGGCTGGTAGGCACGGCCTTTTTGCACAGCGCCATGATTCAGGAAAAACGCGGCATGTTGAAGACCTGGAACATGTTCCTGATCATCGGCACTTTTAGCGCGGTGATCTTCGGCACGTTCGCCACGCGCAGCGGTCTGGTAGACAGTGTTCACAGCTTCGCGCGCAGCCCGATCGGCTTTCCGATGTTCGCCTTCTGGTTCATCAGCACGATCATCGCCGTCTACCTGATTCTGTGGCGGCGCAGCCGCGGCGAACTACGGGATGAAAACGCCTTCACCAGCGTATTCAGCCGCGAATCGCTGTTCGTGCTCAACAATGTGGTGTTCGTGGCGCTGTTCATCGCTGTCTTCTGGGGCAGCTTCGGCGCGCCCATCGCCAGCGAATTGTTCCTGAACACCGACATCACGCTCGGCCAGGATTACTTCATGCGCGTCACGCCGCCGTTGTTCGCCGCGCTCTACATCTTAATGGGCGTCGCGCCGATTTCGGCGTGGGGTGTAACGGCGCTGTCGTCGATGGGACGCACGCTGGTGATTCCGGTTGGGCTGACGCTGGCCTCGCTGCTGTTGTTCTTCCTGACAGGCACACGCGATGCCTTAGCCCTCTTCGCCTACGGTATTGTGCTGCTGGCGGGCTGGGTCGCGCTGGTAGAAACAGTGCGCGGCCTACAGGCGCGCCAGCGTGTTCACAAAGAATCGCCGCTGAGTTCGCTGCGCGCGCTCTATACCCGCAACCCGCGGCGTTATGGCGGCTACCTGATTCACTTCGGCGTGACCGTCATCGGTCTGGGCGTGATCGGCAGCACGCTGTTCCAGCAGGAAACGCAGCAAACCCTATCTGCCGGGCAAAGCCTCCAGATCGGCGGCTACACACTGCGCTACGATGCACTGTTCAACGGCCAGATTGCCGAAGACGGGCGTGTGATGGACATCGCGCAGCTTTCGCTGATCCGCGACGGGCAAACACTGGCGACACTGCGCCCGCGCCGCGATTTCTTCCCACAGACCGAAGGCATGAACACGATGACGATCGCCGCCGCGCACAGCACGCTGGAAAACGACTTTTATGTGCTGCTGGTGGATTGGAACGAAATCAATGCCAACGCCGCGACCTTTAAGGTTTACATCAACCCGCTCATCAACCTGATCTGGTGGGGCGGCATCATCCTCATCATCGGCACGCTGATCGCCGCCTGGCCGCGCGAAATCCTGCCCGCGCGTGTCCGCCAGGAGATGCAGGTCAGCGGTTTAGCGCGTAAAGGAGCATGACATGCCCCGTCTGATCGTCAGACTTCTACTTCTGCTGGCGGTGATTCTGAGCGTACAGCCGGCATGGGCGCAGCAAGACCCGCCGCCGCGCCCGGTCACCGATGACGAGGTGAACGCCATTGCCAACAAGCTGTACTGCCCGGTGTGCGAAAACATCACGCTCGATGTGTGCCCCACCACCGCCTGCATGGATTGGCGTATGGAAATCCGGCTGATGCTGGAACAGGGCATGAGCGAACAGCAGATTATCGACGACTTCGTGCGGCGCTTTGGCGATCGTGTGGTCGGCACGCCGCAAGACCCGACGCTGCGCGCGCTCTCGCTCTACACGCCCTGGATTTTGAGCGGCCTGGGCTTGTTAGTCGCGCTGGGGCTGGTCATTCGCTGGCGGATGAAGCGGCTCGACCCGGCTGAGTCGCTGCCGCCGCAAACCAGCAGCCGCTACCGTGACCAACTGGAACAGGATTTAGCGGGATAACTGTAGGGACGACGAGGCAGCCCGTGTCCGCCACAAGAAATTACGACAACGGTAGGGACACGGCCTGCCGTGTCCACCGCCAAACCATGCCTTAACCACAGAGACGCCGCGTCGTCCCCCAGGAAAATCGAGGCGCTGGGCGCAGACCTGACGACGTATAGGCAGACAAAATTGTTGATGAGGATTTGCAACGATGACAGCTTACGATCAACCGCTCGACGAGCCCCCCGCCAACCAGACGCCCAGACGCGGCGGCATGGGTCTCGGCTCGATTGTGCTGCTGCTGGGACTGGTGGCGGTGGCGATTGTGATCGGTCTGGCGCTGGCGCGGCAAAACGCCAGCCAGCCGACCTCTGGCTCTGCGCCGCTGTTCAGCATGACGACCTTCGACGGCCAGAATTATGACCTGAGCGATTTTCGCGGCAAGGTGGTGGTTATCAATTTCTGGGCCAGTTGGTGCGGCCCGTGCCGCGACGAAGCGCCTGAACTAGAAGCCACCTGGCGGGCTTATCAGACACGCGGGGATGTCGTATTCATCGGTATCGCCTGGGCAGATAATGGCCCCAACTCGCTGGCGTATCTGCAAGAATTCGGCATCACCTATTTGAACGCGCCTGATCTGGGCACACGCATCGCCGAACTGTACAACATTCAGGGCGTGCCAGAAACCTTTGTGATCGATCGTCAGGGCAATATCGCCGAGTTTATTTACGCGGGGGTGACGCAGGAACAGCTTACGGCGATCATCGACCGCGCGTTGGTACAGGGGTAAGGCCATGAGTATTGAAGGGTTGGGGATTTCGCTGCTGATTCTGGTGCTGGGTTTGCTGGCGGTCGCGCAGCCGTTTTTCCGCCGCGCCAAAACCCCAAAAACCAGCGACGTGCTGCAGCGCAAGGAACGCGAAACACTACTCAACGATTATGAGCGCGTGCTCGCCACGATGCGCGATCTGGACGAAGATTACCAGCTCGGCAAGCTGCCGCCAGAAGCCTACTCTACGCTGCGCGAACACTGGGCGGCGCAGGGCACGACGCTGCTCGAAGCGCTGGAAAAGCTCAACGGCGTGAAGCCGGGCGCGAGAGCGGGCAAAAAGGCGCAGAAAGCGCAGACCGTGCCCGCCGACGCCGCCGACGAGGCGCTGGACGCCGCTATCGAGCAGGCGATTGCCAACTACGTCAAGGCCAAGAACAACGCCAGCGATTAAGCGGTCTGCGCCGCAGACCATCCGCCTGCCCGCTGAGCTTCGCGCTGCCGGCGGCTTGCGTGTCGCACCTTATGCCTGTCTCTTTGCTTTCCTGCTCTCAGCGCGCGCGGCGGAGAGCGGCTTCACACCATTTTCTGCATTACACGCGGTTCGTTGCATCGTCTGCCAGTGAGCCACTGGCGGCTGAAATGGGAAAAATATGCTGCACAAGTTCATCCTGCGTTGCGCTTTGTTCCTCACACTTGTGTTGATTGCCGCCTGCCAGGGGTTGGCGGGGGAACCCGTCGTCGTTGCTACCCTGCCCCCGCGCGCGACCAGCGTGCCGGTCAGCGCGCCGGCTGCGCCGCCCGATCTGGCGCTGGGCGCACAGGTCTACGCCGCCAACTGCACACGCTGCCACGGCAGCGGCGGACAAGGCGACGGCGAATTTGTCCAGAGCGGCCAGATCACCAGCATCATGGATTTTACCGATCCGCTCGTGACCAGCGGCCAGACGCCTGCCGACTACTTCCGCATCATTACGGAAGGCAATCTGCAAACGCTTATGCCGCCCTGGGGCGATGAATTGAGCGCAGCGCAGCGCTGGGCGGCGGCGCTGTATGTCTATACGCTGTCCTACCGGCCGGAGCAGATCGCGCAGGGACAACAGATCTGGCAGGCCAACTGCGCCGAATGTCACGGCAGCGACGGACGTGGCGCTCCCAACGGGGCGCCCCTGCCCGATCTGAATCTGGTGAGCGATGAAGCGGCACGCGCGACAGTGAATAACGGGCTTGACCGCAACCGGATGCCGGGTTTCGCCGCCGAAATCGGCCCCATCGACCAGGCTGCCGTCGTAGCCTATGCGCGTATGCTGATGCTCGCCAACAGCGGCATCCAGATCGCACAGGCGGCGACCCCCCTGCCCGCTACACCTCTCCCCGCCACACAAAACGCGCCGACAGCGGCGGCCACCAGCGCCGAAACGCCGCAGCCGCCCAACGCCACGCCCGAAGTGCAGCCACCCGCCGCTGGCCCGATCGGCAGCATTTTCGGTCAGGTTGTGAACGGCACCGCCGGCGCTGCTGTCCCGCCCGGCCTGCTGCTGACGCTGCATGTCATCGACGCCGAGTTTAACGACAACATCTACACGGCCACCGCCGACGCCAGCGGTCTCTACCGCTTCGTCGATGTGCCCATGCTCACCGATCATGACTATATTCTTTCGACAACCTATCACGACATCACCTTCGTCAGCGAGGTGAGCAACGACGACCCCACCGCCAGCGAAATTCCCTCCACGATCACGATCTACGAACTGGGGGCCGAAGCCAGCGCGATCAACATCGACGGGATGATGACGCAGATCAGCGTGGAAAACGGCGTGCTGCAACTGGTGCAGATCGTCAGTTTTGTCAATCTCTCCGATCGCGTCTATCTGAATCGCAGCGGCAGCAGCCCGACATCGCTGGCTGTCAGTGTGCCGCGGGGCATGATCTACACGGACTTTATGGGCGGCGGCTATGCGGTTTCGGCGGATGGCCGCCTGGTGTTCGATGATGAAGCCATTGTGCCGGGAATGCCGCACCTGATGCATCTGTCCTTTAGCGCACCCTATACACCGGGACTCACGGTTGACCAACCGCTGCTCTACGCGCTGACCGGGCGCTTCGAGGTGCTGGTCGGCACCGACGGGCTGACCATCAGCAGCAGCGCGCTGACGGAACAGAGCCAGCGTGTGCTGGGTAACCAGGTCCTGAACAGTTACGCCGCCAATATCAGCCTGCCGAGCGGCCAGACGGTGGCCTATGGTGTCAACGGCACGCCTACCGCGCGCACGCAGCCGACCAGCGCCGCCAGCGACATCAGCCCGCTGGCCTATATCCTCATCGGTGTCGGCATCGGCACAATCGGCGTGGCCGGCGGCATGTATCTGCTGGAACGACGCAGCGCCGCCCGTAAACCCGCGCCGGCCACACCCAGCAGCGGCGACCTGATGAAACAGATCGCGGATCTGGATATCGCACACCGCGAAGGCAAAGTCGAGCGCGCCGCCTATGAACGCCAGCGCGCCGCGCTCAAGGCACAGCTTACCGAGTTGATGCGCGGGCCAAAACCATAGCCCATGCCTCACTCCCAACTATTGTTATCTGCTTACTGAAGGGGAAAATAGCATGAACATCGCACAGCGTTTCACGTTTTTGGCCGCCGAACCCAAGCGAGACCGGCTGCCGCTGCTCAAGGGACTGACGTTCCTGGCGGTGATCGGGCTGGCCGTCGGCGTGTATTTCGCGCTGGTGTACGCCGGCACGGATACGACACAGGGCAACGTGCAGCGCGTCTTTTATTTCCATGTTTCGGCGTTTTCGGCGGCGGCGGTCGCTTTTGTCAGCGCGGTGGTCGGCGGCCTGGCCTATCTGCGCACGCGCCAGCCGCGCTGGGATACGCTGGCGCTGGCGAGTGTCGAAGTCGGGCTGGCCTTGTCGCTCATTACGCTGATCACCGGCATGGTGTGGGCGCGCCCGATCTGGAATACCTGGTGGACGTGGGACATCCGGCTGACCACGACGGCCATTATGGTGCTGACCTATGCGGCGTACCTGATGCTGCGTAGCGGCATTGATAACCCCGACAAGCGCCGCCTCTTCGCTTCGGTCTATGGCATTCTGGCCATCAGCACCGTGATTTTGACCTTCGTCGTCATTCGCATTCGCCCGGACACGATTCACCCGACGGTGATCGGCCCCAGCGCGACCAACGCCGAGGGCGGCTTTGCCATGACCAGCGGCATCGGCATGACGTTGGGCATCAACAGCGCCGTGTGGTGCTGCCTGATTATGCCGGCGCTGGTCTGGTGGCGCATCCGTCTCGAAAATCTGGCCCAACGCGCGGCACAGATTCGCGCGGAACTCAAAGACTAAAAGGAGCAGCGATTATGATTAACACCGATGCATATCTGCTGTTGGGGCTGACTGTGGTCGCGCTGATTCTGGGCGGCTACGTCGCCGCGCTGTTGGCGCGCTTCGCCAATGCGCACAAAACCATCAGCGTGCTGGAGCAGCTCAAGAACGAATAGCGCGTTTTTCACGCCGAGCACACCAGCGCAGAGGGTTTGATGCTCTCTTCGCTTCTGTTTTGCAGCGGGCAAGCGCCGGTTGGCGCATCGACAATTTATGGTACAATCGGCGGCATGATGGACTTAGGCATTGTGATCGTCAACTGGAACACGCGCGACCTGCTGCGGCGCTGTCTGGAGACCGTGCTGGCCAGCAGCGGCGATTTCACCTTTCAGGTCGTGGTGGTCGATAACGCCTCACAGGACGGCAGCGCCGAGATGGTGCGCCAATGCTTTCCCCAAGTGCAGATTATCGCCAACAGCATCAACGGCGGCTATGCTTACGCCAACAACATCGGGCTGCGGCATCTGGGTTTTGGCGATGCGGGTCACGTAAGCGCCGCTGCGCCGCGTTATGCGCTGCTGCTGAACCCCGATACCGAAGTGCCGCCGGATGCGCTGGCGCAGATGGTGCAGTACATGGATGCGCGCCCCGAAATCGGCGCCGCTGGCCCCAGACTGGTGCTGCCAGATGGCAGCCTGGATAAAGCCTGCCGGCGCGCGTTTCCCACCCCCGCTGTCGCTTTTTATCATTTCTCCGGGCTGGCCAAACTGTTTCCGCACAGTTCACGCTTTGCGCGCTATAATATGACGTTCGTCCCGCCCGATCAGGAATTAGAAGTTGATTCGGTGGTGGGCGCGTATATGCAGGTGCGGCGGCAGGCGATCGCCGCAGTGGGCTTGCTCGACGAGCTGTTCTTCATGTACGGAGAGGATTTAGATTGGGCGTACCGAATCAAGCAGGCAGGATGGAAAGTGTTTTATCACCCGCAAGTGACGGTCAAGCACGTCAAGCGGGCAGCCAGCCGCAAGAGCAAGAAAGCCCAGTACGAATTCCAGCGGGCGATGTGGCTGTTTTACCGCAAACACTACCAGGCCAGGACACCGGCGTGGCTCGACCAACTGGTGAAGGTAGGGCTGCTGCTGAGGGGAGGTCGAAACCTTTGGCAGGAAATGCGCCAGCCCCCACTCCCGATTACGACACCCTAGCGCCGGAAATCCCGGGGGGCTATGCCAGCGGGCGCACCAAAGCGCTGCTGTTTGTCTTGCAGGTGCTGTTGGATGTGGTTACGCTGTCGCTCGGTTTTTTCCTGGGCTATATCGGGCGCTTGACGCTGCCGTTTTTCTCGGTGCCGGCGCTGCCCCCGCCTTTCAGCGTGTATCTGCTGATGATGGTCGGCCATGTGCTGACGATTGTCGTGCTCTTTTACTTCACGCGGCTGTACCACCAGCGGCGCACCATCAGCCGCATCGACCAGGGACGCCAGATCACCGGCGCGGTCGCCATTGGCGCGTTGATGGCCAACAGCCTGCACGAGCTGCTCTTCAAAAACACAATTTTTCAGATCGATTATCCGCGCGCAATGTTTTTTTACGTCGTGGTCTTCAGCGTGCTGCTGACCATTTTCTCGCGCGAGATGTATGCGCGGCTGCGGCGCTGGCTGCGCAGCAGGGGCATTGACCGCGACAACCTGCTGATCGTCGGCACCAGCAATATCGCGCGCGAGATCGCCAAAAAAATCCGCGCGCATCCCGAACTCGGCTATCAAATCGTCGGCGTGGTCAACGGCAAAAAGGGCAAAATGCTCGGCATCCCGATTCTCGGCGGCCACGATGATTTGCCCGCCTTGATCGACACGCTGCACATTCAACAGGTCATCATCGCCCTGCCCGACGCGCAGCGCACCGAACTGGTCGATCTGATTACCCAGTGCCAGCGCGGCAATGTCGATGTCAAGGTCTACCCCGATATGTTCGCCTACATGGCGGGCGACATGGACTTGGACGATCTGGGCGGGATGCCGCTGGTCACCGTGCGCGACATCGCCCTGCGCGGCTGGAAACTGAGCCTGAAGCGCGCGCTGGACATCGTGGGCGCCACCGGCGGGCTGATTCTGCTGTCGCCGCTGCTGCTGCTTACGGCCCTGCTCATCCGGTTGGAATCCAAGGGGCCGGTCTTTTACACGCAGGAACGCATGGGGTTGGACGGCCGCCCTTTCCCGATGATCAAATTTCGTTCGATGCGCGCCGATGCCGAAGCGGAAGGCCCCGGCTGGACGGTGAAAGACGACCCGCGCGTCACCAAAATCGGCAAGCTGATGCGCCGCACCAATTGGGACGAACTGCCCCAGTTGGTGAATGTGTTTGTCGGCCAGATGAGTCTGGTCGGGCCGCGCCCGGAACGCCCGGTTTATGTGCAGCAGTTCCGCCAGCATATTCCGCGCTACATGGAACGCCACCGCGAAAAGGCCGGCATGACCGGCTGGGCGCAGGTCAATGGGCTGCGCGGCGACACCTCGATTGCCGAGCGCACGGCGTATGATCTGTGGTACGTGGAAAACTGGTCGCTGTGGCTGGACATCAAAATCATTATCCGCACCCTGTTCAACACCGTGATGCGGCGCGACACCAACGCTTATTGAGCTTCCGCACACAGCCACTGCCTATCGACTGACAGCCTCCTGGCTGTAGTGCAGTGGCTGGCGCTGTGCGTTTGCCTAGGCGATTGCGGCGTAGGCTGCAATCACATCTTCGCCGGCGCCCGTTTCTAGCGCCTGATCGTCGATTACGCGCAAGACTCGCCAGATTTCGAACGTGGCCACGGCACAAGATCAAACAACGATCCGCCAACTGCCAAACAATGCCCCCGCGCGCGGAAATTGGCCGGAATCACCTGCTCTGGGGATAATAGGAGGCTATGGAAGGATCGCCCCCACGTCCCGGCTGCTTTCGCCCCCTCACGCTGCTGACCACGCTGCTGTGCCTGTTTCAGGCGGGGGCGGCTTTGCGCGCTATCACAACGCCGCCGGCGCTGGCGGCACAGGTCGCGCTGCCGTTGGGGTTGGAATTCGTAGCAGGCGTCTTGTGGGCGCTGCTTTTTGCCTATGCCTGTGGCGCGCTCCTGCGCCGCACACAACGCGCCGCACCAGATACGATTTTGCTGATCGGCGTGTTTATAATGTATAGTGTGGCGCGTCTGCTGTTCTTTGCTCAGGCCGATTACGACCGTCAGCGGCTGCCCTTCGCTGTGGCCGCCGGCATACTTATTTTGTCCGCCCTTTTCCTGTTGGCTCGGAGATCTGGAGATAAAAATGGTCGCAAATAGTAAAATTGCTCACCCGAAAATTGAAGAACTGCGCGCCAAACGCGATCAAAGCCGCGCCGGCGGCGGCCCGGAACGCATCAAAAAACAGCATGAATCCGGGCGCAGCACCGCGCGCGAACGCCTCGACATTTTGCTCGACCCCAACAGCTTCCGCGAACTGGATGCTTTTGTGCAGCACCGCGCTACCGACTTCGGCATGGACAAAAACCGGCATCTCGGCGACAGCGTGGTCACGGGTTGGGGCACGATCAACGGGCGGCTGGTGTACGTTTATTCGCAGGATTTTACCGTCACCGGCGGCAGCCTGAGCGAAGTCCACGCCGCCAAAATCTGCAAAATTATGGAAATGGCGATGAAAACCGGCGCGCCCGTCATCGGCCTCAACGACAGCGGCGGCGCGCGTATCCAGGAAGGCGTCATGAGTCTCGGCGGCTACGCGGATATTTTCCTGCGTAACACACTCGCCAGCGGCGTCATCCCGCAGATCAGCGTCATCATGGGGCCGTGCGCGGGCGGCGCGGTCTACAGCCCGGCGCTGACCGACTTCATTTTTATGGTGAAAAAGACCAGCTATATGTTTATTACCGGGCCCGAAGTCGTGCGCTCCGTGACCCACGAAGAAGTGACATCCGAAGAACTGGGCGGCGCTTCGGTACACGCCAGCAAAAGCGGCGTCTGCCATATGGTGGGCGAAAACGAGACCGAAACGCTGATGCTGGTGCGCGAAATGCTCAGTTTTATCCCGCAGAACAATATGGAAGACCCGCCGTTTGCGCCCAACAGCGATGACCCGCTGCGCGCCGATCCCGAACTGGATACGATTATCCCCGATTCGCCCAATAAGCCCTACGATGTCAAAGAGATCATCAGCCGCATCGTCGATGACGGGCATTTTTACGAAGTCCACAGCGAATACGCACAGAATATGGTCGTGGGCTTCGCGCGGCTCGGCGGCCACAGCGTCGGCATCATCGCCAACCAGCCGATGGTTCTCGCCGGCGTGCTCGATATTAAAGCCAGCGAAAAAGCCGCGCGCTTCATCCGGTTCTGCGACTGCTTCAATATCCCGCTGATTACTTTTGTCGATGTGCCCGGTTACATGCCGGGCGTCGAACAGGAACACGGCGGCATCATCATGGCCGGCGCCAAACTGGTTTACGCCTACTGCGAAGCCACCGTGCCCAAGCTGACCGTCACCACGCGCAAATCCTACGGCGGCGCCTACTGCGTCATGAGCAGCAAACATATTCGCGGTGACCTGAATCTGGCGTGGCCCTCGGCAGAAATCGCCGTGATGGGGCCGGATGGCGCGGTCAACATCATTTTCCGCCGCGAAATCGCCGAAGCGGAAGACCCGGTGGCGCGCAAAAACGAACTGGTGCAGGAATACCGCGAAAAATTCGCCAGCCCGTATATCGCGGCGGCGCGCGGCTATATCGACGACATCATCGAACCACGCGACACGCGCGCGCGCCTGATTAACGGTCTGAATGTCTTCCAGAACAAGCGCGACAGCAACCCGCCGCGTAAACACGGCAACATGCCGCTGTAGGCGCCGAATCGGAGGTGGCAGCCATGACCAACACGACCAAAATCCGTATGACCGCTTCCCAGTTCTTCGCGCTGCCCGAAAGCAACCAGATTCGCGAACTGATCGACGGAGAACTTATCGTGAATCCGCCCAAAGATCCGCATCAAGTGATAGGCGGAAATACCTATTTCTACCTGCGCCAGATCATGCCTAACGGTAAGGCGCGCGTATCTCCGGTGGGTGTCTACCTCGATGAGATCAATATTCTTGAACCGGATGTTTTTTGGGTGAGTCCGACAAACAACAACTGCGCACTTCATGAGGATCAATACTGGCACGGCGCGCCCGACCTCATCGTCGAAGTCCTCTCGCCCCCTACAGCGCGCCAGGATCGGGTCGTCAAGTTCCAGCTTTACGAAAAGTACGGCGTGCGCGAATACTGGATTATCGAACCGCTTGACCTGTATGTCGAGGTGTGGAACTACGAGGCGGGCAAGTTCGCCTTTCAGGGCAGCTACCGCCCCGGTGCGGTCTTCGCCTCACGTACATTGGGTGCAGAAATTATTGTCGCCAGGCTGCTGATGGAGTGACTTTCTTGAACGCTCATGACTACGCCCAGACCCACGCCGCGCGCTTTTATGAGCAGCTTTTGGCGCTGCTGCGCATCCCCAGCATCAGCACGCTCAAGCAGCACGCGCCCGACGTGCGGCGAGCGGCGGAATGGCTGCGGGCGGATATGCAGCGTATCGGCCTGCGCGCACAGATTTTCCAGCGCGGGCACTATCTGCCGCTGCTCTACGGCGAATGGTTGGGGGCGCCGAATGCGCCGACGGTGCTGATTTACTGTCACTACGACGTGCAGCCCGCCGCGCTGGAAGACGGCTGGACGAGCGATCCTTTCACCCCTACCGAACGCGATGGCAAATTGTACGCGCGCGGCGCGCTCGACAGCAAAATGCACGTTATCGCCCACCTGAAAGCGCTGGAAGCGCTGCTGGCGACCGGCCAGCCGCCCGTGAATGTCAAGCTGCTGTTCGAAGGCGAAGAAGAATCCGGTTCGGAGCATATTTTTCAGTTCGTGGCCGAAAATCACGCTCGGTTGGCCTGCGATGTCTGCGTGATTTCCGACGGCAGCATGTACGATCCCCAACAGCCGCTGCTGGTCTACGGGCTGCGCGGCGTGACGACTTACGAACTGCGTGTCTTCGGCCCCAAAGCCGATTTGCACAGCGGCGCATATGGCGGCACGGTGCATAATCCGATTCAAGCGCTGGCCGAAATGCTGGCGCAGCTTCACGACGCGCAGGGGCGTGTTAATGTGCCCGGCTTTTATGACGACGTGCGCCCGCTGAGCGCCGATGAGCGCGCGGCGCTGGCGGCTGTCGGCGCATGGGTTGAAAAAGACTGGCAGCATACCGCCGCCGCGCCGCAGCCCTGGGGCGAAGCGGATTACGCGCTGCAAGAGCGCATCGGCGCGCGTCCCACGCTGGAGATCAACGGCATTGCTGGTGGCTTCGCGGGCGAGGGTTTCAAAACCGCGATTCCTTCCAAAGCCAGCGCCAAAATAAGCTGCCGGCTGGTGCCCGATCAAGACCCGCAGCGCATTTACCAGTGCGTGCGCGACTATCTGGCAGCGATCACGCCGCCTACGGTGCGCAGCGAGCTGATCGAACTGGAAGCCGGCGCGCCGGCGCTGCTGGTCGAACGCGCGAATCCGGCGATGCAAGCGGTGGCCGCCGCTTATGAACGCGCCTGGGGGCGGGCGCCGCTGTGGATGCGCGAGGGCGGCAGCGTGCCGGTCGCTTCGGTCTTGCAGCAGGCATTACATAAGCCGCTGGTGATGCTGCCCTTCGGCTATAAAGGCGGGCGCGCGCACGGCCCCGACGAGTACATTTTCCCGGAGATGTTCCACAAAGGCATCGCCGCCGCGCTCTATTTTTACGCCGAACTGGCAGAAAGACTGCGCCATGCCTGATCCGATCAAAACACAGATTCTCGATAAGCTCAATCGGCTTTGCGTTCTTTATACGTTCGCTTTTCGCAGTTTTAGACGAGTAAAACAACCCTTATGACTTCAGAACTGACCCCACAAAAAATCAAAAAAGTGCTGATCGCCAATCGTGGCGAAATCGCGGTGCGTATCATCCGCGCCTGCCGCGATCTCGGTATTCCGACCGTTGCCGTCTATTCAGAGGCCGATCGCACGGCGCTGCATGTGCGCTACGCCGACGAAGCCGTCTTTATCGGCCCGCCGCCCCCGCGCGAAAGTTATCTGGTGATCGGCAAAATTATCGACGCCGCGCGCAAAACCGGCGCCGACGCCATCCATCCTGGCTACGGCTTCCTTTCTGAACGCGAAGCCTTTGCCGGCGCGGTGCAGGACGCCGGCCTGACATTTATCGGCCCGCCGCCGCACGCCATCGCCACGATGGGCGACAAGCAGGAAGCGCGCACGACGGTAAAAAAAGCGGGCGTGCCTGTCGTGCCGGGCACGGAACCGGGCTTGACCGATGACGATCTGTTGGCCGTCGCTATCCGCGAGGTCGGCTTCCCGCTGCTGGTGAAAGCGGCGGCAGGCGGCGGCGGCAAAGGCATGCGCGTGGTGCGCGGCGCCGAAGACCTGCCCGCCGCGCTGGCCAGCGCCCGCCGCGAGGCCGAAAGCGCCTTTGGCGATGGCCGCGTGTATATCGAAAAGCTGGTCGAAGGCGCGCGCCATATCGAATTCCAGATTCTCGCCGATATGCACGGCAACACGATTCATCTGGGCGAACGCGAATGCAGCATCCAGCGCCGCCACCAGAAACTTGTCGAGGAAGCGCCCAGCCCGATCATGGACGAAACGCTGCGCCGCCGTATGGGCGAAATGGCCATCAAAGCCGCCCAGTCTGTCGGCTATATCAACGCCGGCACGATCGAATGTCTGGTCGATAAAGACAAGAATTTCTACTTTCTGGAGATGAACACGCGCCTGCAAGTCGAACATCCCGTCACCGAACTGGTGACCGGTATCGATATCGTGAAGGAGCAGATTCGTATCGCGCGCGGGCGGCGCATGGGACCCACCGAAAGCGTGATGCACCCTAACGGCTGGGCGATCGAATGCCGCATCAACGCCGAAGACCCCTATCACAACTTCATGCCCTCCGTCGGCAAAATCAGCACCCTGATCGTGCCCACCGGTCCCGGCGTGCGTGTGGACAGCGGCGTCTACGGCGGCTACGAGATCACGCCGTACTACGACAGCATGATCGCCAAGCTCATCTGCTGGGGCGAAACGCGCTCGGAGGCCATTTTGCGGATGCGGCGCGCGCTTTCCGAATACACCATCATGGGCGTTAAGCACAATATCCCCTTCCACATCAATTTGTTCAACAGCATCAGCTTCTTCGCCGGACGCTTCGATACTAAGTTCGTGGAAGAAAAGTTCAGCATGACGACTTACGAAGAAACGCCCACGCCCGAAGAACTGGAAACCGCCGCCATTGTCGCCACGCTCTTCACGCACCGCAACAAACAGCTTGCCAGCCAGGTGGTGGGGCGCAACCTGCGCGATACCAGCAATTGGAAGTACCTCAGCCGTTGGGAAAGGATGCAGAAGTGAAATACGTCACCACCATTAATGGGCAGCGTTTCGACATCGAAATCACCAACGAGGGCGGGCTGCTGGTCAACGGCCAGGCGCGCGACATAAACTTTTTGGCGCTGGGGCCAGCGCTGTATTCCATCATCATGCAAACACGCTCGCATGAAGTTGTCATCGAGGAGCGCGAAGGCGAAGTCGAAGTGCTGATGGGCGGACGGTTGTACAGCGGCAAGGTGCAGGATGAGCGCGCGCTGCTGCTGGCCGGGCGGCGCGGCGGGTTGAGCGCCGATTCTGGCGAAATCTCGATCAAATCGCCCATGCCGGGGCTGGTTGTCGCCATTCCCGTGAGCGAAGGCCAGGGGGTCACTGCCGGGCAAACGGTGGTGATTCTGGAATCGATGAAGATGCAGAATGAGCTGAAAGCGCCGCGCGACGGCACGATTTCGCGCGTGCATGTCTCCGCGCAGCAAAGCGTCGAACAGGGCAAGGTGCTGGTGACGATTGTCTAGCCCGACAGGCTTTGACTGCATTCCGCCCACAACACCTACGCTTAGCATAAGCCCGTCCCCCTGAATCCGGGGGAGCGGGGTTGGGGTGCGGGGGGGTGCGTTGTGGATTTCCCGCTGGCAATTTTGCGCCGCCGCGCTCATAATCGCTGCCCATGAAAAGCTTGCTTGCGCGTGCATCCTGGCTGCTGCACAGTGTGTTTCTGCTGGCGCTGGCCGCCTATATCCTGGCGGGCACGGCGCTGGTGCCCTTTCATGGCGACGAAGCCACCATTTTGTTCGCCAGTCGCGATTACGAGTATTTCGTGCTGCGCGCCGATCCTTCGCTGCTGCGTTATACAGACACGCCCAGCGTCGAACAGGACTTGCGGCTGCGCAATGGCATGGTCAGCAAGCTGCTGGCCGGGCTGGCCTGGCATCTCGCCGGTTACAGCGTGGATGATCTGCCCGGCCCGTGGGATTGGGGCGCGGATTTCGCGCTGAACGCGCAGTTCGGCCATCTGCCGCAGGAAGGGCTGCTGCTGGCGGCGCGCTGGTCATCGGCGCTGCTGCTGGCGCTGGGCGCGCTCATCGTCTTCGCGCTTGGCTGGCGGCTCGGCAGTATGCTCAGCGCGCCTCTGCCGGTGGCCTATCTCGCCAGCCTGTACTACGCGCTGCATCCGGCGCTGCTGCTCAATGGCCGCCGCGTGATGATGGAGGGCAGTTTCACGCTGTTCACGCTGCTGATCGTGCTGACTGGCCTCCTTTTTTTGCGCGCCCAGAATACGCGCGGGCAGATAAGCGCGGCGCTGCTGCTGGGCGCGTGCAGCGGCCTGGCGCTCGCCAGCAAACAGACGGCGCTGGTCATCATGGCGGCTGTCTTGGCTGCCTGCGGCCTGTACATTTTCGCCGCTGCTGTGCGCCGCCCCGCCGCGAAAACACGCGCGCTGCTGCCGCTGCTGTGGCTGGCGCTGGCGGGCACCCTGGCGGCGGCGGTTTTCCTGCTGCTCAACCCCGTGTGGTGGGATGATCCACTGGCGCGCACACTGCAAGCGCTGCAAGATCGCCAGAACTTGCTCACGGGACAAAGCCAGTTTTTCGGCGGTTACGCGGGCGATGCGCTGGTCGGCTTCTGGCGGCAAACGCTGGTCGCCCTGCCGCAGTATTACGAAGCCCCCGGTTGGGACATCCATATCGCTGAGCAGATCGCGCGTTACGAAGCCTCACCCCTGCGCGGAATCAGCATGGGCGGCACGGACAGCGGCGCGGCAGCGCTGCTGGCGCTGGCGCTGGTCGGGGCGTGGGCGCTGCTGCGCGCCGCCAACGGCGACAATCCCACGCGCCTGATATTCCTGACCTGGGTAGGGGTGGTGCTGCTGCTGGGGCTGCTGCTCACGCCGCTGGAATGGCAGCGCTACTATCTGCCCGTTTATCCCCCGCTGGGTCTGCTGGCAGCGCTGGGCCTTGTCTGGCTGGCGCGCGCCCTCAAAACCCGCCTGCCCTAAGCTGCGGCCTCCCCCCACGCTGATTCTATTCCACTGGCCGGGCTGCATCGGCTGGGCGCGCCCCCCGTGCGGCAGGCGGTGCTGGATGATATTTTCGCGACGCGCAGGGCGTAAACCAAAAAGCGGCAGCGCTGTTTTTGCGCCGCCGCTCAATGGTTTTGTGAACGGGCATTAGCTGAGGAACTGCACCAGCTTGTTGGTGATTTTGTCTTTCGGCTGGTAGCCGGTGATGCGCAGCACATCCTGCCCGCCCTTGAACAGAATCAGCGTGGGGATACCCATGATGTTGTAGAGCATCAGGATGTCGCCGTAAGCGTCTGCGTCCAGCTTGCCGACGCGAATCTGGCCGTTGTATTCCCCGGCGATTTCTTCGACAATCGGCGCGATGGCTTTACACGGCCCGCACCATTCGGCCCAAAAATCGACCAACACCGGCGTCTGCGAATTCAGCACTTCGCTTTCGAAATTGGCCGCCGTGACTTCAAACGTGTTTACACCCATCGCTTATTTGCTCCTTCGCGCTTTTGAACTGACTTGCCATGCATGGTATCATGAGGCTATCGGAATTTTCAAGTAAGCAGCGCGTAAAAATCATCACATGACTCTAGATGCCTCTACTCTGCCAGAACTTACCCGTCGTCAGGAAGATATTCTGACGCTGATCGTGCATTACTATACCGAAATGGTGGAACCCGTCGCCAGCAAACAATTGGTCGAACGGCTGGGCGTCAGTTCGGCCACCATCCGCAACGACATGGCGGTGCTGGAAGAACTGGGCTATATCGCCGCGCCGCACACCTCTGCCGGGCGCGTGCCCACCGAAAAAGGCTACCGCTACTTCGTCAAGCATCTGGTGGGCAGCAACGATTTGAGCAGTCATGAACGCACGCTGATCGCCGAAAAGTTGCAGCTTGCGCCGATCGCCGGCGACCAGTGGATGCGCGCCGCCGCCAGCATTCTGGCGCGCACCTCGCGCTCCGCCTCGCTGGTCACGCCGCCGATCGCCGAAAACAACCGCTTCAAGCACATCGAATTAATCTCGATTCAGGGGCGGCTGGTGCTGATGGTGCTGGTGCTGCACGGCGGCACGGTGCATCAGCGCATGTTGAATCTGGCCGAGCCGGTGCCGCAGGACGTGCTGAGCACCGTCGCCAACCGCATCAACACCCTTTGCCCCGATCTCAGCGCCAATGAACTGCGCATCAAAGGTGTGAATCTCTCCATGCTCGAACGCGAAGTCGTGGATCTGGCCGCCGATCTGATGGAACAGGCCGACGGCAGCCAGACACGCCAGATTTACCGCGAAGGCTTGAGCGAAGTGATTCGCGCCTTCCAGGATCAGCAGGGCGCGCAGCAGGTCGTGCGCGTCTTCGAAGAACGGGCGTTTATGGACACGCTGCTCACCGACATGCTGCCCAGCACCGTCAACCGTGTGCAGGTCTTCGTAGCGGGCGATGGCCGCGAAGAACTCAGCCAGCTCAGCATCGTGCTCAGCCGCTACGGCGTGCAGGGGCAGCTCAGCGGCGCTATCGGCGTGCTGGGACCGACACATATCAACTATGGCCGGGCGATCAGCGCCGTGCGCTTCGTTTCCTCGCTCATGACGCACATGGTCGCCGCGCTCTACGCCGCCGACGACAAAGGTCTGCCGCCAGGGGAATAACGTGCTCCAGGGCCATCGCATCAAATTTACCTTTACGGCCAACCGAAACGTATGGCGATAACGTATGGCGATAAGGAAGATCACGCGCAGAGGATAGCACCGTATCACGTTTTACGAATCAGGGCTTTAGCCCGCGAGAAAGCCGCGCCGCAACAGCCGCTTAATGCAATTCTCAGATAAGCCCCCAAGCGAACTCAGCCCTTGTTGACATAGCGCAGCATCGCCACGCCGGTCAGCGCGCCGAACAGCAGCGGCGGCAGCAGCGTGTTGAGCAGCAGCGGCCAGAATCCCCCGCCCCACCGCTGCACCACCAGCACAAAGGCCAGCGCGCACAAGCTGCACGCCAGCAGCGCCGCCAGCAGCCACCAGCGTGCCCCGCGCAGATAACGGCGGATCACCAGCGCCTGCGGCAGCCCCACACACACGCCGAGCGCCAACCCAAACAGCAGCGTGCCCGGCAGCCACGTCGCCTCCACACGCCACAGCGCCGGATTATCGCTCAGCCCGAATTCCGGCGGGAACACCGGCAGCGGCAGCAGGCTCGCCAGCACGAACGCCAGCAGCGCCAGCGCCCCACCCGCCGCCCCGGCACGCACCCAATCCCAGCCGGGAAACACGCGCCCGCGAAACGCCGCCTGCCACTGTCCATAGGCCACACACGCGCCTAAAGCCGCCAGCGCCAGCACATAGACCGCCAGCCGCCACACGTTGAGCGCATTATACGGCAGGCGCAGCAGGTGCGGCAGCGCCTCCCAGCCCAACCACACCAGCGCGAACCACGCCACCAACCCCGCCACCCAGCCGCCGCACGTCCCCAGCGTCCAGCGCGCCACAAACAACACTCGCGCCATAGGTCTCCTCCTGCTGTGTTATACGCAGCCGGGCGAAAATGGATGCACTGGCAAAATTCTTCTACAGCGTTAACGCATTTCTATTATGCATTAGCTACACTGAACGCATTGAGTACCCAGAGCAGCAGGTCTTTTTCGACCCGCTTGGCGTTCTTTATGGAGGTCGTATTTACGTGAGTGCCAAAGAAAAGACACCCACAAACGGCGCGGGCGATACCCCCGGCAGCACCCCGCCCGCCGACAGCGCAGCGGGCACGGCGCAGCCCGATACAGCGCCGTCTGTCAGCGCGCTGCAAGAGCAGTTAACCGCTGCACAGAATCAGGCGCAGGCCTATCTGGAAGCGTTGCAGCGTGAACGCGCCGATTTTATCAACTATAAGCGCCGCAGCGAACGCGAACTGCGCGATGCCGCTGCCAATGCGTCTGTCAATCTGCTGACGACGCTGCTGCCGATTATTGACGATTTTGAGATGGCGATGAGTACCACGCCTCCCGAACTGCAAGGCCATGCCTGGATGAACGGGATGCAGTTGGTGTATCGCAAGTTCTACGCCTTATTAGAAAACACCAATGTCACCGTCATCGACCCGCTGGGCCAGCCCTTTGACCCGGTGCGCCACGAAGCGCTGATTACGGATGACAGCGGCGAAAGCGGGCATGTCACCGCCACGCTGCAAAAAGGCTACGCCTGGGGCGACAAAGTGCTGCGCCCCGCGCGCGTTAAAGTGGCTAAATAACCCATCAGCGTTCAGCGAACAGCCCACGCTTTTCGTCGCGAACGTAGTACCCATCCGGTTTTCGCTAAAAGCTAGTGCAATCGTAATAGAGGAGATCATCAACATCTATGGGACGTATAATCGGTATCGATCTAGGCACAACCAACTCGGTGGTCGCCGTCATGGAAGGCGGCGAGCCGGTCGTCATTCCGTCGTCCGAAGGCGGTCGTTTAATCCCCTCCGTCGTCGCGACTAACCCCAAGACGGGGGAGCGCGTCGTCGGCAAGGTCGCCCGCAATCAGAGCGTCATCAACCCGGAAAATACCATCTTTTCCGTCAAACGCTTCATGGGGCGCAAGTTCGCCGACCCCCAGGTGCAGCAGACCACCAAAGTCGTGCCCTATAAAGTCAGCGCGGCGGCCAACGGTGACGTGCGCGTCCACATGGGCGAGCGCGAATACAGCCCGCCAGAGATCTCGGCCATGATTCTGCAAAAGATCAAGGCCGACGCTGAAGCCTATTTGGGCGAAACCGTTGATCGCGCCGTGATCACCGTGCCGGCCTACTTCAACGACGCGCAGCGCAACGCTACCAAAGACGCCGGGCGTATCGCCGGTCTGGAAGTCATGCGTATCATCAACGAGCCGACGGCCTCCAGCCTGGCTTACGGGCTGGGCGAACACAAAAACGAAATCATCGCCGTCTACGATCTCGGCGGCGGCACTTTCGATATTTCCATCCTCGAAGTGGGCGACGGCGTGTTCGAAGTGCGCAGCACCAACGGCGACACTTTCCTGGGCGGCGATAACTTCGACGAAGTCATCATCAACTGGATCGCCGACACCTTCATGAAAGATCAGGGCATCGACCTGCGCAAAGACCGCCAGGCTTTGCAGCGCCTCAAGGAAGCCGCCGAAAAAGCCAAGATCGAGCTTTCGACGCTGCTCACCACCGAAATCAGCCTGCCCTTCATCACGGCCGACGCGAGCGGCCCCAAGCACCTGAACATGACGCTCACCCGCGCCAAGCTGGAAAGCCTGACGCGCAGCCTGATTGACCGCTCGATCGCGCCCTGCGAACAGGCGCTCAAGGACGCCGGCATCAGCGCCAAAGAGGTGAACAATGTCGTGCTGGTGGGCGGCATGACCCGTATGCCCGCCGTGCAGGAAGCCGTGCGTAATTTCTTCGGCAAAGAACCGAACCGCAGCGTCAACCCCGATGAAGTCGTAGCATTGGGCGCGGCAATTCAGGCCGGCGTGCTGGCGGGCGATGTCAAGGACATTCTGCTGCTCGACGTGACGCCGCTCACACTGGGTGTCGAAACCCTCGGCGGCGTCGCTACAGGCATGATTACGCGCAACACCACTATTCCCACCAAAAAGTCGCAGGTCTATTAGACAGCGGCGGATGGGCAAACGCAGGTTGAAATCCATGTCGTGCAGGGCGAACGCCCGATGGCTGCCGATAATAAGTCACTCGGCAAGTTCATTCTCGACGGCATCCCGCCCGCGCCGCGCGGCGTGCCGCAGATCGAAGTCACGTTCGACATCGACGCCAACGGCATTCTGAACGTGAGCGCGCGCGACAAAGCCACAGGCCGCGAGCAGAAGATCACCATCACCGCCAGCAGCGGCTTGAGCGAAGCCGAAATCCAGCGCATGGTGAAAGAAGCGGAAAAGCACGCCGCCGAAGACGCCAAACGCAAAGACGAAGCCGAAGTCAAAAATCAGGCCGAAAGCGCGGTCTTCGCCGCCGAAAAAGTGCTGCGCGACTTCGCTGATCGTCTGCCGGAAGACGCCAAGAAGCAAACCAACGAGAGGATCGAAGCCGTGCGCACTGCCGAAGCCAGCGGCAACATCGAGAACATCAAAGCCGCCACGCAGGCGCTTAACCAGCACATCCAGACGCTCGGCGGCAGCATGTACGAGCAGCAGGGCGGCGCACAGCAGGCGCCGGGCACGCCCGGCGCACAAAAAGGCAGCGGCGAAGACGTAGTAGACGCCGAATTTACCGAAGCCTGATCCGCCGCCAAACGGAACTCTGTTCGCAGAGGCGACTTCTCAGTCGCCTCTGCGAAAAAACGCCCACTCGCAGACACAGCGCTGCGCCGCTTTTCCCGCTTGCCATCCTGTGTCTGTCTCCTTGATTTCGATATGTTATGCCTTCTGACGTTGGCGTATAATATTGGCGCAGAGCAAAAGGTAAACACAAGCAGACATGGCACGAGATTACTACGAAGTTCTGGGCGTTTCGCGCAGCGCCTCCAAAGACGAAATTCGACAGGCCTTCCGCCGCCTCGCGCGCCAATATCACCCCGACATCAACAAAGAGCGCGACGCCGAAGCGCGCTTCAAAGAGATCAATGAAGCGCATGAAGTGCTCTCGGATGACGAACGCCGCGCGCGTTATGACCGCTTCGGTCATGCCGGGGTCACCGGCGTCGGCGGCATGGGTGGCGCGGGCGTGCAGGGCTTCGGCTTTGAAGAAATCTTCGAAGAATTTATGAACAACTTCGCCGGCCAGCGCAGCACCCGCCGGCGCGGGCCGCGCCCCGGCGGCGAACGCCATGTCGATGTGGCTATCAGCTTTGAAGAAGCCGTTTTCGGCGTCGATAAAGATATTGAATTTGATCGTTTAGAGGTCTGTGATCGCTGTCAGGGCAGCGGTTCGGAACCTGGCACCAGCGTCAGTACCTGCCCCGACTGCCGCGGCACGGGCGAATACCGCAACGTTCAGCAGACGTTTCTCGGCTCGATGGTGCGTGTTTCCACCTGCCCGCGCTGCAACGGACGCGGCGAAATCGTCACCACGCCCTGCAAGACCTGTACGGGCAACGGGCGCATGCGCAAACGCCATAAGATGACCGTCAAAATTCCCGGCGGCGTGCGCGACGGGATGCGCATCATGCACAACGGCATGGGCGACGCGGGCGAACGCGGCGTGGCCCCCAGCGGCAGCCTCTACGTCTCGATTCATGTCAAAGACCACGAGTTTTACAAACGCCGCGACGACGACATTATCCTGGACATCAATATCAACGTCGCGCAGGCCGCGCTTGGCGACAAGATCGTCATTCCCACCGTAGACGGCGAGGTGGAGCTGACTGTGCCCCCCGGCACACAAACGGGTAAAGTCTTCCGGCTGCGGGGCAAAGGCTTCCCGCGCCTTACCGATCGCGGTCTCAGTTCCGGGCGCGGCGATCAACTGGTATACGTCCAGGTGGCCGTGCCCACCAGTTTGAACGAAGAACAGCGCCGTTTGTTCGAGCAGCTAGCCAAGACCTTCGGCAGCGGTGTACAGCCGCAAGGCAACGGGCGCGGCTTCTTCGATCGTGTTATGGACTTCTTCTCCGGCGAGCAAAATTAGCGCCACCCACAGGGGCGGCTCACGAGTCGCCCTTTTCGCTTCCCGCTTCCTCGAATACCACTCTGGCATAGACCTCCGCCAACGCCAGGCGGCCGTGAATCGCGGCCAGTTCGATAATGGCGTCGGGCTGCGTCACATCCGCCACCAACCACTGCTGCGCCGCGTGCCGCACATAATGCGTGATGTGCTGTCTGTCCTGGGCAATGAGCAGAAATTCCTGCAAACCCGCCAGCGCCCGATAACTGACTGCCTTACGCCCGCGATCATAGTCTTCCGTCGGAGGCGAAAGCACCTCGATCAGCAGTGTCGGGTTCAGCAGCGACTGCGGCCTGCGGTCATCGAACTGCGCTTTCCCACAGACAATGCTGATGTCGGGATAGACATAGTGACTATCACTCACACGCACACGCTGATCGCTGCCAAATATCTCGCATGGACTCCCGCGCAATTGCGCGTGAATGGCTGCATAGGTATCGCCGCTAATGCGATTGTGATTCGGACTCGCGCCGGTCATCGCATAGATTTCGCCGGCATAATACTCGTGCTTGATTTCGCTTTGTTCTTCACACGCCAGATACTCATCCACCGTCCAATGCTGCGTTTCGGGTAAAGCCGCCATCGTCAAGCCCTCCATCGCGGCCCGTATCGAACCTGCTTCTATTGTACAGCGCTCATCACCCGAAAACCCTAGCACTTGTGGGCGATTGTGCTATGCTTAGGCCAGGCAGCAGTTACAGCAAGGCGCAGGAGCCGCCCAGACGATCAGAAACGCATTCGCGCGCCTATGCTAGCGCTGGCGCAGCCGTAAACCACCCCAGAGGTCAAACATGAAATGGATTGAAGTCTCGCTGAGTGTCGATGGCGAAGCCGCCGAAGCCGTGAGCGATCTGCTGCAAGAATACGGCTATCAGGGCGTAGCGATCGAGCAGGAAGGCATCATGCCCGAAGCCTGGGACGAGGACAATGTGCCGCCCGCCACGCGCCTCACCGTGCGCGCCTATCTGCCCGACGACGAGACCGCGCCGCAGCAGATGCAGCGCCTCAAAACCGCGCTCGGTCATATGAGCCTGATGTACCCCATGCCGCAGCCTGCTTTTTACCCTGTGGACGACAAAGATTGGGCCGAAGCCTGGAAAGTCCATTATAAGCCTGTGCGCCTCGGCAAACGCCTTTTTATCCGTCCGCGCTGGATCACCGACGTCGAAACCAGCCCCGATGATGTAGTGATCGCGCTCGATCCCGGCATGGCTTTCGGCACAGGCACCCACCCTTCGACGCAGTTGTGCCTGCAAGCGCTGGAAGATGTGCTCAAGCCCGGCAGTGTGGTGCTCGATCTGGGCTGCGGCAGCGGCATTCTGGCGATCGCCGCCGCCAAATTGGGCGCGGCGCACATCCACGCGCTGGATATTGACCCCATCGCCGTGCAGGTCACGCAGGACAACGCGCACGACAACGGCGTCGCACCGCAAATCACCGCGCTGCATGGCAGCCTCGATTCGCTGCTCACCTCCGCGCGTCGTTTTGATCTGGCGCTGGTCAATATTCTGGCGCGCATCATCATCCAGATGTGCGATAACCATCTCGGCGAGGTCGTGCGCCCCGGCGGGCGCGCTATTTTCGGCGGGCTGACGCTGGAACAGGCCGACGCTGTGGAAGCGGCGCTGCGCAAAACCGGTCTCGTGCCTGCCAAACGACGCGTCCAGCCCGACGGCGATTGGGTCGTGATCGAAGCCTACCGCCCCCACGACGACGATTAGAACACGTTCTCGGTCGTCAGTTGGCCCTTTTCAACCCAATTCGTGCGCACATCTCACAAAATCCGTGATGACGTGGCTGTTTGACTTGCGAACACACGTTCCAACGGGCACTGAAGTGCCTGGCGGCAAAACCAGCCAGTCCCAAAAGAGCACTTGGCTGATTATTTTCTTAACCTGCATTGGTGTCTGCCAGCAAAACCTACTCCCCCGCTTTTGGCTTTTTCTCGTGCGGCGGCGACAGCCGGTAGCCTATAAAGTTCACCACCAGAAACGCCACGATGCCGCCTGCCGTGACCCACAGGCTTTGCTGCGGCAGCAGCAGCGCCAGCGCCGCCAGCCCGACCCCCACCAGACTCAGCACACCGCCGTAAAGCTGCGCCCCCCGCCCATGCAGCCGCCGCGAAATACCTTTCAATCCCACCGGCACTTTGCCACGCCAGATCGCATACTGCCCGAACAGCACAAACACCCCCGCCAGCAGCAGCGGAACAACAAATGCATTCTCTAGTATCATGGCGCTACCCCCCAGATGGCGATAATGGCGTCGCGCGTTGTTGCCCACAAACGCCAATCGTCAGTATACCCCGAAGCGCCCGCCGCATAATAATACTCGCCGCCAGCGCTTGCCCACTAGCCTCATCTTGTCGAAGCACTAACTACGCGCCGTCGGCAGCGTTTGCAGCGGCGTCCCGCGCAGCGCCGCCCGCAGCGCCTCGCGATCATCCCAGGGATACTCAATCGTGCCGAAGCACATGCTCTGTTCGTGCCCCTTGCCACAGGCCACCACCAGATCGCCCGCGCGCGCCGTGCGGCAGGCCTCGTACAGCGCCAGGCCGCGATCGGGCACGCGCACAAACGTTTGCCCCTCGACTCCGCCCTGCGCCGCGCAGCCCGCCGCCATCTCCTGCAAAATCGTTTCTAACGATTCCGTGCGCGGGTCTTCCGCCGTCAGCACTGTGAAATCCGCCATTTTGGCCGCAACCTCCGCCATCATGCGCCGTTTTTCGCGGTCACGCAGCCCGGCGCTGCCGAACACAGCGATCACGCGCCCGCCCGGCAGCACCATCTTACGCGCCGCCTCCAGCGCGTTTTTCAGTGCGTTGGGCGTATGCGCGAAATCGACCAGCGCCGTGAAATTCTGCCCTTCGTCGATACGTTCCATGCGCCCAGAAACCGCCGTCACCGCCGCCAGCCCCTTGCGCATGGCATCCGTCGGCACATCCAGACACGAGGCCGTCGTCAGCGCCGCCAGCGCGTTCATCACGTTAAATTCGCCCACCAGCGGCGTCATAAATTCCTTGCCATCGACCTCAAAATACGTACCCGAAGGCAGGTAGCGCACGGCCTGCGCCTGAAACTCGCTCGGCGTCCGCAGCGAATACAGCGCCTTCCAGTCCGCCCGTATCGCGCTGAAAAAATCGCCCGAAGGATCATCGGCGTTGATGACGGCAATCTTGAGCTGCCTGCCTTTGCGCGCCGACGTGTTCAGCATCTCGAACATGCGCGCTTTGGCCGCGCGGTAGTTCTCCCATGTGCCGTGATAATCGAGATGTTCATGCGTAATGTTCGTCAGCACCGCCACATCCAGATCAACGCCGTTCAGCCGCCCCTGCGCCAGCCCGTGCGATGTCATCTCCAGCACGGCGTGCGTCAGCCCATTTTCGACCATTTTCGCCAGCAGCGCCTGCACCTGCGGCGCGCTCGGTGTCGTCACATGCAGCCCCGTGTCTACCTGCTGCCCGCCCAGATCAGCGGCAATCGTGCTGATAAAACCGCTTGTGCCGTTGGCGCTCTGCAAAATGCTGTGAATCAGCGTTGTCGTCGTGGTTTTGCCATCCGTGCCCGTCACGCCGATCACCAGCAGCTTGCGCGACGGAAAATCATAAAACGCCGCCGCCAGATAGCCCAGCGCTTCGGAGGCGTCTTTCACGCGGGCATAGGGCACCGGCAGCCCGCTGATCTCGCTTTCGCCCACCACCGCCGCCGCGCCTTTTTCCAGCGCGCGCGCGATAAATTCATGCCCATCGACCGACAGCCCCTTGCGCGCCACAAAAATCCCGCCACCGTGAATCTCGGCATCGGACTCGCTGACCGGCGCGGTGATATAGGTTTCGTCGCTCACGCTGAGCAACTGCCCGGCGGGCAGCGCGTGCAGTATCTCGGAAAATTTTTTCGGCATAGGTTTCTTTGCTGTTCACCGTCAATGACCGTGAGTGTACAGAAAAGCGCGCCCCGATACCAGATACAGCCGGCCTGAAAAACGCAAAACACGCCGGAGACGTTTCCCCGGCGTGTTTTTGTGGCTATCTGTCAGCCCCCACACAGGCCGTGGCCTGCCTTTTTCCTACGGCGTGCGGAGCAGTTAAAGGGGCGCTGCGCTAATTCAGGCGCCCTGCCAGATCGTTCAGGCTGCTGCGCACGCTGCCATCCACTACGCGCTCCGCCGAACGGACAATCAGCCCGCCCAGAATACTCGGATCCACGCTGAAGCTGACCTCCGACGCGCCGATTTCTTTCTTGACCTTGTTCTGTTCGGCATCGCTCAACGGCATGGCGCTCACGACTTCCACATGCCCGGTCATGCTCTTGGCGCTGGCCGGCACTTTGCTGAAGAAATCGTCGATCAAGGCCGAAGCGCGCTTCTGGTCGAGCGTCTCGCCGATCAGGCGCTGTGTCGCCGCGATAGCGATCGCCGCCACCTGCCCGCGCAGCCCGGCCAGTTCGCTATCGCGCATCTGCATGGCTTGCGCCCGCGCATCGGCGATAATCTTTTCGGCCTGCGCCCGCGCATCGGCTTCCACCTGCTTGGCGACATCCGCGCCGCGCTGGCGTCCCTGCTCGATATTCTGCGCCACGTCCTGCCGCGCCTGTGCCAGAATCTTCTGCGCTTCCGATTCGGCGTTCATGCGCGCGTTGGCCGCCGCCGCCGCGTCTTCTTGCAGCTTGGCCGCCTGGGCGATACGCCCGTCGATCATGTTCATCATAGGCCGCCACAGCGCGACGGTCAGCAGCCCAAAGATCACCAGGAAATTGACGATCTGCGCGAACAAGAAGCCCTGATTAATGCCCAGCGGCGCCAGCGGGTTGATCGCGGCGGGGGCGGCTTCCGCAGCGGCTTCACCTTCTGCCGCCGCTTCGCCTTCGCTTTGTTCCGCCGCCGCGCCGCCTTCACCGCCCGGCACCGGCGTCGCTTCTTGCGCAAACACGCCCGCCGCCAGCAGCAGCAGCGCCAGCAGCAGCGCCGCCAGCCCAATATGCTTCAGTGTCATCCCCTTTTTCATGTGTAGTGCTCCTTTGTTTGGAACTACAGCACGAACAGGATGATGAGGGCCACCACCAGCGCGTAAATGGCGATCGCTTCCGTGAACACGATACCGAGAATCATGTTCGTCTGGATCAAGCCCGCCGCATCGGGGTTGCGCCCCATGGATTGCAGCGCGCCCTGCACCAGCAGACCCACGCCCACACCCGGCCCCAGCGCGCCGACCATCGCCAGACCCGCGCCTACCGCCTTCAGACCGATTTCGAGTTCACCAGCAGTCATTGTTCCTTTTTCCTCTCATGCTGAATAGTGATAAGTGATATGTGTTTAGTGCGCGTGCGCTTCGTCGTGATGTTCTTCGTCGCCGTGATGCCCTTCCATCGCCTGCGCCGAGAACACCAGCGTCAGGATGGCGAACACATAGGCCTGGATGGTCGTCACGATAATTTCCAGCCCGATAAACACCCCCGGCAGGAAGAACGCCACCAGGAACGACATGACCGCCAGCAAAATACCGCCGGCAAACATATTGCCAAAAAGACGGAAGCTAAGGCTGATGATCTTGCCGAACTCCGAGACGATTTCGAAGACACCGACGATGAAATCCACCGCGCCCAGCGGCTTCTTGCTCAGATTACCCAGCGCCGGCAAATTGATGAACTTGATGAAATAGGCCGGCCCCTGCGCCCACACGCCGTAGACCTGAATGGCGAAGAACGAAATCAGCGCCAGGCCAATCGTCAGATTCAAATCTGTCGAGCCGCCGCGCACATAGGGCGTCACCACGAACAGATAGGGCACCGCGTTCTTGTCGCGCAGAATTTCTGCCGGGAAGCCTACCGAGGCATGTTCCCACACCGATTCGGTCACTTCCAGCCGCAGCGCCGCGATCTGGCTGTCGAACTCAGCCTGGGTGATCTCGCCCGCGTTCAACTGCGCCGTCAGTTCTGTACGCAGCGCCGCTTCTTCTTCTGCCAGCAAATCTGCCGCCGCGTTCAGTGCTTCCTGCGTCGGCTTGGGCGTTTCGCCCTCTTTATACAGTTCGCAGGCGTGATAATCGTCTTCGTCCGCCGCGTAACCAGAGAACAGCGGCTGCGTCACCAGCAGGCGATCACCGACTTTTGGATGGCCGGCGGTGATGCTGATGCCGATTTCCGGGTTCGAGTGGCCGGCGCAGTGCATCGCCCCCACCGACTCAATCCCTGGCAGCAGCTTCATCCAGTTGACAGCCAGCAAAAACACGAAAATCGTGCCCACCAGCGGGAAAATGCGGCTGGCGTTTTTGCCTGCGATATTCTTCGACTGCCCGTACATGAAGCCGCCGACCACTTCGGCCAGCACCTGGAAACGTCCCGGCACTTTGGCCGTCCAGCCTTTGGACGAACGCCACGCCAGCGCCACAAAAATCAGCACCATGATGTCGGCCAGCAGCATCGCCGTCAGCGTGTTGGTCCACATCAGACCCAGAAGCGTGAACTGTTCATTATACGGTTCGCCGGGCACGACGATCACCGGCAGCGCGACAGACGATCCCGTGGCGGGCAGCACAGTAAACGTAATCCAGAAACACAGCCCCATCACCACCACCAGGATGCCAAAGATGATCGCCCCGCGTTGGAGCGCGGTCAGGTTACTCATGACGGCCCTCCCCTGCTGCAACTAGCAAGTAAACCCTTCCTCAATGTAAAACTCCTTCCGTGTTAGTGTCGCTCTTCTGACTGGGGCTGGATTTTGCCCACGGCCCACAGCGCGACACGCAGCATTGAAAACACACTCAGCGGCACGCTCAACAACAATAAGGCAATCGTGAACGGCCCGCGTACACCGAAACGCGCATCCAACCACAGCCCCGCAAACAGCGCCGTAAACACGATCACCAGACAGATGAGTCCGGTTAGCGCAGCAATGGCTGCGTAGGCGAGATTGCGAATACGAGTTGCGCGATTCATGAGCTAAGAGCTAACGGTGGCGCATTCTATCACAAACGAAACCTACTTGCCACAAATGTGCTTGCAAAAAATTTCACAACACGCGCAAAAATCTATATTTTGCACAAACACCCTGCTTCCTCCAGCCCCGCCGCGCGCCGCCCTTTTGTGCAGCCGCTGCGCCCAATACTCAGCAGCATCTCATCTTGACCCCGCCCCCACCTGTGCTGGCCGGGGCGGGGTCGCTCAACGCTTAAAACACGCCGGGCAGCAGCGCGAACAGCGTGCCCGCGCCTTGCACCGCCCATTCGAAGATCACCTGCGCGCCCACCGTGCCCAGAATGATCACCGCCAGCGTCGCCACGCCCAACACCCAACGGTAGGTCTGCGATGTCGGAATCGGCTTGTCTTCGTCTTCGCTGCGGTCAACATACATGACCTTGATGACTACCAGATAGTAGTACAGCCCGACGATGGCATTCAGCACGCCGATCATCGCCAGCCACACCAGATCGGCCTCCACCGCCGCCGTAAACAGATAGAACTTACCGAAAAAGCCCGCCGCTGGCGGCACCCCCGCCAGCGAGAGCAGCGCAATCGTCAGCGTCAGCGCCAGCCACGGGCTGCGCCGGTTCAGGCCCGCCAGATCGGCGATCGTTTCGCTGCCGGTCGCTTCGCTGAACAGGATAATCACGGCGAAGGCCAGCAGATTGCTGAAGGTGTACATGAACAGATAAAAGCCCACCGAAGCCACCGCGCGTTCCGCCCCCAGCGGCGTCGTCGCTTGCAGCGCTGCCACGCCCATCAGTACATAGCCCGCCTGCGCGATCGACGAATACGCCAGCAGCCGCTTGATGTTCTTCTGCGAAAGCGCGATCACGTTGCCCAGCGTCATGCTGATAACCGCCGCCGCCGCCATAAACTGCACCCAGAAATTCTGGATCACATAATCGCCGATCACCAGATCGTTGGGGAACACCGCGATGAAAAAGCGCATCATCACCGCGAAGCTCGCCGCCTTGCTCGCCACGCTCAGGAAGGCCGTCACCGGTGTCGGCGCCCCCTCGTACACATCCGGCGTCCAGAAGTGGAAGGGCACGGCGCTGATCTTAAAGCCAAAGCCCACGATCACCATCACCATCGCCGCCAGCACCGGCACGGCGTTGTTGGCGAACGCCTCTGTGCCCATAAACTGCGCCAGCGCGTACAGATTCGTCTGTCCCGTAAACCCGTACAGCAGGCTGAAGCCGTACAGCATAATCGCCGACGAAAACGCCCCGAACAGGAAGTACTTCATGCCGCTTTCGGTGCTTTTGCTGTCATTGCGCTTAAAGGCCGCCAGGCAGTACAGGGCGATCGAGAGCGTTTCCAGCGCCACGAACACCATAATCAGGTCAGCGCTGGCGCTCAACAGCGATGCGCCCAGCGTCGCCACCAGCACAATCGTGTAGAACTCGCCCTTGTTGCCTACGCGCTTGGCGTCTACCGCCATCAAACACGTCAACGCACCGCTCGCCAGCACCATAATGCGGAAAATCTGCGCCAGCGCGTCGTGACGAATCATCCCGCCCCAGAACAGATAATCGCCCGTCGGGCCGGGTTCGGGCGCCCAGCCGGGGATAATCGGCACAATCGCCAGCGCCGCCATACCCAGCGCCGCCACATACGCGATCCCTTTGCGCTGGCTTTCATGCAGGAACGAATCCAGCAGCACCGCCACAAAGATCAGTATCGTCAGCCCGATTTCCGGCGCGATGGCGGGCAGGCTGCTCAGCAAATCAAATTCGCCCACGTAAATCCCTCTCTTCTGATAAGTCCGCTAGCCTCTAGCCCCCGCCCAGCAGCGCGATCACCGGACGCAAGCCTTGTTCGATCATCGGCGCCATGATCGCCGGATAAATCCCCAGCACGATCAGCGGCACGCCCAGCAGCACCAGAATGATGCGGTCGGTTATCGTGATGTCCCCGACTTCCGGGAACTTCCTGGCGTCGAAGTCGCCAAAGAACACCGCCCCGGTGACGCGCAGCACATACGCCGCCGTCACCACGATCGCCACCGCCGAAACCACCGCGATCACACCGTAGTAATTCTCCAACGTCAGCCCGCCGATTTGCAGCGTAATGTTTTCCGAAGCATCCCACAGCCCCACAAAAATCGGAAACTCGGCGATAAAGCCGCTCAGCCCTGGCATACCCATACTGGTCAAGCCGCCGACGACAAAGGCCACCGCCACCCACGGCATTTTGCGCACGAACCCCCCCAGCGACGGAATATCGCGCGTGTGCGCCCGGTCATACACCATGCCCACGCAGCCGAAGAACAGTGCCGTCATCACGCCGTGACTGAACATTTGCAGCCCCGCGCCCGTCATGCCGATAATGTTCATCGTCGCCCAGCCCATGCTCACCAGCCCCATATGGCTGACCGATGAGAAGCCGATGACGTACTTAAAGTCGCGCTGGCGGAAGGCGATAAACGCCCCATATACCACGTTAATCAGCGTCAAAAACACCATCCACGGCAAGTGTACCTGCGCGCCTTCGGGCAAAAGCTGCACGCCGGCCCGCAGCGCCGCATACGCCCCCAGTTTCATCAGCACGCCCGCATGAATCATCGAGACCGCCGTCGGCGCGGCCACATGACCGTCGGGCGACCAGTTGTGGAAGGGGAAGACGCCCGCCAGCACCGCGAAGCCCAAAAAGACAAAGGGGAACCAGAAGCGCGCGAAGGTCAAGGTTTCGACGCCCAAAAAGCCTGGCACACTGAACGCCCCGTTTTCCGCCGCCAGCATCAACTGCACCATGCTGAAGTTAAACGTATTGGCGTCCTGCGGGATAATGCCGGCGTCTTTGGCCGCCTGGAAGACCTGCGCCCCTTCCTCCAGGAAGTAATTGTGCGCCACAAAAATCATGGCGATCACGCCCACCAGCGCCACCACCGAGCCGATCAGGATATACAGGGTCAGCTTCA
>JACAER010000029.1 GCA_013388745.1 Chloroflexota bacterium
CCGTGAAGGTGAAGGTGTCGCCCGTGTCAGGATCGGTGGCCGTAAGCGTGCCGACGACAGTGCCCACCGAGGCGTTCTGCGCGACGGTATCGGGCGCGAGGGTGATGTCGGTGGGCGGTTGGTTAACGGCGGTCACTGTGATATCGAAGTTCTTGCTGAAGGGGTTGCCGGCGCTGTCGGTGCTGGTGACGGTCACCTGAACTGTGCCCGCGCTGAGCGTATTGGTGACGACCAGATCGTTGCCCGACACATTAAACTGGTTGCTGGGATCGTTGATCGTGTACGTGAAAGTATCGACAGTATCGGGATCAGTGGTGCTGAGCGTGCCGACGACGGTGCCAAAAGCGGCAGTCTGCGCGACAGACGCGGCAGACAAGCTGATGTCTGTCGGAGGTTGGTTGACTGTCGTCACGTTAATCGTGAGCGTTTCGCTGTAGGCGTTGCCCGCGCTGTCGGTCACTGTAACAGCGAGTGATTGCGCGCCGGCGGTCAATGCTCCCGCGACCTGCACCTGACTGCCGCTGACGCTGAACTGCGCGTCGCCGCCCGTGAAGGTGAAGGTGTCGCCCGTGTCGGGATCGGTGGCGCTCAGCGTACCCACAATCGTGCCCACCGAGGCGTTCTGCGCGACGGTATCGGGCGCGAGCGTGATGTCTGTTGGCGGCAGGTTCGCGCTGGTGACATTAATCTGGGCGCTAAAGACATTGTCACCTGCGCTGTTGCTGGCGCGCAGTGTCACGGTGAAGTTCCCGGTTGTGGTGAAAATGTGGACGGGGTTGCGTTCGGTGCTGGTGCTGCTGTCGCCAAAATTCCAGTCGAACGTCAGGTTGTCGCCTGTGGAGGTGTTGGTGAAGCGCACGGTGAGCGGGGCCGGCCCGGTGGTGAAATCTGCTGTAAAACCGGCGACAGGCGCCTGAATAGGCGTGGTAACACTGATAGTAGCGGTTTCGGTGTCTGTGCCGCCGGGTCCTGTGGCTGTCAGGGTCACCGTGTAGGTGCCGGCAGCCGTGTAGTTATGTGTCGGGTTGGCGCTGGTGCTTGTGCCACCATCGCCAAATGTCCACGAATAGGAAGTGGCGTCTGTCGAAGTGTTGGTGAAAGTCACATTCAGCGGGAAATCGCCGGATGTAGGATTCGCCGTGAACGCCGCGACAGGCGCGTTAGGCGGGGCGGTGGTAGTAATGGTGGTCGTGGCGGTGTCCTGGCCGCCGGGGCCGATAACACGCAGCGTTACGGTGAATGTGCCGGCGCTGGTATAAGTATGCACAGGGCTGACTTCGGTACTGGGGGTTGTGCCGTCGCCGAAGTCCCATGTCTGGCTGACGATTTGCCCGGTGGATTGGTTGGCAAAGCGCACGGTAAGCGGTGTCTGGCCGGTAGAAAGGTCAACCGCAAAGGCCGCATCGGGAGCAGGCACCTGTGGGTTTTCCACTGTAATCTGGCGGGTGACGTTGGATGAGCCGCCGGGTCCCGTCACGCGCAGAATAACGTTGTACGTGCCGACAGCCGTAAAGGTATTGGTGGGATTGCGCTGATTGCTGGTGTTGCCGTCGCCGAAAATCCATTCATAAGTAGTGATTGACCCGGTTGATTGGTCGGTGAACTGCACAGAAAGCGGCGATGGCCCGCTGAGGCGGTTAGCGGTGAAGGCGGCGACAGGGGCGGTGGCGCTGTTGACGACGATCTGGCGCGATACATTCGATGAACCGCCGGGGCCGGTGGCGGTCAAAATGACATTGTAGATGCCGGGATTGCGGAAGGTATGCAGCGGACTAAATTCGGTGCTGCCGCTGCCGTCGCCGAAGTCCCAGGTATAGGCGCTGATCTGGCCGCTGGAGAGGTTGGTGAACTGCACAACCAGCGGCGCGTTGCCTGTAGTCAAGTCCTGTGTAAAGGCCGCGATTGGGCGAGGGACAGAACTGGTGGGCGACGGGATGGGCGTTGCGGCGCGATTTTGCACGCGGATGTTGTTCACAATGGTAGAAAGGTCTGTGCCGTCACGCAGGAAGACGCGCAGACGTACCTGATAAACGCCGTCCTGCGTGGAGGAGGTGTTCCAGATGCCGAGCAAGCCGTTCTGCACCGGCGCTTGCACAACGCCGCTGGCTAAGAACCACAGGTTGCCGGGGTTGGGGTCTGGCCCGAATTCAATCTGATACTGCAAGAACTGCGGATGGCTGGCCGAGCCAATCACCTGCACATTGCCGGCGACGGTATTGCCGGGAATGGGCGAAAGGATGAAGATGCTGATCGGCATGGACGTGTTAGTGGGTACCTGCACAAAGGCAGTGGGAAACACGCCGATGGAGGTGGGCGGGATGAACACCTGGCGCGTTGGCAGCGTGAAGGGGGTCAGCGGCAGTCCTGTCGGCGGGCGATTGGTGGTGGAAAGTGTGCCGATAGGCGTGCGCGTCGGCTGCTGCGTGCCTGTCGGGAGGTCGGTGACGTTAAGGGGTTCTTCTGGAGCGGTGGAGAGATTGCAGGCCGCGAGGAAGATACCCAGAATCACTGTAAGCAACAGCAGGGCAAACGGTTTGGCCCTAGAGAGACTAAGCATAAAACAATCACCTTCCTAAAAAGTGCGGGCATAGATGCTTTCTGGCTAAATTATAGCTTAGATTAAGCAGCTTAACCTGACGATCACCGGGCGCAAAGTCCACTTGTCGCAAAACAGTGGCGGTGCTATATTCAGAACTATGAAAGTACTCATTGTGGACGACGAACAGGCAATACGCGATGCACTTGGCCGCAAACTGCGGCGCGAGGGTTTTGGGGTCGTGCTGTGCGGCGATGGCCTGGAGGGGCTGCGCGCATTTCATGCCGAGCGCCCTGATCTGGTGATTCTGGACATCGTGATGCCCGGCGGGATGGACGGGTTGACGGTATGTCAGCGGATTCGCGAAGTGGCTGACACACCAGTGATGATGCTTTCGGCGCAGGCAGTGACCGAAGACGATGTAATACAGGGCTTGAACGCGGGCGCAGACGAGTATCTGATTAAGCCAATCCGCTTAAATGAATTCGTCGCACGGGTGCAGGCGCTGCTGCGGCGCGCGCAGATGGTATCGTCGGAAGATGCACAGGTGTATAACGACGGCCATTTAAACGTCGATTTGCAGCGGCGCAATGTGCAGGTGAACGGGCGCAAAATGCATTTGACGCCGACAGAATTTAAGCTGTTGGCGGTGCTGCTGGAAAACGCCGGGCGGGTTGTGCCGCAGCGCGATCTTTTGGAGCAGGTATGGGGGCGGGAATACGTGGATGACGTGTATTATCCGCGTGTGTATATTAGCCAACTGCGGCGTAAGATCGAGCCGGACGCGGCGAATCCTATTTATATTTTGACCGAACATCGGGTCGGGTATCGGTTCGAAAGACACGATACACCCTAACAACCATGACCGGCCTGACGCTGCTGATTAACGCTGTATCACTGGCGCTGGCGCTGGGCTTCCTGCTGATTATTCTGTGGCAAGATAGTCGCAAGGAACTGAATCAGTTCTTTGCGATTTTTCTTTTTCTGACGGTGTTGTGGAATGTCGGCGCGCTGCTGACGCAGATGGCAGTGATGGTCGGGCTGGAAACGTTTATTGTGCGCTTTGCTGTTGGTGTGCTGGAATTAGGCTTTATCGGCGCCAGTATTGGTGTCTATACTTTTGCCAGTGTGCTAGCAGGCACGCATCTGCAGCGTTTTCGTACCTTGGCCCTGGCGAGCCTGGTGTTGGTGCTGGCCTATCGTGGGTTGATTATCGCCAGCACGCCGCCAGCCTTCACTGTTATTAACGAGACATTCAACTACCGTTTTCCACTACCTTCGATCGTTTTTTATCTGTTTTTCGATGTTGTGACAGCTTTTACGGTCTGGCGCTACCGGCGCACTATAGGCTCGCGACTGTTGGTGGGGGCGATTCTGCTGTTTGTCGGCGGGCAGTTCATGGCTTTTTTGAATCCGGAGCTTTCGACGATATGGCTTTCGACCAGTATCAGTTCGGTAGCGACGTTAGTTATCAGCAGTGAAATGCTTCAGCGCGAGATTCTCAAGCCGCTGGCATCGCGTATTTCGCAGGTCGAAGCCATGAACCGCGTTAGCCTGTCGATCACGAGTCAGATTGCGCTGGATACTGTGCTGGAAGAAATCACGCGGCAGGCGGTGGGCTGGGTAGACGCTGACGGCGCAGGCATCTTTTTGATTCAGGGTAGAGAGCTGGATTTAGAGACAGTTTATGAACTGCCGGAGGAATTTCTGCATGTGCGTGTGCCCCTGGGTGAGGGGGTTGTCGGAAGCGTCGCGCGCACCCAACAATCGATTCGGCTGGTAAATTACGCGCGCGATTGGCAAGGCGTAGCCGAACTGCCTGACGCAAAAGAAACTATCGGGTCGATGATCTGCGTACCGCTGATTTACGCGGCCAAAGTGATCGGCGTCCTGATGGTGGTGACAGGTAAACATGGCCGCCGCTTTGCCCCGGAGGACGCGCGTCTGCTAGAGATGTTGGGCGCCCAGGCAGCGGTGGCGATTGCCCACAGTCGATTGTTCGGAGAGCAGCGCAAGCTGACGGAACAGGTGGAAGCCGGGCGCAGCCAATTGGAAAGCTTGTTAGAGAGCACGGAAAATGCGGTGATTGCCGTTAACCGGCGCTTTGAAATCATCTTCATGAATCCGGCGGCGCGCGAGCTGCTGGCTTTGGACGAAACACTACCGAGCAAAAATGTGCTGCGCGCACTGCCGCGCGCGGTGCTGCCGCCGGATTACCGGAGAGCGCTGCGTGATATGCGCCAGAACCGCGTACATATTTACGAAATCACGCTGCATGGCAAGGTCTTTTTATGTCATCTGGCGCCGATTGGACGTTCGAAAGCGGGTTGGGTCGCTGTGGTTAACGATGTGACTCAGCTCAAAGAACTTGATCGTCTGAAAAGCGAGATGGTGCGCATGACCAGCCACGATCTGAAGAACCCGCTGCAAGCAGCGATGGCCAATCTGGAACTGCTGCGCGATGATCTGGCTGCGGAGACGAATCCTGAGATTGATTTGTCGCTGACGATGGTGGAAAAACAGCTTGTGCGGATGAACCGCATTATTCGCGGCATTCTCGATCTGGAACGGGTGAAGACGGGCACGCTGACATTTGGCGTTTGCCGCCCGGCGCGTATTTTGAAAAACGCCGTGGAAGAACTCAAACATCTGGCGGACGATCAGCATATTGTTCTGGAAACGCAGGTGGCAGAGGATACACCTGATTTCCAGGGTGACGTGGAGCAGTTTGAGCGCGCGCTCATCAATCTGGTAGAAAATGCGATCAAGTTTACGCCGGCAGGCGGGCATGTGTGGGTGAGCGCCGAACGCAGCGAGGACAATGTGTTGTTCAGCGTGCGCGACACCGGTATTGGTATCCCCGCCGAACTACAACCGCAGCTCTTCGAGCGTTTTTTCCGCGGGCGGCAAAAGGGCGCGGAACATGTCAGCGGGTCGGGTTTGGGATTAAGCCTTGTCAAAACTGTTGTCGAAAACCACAATGGCAAGGTATGGTTAGAGAGCACTGAAGGCAGCGGCACGACATTCTACGTCAGTATCCCCGCGTTGTCTTTACAGGTCGCTGAATGATAACGTTTATGATTTGATAGGACTAATCTAAGCATGATAAAGCGTGCGTTCATCCTTTTGAGCTTGATGCTGGCGTGTGTAACCCTGCTAGCGCAAGCATTGACCACACACGCCACCACCCCTACACCCGCACCATCGAAGACCCCGACGCCTTTCCCCACCGCCACGCTTCCGCCCACCAATACACCCGCAGCGACTGCGACGATAATTCCCAGCAATACGGCGGCGCTGGAGGCCTTCACGCAGGGCGACTTAAGCGTGCTGACAGGTAATGTGCAGCGTCCGAACGGAATCACATGGATCAATGACCGACTGTATATTGCCTGTACAGGCGATTCATCGATCTATGAAATTGAAGCGGCCAATGGTTCGACGATACTGTACATTTTTGGGCTGGCTAACGCACATATGCTGTATGCGGAAACCGACGCCGATAATGAACTCAACATCTGGGCGCCCGATTTTGAACGCAATTTGCTGATACGCATCCGGCGTGTCGGGCTGATTACCGTTACGGATGAGGGGTTGAACGGCCCATGGGGCATCGCATACCTGGACGACGAGTCTTTTCTGGTGACAAATATCCTGGATAACAATGTGGTGCGCGTTACGCGCGACGGCCAGGTAAGCGAATTTTTGAGCGGACTGCGCTCGCCGACAGGCATGGCAGTAGATGAAGAAGGCTATATTTATGTCGCCAATAACGGCAGCGCACGCCGGGCGATTGAGTGGACAACCCGCGCGCCCGAAACCAATGTGGCGAACGAAGCGCAGCCCCTGGTGAGCGGCCTGCAAAATGTCACCAATGTGGTTATGGCAAGTGACGGCTATCTGTACTTCGCGTATTCGCTGGGCACACGTGGATTAGTAGGGCGGGTTGATCCGGCACAGTGCCGCGCGGAAGGGGGCTGCACCAACGATCAGGTAGAGATCGTCCTGTACAGCGAACTGCCTGCGCCGCTGGCCGGACTGACGATCTCCCCTGATTTGCGTTTATTCGTGCATACGATTTATCGCCCAGAGATTTATTGGGTGCAGCTCGATCAGCGCCCGTAACTAAAACGGCGTTCCAGATAGCGGATGAGCAGCGAACCGAGCACCGTCATAGTCAGATAGATCATTGAGGCGACAAAATAGGTTTCGGCGAAGCGGAAGGTTGCGCTTGACCAGAGTTTGGCGTTCTGGGTAATGTCGTTGATGCCGAGCACAGTCACCAGCGATGAGTCTTTAATCATCGAGATGAAGTCGTTGCCCATCGGCGGCAGTACGCGGCGAATGGCCTGCGGCAGAATGATATAGCGCATGGTCTGAAAATAGGTCATGCCGAGCGAACGCGCCGCTTCGGTTTGGCCTTTTTCGATGGATTGGATGCCGGCGCGCAGCGTTTCTGACAAAAAAGCGGCATAGGCCAGCGCCAAAGCGATGACCGCGGAGGGCGGCGAACTGCCGCGCAAGTTAAACTGAGGGGCAATAGTAGCCTGGATCGAATTAACAACGGCTGGGACAATGACAAAAGCGACGATTAATAGAATCACCAGCATAGGCAAGCCGCGCAGCACAGAAACATAAAGAGTCGCCATCTGAAAGAGCACTAAGCGTAAGAAACTGACAGCTTTGCCGCCAAGACCGTGCCCCGGCTGCGGCGGATTGGCGCGGATCAGGGCGATAATCAGGCCTACAGTGAGCGCTAGAAGGTAAGCGGTGAAGGCTACCGTCAGCGTCATAAGAATGCCATCTTTAAGTTCGTTGAAGATGTCGCGATAAAGTTCTGTCGAAAAAATAAGTATGACGACATAGATTCCTGCTAATAACAGCAGCAGCAGCCACCAGGGGAAAGTGTAGAGAAAATTGCCGCCAGCGGCACGGGCACGCGAAGCACTAAGCGCTTCGTCCAGAGAGTTAGATGTTGATGCCATGAGGTTTCCTCGATAAAAATGCGGGATGCACATACGTGCATCCCGTTTCGTTCTCAACCTGAAAATACGTGAGGCCGGCGCCCTAAGGAGTTGCCGTTGCTTCTGCTGCAGCGGCTTCGGTCGCTTCCGCAGGCGCTTCTTCTTCGGCGGCGGGTTCGGCGGGGACGAACCAGCGGGCGTTGATTTCCTGAAGCGTGCCGTCGGCTATCATGCTTTCGAGGGCGGCGTTGACGGCGGCCACCAGTTCGGAGCCAGGCGGGAAGGCGAAGCCGAGGGCGTCAGAGCGCAGGGACGAGCCGACGATCTTGACGGATTCGGGGTTAGCGCCGACATAGCCGAGGCCGGCGGTGTTGTCCATGATGACGGCATCGACATCGCCGGCGATGAGTGCCTGGACAGCCACGGGGAAGAGGTCGAAAGCCTGGACACGCTCTGCGCCGACCAGTTCGACGGCGACATCGTAGTTGGTGGTGCCGGTCTGCGAGCCGATGATGAGGCTGGTGTCGGCGGCCAGTTCTTCGGCAGTGCTGAAGCGTTCTTCGTCGGCGCGCACGAGGATGGCCTGCTCAACGGTCATGTAACCCATCGAGAAATCGACGGTTTCGTCGCGTTCGGCGGTGATGGTGATGCCATCGGCGGCCATGTCGAATTCGCCGTTGGCGATGGCGACCAGCATCCCGTCCCACGAAGTCTGGATGAATTCGGGGACACAGTTGAGGCGGGCGCAGATTTCGCCGACCGCGTCGTAGTCCCAACCAACGGCCTCACCGCTTTCGGGGTCGATGGAGTTGAAGGGCGGATAAGCATTTTCAACCGCCACTGTTACCGTGCGTCCTTCCAGATCAGGCAGCGCTGCGCTTTCGGAGGTCGCTTCTTCAGTAGGTACGTCCGTCGGGGCCGCGGTTTCGGTTGGGCGAGCCGTTGGCGTTGGTTGGGCAGCACAAGCTCCGGCGACGACGAGCACCAAAGCTAACGTCATCAGGAACAGCAATTTTCTAAATGTCATTGCATCCTCCAAGGGTTTCAATTCTAGTTGGTGAATCTCATTTCCCCACACACGGGGTAAGCGAGTCAGAATATTAAACGCAAATCGTTATGGAAGCAAACTGAAATTTCGCACAAATTTTACTGTGCAGTTTTGTCACTTTCCCAATGGTTCTGCCAGAAGCAGGCCGATCAGTGCTGTGAGAATGCCAATATAGTGCAGAATCACCCCTGCAAGCTCTAGAGGCTGCGAGGGCGAAAAGACGTTGAGGATGTGCAAGACAAAGGCCACGATGACGAAGCCAATGCCGATCAACACGGGTACGCCGCGATTGCGTGCGAGTGAGGTCGAAAGCCAGCGCACGAGTTTGAGTAAGCGCTCGTTGCGATCAATCCATTTGAACATCGTTATTCCTCAACCTGATATTCGCGGAAACGACGATACAAGGTCGATGGCAGTTGCAGCGTCAGCAGCACACCATCTTCGCGGTCAACGCGGTTTTCGACCTGACTATGTTCATACAGATAGGCCAGCAAATCGCCCTGCGTATGGGGAATAAGCAAGGTCGAATGGTAGCTGGTGACGGCCAACCCCTGTTCGATGGCTTTCAAGAGGTCAGCGATGCCTGTCTTGGCCGCAGCCGATACCCGGATTTGCTCCAGATAGGTGTGGCTGTCGCTCAATGTAGGCAGTGTTTCGCCAGACCACAGATCCATTTTGTTCCATGCTAAAAGGCGCGGAATAGCAGGGACATCGATTTCTGCCAATGTATCTTCGACGGTTTCGATCTGCTGCAAGACGTTGGGATGATTAACATCGACCACGTGGATGAGCAGGTCAGCTTCGGTGATTTCTTCGAGGGTAGCGCGGAAGGCGGCGATCAGCGTTGTCGGCAGTTTTTGGATGAAGCCGACGGTATCGCTCAACAGGACTTCGCGCCCGGATGGCAAATCCATACGCCGTGTGGTTGGGTCGAGCGTGGCAAAAAGCTGATCGGCGACGTAAACATCTGCGCCAGTGATCGCATTGAGCAGCGTCGATTTGCCGGCGTTGGTATAGCCGACGAGCGCGACCACAGGCACACCGGCGCGTGTGCGCTGCTGGCGATGGCGCGTGCGGTGTCCGCGCACACGCTCCAGTTCCTCCTTGAGTTTGGTGATGCGGCGGCGAATCTCGCGGCGGTCAACTTCAAGCTGCGTTTCGCCGGGGCCGCGCAAGCCGACACCCCCGATACCGCCGCGCGCGCTGCCGCCGCCTGCCTGCCGCGCCAGATGGGTCCACTGGCGCGTAAGACGCGGCAGGCGATATTCATACTGTGCCAGTTCTACTTGCAGCGCCCCTTCACGGGTACGCGCGTGCTGCGCAAAAATGTCGAGGATGAGCGCCGAACGATCCAGCAGCTTAACATTTTCGCCGAAGCGTTCTTCTAGCTGGCGTTGATGACGGGGTGAAAGTTCGTCGTCGAAAATGATGATCTGTGCGCCGCAGTCTTCGATTTTTTGGCGAATCTCATCAACCTTGCCGGAGCCGATGAAAGTGGCAGGCTCAATATGATGCACCTGCTGCGTCGCTTGCCCCACAATATCTATGCCCGCCGTGCGCGTCAGCAGGGCTAATTCATTGAGCGAATCGGACGTGCTTAAAAGCGGGCGGCTGCCTTTGACAGAAACGCCCACTAAAAAGGCTTTTTCGGGATCAGTTTTGACAATACTGTTATGTGCCATAGCTTATTTTTTGCTGTACCATTGTTTCAGGCGTTCTAAGGCCTCGTCCAGACGTTCGTCTTTGCCACACAGACTGAAACGCACATAGCGCTTGCCGCCGGGTCCGTAGGCTTCGCCGTGTGTCAGGGCAACATGCGCGCTACACAGCGCATCTTCGACATATTCTGCCACAGCGCCGTTTTCGACTTCGGCCCAGATATAGAGCGAACCTTTGGGGGCATCGGCGCGCAGACCAATTTGTGGCAGCGCGGCCATCACGCGATCACGCCGCCCCTGATAGATGCGATTACGTTCGGCGGCCCATTCCGGCGTTGTGTGTGTCAGCGCGGCGATGCCTGCGTCATAGACAGGCTTGAAGTGCCCACTGTCCATGTTGCTTTTGACTTTAAGCAGATGTTTGAGCGCGGTGGCTGAACCGACGGCAGCGCCCAGACGCCAGCCGGCCATATTGTAGCTTTTGGAGAAGGACATAAATTCCACAACCCACTCTTTCGCGCCGTCGGCTTGCAGCGCGCTGAGCGATGGGCCACCGTCGTAAACGATGTCGATATAAGGGTTATCGGATGCAAGAATAATATCGTGGTCGCGACAGTAATCGACGGCGCGCTGGTAATAATCCGCTGAGGCCACAGCGCCTGTAGGGTTGTTCGGATAATTGACCCACAGGAGCTTGGCCTGTGCCGCTGCTTCCAACGGAATCGAATCAAAATCTGTCAGGAAGCCGTTTTCTGGCAGAATGGGCACCCAATGTACTTCGCCGCCCGCCAACCGCGCGCCCATTGAATACGAGGGATAACCGATGTCGGGCACGAGCACCAGATCGCCGGGGCCGATATAGGCCAGCGCCAGATTAACGATACCCTCTTTGCTGCCCAAAAGGGGCAGGACTTCGGTCTCGGGATTCAATTCGACGCCAAAGCGCCGCTTGTAATGCTCGGCAACAGCCACCCGGAAATCGGGCGTGCCTTTGTAGTCTGTGTAGCCGTGATGTTCTTTTTGCTGGGCGGACTGCGCCAATTTTTCGACGACGATATCCGGCGGCGGCAGATCGGGGCTGCCAATATCCAAACGAATGACATCGATATTTTGTGCGCGCAGTTGGCGGATGCGTTCACCGATGATGGCAAAAACGTAGGTGGGAAGTTGGTTCAAACGTGCTGCGGGGATGGGCATCAGTCCTCCGAACGCTGCTGTAAATCAATAGGCGCTTGGGTGTATATCGGGATCATGATGTGAAACGTGCTGCCGGGGCAGGCCACCTCGTCATAGCCAGGACTTTGCGCCCAAATTGTCCCGCCATGCGCTTCGATAATGCCTTTGGCAATCGCTAACCCCAGACCGGGGCCGCCGCCTTTAAACTTGGTCTTGCCGCTGGAATGCAGCGCCACATCACCCAATGATGAGAACAGATCGAAGATGCGCGGCAGATCGGTAGGCGAAATGCCAATGCCGCTGTCTTCGATAACAATATCGGTAAAGCCTTGCAAATCACGCCCGCTGATAGTGATTGTCCCGCCGTCGGGCGTGTATTTGATAGCGTTGATGACGACTTTTTCCAGCACTTGCAGCATACGTTCCGGGTCGGCGTAGGTGATTTGATTGGCGATGCTGTGACGGTCAATAATGAGCTTTTGATTGCGCTGACGCACCGAGTCTTTGACTTCGCGTTCGATGGCGTCGAGCAAATGATACAGGCGCATGGGCTGGAAGCGCATTTTGGAGCGCATGATGTTGAGATTGATGAGCGACACATCAATCATATCGTGGATGATTTCGCGCAGGCGCCGCACGCCGCCGCTGACGCCTTCCAGAAACATGGCCTGCGTTTCGGACGCGCCGCTGCGCAGCATGTCGGTATACCCTTCGACGACGGTGAGCGGGGTGCGCAGTTCGTGGGCGGCAACGGCGATAAAGTCGGATTTGCGTTTTTCCAGATGGCGGATGTGCGCAACCGCTTCCTTCAGGCGTCGTTCGACATCTTTGACGACCGCATCGGTTTCCAGCCGCGAGAGATAATTCAGCGCTTCGCCGTAAATTACATCGCTGGCAAACAACAGTTCGACGGCCTCATCCGGCGGGCACAACGCCTGGATTTTTTGCCAGGTGACGCGCTTGAGCGTTGTCAGCACGGGAATTAGACCGGTTGGCTCGTCTTCGGTGGGTGCGCTGCGCGCTTCAACCCAATCCAGCAGAATCACGTCGAGCAAAGTCGGGTTGCCGGTACGGGCGGCGCGAATAAAACCATCGAAAAAGGCCTCGACAGAATCCTGGACTGTCGAACGCAGCATTTCATCTTCCGATAGTTCGGCGACAGCCGTTTGCACCAGGGTGTCGAAGTTTGCTTCCAGCCAATCTGCCAAATTTGCCATGCGCAGCCTTTGTCCTCTCGCTCGTGATATTTCAGCGTATTATAGTTGCGGAGCGGGATTCGCGCTGGCAACTGAGGGTTCTACGTTAGCAGCCAAATAGTCATCCCCCAACGCTGTGAGCGCGCCGCGCATATCGTTAAGCGCGCGCTGGACATAGGCGGTATAACGGTCGCGTTTATTTTTTACGGGGGTGGGCAGCGGAGGCAGGATGCCAAAATTGGCTTTCATGGGCTGGAAGTGCTGCGCTTCGGCGTGGGTCACGTAATGGCAGAGCGCGCCGAGCATGGTGGTCGGCGGCAGCGTGTATGTTGGCTGACCATTGAGCCAGCGCGCCATGTTGATTCCCGCCAGGAGGCCCGTAGCGATATTGCCCATATACCCTTCGACGCCGGTGATCTGCCCGGCGAAAAACAAATGGGCACGCTGACGAAACTGCATAGTGGGATGCAGTAGGGTCGGCGCGTTGATAAAGGTGTTGCGGTGCATCTGTCCCATACGCAGCAGTTCGGCGTTTTGCAGGCCGGGAATGAGGCGAATGATCTGCTGCTGCTGTCCCCACTTGAGGTTGGTCTGAAAGCCGACAATGTTGTAAAGCGTGCCGACAAGATTGTCGCGGCGCAGTTGGACAACGGCATAGGGACGCTTGCCTGTGCGTGGATCGCGCAGCCCAATCGGGCGCATGGGGCCGAAGGCCAGCGTTTCGTGGCCGCGCGCGGCGATCTGCTCAATCGGCAGGCAGCCCTCGAAGAAATGCGGGTCTTCGCGCTCGAAGTCGCGCAGTTGGATGGTTTCGGCTTGCAGCAGTGCGGTGACAAAAGCGTCGTATTCGTCTTTGGTCATCGGGCAATTGATGTAGTCGCCTTCTTCATCGTCGCCACGTCCAAAACGGCTGGCTTTAAAGGCAATGTTCATGTCAATGCTGTCGGCGCTGACGATAGGCGAGATCGCATCGTAAAAATAGAGGTGCTCTGCACCAGAGAGGCGTGTGATTTCCTGGGTGAGCGCCGGGGAGGTCAGCGGGCCGCTGGCAATAATCGTGGGCGTATCGGGGATGCGCGTGATTTCTTCGCGAAGCACGCGGATGTTGGGATGCTGTTCGAGCGACTGCGTAACCGATTGGGCGAAAAGTTCACGGTCAACCGCCAGCGCGCCGCCGGCGGGGAGCGCTGCCGCTTGCGCACAGGCCAACAGATGGGAGCGCAGCAGCCCCAATTCCAGGTTGAGCAGCCCAGACGCGCGGTCAGGCAGCTTCGACCCCATGGAATTGCTGCATACAAGCTCTGCAAGGCGATCGGAAACATGGGCGCCGGTGGTTTTGGTCGGACGCATTTCATACAAATCGACCTGAAAGCCGCGCTGGGCAAGCTGCCAGGCGGATTCTGAGCCAGCGAGTCCACCCCCGACAATGATGATACGTGAGTCGCGCAATGGTTGATCCTTAATCCCTCTGATGCAGCGATTCTAACCCGCGCGTTAAGCGCTTCACAAGGGCTGTTTAAGCCGTTGTGTAGCAAACTCGTGATACATGCGAATTTTGTCGATATTCTGCGCATTCGGCGGTGCAATCTCGAGCGCGCGTTGATACGACTCGACGGCCTTATCGTACTTGCCAAGCGCAAAATGCGCGTTCCCCAGGACATCATAGACGCGGTAATCGCTGACCGGCTGGCCTTCTTGCGCCGCGGTTTCGAAAAGGCGCTGCACGGCGCGCACGGCGTTTTCATAATCGCGCTGTTGATAGTAACTGCACGCGATGCGGTAGTAGAGGGAGATTTCCCAGGGGTGATAGGGATTAAACTGCAAGGCCGAACGATAGGCGGCGACGGCTTCTTCATACTGCGACTGGCGGAAATGAGCGTCGCCGAGCATTTCGTGCAGGCGCGACCAGGTGACATCGACGCCGAGCGGTTTTTTGCTGATCTGGATGAACTGCTGCAACAAGTTGATGGCGTCCCGTTCTCGGCCTTCGAGTTCCAGCATCAGCTCACCCGCCGTGAACAGCGCTTCGGCCAGCGAGGAACGATTTTCACTGCCGGCGCTGGCCGCGATAGCGACCGCGTTTTCGGCGGCCTTGAGTGCCGCTTCAGACTGGCGCATATCGCGTAGGACACGGCTGCGCAGCAAATGAAGCTGCACTAACCAGGCGCGATCTTCACTGCCGGGATACGTATCGATGGCGCGATTCAGGAAACTGTAAGCTTTGTTAAGGTTGCGTTCTTCGTAGAAGGCCACGAAACCCAGACGCTCGTAACAGTAAGCCGTGAGCGCGCTCAGGGTACTGGGGGTGAGCAGGGCCTGCTGGAAACAGTGTAGGGCTTCGTTGACCTCGTTCGAGGTCAGCAGCACGCGCCCCAGTTGATAATAGACCCAGCCCAGATTTTCATAATCCGGGAAGGCTTTGATAATCGTGCGATAGGCAGTGCGCGCTTCGGTGGCATCATTGCGGTCAGCAAACCCGACGCTGGCAAGCTCGAAGCGCGCGAAACGGCAGTCGGCGTAGAGTTCCTGAAAGGCAGCGCTTTGGCGCTGGGCGGGCGAAAGCGCCGCGATTTCCTGTAGGTCAGCCAGCGCATCTTCCTGGCGTGCGCTTAAAAGGCGCGCGCGTGCTCGTAAAGTGAGCAGCGCCAACCGTTCGGACAGCACAAGGTCTACACGCAGGTGTTTAGCAATCAGAATCTCGGCTTTTTTGATCTCCCGTTTTGTCAGCAGGCCTTCGATGGTTTTGAGATGTTCCTGCATACCTTTTTCCAAAACTGATGGCTGTCCTGCGACCGGGGTGGACTGTGGTTATAGAGCGCCCAGCACCAGCGCGGCATTTTGGCCACCGAGGCCAAAACTGTTGGACAGCACGTACTTGAGATGGCGCACATCACGCGCGCTGTTGGGGACATAGTCCAGATCGCACTGCGGATCGGGATACTCGTAATTGATGGTGGGGTGCAGCACTTTATTCTGGAGCGAAAGAACGCATACGATGGCTTCGATCGCCCCTGCCGCTGCCATCGCGTGCCCGATCATGCTCTTTGTCGAACTGATTGGTATATGATAGGCATGATCGCTAAACACCGTTTTGATCGCCTTGGTTTCCATTGCATCGTTGGCGGGCGTAGAAGTGCCGTGCGCGTTAATATAGTCGATTTCGTCCGCTGGCAGATGCGCATCTTGCAACGCCCAACGCATACACCGCACAGCGCCTTTGCCTTCGGGTTCGAGCGCGGCGATATGGTAGGCATCAGAAGACGAGGCATGGCCGAGCACCTCGCAATAAATGCGCGCGCCGCGCGCGCGCGCATGTTCCAGCGACTCCAGTACCACGATACCACAGCCTTCGCCCATAACAAAACCGGAACGACAGGCATCGAAAGGGCGGCTGGCGCTTGCGGGACTTTCGTTATATTCGGCAGCGGCCAGCGCGTTCATGGATTCAAAGCCTGCCAGCACATAATCCTGCAAGATGGCCTCGACCCCGCCCGCCAGCACAACATCGCAGCGGCCATGCCGTATCAGTTCACTGCCCTCGCCAATCGACTGCGTGCCTGCCGCGCAGGCTGTTGAGGGCGCGCTGAGCGGCCCAAAGGCGCGCGCAAGGCGGCTGACATAGTGCGCGGGCATGTTAGGGATACAGTTGACAAAATTGAGCGGATTGGGGCGGCGATAGCCGTTGGTGCGGAACTTAAAAGTTTCGTTGATGCCCATATCGTGCGCGCCCAATGTTGTGCCCAGCACCACCCCTCTGCGCTCGCCCTCTGCTTCCAGTTCTTCAAGAACGAATCCGGCGTCTTGCAGCGCTTGTTTGGCGGCGACAACGGCAAACTGGGCGCAGCGGCCCATGCGCCGCGCCTCTTTGTGCTCGATATATCCAGTCACGTCAAAATCGCGCACTTCAGCGCCAATTCTGACAGGCAGGTGTTCGGTGGCGATCGTTTCCAGGCGGCGGATCCCAGATTTCCCCGCCAGAACCGCTTGCCACAAGTGCTGTGGACTGCCGAGTGTCGTGACAGCTCCCAGCCCGGTAATAACCACCCGATGACGACCCAACCGCATTGTCTCCATCGTCTGACCCTTTGCTCAAATTTATACTTTGGGCTGTGTTATCCCTTCGCGAATGGCGTCAATCAAACCTCCTGCGGCTGCTTTTTCCGCCTGACGCACGCAATTCTTGATGGCCACGTCGTTCGAACGCCCGTGCCCGATGATGACCACGCCATTCACCCCCAGCAGCGGCGCGCCGCCGATTTCAAAAGGGTCGATTTCTTTGCGCACGCGGTTGAAGGCCGGGCGTGCCAGCAAGCCCCCCAGCGTGCTGAGAGGGCCGCTCCTGATTTCGCGGCGAATCAGATTCAACAGCAAACTCGTCGCCCCTTCTAATGATTTAATCAGAATATTGCCGACAAAACCATCGGACACAATGACATCGGCATGGTCTTCGAAGATTTCGCGCGGCTCAATGTTGCCGACGAAGGTGAGCGAAGTCTCTTGCAGCAGCTCGGCGGTTTTGTGAATGAGGGCTGTGCCTTTGCCTTCTTCTTCGCCGTTGGATAACAAGCCAATGCGGGGTTTTGCCAGCCCCAATGCAGTGCGGGCGTAAATCGAACCCATGACGGCAAACTGTGTTAACCATTCGGGCTTACAGTCAGCGTTAGCGCCGACATCGAGCAGAATCACGCTGCGCCCGCCGATGCGCACGATCGAACTGAGCGCCGGGCGTTCCACATTGGGAATGCGCTTGAGGGTCGCCAGCATGGCAATGGCTAGCGCCGCGCCCGTGTTGCCCGCGCTGATGAAGCCATCGGCCTGGCCGTCTTTGACGAGATTCATGCCGACATGCATGGACGATTGGGGCTTGCCTTTGATGACCGCGCTGGGCTTGTCGGTCATCGCTATCGTTTCGGCAGCGTGAACGACGTCGATTTTTAAACCCACCGTGTGGTGTTTGACGAGTTCTGCTTTGATCGCTTTTTCGTCGCCCACTAACAGAATCGCGCTGCCCAATTCGCGCGCCGCCAGCACGGCGCCGGCGACATCTGGAGCAGGACAGGCATCGCTGCCCATCGCATCTACAACAATCCGCATCGAAAATATCCTTTTTTGACAAAAGCATTTAAACGCATGATTTTAGATTAATCTGCGCGTTTCGCAAAAGGATTGACACGAAGACGTCTGCCGTTATAATGTTGCTTAGCATCAGCCCTGGTGGCGGAATCGGCAGACGCGCACGCTTGAGGGGTGTGTCCTTTCGGGGGTGGAGGTTCAAATCCTCTCCAGGGCAAACAGCCCACCGGCAACGGTGGGTTTTTTATTTGCGTTCGCGCCCTACAGCGGATACACTACTTTGTTATTGCGCCTTACCATAAGGGATGCACGCCATGTCCGATGCAAACCAGTTAGACAGAGCCTACCAACTTATCGAAGCTGATAATCTGAGTGAGGCTCGTGCGATTCTGGGGCCTTTGGTTGCTCAAGAACCGAATAATGCCGACGCATGGTGGTTGTATGCCCATGCGCTTGATGATCCAGGTCAGGCGCGCAGTGCGCTGCAAAATGTGCTGCGCATTAATCCCGATTATCCAGAGGCGCGTTCGCTGCTGGAAACGCTGAATACACAGTTCGGTGGGCTAGCGGCGCCGGCTGCTCTTCCAGCCGCTCCGCCGCCGCTCACACAGCCGCCGGTTCAGGGAATTAAGCCGCTTTCCACGTCCGCGCCGAAGCCGGCGGAAGATGATGTCCCCGATTTCTCTGATGAAGAACCGATAGATTTCGATGAGCCGGAAGAAGAAGAAACCCCCGCGGCATCAAGTCGCCCGCGCTGGCTGATGCTACTGGTCGCCGTACTGGCGATGATCGGTATCATTGTTGTCGGTCTGTTTATTGTCGCGCTGCTGAATCCGCCGGGAACAGTGCCAACTTCTGCGACTGCCGCAACGGAAGGTTCAACGGTGGCATTGGCGACAGAAACGCCAACGGAAGAAGTGACCGAAGCGGCAGTGATCGAGACCAGCGAGGCCACCGAAACGCAAGAAGTTGAGGCGACGGCGGCCGAAGAGCCAACGCCGACTGTGGAGCCAACACAGGGAGAAACCGCTGTTGCAGAGGCTTCCCCCACACCGGAAGAAGAGCTTGCGGCGACCTCTGAGATTGATCTAGGGGTTGGTGGTGGCGGAACACCCGAAGAATTGATTGGTGAGGCGTTGGTCGATTTTGCTGTGCCAGAGAATCCGGTTGAAGTCGTTGAAACAAGCCTGGGACGCACCTTGTTGGCGATCGTGTGCGCAGCGCCGGAACAAGTGCGCCAGACGGCGATCGACGCCATGATTGCCATCGCACAAGTCAGTCTATCAGTGAGTGACATTGATGCGCTGGCTGTGCGTACAGATAACTGCGAACAGGGCACACAGGGACGGCTGATCGGCGTGACTCTGACTGATGCGCAGGATTTCGCCAACGGCACGCTTGATGCCAATGAATTTCAAGTGCGCTGGCAGCCTGCGAGCTAAATCAAACCGGTTGTGAAAAGAAAGGTTTTGGCAGGGTGACCCACAGGGCGTCGCCCTGTCTTATTTTTCGGCACTATCAGGGACTTTGAGCGTGATCGGTAGTTTGATCGTGAAGCGAGATCCTTTGCCTTCCACGCTGTTGACCTCAATGCTGCCGTTGTGGCTTTGTATAATGCCGTAGCTGACGAACAATCCCAGCCCTGTCCCCTCCTGTTTGGTGGTGAAGAAAGGATCGAAGATACGATCCATGTATTCCTGCGGAATACCATGCCCGTTGTCGGCAAATTCGATAACGATGTTTTCACCCTCACTGTGGGCACCAATATAGAGTTCTCCCCCCCTGGGCATGGCGGCCTGTGCATTGAGCGCCAGATTCATGAACACCTGCTCAAGTTTGTCTTTGCTGCCATAGACAGGTGGAAGCTGCGGTAGTTCGGTGATGATTTTGACGTTGTTCTGCTGGAAGAATTTGCGATTGAGGGTTACAATGCCTTCAAGAATTTTTTCGATATTAATGAGTTTGGTTTCTTCACCCTCGCTGCGTTTGCCCGTGAAATCCAGCAATTGGCTGACAATCCGCCGGATGCGCTCGACGCTTTGTTGGATCATTTCGATGTCGCGGATGTCTGGCATATGTTTGGCTTCAAGATCCTGACGCATCTCATCGAGGATGACGACAATCGGCTGTAAGGGATTGTTGATTTCGTGGGCAATACTGGCTGCCAAATGGCCGATAGAAGCCAGTTTTTCCGAACGCACCAACAACTGCTGGGCGTCGCGCAGTTCTTTGGTTTGTTCCGCAACCATATCTTCGAGATGCAGCGAGTAGTTCATCTGAATCTCATACAATTCGGCGTTGCGCAGAGCTAAGCCGGCCTGTCGGCCAATGCCCTCGAACAGGCGCAGGTGGCGCTCATCGTGCTCAACATCGAGCGAAAGAATCAACAGCAGGCCGTGTGTCGTGTCGCCATGCTGAAGCGGCATCACCATGCCACTTTTGAAGCCGCTGACCAGCGCTTCACTGCCGTTCCAGCGCATGGCGCGGCGCGTTTGCAACAGGCGGGTAACAAGCTGTTCGTTCAGCCCTGGGCTGCGGGGCGCGCGTTCACTGAATTCGGCATAACTGTTGATCATCTGGCCTTCTTCGTTCAGGTGATAGATCACAGCACTATCGCCCGGCAGCATTTCCAGAGTCAGGCGTGTGATCAGGTTCAACAGTTCGTTAATTTCGCGGCGCTGGTTCAATTCTTCGCTGACACGCAGCAAGGCTTCCAGTTCTTCAGTGCGGCGCTGCAAATTGTCTTCGAGCTTGCGCGCTTTCATCTTGCTTTCGGCGCGCGCCAGTAGTTCGCGGGTGTGGAAGGGCTTGCGAATGTAGTCATCTGCGCCGAGATTCAGCCCGCGCGCAATGTTATCCGGCTCGTCCAGGGCGGTAATCATGATAGTCGGAATAATGGCCGTGGCTGGATCCTGACGCAGCGTTTCCAGCACATCAAAACCGCTCATGCCGGGCATTAATACGTCAAGCAAGATGAGGTCGGGGATGAGTTCACGCGCTGACTTGAGCGCGGCAGGGCCGTCATAAGCGCATTTGACGCGATAGCCGTGATGCTCAAACAAGCGTTGCAACATCACGGTTGCTGGAATCTGATCATCAACGACCAACACGAGGGGCTGCTGTTCCATAGCTTGGGTTTCGCTCACTTGGATGCTACAATTCAATACTACAGTAGATTATACAGGCGAGTCCGGAATGATAGATACGAAATACGCCAACACTAAACAATCAGTCCTCTACGGCTTTCTGATTGGTCTGGGCCTGGCGTTGGTGTTCACCGCGGGCTTTTTGTTCCGTGACTTCGTGCAGATTGCTGCTGTGAATGCGCAAACGCCCGGCGCGGGTTATCCACTGTTGGATGAAGTGCAAATTCTGCTGGATCAGAATTATCTGCGCGAACAGCCGGATTATACGCAGCGGCAGTACGCGGCGATACGTGGGTTACTGTCTGCGCTGGATGATCGTTACACCTTTTTCATCGATCCACCGGTCGCGCAGAGCGAATCGGATGTACTGGCGGGCACGTATGGCGGTATTGGCGTGCTGCTGCAACGCAATGAGGCGGGTGACTTTGTTTTGTTTCCCTTTCCCGACAGCCCGGCGATACGCGCGGGCATTGTGGATGGCGATCGCCTGGTCGCCGTAAACGGCACGCGGCTGACATTGGCCGAGCAGCAGGATGCTGTCGATCAACTGCTGCGCGGCGAAGTGCGCGAGGGGAACGGCGTTGAAATCACGGTGGGACGGCACGCGACAGGCGAAGAATTTACTGTGTTTATCACGTTCGACGTGATTAATGTGCCATCTGTGGTCTGGCGTGTGCTGGAAGAAGACGCGCGTATCGGTTACATTCAGATTTTACGCTTTACTAACCGCACGCCTGATGAACTGGCGGCGGCGGTGACTGATCTGCGGGCTGCCCCTATTCAAGCGCTGGTGCTGGATTTGCGCAATAATGCCGGCGGCCTGCTGCAAGAATCGGTAGATATTGCAGATGCATTTTTGGATGGCGGCGTGGTGCTCTACCAGCGCAGCCGCGATAGCGAACGCACGTTTGATGCACAACCGGGCGGCATTATGACGGATTTGCCGCTTATCGTGCTGGTGAACGGCGGCACCGCCAGCGCTTCGGAGTTGGTGGCCGGCGCGATTCGCGACAGCGGGCGCGGTATCCTGATCGGTCAGACGACGTATGGGAAAGGCACGGTGCAGGAGATTTTCCGACTCTCCGACCAATCGTCCGTTCACATCACATCGGCGGAGTGGTTTACGCCTAATAACAGCACAATTGAAGGGACGGGGCTGACGCCGGATATTGCAATGATTCCCGACATCAATGGTCGCGATGTCGAGTTAGGCGAGGCTGTGCGCCAATTACAACAGCAGTTGGGGCAATCGTCATGAAACTTGAGGGCATCAAGGTCATTGCGAAGAATCGCAAGGCCTCGCACGAGTATTTTCTGGAAGAAACCTTTCAGGCCGGTCTGGTCTTGATGGGATCAGAAATCAAGTCAATCCGCGCGAATCAGGTCAATATTGGGGACGGTTTCGTACAGGAACAGGGCGGCGAAATGTGGCTGTTTAATGTCCATATTTCCCCGTATTCGCAAGGGGCGTATGCCGGCCACAAAGACCCGCTGCGCCAGCGCAAGTTACTGCTGCACAAGAAAGAAATGCGCCAGATTCGTGAACGTGTCCGTGATCGCGGGTACACCGTTATCCCGACGATGATCTACCTGCAAAACGGACGCGCAAAGGTAGAGATCGCCATTGCTAAAGGCAAGAAACTGTATGACAAACGGGACAGTATCGGCAAGCGAGACGCCGAACGCGAGATGCGCCGGGCGTTGAAAAATGACTATTGATATTCAGTGGCCTACATCCATTCGTGAGATTAACGCACTTCCTGACATGGAAAAGCACGCCATTTATCGGACTTTGCTGCCGGAATGGCTCTTTACCACCTACATTATCGACCGCGAGACATTGACTGTAGACGGTAAAAAGGTCGTCCATTTCCGCTGTCCAGAAGGCAGCCGCGCGATGGAAATTACAGTGCGGCGGCGCGCCAGCGACGGCGACCCAATGCTCTACCTGAACATGGCCGACACCTTCAACAATCAACTGCTGGTGCTTCTGGTTGTGGTCAATGACCCCAATTCGCCGCGTTTTGGAGTTGATTTTGACCACGACGGCAACCCAACCCATTTCGGGACAACCAGCCGCAATCGCGAGGCAGAACGCGCAGCGATGGAGTATGGGTTGGCGCCAGGGCAGATTCGTTCCGGGATGCGTGTGTTCAGGACTGCTGTGCCGGTGTTTGAGCAGTTCGTGACCAACTTAGGGCACGATATGTTCTTTATTGAGCCGCTGGCGTATCACAACGCCATCACGTTTGAGCGCTATGGGTTCAATTATCTGCGTGGGTTTAAGGAAATGCAGCGCATCCATCAGGAATTCCAACCCGGCGGCGAGCTGCACAGCAAACTGACAGGAAGCAGCGTGTTCCGCCACCCGGAGGCGTGGCGCACGGTACGCGGGCGTTCGTGGGCGATTCATGACGGGGTATTGGGACATCCCTTTACCGGTTTCCAGATGTACAAGCGTATAGGCCTGCACGCCGGAGTCAATACGTTTCCCGATGCGATCTGGTAAACCGCCTTTTATCAGCAGTGAAAGTGTGCGCGCGGTGCTTGAAGCGCTGCTCTACAGCGCGGGAAAGCAGACCCGCAGCCCACTCGAATCGCTGTTGATCGTAGATGAGCATCTGCTGAAAACAGTCCTGCCTGATGTCGAGCAGCGCAGGATGCACGCCCTCAAAGACCTGATTGTCGAGATTATCCGCGCGCAGGTTGCCGAACATCGTCGGGCGGTCGGTTTGGCTGCTCCCATGCTGTCCGAAACCTATGCGGAAGCCGCCACCGCGCTGAAACATGTTGTCAGCACAGATAACATCGAACTTCTTGGTTGGAATTATCTGTACTATCGCTACGTCCGTATTGATCTGGCATTCTCGGCGAAGTTCTTCAGCGACATATTTGCGATGACGGATCGCAATCTGCGGCGTTACCAGCAGCACGCGCTTGGCAGATTAGTCGAACAGATTGCGCAGCGTGAAGGGAAAGCGCGGCAGGAACAGCGGAAGCGCAGCCTGTATATGGCGCTGCCCTGGGCGCAGCGTGTGCCGCTTTTTGGGCGTGCGCTGGCCTTGAAGCAGGGGCAGCGCAGCAGTGGCCCGGTGTACGTCAGCGGGGTGCTAGGGGTGGGCAAGACCGCCTTCGTGCAGGAACTTGTGCGCAACTGGATCGATGCCGCAGAGATCTCTGCGGTGATCTGGATTGATCGTCCCATATCTATCCCTTATATCCGTCATCGCCTGGCGGAAAACCTGTCTCAGGAGGGTTCGACGCTGACGCTGCGCGAAACACTGCAACTGACACCAACGGCTGTGATTCTGGATGACATACATGCCCTGTTAAGCGACAGCGCAGGACTGGACAAGGTGCTCGACGATTTGAGCGCAGCGCGGGTTTGTATTACTAATCAGGAGTACGTTCCGCTGAGCCGCGCGGCCACCCATATCGCGCTCACGCCGCTTAACCCGGCGGAGACGAGTGAGTTCGTGCAGACGCTCATTAGCGACAACGCGCCTATTCCTGAGCAAATCTGGGAGCGCAGCGCGGGAAATCCGCTGCTGATACGGCTGATCGCGCAGAATCCGACGTACTACAGCGCGGAATACGAGCGTGCGCCGGCGCTGCATCAGTTGTTGACCAAAGCCTATCGAGCGCTGCCCCTTGAGGCCAAAGCCCATTGGCTGATGCTGGCCATGTTCGCTGAGGGCAGCAGCACGGCGTTGGCCGCGTTGTGGCCGCTGCGGTTTCTGGAAGCCCACTTGCATACGCTGGCGCAGTGGCGGTTGATTGATTTTTTGGCCCCGGATCAACTGAACTTGCCGGGCGAAATGCGTACATTTGTCGAACAACGTGTCGTGGATTCGGGCGAAATGCAGCTTTTGTCGGCACACCTGATCGAGGAGGCCGAAGCCTGTTTTGGCGAACAAGCGCTGTTTGCGCAAGCGCTGGCTGAACATTTGCTGCTGGCAGATTGGATACAGCTCGATGCGAGCCGTGTGGAACGATGGTTAGAGCGTTTTGCCAGAAATGCGGCGCAAAACGGCGCTGTGTGGTGCGAGATTTTTCGGCGCTACGATGCGCGCACGTCGTTACAACATACGTCGTATGGGGTTTGCCTGCGCCGCAGTGCTCATTGGGATGAGGCCGAAGAGCACTTCAGGAACGCTGTCACATTGTCGGGCGCTGAAGGCAAGTTTGACACACAGGCGTGGGCGCTGCTGGAATGGGCGGTGCTGCTGCGCTATCGTGGACGTTATCAAAAGGCCGTGGAGAATCTTGAGCGTGTGCAAAACATGCTTACACGCCGGCCAGACCCGACGCTGCGCATCACCATGCAGATCGAATTTGCTCAGATCGCTGTGGATGTGGGTGATGGTAGACGGGCGCAGCAGTGGTTGGCGACGCTGCCGCAAACACGGCGCGTGCTGGCACTGCACAGCGAGGCGCTGCTGTTGCAAAAAGACTATCAGACCAGCCTCGCGCTGGCCGAAGCAGCGCTTCAGACTATAAAAAATGATCAATTGGCGCAGGCGCGCCTCTATATTCTGCTCGGACGCATTTTTGACGCGCAGCAGCAGCATATGCAGGCGCATGATGCCTTTGCGCTGGCGGTGACGCTGCTCGAACAGGACAATGATGTTTTTGCGCTGGGGCGGGCACTGATGAATCTTGGCGCGTGCCTCATGAAGCTGAATGCGTTGGATGATGCTGAGCTTGTTTTGCAACAGGCTGAGGAGATTCAGGCGAAACTGGGGGACATGATGGCGCTGAAGCTGACGCAGTATAACCGGCATTTGCTGCGCATTCTACGCTCGACGCGGCAAAATTAACTGCGGGCTTGACCCTCTCTTGATCTGGATTACAATGTAGAAAGATAGTAAGCGCCTATAGCTCAACGGACAGAGCAGTAGTCTTCGGAACTACCCGTGGGGGTTCGATTCCCTCTAGGCGCATCCCCTACAATTCAACGACTGCGATAGCCTCGGAGGTGGGCGCTTCGCTGCCGCCGGCAGGTTCGGTGGTGATCCCTATCGCGTCATAGTCGTCTAACGCGCGCGGCGGCTCAAAAATCATGATACCGCGCCCTTCTGTGTCCACGTGGAAAAGCCCGACGCTGATGCGATTGTCTCCGCGAATAAGCCAGACCTGATAGGTTTGATCAGAAGCCAGCAGAGGCAATCCCTCTGTAGCGAGCAAGGCCATGTTTTCGCCCGGCTTCCAGAAGACACGTACACTTCCCTGCTGCGCATTGAGCACAACCTGCTGAGCATCTGCTGAAGTCAGATAGGCGATAATCTCTTCTTGCTGCTGTATTTGAGTAGAGTAGGCGTCCTGTATCTGGCGTAGTTGAGCGGCGAGCAGAATCCAGAAGGCATTGGAAATAAGCAGCAGCACGACCAGCGCAGCAGCGGCGGCTATCCAGCGGCGATTACGCGGCACGGGTAGAGGACGCGGGACGCTGACGTTGACTCGTGTTGCGGGAGCTGCCGTATCTGCTGTGAGCGCCATCAACTTGTCGTGCAGTGCTGCTGGCGGTATTGTGGGTTGCGAGGTGTACAACAACGCTTGCGAAAGAGCGATATACTCCTCCAGCTCAGACACGACATCAGGGCACAGCGGCAACCAGGCTTCCACCTGCTGTGTTTCGGCGGGGTCGGTTGCGCCAACACTATAGGCAGGAAGCAAGGCTTGCAATGTTTCGCAATCGGGTTGGCTGGATTGCTGCGGCAAATCACTCATCACGGATCTCTATCAATCATCACACAATGCTTGCTTATCTTGAATACGAAAAAAGTTGTAAAAATAGATTTCAGAAGCGTGGTTCCCTTAAGTATTCTCATTATCTTGTAATGTTGCATCAAGCCACAGCACCTTGAGCTTTTGCAGCCCAAGACGCAAACGGGTTTTGACGGTGCCCAGCGGCAGCGTTAACTCTTCGGCGATTTCGCTGTGCGATAAGCCTTGAAAAAAAGCCAGTTCGATCACTTGAATCTGTTCGGCGGGCAGATTGCGCATGAGCGCGCGCATCAGTTGGCGATCCTGTCCCTGTGGCGTATCGAAGAACGAGCGTTTGCCGATAAAGTCTTCGATGTCTTCAAGGGCGACAGCAATGGGGGTGCGGTTGTGTTCTTTGCGCAGGCGGTCGATAGCTGTGTAGCGGGTGATGGTCATCAGCCAGGTGGAAAGACGGCCTTTGTTGCCATCCCACATAGAAGCCTGATTCCAGACCTTCATAAAGGTGTCTTGGGCCGCTTCTTCCGCCAGGCCGGGATTGTTGAGGACACGCAGCGCCAGACCATAAACAAGCGCGCCATAACGCTGGTAAAGCTCCGAAAGCGCGGTTTGGTCTTTGCCCATGATCCGTTGGATTAGGTGAGCATCATCGTTGAGAAGACCGTCAGGCATTGCTCAAAACTCAAGTCGATGGCGTGAAACGCAGATTACTGGTAAGCAGTGTAGATTGTAACCCGCATCGCAGCCGATGACCATAGGTTATTTATTCATCGAAAGCGCTTACGGCAGAATCGCGCCAATGTCCAGTGCGTTGCCGCGCAGCGTCATGTCCACAAGATCATGAGCCGAGCCAAAGCTAAGCGCGAGCGCCTGGTCGAGCGCACCTGTGAGAATGGTCGGCAAATGTGTATTGACCGCGCTCACCAGCGCTGCCGGCGCGGGGTTGCCGTTCAGGTCGGTGGGGGGGCCATAGGTGATTTGGACAAGGTTGCTGCCCTGCTGGATAACGACCGGGACGATGCCGCGCACGCCAACACTTTCAACATAAATGCTTAATTGGTTGGGTGTAATCACGACGAGAATGATGCGCAGCGGTGTGGTGGGCTGCGCCTGCATCCAGTACAGCAAATCCTGATCGCGCAGCACTGTCGTGCGATAGCCCACAGGCGTGGGCGTAGGGGTGGGCGGCAGCAAGGCAGTTAAGGCATTATCAAGATCGATACGTCGGAAGGTCAGCCCATTGCGTGTATCAAGTACAGGCACGCCGGAATTACGCAGAATGTTGAGCGCATTGGTGACAGTCACGGTGGGTTGTGCCTGGCGCAGCAGTGCCCAGGCGCCCGTGACCTGCGGCGCGGCCATTGATGTACCGCTCAGCGATTGAAACATATTGCCAGGTATGGAAGAAATGATATTCGATCCGGGAGCTAACAGGCTGAGGAAGCTGGCGGTGTTGGAAAAGCTGGAAAGGGCATCAGCATCAGTGGTGGAAGCAACGCTGATGGCAGTAGAAATACAGGCAGGAAAACCGAGCGCATCACTGAAACCATCGTTGGCCGAAGCAATCACGGTGGCAATATTGACGGCGCGCAGTTGGTCAATGGCCGCTTTCATCTCGGCGGCGGGTACGCTTAAGTCATTATCACACACACTGGTGTAGCGCCCGCCACCGATACTGAGATTGACCGAAGCGATGGTGTATACCGGATGCAGTATGGCATAGGTGTAGTTGAGGGCGTTGATCTGATCGGCTGTGTAGCTCAAAATACACGGTGGCGTATAAGGCGCGCAGAGGCCGGCGTGATAAAATGCCGTGAACACTTGAATAGCGATGATATTGGCACTGGGCGCGACACCGCGATAAGTCGCATTGCCGCCGGCGGCGATTCCCGCCACATGGGTGCCATGATCGCAGCTCACACCAAATAAGTTGCAGCGGTCAAGGGCTGCCGCCCCTGTGCCGAATTGTTCAGTTTGGCCGCTAGGACACAGAGAATCCTGGCGTTCGTTGATCGTTGGGGTGCCGGGGTTGTCGGTTTCATTCCACGAATAACAGGCTTCGGTGACAACACGTCCGTCGAAAGAGCTGTGCGTGCGTTCGATGCCGCTGTCTACGATGACGACCGTTTGTCCTGTGCCTGTGTAGCCCATCGCCCAGGCTTCGGGGGCATCAATCACGCCGGCGCTGGAGTTAAGCCGGAGCGGCAGCGGTCTGTCTTCGCTGATATTGGTGATTCCTGGCAGAGTCATCAGATGTTGCAGCGCGGTCTCATCGACTTGCAGCGCCAGCGCCGGGATCAGCCATTGGTCTGACTGTGCGACAATCTGGGCGGCATAGCCGCTCAGGGCGCTGATTATGGCCTGCTGCGCCTGGACGATTTGGGTCTGCTGCGCCTGCACGGCCTGCGGCGCAAGCTGAGCCTCTGGCTGAAAATTCACGGCCAGGCTGACAATGACGCGCAGTATTCCGCTTGAACGCGCAGTATTGAGTAAGGCGGCATAATGAGAGGGCCATGCGCCGGGTGTCGCACTGGGAACAGCCACGACCAGTGTATTGCTTCCCCCGAAGCGCACAAAGCCGCCATCGAGGGTTAAGGTGCGGCCAGAAGCCAGCTCTAAGGCGGCGATGCCAGCGACATAGGGCGCGGCGAAGCTTGTGCCGGTCATCAGCCCGTAGCTGCCGTCGATTTGGGTGGTCAAAATGTCGCGTCCTGGCGCAAAGAGATCGATACCTGCCGCAGGACTGAAACTGCTGCGCTGCAAGTTTTGATCGACAGCGCCAACGGCGATAACAGCGGCAAAGGCTGCCGGGTAAAGCAGCCGGTCAGGGTAGTTGCCAGCGGCAGCGACAATCAATGCGCCGCGCGCGACAGCGTACTCCACGGCGCTTTCCAGTACAGAGGAAGACTGTGTACCGCCTAAAGAGAGATTGATAATCTGCACGCCGTTGTCCACCGCATAGATCATGGCGGCAGCGACATCGGAGTATGTGCCGACACCCTGCGCGTTGAGCACACGCAGCGGCAAAATCTGGATGTTGGGGGCGACGCCGGCGATGCCCAGATCGTTATTGGCATTAGCCGCCAGAATACCTGCGGCGCTGCATCCATGTCCAAAATCGTCCTGCGGGGCGGAATCGTTTTCTACAAAATCGTAGCCGGGCAGGATGCGCCCTTGCAGATCGGGGTGGGTAGTGCATATACCACTGTCAATCAGGGCAACGGCGATGTTGGGCGCGCCGGTCTGCATTTGTGCCCATGCGCTGGGCGCGCCGATGGCCGGAAGCGCCCACTGCTGCGGGTAGAGCGGGTCATTGACACTGGTCTGCTGCGCGCTGACGTAATAATCAGGCTCGGAGCGAGCAACAATGGGTGAGTCGGGAAGATCAAGTGTGCCTGTGGGCAGGGTGGCGACGACAGTGTTTAAGGCCGGAATGTCGCGAGAGACGGCAGCGCCGATTGACTGGAGATAGGCTGCGCGCTCTTCGGATGTGGCGGCGGATGAAAAGGCGATGACAACCTGATTCGGCACAAGGGCGTCGGACGCAGGAGCTGCGGCCACCACGGGGGTAACTGAGGGAGTGATCCCGCTGCCGGAAGGGCGCTGCGGGGGAGTTAAGGTAGGAAATGCGGCCAGCGTGGGGAGGCGATTATCTGCTGGCGGCGGTGGAATCAGAACAAGGGTAAACAGCACAAGGGCCAGAAGGCTCAACGTGGCGGCGAGGGGCAAAAAAGGCTGTTTTTTCATGTGTCCAGTAAGTTGTGCTTAACGTTTTCTATCATAGATTATCACGTTATCGTTTGCCCTATAATTCACTTAATGAATTTTTTACGATTTTTATGGATTTTTTTCGGAATTGCTGCGGGTGTATCAATCAGGATGGGTGCGCAGCCTCCGGCGTGCCCATCCTGAACAGCGGTCATCTTTGAGCTTTAGCGACGGCGGGTGCGAACGCGCAGGCCGTGCATGGCAAAAGCGAACAGCACAAGGCCCATAATCAGGCAGGCGGCGACACCGCCGGCCATGATTTCGGCATTCCAGCCGATATTGATGGTGGTGCGCATAGCGTCGAGGATGTAGGTGATGGGATTGTAAGTGGCGGCGACTTTAATCCAGCCGCTGAGCAGATCGAGCGGGACGAAGGTGGCAGTCAGGAACGAGAGCGGGAAAAAGAGGAAACTGGCGCCCTGAGTAGCCGCCGCGTTGCCACTCATGAGCGCGATGCCCACCGTCCAACCGGCGAAGGCTGTGCCCAGCAGCAGCGCGAAACCGATAACGGTCAGCAGGCCGGGCAAACCGGTGACCGGTTCCAGCCCCATGAAAAGCGCTACCATGATGACGACGGTTGTCTGCAATACGAGGATGACGGCCCCGGCGACCATGGGGCCAAGGAGCAGCGCGCCGCGACTGATGGGCGTGAGCATCAGCTTGTCGAAGTAGCCGTTTTCGATGTCGCGCACGATGCTTTGTCCGGCCACGCCCGCGCCGCTGAGCGCCGCGCTGACAATGGACAGCGGTAGAATGAAGCCGAGATAACTTTGCCCGCGCAGGCCGGGCAGGAAGCCAGATGCTCCGCCCAGCGTCGATTCGTAGATGAGCAGGAAAAAGGCGCTGATGATTAGCGGCGGCAGAATGACGCCAGGCACGCGAAAGTTGGTGACCAGACTGCGCCAGGTCATCATGGTGACCTGCTGCACGAAAGGCATGCGTGCGGGTGCATGGTGTTCGGCCTGCGCGGGCAGGCGGCGTGTAGAGGTAATGCTTGCCATGAGAGTAGTCCTTTGTTGAGTTACACTAAAAGCGGTCGATGCTGATGTAAAAGCCGTTTGAAGTCATGTTGTGGCGCAGGGCGAGCCATGGCTCGCCCCTGGGATGACTTAAGGATTAGGCGACTTCGGCGGTTTTGGCGTCTGGTTGGAAGCTCTGGCCGGTGACTTGCAGGAACACATCGTCGAGAGTCGGCTGTGTCAGGGTGAGCGCGACGGGCACAAGCGCCTGTGTATTCAGGCGGTTGACAACGGCAGGCACAACTTCCGCCGCACCGTTGCGGTACAGTTTGAGCGTCTTACGGTCAATCTGCACTTTTTCGAACATATCGCCGAGCGCATGTTTTGCCAGTTCGACACTCTCGCCATCCTTAAAGGTAACGTTGATCGACTCGCTGCCGAGCGCCGCCTTGAGTTCCTGGGGTTGACCTTCGACGGCGATCTGGCCTTTGTCGATGATGGCGATGCGATCGGCCAATTCGTCGGCTTCTTCGAGATACTGTGTGGTGAGGAAGATGGTCATGCCGTATTCACGGTTCAGGCGGCGCACTTCTGCCCAGACATCGCGGCGGCTGGCAGGGTCAAGGCCGGTGGTCGGCTCATCCAAAAAGAGAATTTCGGGACGATGTACCAGAGCCAGGGCCAGATCGAGGCGCCGGCGCATCCCGCCGCTGTATTTGCCCACAGGGCGCTTGGTCACATCAGCCAGTTTGACCAGTTCGAGCAGTTCGAAGGCGCGTTTTTGTGCCTCTTTACGCGACATACCGAACAATTGTCCCTGGATGGTCAGCAGTTCGGTGGATTTCATAAGGGGGTCAAGGCCGATTTCTTGCAGCGCGACGCCGGCGATACGCCGCACCTGGGCGGCCTGCGAGACCACATCGAAGCCGCCGACATGCGCATGACCGGCGCTGGGCAGCACGAGCGTTGTGAGCATGGCGACAGTGGTACTTTTGCCCGCGCCGTTGGGACCTAAGAAGCCGAAGATTTCGCCTGTTTTGACCTCGAACGACACACGGTTGACCGCTGTCACATCGCTTCCGAAGCGTTTTACTAATTGATCCGCGACAATTGCCCCTGAAGACATACCTGTTTCCTTCCCGTTGTAGAGATGACAATAAGAAACTAAGCTCAAGCGAAAACGCTGAGACCTGAACCCGGTTATCGAAATGCGAACTACGTGTTGTATTACTCGTGGCGCAGAGTGGGATCGCGCTCCAGCGCTGTGGCGAAGACATCGCGCAGCACGGTGAGGCCTTCAATCAGGGCTGTTTCTTGCTGCTCTGAAAGTTCGTCCAGCAGGCCGGCGATACGTTTTTCGACATGTCGATTGATGTCGTCCAAAACTGTGCGCCCTTGCGATGTGATCTCGATCCAGACAACACGGCGATCTTCCAGCGAACGTTTACGCAGCACCCAACCACGTTCTTCCAACGCAGTGATGGTGTTGGACATGGTGGGCGAACTGACAGAATGCCGCTCGGCGAGTTCGCCTAAGGTGTATGTGCGGTGGTTGAGCATCCCCAGCAGGGGCACATGACCGGCGGCGAAGATATGGCCGGTGCTGCGCATTTCCAGGGACATGACACGCATGACCAGCGGGATGATTTCGAGCATTTTTTTCGCAATACGTGCCTGTTCTTCGTGTGCCAAGTTCACCGCTTCTCTTAGCAGCGCTAATGGTTAGTACTACTAATCAACCACTGTGTACATCATATGAGTTTTCAAGAGTGGGGTCAATGCCGCTGGATGAGCGTTCGGTAAAAGGCTGCTAAACTCTTGGTGAAGGGCGGTTTGACCAACGCGGGACGGCGGGGTAAATTGGTGCGGCGAGGTATCAAGGAGAGAAAAGCGTATGGCGATTGAAATTGATGTCTGGTCGGATTATGTCTGACCGTACTGCCTGTTAGTCTCTTCCAGTTTGGAGAAGCTCGAAAAGCACTATGCCGTAGACATTCGCTGGCGCGCATTTGAACTGCGCCCAGCGGGTACGCCCCCGATGACGGAAGCGTTTATGCAGTATATCGCGACGGCGCGGCCAAAGTTTGAGCGTGTGGCACGCGAACAGTATGGGCTGGAAATCGACAGCGGTCCGTTTGGCATCAATTCGCACGCGGCGCATGTGGCGGCACATTATGCGGTGCGGATGGGCGTTGGCGCGGCGTATCACAACGCGCTGCTGCGCGCCTACTGGCTGGAAGCGCGCGACATCAGCGATGCGGGGGTATTGGTCGAATTAGGCGAAAAGGCTGGCCTGAGCGCCGAAGGGCTGCGCGCGGCATTGGCTGACGCTGATTATGACAACAGCGTCAAGGCGGATATTTATCAGGCGCAACTACTGGGATTAGACGGCGTGCCGGCACTGATCTTCGCGAAAAAGTACCTGGTGAGCGGCGCGCAGCCGTATGATGTGCTGGCGCGTATCGTAGAACAGCTACAGGCGAAAGTGCGGTAGTAGGCTAAAGGGGCAAACGCTGGGCGGCGAAGCCGATCATTTTCGCCAGCAGCCCGGCGTAGTCGCAGCCGATGCTGCGCGCCGAGCGAAAAAAATTGCTGGCGTCAGAAAAATCCGGGTTGGGGTTGATATCGATCAGGTAAGGCTGGCCGCCGCGCACACGCACGTCCATCGCGCCATAATCGCGTGCGCCTATCGCGCGATAGGCGGCAATCGAAATACGTTCGATTTGTGCTTTGAGCGCCGCGTCTAGACCCTGGGCGACGCTGATTTTCACGCCCTGCTCGTACCATTTGGTGTCGAAATCCTTGAGGTGGTGATGGTAATCGGGCAGCGCAGAATAGTCGAAAGCCAGCAGCGGCAAGACCTCGACAGCGTCGCCATTTCCCCACAAACTGACACGATATTCTGTGCCGTCGATGAAGTCCTCGACAAGCGCAGGCTGCTGCCACTGCTGCACACATTGGCGCACCTGCTGTGCCAGCGCTTGAGGCGTATCCACTACGGAATCGCTGGAGATGCCGAAGGAACTATGCAGCGCGACGGGCTTGACAAGCGCCGGGAAATGCGGCCAATCGGCGGGGGCATCTTTCTCACAAATAACGTAAGCAGGCGTGGGTAAGTGGTGGGCAAGGAGCAGTTGTTTGACGCGGCTTTTGTCGCACGAGAGATGCAGTACGGCGTCGTCTGCGCCAGTGTAGACGATCCCCAGTTCATCCATCAGGGCAGTGATCGGGTCGAGGCCGTTGGGGTCATCGAGATAGCCGTCACAGTAGTTGAAAATCAGTGTCCGCTTGTTATCCAGTTTTTCCAGCTTGTGGCGAATCGCTTCGTTGACATGGAGTATGTCGGCGTCGAATCCGGCGCTGCGCAATGCATCGAGCGCTGTTTGGATAGTTTGCTCGCTGGCAAGCGTGTTGAGAATCACCGGATCAGTGACGGTAAAAGGGCGATAGGCAATCAGGACTTTATAGGGAGCGTTCATTTTTTATTAAAATCTGTGTCGAATAAAAGTGAGCCACTATTTTTGCACAAAAGGCTGTAGATGCCAGCCCAATCCCGACGCGGATTGCCGCTGCTGGGAAAAAAGGACGTTAAGCGGTAAGAGTGATGACATGTATCACGGGCGCAGAAGGCGCAGTTTCGCCAATAATCCGAATGAACGGATAGAGGAAAGGCTAGTTTATGGACTCGCAGCTTATGGAGGAAATCGAACTTCTCCATAACCAGGTATGCCAGGCATTGGGCGATCCGATACGTATCGCTGTCATATATCTGTTGGCCAACCGCGCGCAAAATGTGAGCGACCTGACTGCTGAACTCGACCTGCCACAGTCCACGGTTTCGCGCCATTTGAAGATTTTGCGAGATCGCGCGCTGGTGAAAACTACGCGGCAGGGCACGGCGGTGTATTATGCGCTGTCTGACAAACGCATTGTGCAGGCACTAGACTTGATGCGCGGATTGCTGCGCGATCGTGTTGTGCAGCAGTTGCAGGTGGTGACACCCCAGGATGAGGAGGGATTATGAGCAGGCGGGCGCAGCGCTGGCCACGCCCGCAGCGCAGCGACCTTATTCGATGCCGCCGTCAAGACGCACGCGCTTGACACCCTGCGCCTCGTAGGCGACGGCGGTCAGGGTGGTTTCGATGACTGCGCCGGCAGCCAGCATGTGCGCAGTGCCGTTCTTGATGGCGTTCTGAACCCCGGCAGGCGGATAGCTGGTGAACGGCTCCAGCGCGCAGTTGTAAGTGCGCCCATACCAGGGATAGTCGTTGTGACCGCCGTACACCTGCCACATCCACAAATACTTGAACAGGTCATGATCCCAGGCCATGCCGAAGCCAACGCCTTGGTTACGGTTGGTCAGGCCGTACCAGCCTTCGCTTAATTCCTTGAAGAACACCACGTCAACCGAACGCACGCTTTTGGGCAGCACATGGGTGATGTCTTCGGCTTTGCCGCTGCGGCGGTTGGGTACCATCGGGAACTCGTAATCACCGCCGGGCTGCCACAGTCCATTGGGATGAAAGGCCAGCACTTCGACTTTTTTGGCAGGCGTTTGCACGATGCAGCTTTCGTCGAGAAAAGGCGTGCCGAAGGCCGGATGATGCCCCCACATGACGGCAAATTCGCTTTCCGCTTCGTTGGTCAGGCGCTCATCGATGAAGAGCGCCGCTACGCCTTTTTTCAGCGCCATGGTGCGTTCAAGCGTCAAAGGCGAACGATACAAACGGACGCGCGTGCGCAGCGCGACACGTTCGGCGCTGTCTTCCACCAGCGCGGCTTCAAACGGGAGGAGCGAGACTTCGCCATGCAAGCCCTGATAGGTGCCCATATACGGCTCTGACGCCCAACCCGCCGAGGGCAGGACTTCCTGCCAGCCGCCGTAAAAATAGTCGTGGAACGCGCCTTCGGGCAGGGCGCTGGTTACCACAAAGGGTTTTTGCATGGGAATGGGCGACTGCCACATGAAATCAAGATCGCGCGGCTTGTAGGTAAAGTCGAAAATATCCGCGCCTTTGTCGAGCAGGATACCGACACGCAAAAGCTCATTTTCGAGATAGGCGATGCGCATCCCTTTGTAGGTGTAATCGAGGCTGGCGCGACAGCCCGTTTTTCTGCCATAAGTATACATGGTTGCTGCCTTTCCTCTTTGTTGGATTTGTTTCGAGACGCTACTTGAGTTTGATAGATAGACGTGAGAAAACACTCGTCTAAGAGCGCTTGCTTTATGGACTGCCTTTCGCTTTTTCGGGCTGCCGATTGCCGGCTGGCATGAACAGCGCGGCGATACGTCCCAAACGCCGGCTGACGGAAGCGCGCCACATATCGACGCCCACCGCTAAGACGATGATCGAACCCAGAGTGATTTCCTGCCACGAGGCCGGGACGATATTCAGGTTCAAACCGTTCTGCACGACGGCCACTGTCAGCGCGCCGAACAGCGTTGAAATGATATTGCCGCTGCCGCCCGCCAGACTCGCGCCGCCGATGACGGCTGCGGCGATGGCTTGCAGTTCTGTACCAACACCGTAGTTGGGCGAGCCAGAGTCGAGACGCGCGGTGGTGAGCACGCCGGCTATCGCCGATGTCAACCCGGCGAGCACAAAGGTTATCATGCGGGTCTGGTTCACGCGGATGCCGGACAAGCGCGCCGCTGCTTCGTTGCCGCCGACGGCATAAATCGCGCGCCCCATAATCCCATAGCGTAAGAAAACAAAGGTGAGCGCGTAGAGCGCCACCACGTAATAGAATGGCATCGGCAATCCCACAAAATCGCCGTAAAACAGCGGTTCCAGATCGGGCGAGACGGAAAAGATGGGCGAGCCGCTGGTAATGAGGAAGGCCAGGCCACGATAGATGCTCATGGAAGCCAGCGTGACGATGAACGAGGGTATTCGCCCATAGGTACTGAAGAAGCCATTGACAAAGCCCAGACCTGCCCCCAACAACAACACCATGGGAATGGAAAACACGATGGGAATGTCGTTGTTTTTCGTCAGAATCGCCAACGTACAGCTTGTCAGGGCGACGATGGCGCCGGGAGAGAGGTCAATGCCGCCCGTGAGAATGACGAGTGTCGCGCCGATGGCGGCAATCGCTACCGGACTGACTTGCAGCGCCACATTGGAAAGGTTTTGCTGCGTCAGGAAACGGTTGGTGCTCAGGCTGACAATAACCACAGCCAGCAGCAGCGCCACCAAAGGGCCGACTGCCGGGGAGCGCAAGATGCGGGTGATAACGGTCATGATTTGTCTCCCAACACTTATTGCTTTTCCGCACGATAACCCAACGTCCGCGAAATCCGCAGCGCGGTTTCGACCACTTGCTGCCGCATCGCGCTCTGCGCCAGATCCGCAGGCATACGTTCGCTGCTGCCGGTGACGCTGATGGCGGCGATCACTTCGCCTGTCTCCCCATAAACAGGTGCGGCGATGCAGCGGATGCCGCGTTCATGCTCTTCGCGATCCAGCCCAAAGCCGTTTTCGCGGATGGCGCTGAGTTCGCGCATCAGTGTAGCGCTGTCGGTAATGGTGGTTTCGGTGAAGGCAGGGATGGTTTGCTGCTTGAACCAGGCTTCGACCTGAGCGCTTGGTTCATAGGCCAACAGCACTTTGCCGAGACCTGTGCAGGTGAGCGGCGCTGTCCCCCCGGTGCGGGACATCATGGCGATGCTTTGTTCGCCGCCGAATTTATCGAGATACAGCAAGCGCATCGCTTCGCGTTCGAGCACAGCCAGATGCACCGTCTCGTGCAGTTGGTCGCGCAGTTGATGCACCAGCGGCATCGCCAGCGTGCGCAGGCGCAGAACTTCTTGCATCTTTTCGTCACTCTCCGCGCCCGATGCAATCGCCAGCAGTTGGTATTCGCTCAAACGATTGGCTTCGGCGATGTGCAGGATACGTCCGTCGCGCACTACCGCTACACGGTCGCTCATCGCCAGCAGTTCGGGATAATCAGAGCTAATCAACAGGATGCTGATACCGTGTGCGGTGAGTTCGTTGATGACTTTGTACACATCCAGCTTGGCGCCAACATCAATACCCTGAGTGGGTTCGTCGAGAATCAGCAAACGGGCTTGCGAAAACAGCCAGCGGGCGATCACGACTTTTTGCTGGTTGCCGCCCGAAAGAAATTTGACTGATTTTTCCAGCGCGGCTGGTGTGATGCTCAGCTTGTCGATGTACTCGCGCCCGACCTGCCGCTCAGTGCGCAGACTCATGAACGGGCCGCGCAGCAGTTGACCTAACCGCGAGATCGTGATATTGGGCGGCGCGTCGAAGTTGAAAAACAAGCCGTCGGACTTGCGATTTTCCGGGATCAGACCCACGCCGCGTCCGATAGCTTCTACGGGCGAGCGGAAATGTACGTTTTGCCCATGCAGGCGGATGCTGCCGCTGGTAGGCTTATCCAGCCCGAACAAGGCGCGGGCGATCTCTGTGCGCCCGGAGCCGACCATGCCGCCCAGCCCGAAGACCTCGCCAATATTGATCGTAAAGCTAACATGATCGACGCCACGTTCAGTGGACAGATTTTCGACTTCTAAACAGGGCACATCCTTGACGCTGCTGACTTTGGGATAGTGCTGCTCAATATCCACGCCGACCATCATGCGCACGACGTCGTTCATTTTCAGTTCACCCAACGGTTGGCTGCTGACGCGGTGGCCGTCTTTGAGCACGGTCACGTGCGAGGCGATCTCGAACACTTCGTCCAGACGGTGCGAGATATAGAGAATCGCCTTACCCTGCGCGGCCAGACGCCGCACCAGCGCCAGCAGGCGGTCAGTTTCTGCCAGCCCCAGCGCTGCCGTTGGTTCGTCCATAATCAGCAGCGTCGATTCGAGCGAAATCGCTTTGGCGATCTCGACCAACTGTTGTTCCGCTACTGAGAGCGTGCGGACAACGGCGTCGGGGTTGATATGGATTTCGAGCTGTTCGAGGGTTTTGACGGTTTCACGCCGCATCGCGTCCCAATCGATCACGCCTAAAGGGGTGTGAAGCTGGCGTCCCAAAAACACATTTTCGGCTACGGTCAGCGACGGCACCACTGAAAATTCCTGAAAGATGGTGGCGACGCCGTGCGCGCGCGCGTCCAGCGGGTGGCGGAGGGACACAGCGCGCCCGCGCAGCAGCATCTCGCCTGAATCGGGCTGATGCACACCGGCCACACATTTAATCAGCGTCGATTTGCCGCTGCCGTTTTCGCCCAGCAGCGCGTGAACCTCGCCCTCGTAAATGCTGCACGAGACGCCTTTAAGCGCCTGTACGCCAAAGAATGATTTTTTAATCTCACGGAGTTCCCATAAAGGCATGTGTTCCATAAAACCTCCCTGAGCGCAGGTTGATTTGCCTTGCGCGCGGTGGTCTTGAGGGCTGGCAGATGCGGCTGTGGGTAAGGAACACGTAGTTCCTCACCCACAATTCAACTAGAATAGAATGGCCGGGAACATCTCTGCCCCAGCAGCGCACTGGTTCAGTCTACGGGCAGGTATACTCGCCAGAGAGCGCCGGGAAGAGTGTTTCCGGTCGGCAGATGAACTGCATAACGTTGGCCTGAGCTGTTACGACGGTCGGGGTTTCGGTCCAGCCGCCGGGATACGCGCCGTTCAAGCAGTCGATCGCCACTTGCAAGGCCACCTGACCCATGACATAGGGCGTGGTATTGACGGTTGCTGTCCAGCGACCAGCGGCAATATCTTCGAGGCCTGTGGTGTCCCCGTCGTTACCGAAGATCAGCACATCTTCGCGCCCCATGGCCTGAGCGGCACGGGCGGCGCCGATGGCGATATAGTCATTGGCCGCAACAACCAGGTTGATTTCGGGATACGCTGTGAGCAGGTCGGTCATGGCTGTGTTGCCGGTTTCGACGTTCCATTCGGTGGGCAGGCTGGCGATAATCTGCATCTGCGGGAAGTTGGCGAAGGAATCGAGGAAACCGCCGATACGCTCGGTCGAGTGATAGCCGGGCAGGCCTTCGAGCACGCCGACGTTGGCCACGCCGCCCACCATACCCGCGGCGTACAGGCCGAGCATGAATGTGCCTTTACGCTGCGCATAGCCGACAACGCCATGCACCGGTGTTGGGAAGTTGGGGATGTCGGAATTGACGATAATCACCGCCACGCCCTGTTCGATGGCCTGGGCGACGAGCGGCGCCGCTGCATTTTCATCGTGGGTCGAAAGGATGATGGCGTTGACGCCCTGTGTCAGCACATCCTGGATCATGCCCATCTGCCCGGCGATGTCCGAGCCGCTCTGGGGAGCGAGCATGAAGGTTTCGACACCAAGCTGCCCGGCGAGATCGGTAATGCCAGCGCCGATCGCCATGTAGTAGTTGAACTCGGTGGCCGGCGGCATATAGGCGATGCGCAACGGGCTGCTGCCATCCCAGTTAAAGTTCGCGCATTGCGCCTGGGCGCCTTCCGCTAGCGGTACAGGGGCGCTGGCGGGCGCGGGGGGCGTATAACCCTGGGCCGAGACAAAGGTGAAGGAAGTCAATAGGCCAACGGCCAGTACCGTCAGCAGCAGTAACATACCGCGTTTCATTTTCTCAATACTCCTTACTGATAAACGTTCCTGCGTGTTGTTTGTGCTGTATTGCTGCGTTTGTATGCCAGACATCACCTCCTTTAAGGGTATGGTTTTAGCGTAGGGTGCGCGCGCCGCCGCCGACAAGGTCGCTCTGCATCAGCGCTTCGATTTCGCCGGCGTTGAGCAGGGGCAGATCGAACATAATCGTCTGTTTGAGTCGCGTGGCAGCGTCGCCCACCAGCACACCTTTTTCTATTCCCTGCGCGTTGACGCCCGCGGTCAGCAGGCCGTAGTAAAAGCCGGCGTTCCAGGCATCGCCCGCGCCGAGGCGTTCGACCAGGCGCACTGGGCGCGGCAGCGGCGAACGGAAAAAGTCGCCCGCTTGCGTAATGGCTGCCGCTTCCCAACGATGTTCTTCGGCGCTGTCGGCATGACGCAGGGTGATGGCGACCAGGCGCAGCCCGAAGCGCTGGATGACCTCTGCGCCGAATGCCTGTAGATCGCTGTCTTCCAGTTCGTCGAACGCGCCGCTGCCGATTTCTTGCGCGCTGTAACGTCCACAGCCGATGCCATAATGCTGCGCCATGTCGTAGAGAGAAGTAATGAGCAAATCGACGTGCTGTTCGATGAGGGGTGTGAGCACGGCACGGCAGTCGTCCTCGCTCCATAGGGTTGAGCGATAGTTGAAATCGAAACCGACCAGGCAATCGGCGGGCTTATGGGCGAGGGCGTCGTCAAAAGCATCCAAAAGATAGTTGCGCTGGTAGCCGCTGTGCGCCGCCAGCCCAAAGGTGATGCCCGAAGCGTGCAGCAGCTTGCAAGCGCGCAGCGCGGCCGCCCAATCCACCATGCCGCGATCGAGGCGGCTGGCCGCAGAAAACATGCGTTGATACCACACGACGCCGGGACGCGGGGTATGCCCCTGCTCATACAGGTAGCGCCCCACCGTTTCGGTGCGCGGCGCCCAGACCAGATAATCCATGTTCAGGCCGTTGGCGCGCCCGGTATCGCGCAGCATCCAGCCGTAAGGGTTGTCTGGGACGCGCGAAACGTAGGCGGAGGGCATCCCCAGCCGCGACAACAGCGTGGCGATAGAATATTCACTGCCCGCCAGCGCCAGATACACCTGGCGTGTGTTTTCCGGGCGCTGCTGATCGGCGGGGGTTTCGCGCAGCATGGTTTCCCCCAGAGTGACAAAAGCGGGTCCGTGTCCGGCAAAGCGGCTTAGATCATCTTGGGTGATATGAAACTTGAGCGCTTGCACGGCGTGTCCCTGCTTCCTCTACCAGCTTTCGAGCTGCGCGGTCAAACCACCATCGACATACAACTGTGTGCCGGTGATGAAGGACGCTTCGTCACTGGCGAGGAAAGCCACCGCGTTGCCGATGTCCTCTGGCCGCCCGATGCGCTTCATCACCTGCCGCTGCTCTACTAAGCGCTGCTGCGCCGCTGGATCCGGGTAGCTGTCAAAGATGCCCTGGATCAGCGGCGTGAGCACCCAACCCGGCGCAACCGAATTCACACGGATGGTCGGGCTGTAATCCATCGCCATGGAGCGGGTGAGGGCGGTGGCTGCGCCCTTTGAGGCGGCATAGGGTGAAGTGCCGTTGACATTGGCAAAGGAATGCACTGAAGAGATGTTGACGATCGCGCCTTTGCCCACTTTTTGCATATGGGGGATGCAGTGTTTGGAACAAAAAGCGATGCCCTTGACGTTGACGCCCAAACAGCGATCCCAATCGGCTTCTGTCGCTTCCAGTACGGGCATATAGACGCCGATTCCGGCGTTGTTCACCAGCACGTCGATGCGTCCCCAACGGTCAACGGTCGCCTGTACCATCGCTTTGACCTGGTCTTCTTTGGACACGTCGCACTTGAAGAAAAAGGCGTCGCGCCCGCTTTGGCGGATTTCGGCAGCGGTGGCTTCGCCTGCTTGTTCATCCCAATCGACGACCGTAACCTTGGCGCCCTCTTTCGCCAGGACAGTGGCGATGCCCCAGCCGATGCCTTTGGCCGCGCCTGTGACAATGGCGACTTTACCTTCAAAACGCATAGAAAAACCTCCTCAACTATTTGTGGGCGCAGGCTGCGCCGCGAGTGTGTGCTGCTTACCACGGTTGGCGCGGCGTCGATAAATAGATCGGCCCGTCTGCGCCTACCACAACGTTATCTTCGATACGAATGCCGCCGAATCCCGGAATATACACGCCGGGTTCAACGCTGGTCGTCATGCCGGCTTCCAGCAAGCTGCTGCTGCCCGGCATCAGGAACGGGATGAATTCGTGGTAGCGGAAGCCAACGGCGTGGCCTGTGACATGCGGGTAGTATTCGGCCAGGCCGGCCTGCTGTAAGACCTGGCGCGCGGCGGTATCGGGCGCCTCGCAGGTATTGCCCGCCTTGACGGCACGAGCGGCGGCCTGCTGCGCGGCCAAAACATGGTTGTGGACTTCGCGCTGGCGTGCGCTGGGTGTCCCTGCGACAGCCATGTAGGTCAAATCTGACCAGTAGCCATCGACCACCACGGCCATCTCGACCATCACCAGATCGCCTTCGCGAATCTTGTAATTGCGCGATGGGATCACCAGTGTCGCGCGTGTTGTGCCTTCAACGCCGGCGGCGACTTCTGCCCACGCCCGTACCAACTGCGCGCCTTTGTAGCCCGCGCCGCGCGTGCGAATGGTATATTCGATCAGGGCGCTGACATCGATTTCGCTCATACCAGGTTGGAGTTTGGCTAAAAACTCGTGCATGCCCATTTCGGCAATCTCATTGGCGCGGCGCAGCTTTTCGATCTCGTAGTCGCCTTTGATGGCGCGCGCGGTTTGCAGCACATCGGCGCCATCGACTAAGCGCGCTTCGGCGAAGACTTCTTCGACCAGCGCACGCCAGGGGCCAGAGGGCACGACCGGCTCTGATGAACGATAGGTTGTGCCGATGACTTCGAAGCTTTTCTCAAACGCAACGACTGCCCCTTTGAGGTGGTATTTGGCGAGCGCCTCGCCCAAAAAGCGCCGCAGATTGGCGTAGAGATCGCCATCGGTGAGCATTCCCCAACCGAAGTAGCTGACTTCTGCCCAGCCGGTGTGGGTGAAGGGTTCTTCGATGGAGGGCGCGAACAACTGCGGCTGCCCGTCGGGGGGGAACACGACAGCGGAAAAGCCGTGATGCGGCCAGTAATCGGTCAAGAACATCACATTTTCTGGCAGGCGGCAGACCAGCGCGTCGATTCCGGCGCTTTTCATCTGCGCCCGCAGCCGTTCTAAACGTGCTTGCATAGCATGTCCTCTCTATTGACAGGATTTACAGCCGGCCAAATTCGGCCAGCAGCTCTTCTACGGTTTTGCCTTGGCGAATTTTGGCGCGCGTCTTTTCTTCTTTGTCGGCCTGTTCGCGCGCGGCAGCCAAAACCTGTGCCGCGTTTTCCAGCGCGATGACCACAACCCCAATTTCATCGCCCAGTACCAGATCGCCCGGTCTGACGACGATACCGGCGCACTGAATCGTGACATTGATCTCAATCGGCTCCATGCGGCCCGAATAGGGGGAGTGTGTTGAGCGCGGCACAATCGACTTGGAATAGATCGGGAATCCCAGATCGCGGGTTTCGTCGGTATCGCGAATGCCGCCATCGACGACCGCGCCCACGACGCCTTTCATCAGGCATAGGCCAGACATCAGCCCGCCCCAGATCGAGGTTTCGGTTTCCCCCGCCGCATCAACCACGATGACATCGCCGGCCTTCGCGACGCTCAGTGCGTCCAGACAATCGACCTGATTGCCGGGCTCCAGGCGCACGGTCAGCGCGGGGCCAACGAAGCGTTTTTGCGGGAGCAGCGGGCGTATATAGCTGCGCATGACGCCGGCGCGTTCCTGGGAATCGGCCACGACGCACGAGGGGCTGTAAATCTTCAACAGGTCTTTGAAACCCTGCAAGACGGCAGGGTCGGGTATGTTTGTGCGCGCATTAATGATTTTCCGCATGGCTGGTCCTTCCGTAACCCAGTTGTGTCGAGATGGTTTGGGCTGCCCGCAGCAGCCGTGTGATGCGTTCCTGATTCGATTCGAGCGGCTCCATGCGGCTTGAGGGCCCAGCGATGCTGATGGCCGCCGCGATTTTGTGCTGGCTGTCGAAAATTGGCGCGGCGACACAGCGCACATCCGGTTCATGTTCGCCACGATCAAGGGCGTACCCACGGCGGCGAATTTCTTGCAATTCGGCAAGAAGCTGGTCTACCTGCACCAGTGTGGTGTCGGTAAAGCGCGTCAGGGGCGTTCGTTCGAAGTGCTGGCGCACACGCTCGGTATCGGTGTAAGCCAGCAGCGCTTTGCCCAGCCCGGTGCAGTAGGATGGTACCCGCCCGCCGACATGCGAAACCATCAGGCCGATGGCGTGCAGGCCGGGCAGCTTATCCAGGTATAACACTTCCATACGATCCAGCACTGCCAGATGCACGGTTTCGGCGGTTTCGTCGCGCAGCGCCTCCAGTTCCGGCAGCGCCACGCGGCGAATGTGATTGCTCATCTGATAGGAACGCGCCAACTCCAGGCAGGCCACGCCGAGCGAATATTGGCCGCTGGCCTCGTCGCGGGCGATGTAATTGTGCGAAGCCAGCGCCGAAAGCATGCGAAAACAGGTGCTTGCGCTGAGATCAATGCCTTCACTTACTTCCATCAGCGTGCGCGGCCTGCCATCCGACAGCAGCGATAGGATACTGATCGCTCTGTCGAGCACACGGATGTTGTAGCGTTCCTCTTTTTGCTTCTCTTTCACGATATTGCTCCTCACAATAACGGGTCTGTCCGCTATTGTAGAGCACTTTCACATTAACTATTGTGACGGAACTGAGCAACGTTGTCGCGCGTGATGGTCATCACGCCGGTTTCGACACGTTCGGGCAGAATGTTGACGCCCGCCGAACGCCAATCGGGCAGCACGCGCAGCGCATCGGTGTTCAGCCAGTGCAGCAGATGGACGGCGAGGAACATTTCGGTGTAGCTCTTTTGCGCCACCGAGCCGAAAATCGAGCCGTCTTCGATGAAGTCCAGCATGTCTTCGTTGCGATCCATCGCCACGATCTGGATTTCGCCGACGCGCCCGGCGTCGCGCACAGCAAGCGCCGCGCCTTTGCCGCTGTCACCGTCTGTGCCGCCTATACCGACCACATCCGGGTTGGCGGTGATGGCCGCCGCGTAAGCCGTTGGGGCGTAGGCCGGGTCAGCGCGATCATCAACGACTTCGGCGACTTCGATTTCCGGGAATTCTTCGGCGAACACGGCCTGATAACCTTCAACGCGCTGCAAGACGTTCGGACTTTGGAATGTGCCGAGAATGACGCGCCCGCGCCCGCCGATGGCCTGCGCCAGCATACGCCCGCCAATGCGGCCAGCCTGGAAGCCGTCAATGCCCAGATGGACCGAAATCGGTGCGTTGGGGATTTCGCTAATGACGGTGGCGACAGGAATGCCGGCTTCGACCGCGCGGTTCACGCCTTCGGCCAGCGTATTGGGATCGCCGGGGAAGATAATGATGCCGGCGGGATTGCGTGCCACGATTTCGTCCAACTGGCGCGCCTGGCCGGCGACGTCAAAATCGACGGGTCCGGTGAACGTGCCCTGCACGCCGAGCAGAGTGGCGGCGTCTTCTAACGCCGCGCGGTGATCCACCCAGAAGGGCACCTGCGTCACGATCGACAAATAGACATATTCACTGCTGCCTTGCGCACGCACACGACGTGGGCTGAAGCCCTGGTTAGCCAGCATAGCGCCAACCGACGCCATGGCCCCAGCGCGTAAGAAAGCACGACGAGAAAATCCCTTGCTCATAACCTTTTTACTCCTCATAGCACTGAACTAATTTTTTAGTGAACCGGCCTTCAGGCATTGCGCCGGCTGACCAACATATCGAAGGCAACGGCGGTGATCAGGATGAAGCCCGTCACAGCCTGCTGCCAGAAAATTGACACAGCTTCCATCGTCATGATATTAGAGACGATGCTGATGAACACCACGCCCAAAAACGCGCCCAAGACCGTGCCTTCGCCGCCGGTGAGGCTCGCGCCGCCGATAACGCAGGCCGCCAGCACTTGCAGTTCCAGTCCCTGCGCCGCTGTCGGTGTCCCCGCCATCAAACGCGACGCCAGCAGCACCCCCGCGAAGGCCGCCAGAAACGCGGTCAGCATATAGGTGAAGATGCGTACCCGGTCTACAGGAATGCCCGATAAACGCGCGGAGTTCTCGTTGCTGCCGACATAATAGGCCTGCCGCAGGGCGCGTGTGTGCCGCAGCGCGAGATCACCGATGATGACGATCACCAGCATCATCAGCACCATATAGGGGATATTGGCGATTTGCGCGCTGCCTGTTGTGCCAAAGGTGGCTGGTAAGCCGCTGATCGATACGCCTTCGGTGAGCACCTGCGCGATGCCGCGCGCAATCGAGAGCGTCCCCAATGTTGCTACGAGCGGATTAATTTTCAGTTTCGTGACCAGCAGGCCGTTAATGAAGCCGATGCCAGCGCCCATCAGCAGCACGCCGAAGACCGCTACGGGTTGTTCCATGCCATCCAGCACGAGGCGCGCGCAGATCGTGCCGCTGAGGGCTAAGACTGCGCCTACAGAAAGATCAAAGCCGCCAGAAACCAGCAGGATCACCATACCCACGGCGATGATGGCTGTGGGCGTCAGGCCGACGAACATCGCGCGGAAATTGGCGGTTGTCAAAAAATATTCGTTGCGGTTCGCCATGATGACAATGGTGACCACAATAATCAGCAGCAGCGGCAGTTCGCGCGTGCGCAGCATTCCCCGCGCGAGGTTCCATAACCGCGTGCTGGCCGTTGTTTCTGCCATAACCTATTTCTCCCCGCTCGCCACATAACCGGACGCCATCAACATTAACTGCTGTTCGCTGGCGGCGGCGGCGGGCACTTCGCCCACCAGACGCCCTTCGTACATCACCAAAATGCGGTCAGCCAGCCCGATCACCTCTGGAAGCTCGGAGGAGATAAACACGATCCCCGCGCCCTGGCGTACCAGTTCGCGCAGCAGCGCGTGAATCTCGACCTTTGCGCTGACATCGACGCCTTTGGTTGGCTCGTCGATGAGCAGGATTTTCGGCTGGCGCACCAACCACTTTGAAAGCATTACTTTTTGCTGGTTGCCGCCGCTCAAGCGCCCCACAAGCTGCTGCACACTCGGCGTGCGGATACCCATACGCTCCACAAACTGTTTAGAAGCAGCGGCTTCTGCGCGCGGGTTCATCAGCCCCCAGCGCGAAAACAGACGCAGCGCCGTCACAGAGATGTTCTGTGTCAGCGCCATTTTCAGGAATAAGCCGTCGGTCTTGCGTTCTGCGGGCAGATAGGCTATGCCTGACTCGAACGCTTGCTGTGGACTGTGGATCTGGATTGAGCGGCCCTGCACAGTGATGCTGCCGGACTGGGCTTTGTCTACGCCGACCAGTGCGCGCAGAAGTTCACTGCGACGCGCGCCCATCAGGCCGGCGATGCCGATAATTTCGCCGGCGCGCAAGGTGAATGAAATATCTCGGAAGGCTTTGTCGCGGCTCAAACCCTCAACACGCAGCAGTTCTGTTCCGGTGTCCTGCGCACGCTCAGGATACAGATCGGTCAACTTGCGCCCGACCATCATTTCGATCAGGTCATCCGGCGTGATACTGCTGATGGCCTCTGTTGCCACGCGCTGGCCGTCACGCAGTATCGTCACCCGATCAGCGATTTCCATGACCTCAGGGATGCGATGGCTGATGTAGACAATGCCGATACCGCGCGCTTTGAGGCGTTGAATCGTTTGAAAGAGAATTTCAACTTCATTGGGCGGCAGTGCAGAGGTTGGCTCATCCAGCAGCAGAATACGTGCGTCCAGGGACAGCGCCTTGACAATTTCGATCACCTGCCGTGTGGTGATATTCAGCTTTGATACAGGGGTGCGCACATCAACGTCGATGCCAAACTGCTGCATCAAGGCTTGCGTGCGCTTGTAGAGTTCGCCCCAACGGATGCTGCCGCCGATGCGCGTCGGCACACGGTTGACGAACACGTTTTCGGCAATGCTCAACCCCTGCACTAGGCTCAATTCCTGGAACACCATACCGATGCCCATGTTTTGCGCCTGGCGCGGCGATGTCAGCGTTACCGGGCGGCCATTGATACGAATGGTGCCGCCATCGGGCGTGTAGACGCCGCAGATGATATGCATCAACGTCGATTTACCAGCACCGTTTTCGCCCATCAGGGCATGAACTTCGCCCGGCAGCAGTTCAAACGAGACGCCGCGCAGCGCCTGCGCGCCGGGAAACGATTTGCTGACATCCTGCACTTCGAGCAAGGCTGCGCTCATACCGCTTTTTGCTCCTGCCGCGCTTCGTCAACGGCCTGCCGGAACTGCTGAGCACGCTGGCGCAGCACGTCGAACTGCCTGTTGTCGAGCAGACTCTGGCTGACAAGTGAACCGCCCACGCCAACGGCCACCGCTCCTGCACGAATAAAGGCTGCTGTGTTTTGGATGTCAACACCACCTACTGCCGCGATATGCACCTGTGGCAGCGGCGCGCGAATCGCGCGCAAATAGGCGGGCCCGCCTATGTCTGCCGGGAACAACTTGACGAGATCGCCACCCCATTCCCATGCTTGCAGCACTTCTGTGGGGGTATAAGCGCCGGGCATCACGCCGATACTATAACGTTTGCACATCTGAATGGTCTTGCGATTCACAGTTGGACAGACGATAAACTGCGCGCCCGCCAGAATCGCGGCACGCGCGGTCTCGGCATCCAACACCGAACCCACGCCGAAAGCTACCGAAGCGCCAAAGCGCTCTACGGCCTGTGTCACGAGGGTGAGTGCGCCGGGTGTGGTGATGGTTACTTCGATAGCGAGTACGCCGCCGGCGCACAGGGCGTCGGCGGCTGCCAGCAGGTTATCAGCGCTCTTGGCGCGCATAATGGCGACAATACCCGTCTGGCGAATCATGTCCATCGCGTTCACAGCGAACTCCCTGGTGTGATCAGTGATGGGGCAGCTTGAGGCACTGTGCCATGAAAACGTGCGGCGATTAAGCCGGCGCGCCGGGCAGAAATTTGAAGAGACAAACAGGAGAGGCAGTCTGAAAGGCTCATATGAAGTTTTATTTTCATCAGATGAAAATTATTTTTATATAGTAGAAATTATATCACAGGCTTTTTAGACTTGTCAATGAGTTTGGCGCCGCTGGGCGAGAGGGCAAAGGCATGTTCTCTGGGTGGCTGGAGCGATACAGGGATGAAGTGATGTGCCTCATTGATACCCTGTCTCGTGATGCGATTGCTGTGCGGCTTCGTGGGTTATCCGCCATTTGCAATGAACTGTATCACAGGCTACACTTGTTGCCACACTGTTGGTACGCTGTGTATTGTTTATAGATTATGTCCCACCAGATTAGCGCCGCTGAATTATCAGGTATTCCTGCACTGCGTGATCTAACTGCTCAGGACATAGACTGCCTGACGCAGGTGATGGTCAAACAGTTCTATCAGGCCGGGCAGCTTATCTTTTTGGAAGGCGAAAGAGCGCGAGGCATCTGGTTTGTTGTGTCTGGTCTGGTGCGCATCGTTAAGCAGTCGAGCACCGGGCGCATCCAGACGCTGTGCGCCTTGAATCGCGGGCGTTGTTTTGGAACGTGCCCGTTGTTTAGCAGCGAAATCAATCCGGCAACTGCCGAAGCGCTGGAACCGACAACGCTGGCGGTGCTGCCGCAAACAGCGTTTAAAGAGGTCTCACGGCAGCGCCCGGCCTTAGCGCTTATCCTGCTGTCGGTTTATGGACAGCGTCTGGCCCAACTGGCGCACCTGAGTGAGGCACTCGGCACATGGTCTACGGCAGATCGCATTAATAACTGCCTGTTGACTTATGCCGATTACGGCGCCGCAAATCCGGTAGTGCGCCTGACGCATGAAGAACTCGCACGGCTTTCCGGGACTGTGCGCGAAGTGGTCACGCGCCACCTGGCACAGCTAGAAAAATCGGCGATTGTTCAAGCGCAGCCCAGGCTTATCGAAATCCTGAATCTGGGCGTTTTGCAATCCACCTGGTTGTGCAAAGCAGCAACCCCCTGATGTGATTTAGATCACATCGCTGCTTGCTTCCTGTTATTACCATGAAATGGTAGGATGTACGCCGTTACAGGCTAGTTTGTGCTTGATCTGGGCGACTTGGGAATGCAAAGCAGGCAGGATGGGTTGCCGTGGACGCCAATGGCTTAGCTCAGTTTGCTGCGTTACAAAAGCTGCCGGCAGCGGTGTTGTGCCAACTGGCCGATCAAATGGACAGGCGGCGCTTTCAAACTGGCGAGAGTTTGTTCCAGCAGGGCGGCGAGGTTTCTCCGCTGGTCGCGCTGCAATCCGGGCGTGTGAAATTGTTCCGACAATCGCGGCAGGAACGTGTGCAGATTCTGGCCCTGCCTTTGCCCGGAGAATGCTTTGGTGGGGAAACACTAGCCAATGACACCCCTTGCCCGTACAGTGCGACAGCGCTCCAGCCCGCCCGCGCCCTGGTCCTGCCGCCGGAGAAGCTGCGTCAGTTAGTGCTGGCCGTGCCAGAATTTCAGGAAGTGTTCCTGAACCTGGTCACTACACGGCTGAAACAGTTTGTAACGCTGGTGCATGATCTTGCCTTTCGTGACGTAACGGCGCGTCTGGCTGCTGTTCTGGTAGCGCGCGCCCAGAGCGAAGGGCAGCGCACGAATCACGGCATCATTATAGAACGCCTGCTGTCGCAGCAAGAATACGCCGAAATCGCCGGCACCGCCCGCGAAGTGGTGTATCGCACTTTCAGGAAATTTGAACAAGAGGGATTAGCTTCTTTCACCCGCGAAACTATCGAAATCACGGCGTTTGAAACCCTCGCCGAAATCGCCCGCCAGGAAACCCATTGAACTGTGGGAAATTTCACGAATTTGGCTGTCGCGTGACTTGAGTCACATCCCCACCGATTGTCTTGCCGCACCATAAACAAAAAGCGATAGAGTGTTTGGCATTAGAGGAGGAGGATCATCTATGCCAAAGTTTTTACGATCTCGCAATTGGGGAGGATTATTGTTCTTGTTGGGCGCGTTGGTGCTGGCCTTCACCTTTCGTCCGTGGAGTACGAATGCACAAACCAGCTCTGATTGGCAGTCGATCGCGGCTGAACGCGGCCTGAGCGAAGCCGACATGCGCGCGGCGATGATGACCTACACGCCCAGCGGAATGCTGGATGAGTACGTCATGTTCGCGTCTGGCGGCCACGGCGGTCAAGTATTGGTGATTGGTTTGCCATCGATGCGTTTGCTGCGCACGATCGCCGTCTTCACTCCAGAACCCTGGCAGGGTTATGGGTATGGGGTAGGGGAGGAAACCCTGGCAGGCGGATTTATCGACGGCCAGGAAATCACCTGGGGCGATACTCACCATCCGGCACTAAGCGAAACCAACGGCGAATATGACGGCAACTGGTTATTTGTCGGCGACAAAGCCAACGCACGTGTCGCGGTCATCGACCTGCGCGACTTCGAGACCAAACAGATTGTCCATAACCCGCTGTTCCTGAACGATCATGGTGGAACGTTTGTCACCCAGAATAGCGATTACGTCATCGAAGGCGGTGCCTACGGTCTGCCGATCGCCAGCGAATATGCCCCGCTGGCCGATTACCAGAGCAGTTATCGCGGCATGATTACCTTCTGGCGCTTTGATCAGGCCGCCGGACGGATTGATTACAGCCAGTCGTTCGCGCTGGAACTGCCGCCCTATTGGCAAGACCTGTGCGATTCGGGCAAGCTCGTCTCCGACGGGTGGATTTTCTGTAACTCGTTTAACACTGAAATGGCAACAGGCGGCATTCAGGCAGGCAACCCGCCGTTCGAGGCCGGTGTCAGCCGCAATACAACTGACTACTTGCATGTCATCAACCTCAATGGGGCAGTCAGTGTTTTTGAGTCGGGCGGCGCAGAAATGGTCAACGGCTTTAACCTGATTCGCCTGGAAACAGCCATCGCTAACAACCTGTTGTACTTCATCCCCGAACCGCGCAGTCCGCATGGTGTTGATATTGCGCCGGGTGGGGATTATATCGTTGTCTCCGGCAAACTCGACCCGCACGTGACGATCTACAGCTTCCAGCGGATTATGGACGCGATTGCTGCTGGCACGAGCGAATTTGACCCGTTTGGCGTGCCCGTGCTGCCGCTGGAAACGACGATGGAGGCACAAGTTGAACTTGGACTTGGGCCGTTACATACCCAGTTCGATAATCAGGGGTATGCCTATACCAGTCTGTTCCTGGACAGCGCCATCGCGCGCTGGAGTCTGGGCGGCGAAGGGTATCGCCCACAGGATGGCTGGACACTGCAAGGCCGTATACCCGTTCAGTACAACGTCGGCCATATCGCCGCGGCGGAGGGTGACACCACGTCGCCGGATGGGCGCTTCTTGCTGGCACTGAATAAGTGGTCGGTTGACCGCTTCTTGTCTACCGGGCCGCTTTTACCGCAGAACTTCCAGCTCATCGACATCAGTCAGCCGGGCGATCAATTGCAGGTCTTGTATGACATGCCGATCACGGCGGCTGAGCCGCACTACGCACAGATCATCGCGGCCTCGACTCTGCATGCCTGGGATGTCTACCCAGAAGTCGGTTGGGATTCACAGACGCAGGCGGTCGCTGCCGACGCCGTGCAGCCCGGCACCGAAGGCGTAACGCGCGACGGCAACAATGTGACTGTGCGGATGACGGTCATCCGCAGCCATTACAATCCGGAATGGGTGGAAATCCAGGAGGGCGACCATGTGGTCTGGACAATCACCAGTCTGGAACGTGCCCGCGACGCGACACACGGTTTTGGTGTGCCATACTACAACATCAACCTGAGCATCGAACCGGGCGAGTCGATCACCTTTGAGTTCGACGCAACCAGGCCGGGGGTCTTCAGTTGGTACTGCACCGAGTTCTGTTCAGCGCTGCATCTTGAAATGATGGGCTACCTGACGATCGCACCCTCACGGTAACCGTGATTGAAGGGCGGGGGATCATGGATCTCCCGCCCCACCCGCCGACTCAGAGTTAAGGGATTACTTCATGACCGCCAATATTTCTAGCGCTGTATCACTGCCAGAAAAACGCTGGCTCACATGGCTGCCCACGCTGATGTGGATTGTGGCCGCCGCGCTGCTCTTAGTCTCCATCACGCTGCCATACTGGGGGATGGTGCTGCAAGCGCCACAATATCCGGGTGGTCTGCGGATGCGAGTGTTTATCAATACCATGACGGGCGATGAAGATCCGCGTTTGGATGAAGTGCGTGAAATCGATGGGCTGAACCACTATATCGGGATGCAGTCTCTGTATAACGCAGCGCAGATTGAACGCGCTATCGCGCTGCCAGCGCTGTTGCTGATGGCGGCGTTTTTAGTCGTCGCGGGGTTCTGGCGGCGGCGCTGGACATGGTTGCTCACGCTGCCCGCACTGGGCCTGCCGGTGGTGTTTCTTGCCGATTTAGGTTTGTGGCTGCGCTACTACGGGCAAACGCTTGACCCTTATGCCCCGCTGTCCAGTGCGATCCAGCCGTTTGTGCCGCCAGTTCTGGGCGTAGGCGTGATCGGCCAGTTTTCGACAGAGTCTTTTGTCGATACAGGCTGGTACCTGGCAGCAGGCGCAGCGGCGCTGATTATCGTGGGTTTGTTCACTCGCTGGTGGCTTGCCAAGAGGTAATATGCGCAGCGGAATAGCTTTCGTGTTTGCTGTCTTTGTGCTATGCCTTGCAGGTCGCCCTGTTCAAGCGCAGCGAGTGCTGGTGGTCGGCAACGACGGACAGTACGCGACGATCGAAGCAGCGCTGGCAGCGGCACAGGATGGCGATACGATAGAAGTGCATGGCGGTGTTTATGGCGCGCCGCTGAACATCGAAAAAAGTGTGTCATTGATCGGCGTCAACGGGCCTGTGATTGATGGGCAGGGGACGGGCACGCTTGTCCTGATCTATGCGCCTGATGTGCTGTTTCAGGGTTTTGTTATCCGCAATACGGGCAGCAACCTGTCACACGAGGACAGCGCGATTGTGATTCAGGCTGAACGTGTGACTGTCGCGGAGAATCGACTCGAAAGTGTGTTGTTCGGCATTTATTTTGCCGCTGCCTCTCACGGCATCGCGCGGGATAATGTCATTTATGGCAAGCCAGAGGTGAGCGAAGGGCTGCGCGGGGATAGTATCCGCGTCTGGTACAGCGACCATGTTTTGCTCAGCGGCAACCAGGCTTATATCACACGGGATGTGCTGATCTGGTATGCCAATTTTGTCAGCATTGAAAATAATATCTTCGCGCGCAACCGCTACGGCTTGCACGTGATGTACAGCAACGACATGACGGTTACGGGCAATACATTTGCTGAAAGCTCGGTGGGTTGTTACCTGATGTATGCCCTGCGCTTCACAATGACCGACAATTATGTGGTCAACAACCGCGGCCCCAGCGGCTATGGTCTGGCCTTAAAAGATATGGATTCAGTGACGGTCAGCCATAATGTGCTGGCGGGCAACCGCGCTGGACTGTATCTCGACAATTCACCCGCGCTCTACGAGGGTTTCAACGAATTCGAATTCAACCTCTTGGCTTACAACGACATCGGCGTCCTGGCGCTGCCGGCTGTTGCGCGCAATATCTTCCAGAACAACATCTTCCTGGACAATGTGCAGCAAGCGGGCACAGAGGGGCGCGGCAATCTGCAAGGAAATGTATGGCAGGAAGATGGTATCGGCAATTATTGGAGCGATTACGTAGGCTACGATGAGGACGGCGACGGTATTGGCGATCTTGCTTATCGTTCCGAACGGCTTTCAGAAAGTTTGTCCGACAGCTACCCTGTGCTGCGGCTTTTTATCTACAGTCCCGCGCTGCAAGCATTGGATTTCGTGGGGGCGGCTTTTCCCTCGCTGCGCCCGGACCCGAAGCTGATTGATGAAGCCCCGCTGATGCAATACACGCTGCCTGGCAGTTCTGCGCTGCCGGGCACGGCGCCGCTCTTCTGGGGAGCAGCGCTGATCTTGTGCATTAGCGGCGCCGCGGTCTATGTGTTCGCTTTGCGCTCGTCATGGAGTGTGCGGTTACGGAGATTATCATGATCGTTGCTGAAAACCTGACCAAACGCTATGGTGCTGTGATGGCGCTCGATCATCTCGCTTTCAGCATATCGCCGGGCGAGGCGGTCGCGCTGTGGGGCGCTAACGGCGCGGGCAAGACCACCGCACTGCGCTGTTTGCTGGGGCTGCTTTCTTTCGAGGGCAAGGTGATCGTCAATGGCATTGACGTACAGCGCCGTAGTAAGCAGGCGCGCGCGGTGATCGGTTATGTGCCGCAGGAAGCTTCGTTTTACGATTTGTCTGTTGCCCAGACGCTGCATTTCTACGCTCGCTTGAAAAAAGCAGCAGAGACAGAAATCTCGCGTGTGTTGCAGAATGTACAGCTAGAAGAACACAGCGCAAAGCGCGTTTCGGCGCTCTCTGGCGGCATGAAGCAGCGTCTGGCGCTGGCGGTGGCGCTGCTGAACAACCCACCGATCCTGATGCTCGATGAACCCACAGCCAATCTGGATGTACAGGCGCAGCGGGATTTCAGCCATCTGATTCAGAATCTAAATCAGGCGGGCAAGACGATTGTCTTTTCTTCGCATCGCCTGGACGAAGTACTGACGCTGGCAAAACGTGTGCTGGTGCTGGCGGATGGGCGGCTGAAACTGGAGTGCGCGCCAGAGCAGTTGGCGCAGCAGCTTGAGCTGTATCGCTGGCTGCGCATCTGGGTTCATGCAGCGCATTACCACAGCACCCAGCAAGTGCTGCGGCAGAACCGCTATGTCTGCACGCCAAACGGCACCTCTGTTTACGTGCGTGTCAACGAAGGCAGCAAGATGGCGCCCCTGCGTCTCTTGGAAAGCCAAGCGATCCCTGTAGAGGATTTTGAACTGCTCGACCAGCAGCCGGCGCAGGAGGCGCTGCCATGATCGAAATTGATTTCACCAGTGTTGCTGTCATTACCGCCAAAGAACTGCGCGATGCCCTGCGTAACCGCTGGTTTGTGTTCTACACGCTGGCATTCGGCGGGCTGGCGCTGGCGCTTTCGGCGCTGGGGCAGCCGCTGTCGGGGCGTGTGCAGTTGAGCGGCTACAGCCGTACCGCTGCCAGTCTGATCAATTTGGTGCTGTTGTTTGTGCCGCTGATCGGGCTGACGCTTGGGGCTTTGAATCTGGCGAACGACCGTGAAAACGGCACGCTTGATTATCTGCTGGCGCAGCCTGTTACCCGCGCCGAAGTGCTGCTGGGAAAGTATTTAGGACTGGCGTTGACCTTGTTCGCTATGTTGTGTGTGGGCTTCGGGACGGCGGGAGTGGCGCTGGCCCTACAGGGGCGCGCGGGAGATGCCGGCGCTTATGTATTGATGGTGGCACTGGATATTCTGCTTGCCCTGGCAATGCTGAGTCTGGGCTTCCTGGTTTCGACAATGGCGGGTAGAACAGCGGCGGCACTGGCGGGCGGTTTATTCTTGTGGCTGCTGTTGGTGTTTATCGGCGATCTGGGCATTATGGGCAGCGCAGTGCTTACGCGATTACCTGTTGACACGGTGTTGGGTCTAACATTAATTAATCCATTACAACTCTTTAAAGTGGCCTCGATTTTGACGATCCAGGCCAATCTGGAGGTGTTGGGCCCGGCAGGTGTCTATGCGACTCAGCGTTTCGGTGATGGTTTGCTGCCGATGGTCGTGATCGGCCTGCTCGTGTGGGGTGTCGTACCGCTCGGCGCGGCACTCTGGCTGTTCACGCATCAGGAAAAGTTTCGTTCCAGAAGGAGTCGGCAATGAGTTCGCGCATTTTATGGTTGTTAGCGGCGCTGCTGTGTCTGGCGGCCTGTGCGCCAGCCAGCGCGCCTACACAGTCAGCGACGGCTGTTACGATCAGCCTGCGTTTTGAGCCTGACCCACCTACAGTGGGTGAGGGACTGGTGGTCATTGGTTTGCAGACTGCTGCCGGGGCAGCGATAGACAACGCGCGTCTGACGGTGGAAGGCAATATGGCTCACGCAGGCATGATGCCAGTTAGCCGCGAAATCACGACCGGCGAAAACGGCGAGTATCGCACGACGTTTGACTGGTCAATGGGTGGTGAATGGGTGCTGACAGTGCGCGCTGAATTGAGCAGCGGGGAAACAGTCAGCGAGGATTTTAATGTCTCGGTCGGAGCAATTTCCAGCGAAAGTGTTATTAACCAGCGCACGCCGGAAGCGACTCCAGAAGCAACAATGCAGATGCAAGGGGGATAATCCCAAGAGGTAAACTCATGGCACAAAACACGAACACCGAACCACCTCAAATTGGCTGCGCGGCGGGTATTTTGTTTGGGTTCATTGGCCTGTTATTGAGCTTCTTGCTCACTGTCAAGCCGCTGACTGTGTCTGCCGACGCGGCACGTGTGGCGCGCGCTGAGCCAAGCAGCACGCCGTTCCCTACGGATACACCGCAGCCGACGTTCACAGCGACCTTTACATTGACCCCGACAGCGATCTCTACTCTGACGCCTACGGTGGCTGCAACCCTGACACCTGTGCCGCCCACGTCAGCGCCGGCGACGAGCGGCGTAACGACGGCTTACGATCCGGCGTTGGTGGCGCATGGGCAGGAGTTGTTTGTGCTGTGCACGGCCTGTCACGGGGTGGATGCGCGCGGCATCCCCGGATTGGGCAAAGACCTAGTGGCGAGCGAATTTGTCATCGCGCTAAGCGATGAGGAGCTGCTGGCGTTTATTCAGACTGGCCGTCCGGTGTGGGATGCAGCCAATACAACCGGGATTGATATGCCCCCGCGCGGCGGTAACCCGGCTATGACTGATGATGATATTGTGGCGATCATCGCCTATATTCGTACACTACACGCGCAGTCCGGTTGACCAGAGCCGCTGGAAAGCCTCAAAGCATGAACAATAAAGCGGTAGAGGAATGCAACTCTATCGCTTTAGTTTGAATTGTGCGGCTGCGTGATAGAAGCACACCGGGTCGGCAGTGAGGTCGTATGTGCCCCATAGGGAATTCGAATCCCTGTTTTGGCCTTGAGAGGGCCACGTCCTGGGCCTCTAGACGAATGGGGCGGCTAGTAAGGCGAATTGTAGCAGCATTGCCGCTGCTGTCAAGACGGCGCGACCAGACCAATGCACTGACGCACCTGCGCAAGTGTTTGGTTAGCCACTTCATTGGCCTTTTGCGCGCCATGCGCCAGGACTTTGTCCAGGTAACCGCCTTCGGCCATTAATTCCTGATAACGCGCTTGCAGTGGGGTCAGCAGCGAGACCACCGCTTCGCCGACCTCTTTTTTCAGATCGCCGTAGCCTTTGCCGGCAAAATGCGCTTCGATATCGGCATTGGACTGACCTGTAATGGCTTGATAGATCGTCAGAAGATTGTTGACACCGGCTTTTTCCGGGCTTTCGCCAAAAATGATCTCGCGCCCTGAATCGGTGACGGCGCGCATGAGTTTCTTGCGGGCAACAGCAGGCGTGTCCAGCAGGTAGACGGCGTGGCCTTCGGAGGCTTCGCTTTTGCTCATTTTGGCAAGCGGGTTATCCAGACCCATGATGCGGGCGCCGGTTTTGGGGATCATCGCGTCGGGCAGGACAAAGGTTTCGCCGTAGAGATGGTTAAAGCGCTGTGCCAGATCGCGGGTGTATTCCAGATGCTGACGCTGGTCGTCGCCGACGGGCACAGCGTGCGCCTGGTAGAGCAGGATGTCGGCGGCCATCAGGGTAGGGTAGTTGAGCAGGCCGGCGCCGACGGATTCCTGCTGCTGCTTGGCGGCTTTGTCCTTGAACTGAGTCATGCGGTAGAGCCAACCGAGCGGGGTGAGGCAGGAAAGAATCCAGGCGAGTTCAGTGTGGGCGGGGACGTGTGACTGGATGAAGATGGTGGCTTTGTCGGGATCGATGCCGCTGGCGATATAGAGGGCGGCGACCTCGCGGGTTTTGGCGCGCAGATGGGCGGGGTCTTGCGGGAGCGTAAGGGAGTGGAGGTCTACGACACAGAAGAAGCAGTCATAGGCATCCTGCTCGGCGACCCACTGGCGCAGCGCGCCGATGTAGTTGCCGATGGTGAGATTGCCGGATGGCTGGATACCGGAGAGTACGCGCTTTTTAGCGTTGGCGGTCATGAAGAATCCTGCTGAGAGTAGTTCAGAAATAACATTGTGGGCATTCTACACTAGAGCGCGCTAATCCTCAATAGACGCAGGCACGAGCACGCATGGCCGCCCTGCGCAAGAATATTTAATCTATTCATTCTTACTTTAGCGTAAATAGGCGGCACTGTTAAGATGCCGTAGGGTAAGTATAGAGCAGAGGGAGGCGCTGCCCCAGCCGAATTTGCAACACGCGCTTAGAATTGGCGTTCGACGAGGTATTCGGCCCAGAGTTGAAGAAGCTGCTTGTACTGCGAGTCAGGGAGGATGTGCAGGCTTTCGAGCGCGTGGTCAATATGCTGGCGGGCGGTTTGCTGCGCATAGTCAATCACTTTCAGATCACGCATCATCTGCGTGACTTCGGCAATCGCCTGCGGAGAGGCGTCGCTGTTCCCCAGCACGCCCAACATAAACGCGCGCTGCGCGGACGAAGCCGACGAAAGCGCACGCAGCGTCAGCAGCGTGTTTTTGCCCTCGCGAATGTCTGAACCGACGGGTTTGCCCAACTGCGATTCGTCACCCAGGATACCAAGAATATCATCCTGAATCTGAAAAGCTGTGCCACAGCGGCTGCAAAAGGTGGCGATAGCTCTGGCAACCGGGATATTGGCGTCAGCATCACCGAGTCCAATAGCCGCACCAGCACGCCCGGCAAATTCGTACAGCACGCCTGTCTTTTTCCAGAGCATATCAGTAACAGCCTGCTCGGAAAGCGAACCCACCGGCGAACGGGAGAACTGAATATCCAGCGTTTCGCCTTCGATGAGCGTGGTATGGACGTAGGTCGATAATTCCGTGACGAGACTCAGGACAAGCGCAGGATGAACCTTATTTTTGTTAAAGAGATCGAAGAACAAATGCCATGACCAACCCTGCTGTAAATCGCCGACGAGCATGGCAATCGACAGGCCATAATGCGCGGCATCCTCGCCTGTCCAACCGAGATCGGCGGCAGCGCGCTGTGTGAACTCGGTATGAACGGTAGGAGCGCCGCGACGACGATCATCCTTATCGATGACATCATCATGCACCAGTGTCCAGGTGTGGTAAATTTCGACCCCTGCCGCCGCAGGCAGCGCGATCATTTCGTCACCGCCGACCGCGCCACAGCTCAGCAGCAGCACCGCCGCGCGCAGCGATTTGCCGCCGCCTTTGAGATAGCTAAAGGCGGCATCGCGGATATGGGCGGGGCGAAAACTATCGGCATACGGGTCTTGCAGCAGATAGTCTTTAACAAGCTTTTTGCGTTTATCGAGTTCGGCAAGCAGGAAGTCAAATTTTTGAGCGGCCACAGACATCAGCCTATCGCGTATGAACGAACCAAGCGACATTATAACAGCAAAGAGCGCAGAAGAATGAGAGGGAAGCGGTAGGACAATCAATGTCTCATCAGAGGTTAAGCCGCGCAAAAGATGGCTATACTACGAAATAGACGCGATACAAAGCAAGATACAGGAGGACTTATGCGCAGACTGATATTTTTTGCCATCATTATCGTCATGGCAGCATGCAACCTCGCCAGCGGATTACAGGACGGCGAACAGAGCAGCCAGAACGTTAATGCCGCCGATGTCAGCACCACGAGTGTGGCACAACAGCCAACCAGCACAGCAACCACCACAATGGGTGCAGTCACCCGCACGCCATTCCCAATAGCGACCAGCACGGCCACGCCGGACACGCAGATTGTGCTGGGCAGTGCAATTTTTGGCGCGATCAGCCAGGGACAAAGCGCCTATGGACTGCGGATTGATGGCCTGCTGCGCGGCGCTGGCCTAACGCTGCTGCCTGTGCCGAGCTACCAGTTCTCGCAAAATCCGGCGAACCTGAACCGCTTCGCGCTGATTGACACCAGCGGCCTGCTGTACCTGACGGATGTGGGCGGCGGCAACGCGCTGCGCATCGACAGCGGGCCGTACACCCAATTTCTACCTAATGATCGCCAGACGAACAACGCGGCGGCAGAGCTGGCGCTGTGGTCACCGAACGGCCAGCGGCTGGCATTCATCATCAGTGGGCGCATCAATGCCAACGACGGCGTATGGTATGTCGAACCGGGCGTGTTTGGGCCACTGCAACTGCTGGTAGACTGCCCATTCCAGGGCTTCACCGGCTGCGACATCGTGACCGAGCCGGACGCTTACGGCGTGTGGCAAAGCCGCGAACTGTACTGGTCAGCGGACAGCAACACACTGCTGATTAACGTCAATCTGCCCGATAATGGCCGGCGCGCACTGGTCGTGATGGGCATCACACAGTTTGACCGTGTGCGCGACAACCGCCCGCCGCTGCTGCTGTACGATTACGGCACGTGGGGCAGCGACGGACGCATCCTGGCCAGCGGACGCGATCCGAACGGAGCAATCGTGGTCGCGTGGATTAACACCAACGGCACGTTGAGCGAGATGGTTTACGCGGCGAGCGCGAATCGGCTGTGGATGGGTTGGGCGGTGGAACGTCTGAACGGCGAGGTCGTAGCGCTGGGTGCGCCGGGGGCGGGCGGAACGGCTGTCGCAATCTATGATATGGAAGGCGAAGCGCTCACTGCGCCGATTGGCGACGGTTTCCCGCAGCGCGTAGAGTGGAGCCCAGACCGCGATGCCGTACTGATCGAAGTCAACGGCAGGCGCTACGTGGCGAGCGTGGCAGGCGAAATCGTAGAGATCACAGCGCAAACAGCCGGTATGGTTGTCGGCTGGGTGCGGTGAGGGAACAGTTAAAGGCTTGGTGTGTTGTAGGGCGACTCATGAGTCGCCCATACGCCCCTAAAGGGTGCCTCGTATATTAGCGCAAGGCGACTTTTTCAGGCGCTTCGCTCCAGGTGGGCGGCAGGCCGATGTGGTCGTTGGGCACGCTGCGCATAGTCAGTTCGGTTAGACGCTTGCGCAGGATGCTAGCAGCGATCTTCGGCTGGAAAAAGGCGGTCGGCGACTGCACCAGATGCGCGACCTGATAAAACACGCTCAGCGCGTAGGGGTCTTCGGTGATGAGCGCGGTCAGGATATTCATATAAGCATGCACGAAGGCCGTCACTGCGTTAGTGCGCGGACGCTGCCCTTCAGTAAGCGGCCAGCGGAAGTCCTCACCGGTCGCCATCAGCCAAGCAGTTTCATTGGATTTGGCGAGTGCCTGCTGGAAACGCAGCGAAAAATTGGTGGCGCGCGGGTGGCGCAGCAGCTCATCCAGAACGAGCGCGCCCATTGCCGCAACGGTCATACCCTGTCCATAGACGGGATTAAAAGCGCACACCGCGTCTCCCAGCGCGACCAGACCTTCCGGCATAGCGGTCAACCGTTCATAGTGCCGCAGACGATTTTCTGTGCGCTGGAAACCATACACCGGCGAAATCGGCGTGGCGTGCTGCAAGGCTTGATAAAGCAGGGGCGTGCGCAGAGTGCGCGCGAAATCCAAAAAGCCGGACTCGTCTGTAGGGGGGAAATCCTTGTTGACACCGCCCAATGTGACAATCCACTGGCCATTTTCGACAGGGTAGATGCCGCCGCCACGACTGGCGTCCGGCGGGCGTGTGCCGACGATCAGGGCTTTCCAATCGGCCTGGAAATCAGGCAACGGCTGATACCAGCGAGTCGCGTAGCCCTGAAACGAGTTGATGACGGTCTCGCGCGGCGCTGCATAGCCCATTTGCGCCAGCCATTCGGACATTTTGGAACTGCGCCCGCTGGCATCGACGACAAAATCAGCGTCGAGCGCGAATTCTACATTACCGCGCTGGCGCAGCTTAACGCCGCTCACACGGGAGTTGCCTTCGCTGGTGAGCAGACCGACGGCATGGGTGTTTTCGACGAATTGCACTTTCGGCTGAATGAGCAAACGCTGGCGCACCGTCCATTCAAGCAGATCGCGGCTGCATGTATGGATGAGCAAATCGGAGGAAAAACGCGGCAGCCAGCCCAACTTGCTGAGAGTCAGCGCCTCGGCAGTCCAGTTGAGCATCGGCACACCCGCAGCGCTGAGTTCGGCCATAATGCCGGGAAAAAGCTGTTCGAGAATCTGCTTGCCGCGCAGCAGCAGGATATGGATGTGGCGCGCCTGCGGCACGCCGTCACGGCCTGCGGGCTGCGCAGGGAACTCGTCACGCTCGATAATAGTTACCTGTTCGAAATGGTCAGCCAGCGTGCGCGCGGCCAACATGCCGGCCATGCTGCCCCCTAACACCACAGCGTGTTTCATAGAGCTGATGCATCCTTTTGCTCGTTTTTGCACAATACACAGATTATACGGGAAATGAGTCCAACACAGATTTTCAATTGGTGTTACGAAAGCATAAAAATATATAATCGCGCGTGATCGTTTGAGAAAAAACAAGGAGCCTTTTTATGTCGGACTATACTCCGAAAGCGGAGCATAAATTTACTTTTGGGTTGTGGACAGTGGGCAATATCGGGCGTGACCCGTTTGGCGCGCCGGTACGCAAGCAGCTTACGCCCGCCGAGATTGTATACCTGCTGGGCGAAGTCGGCGCGTATGGCGTGAATTTCCACGACAATGATCTGATCCCGATCGACGCGACAAGCGCTGAAAAAGACAAGATTCTGCGCGAATTCCGCACAGCGCTGGAAAAAACGGGGCTGAAAGTGCCGATGGCAACGACCAATTTGTTTGGCGACCCGGCGTTTAAGGACGGCGCGTTTACGGCCAATGACCCGAAAGTACGGGCGTATGCACTGCAAAAAGTGATGCAGGGCATTGATCTGGGCGTATCATTGGGAGCAGAAGTGTACGTCTTCTGGGGTGGGCGCGAGGGCACAGAAACCGACGCTTCCAAAAATCCGCTCGACAGCGGCAAGTATTTCCGCGACGCGCTCAATTTCCTGTGCGAGTATGTAAAAGATCAGGGCTACAACCTGCGTTTCGCGCTGGAAGCGAAGCCCAATGAACCGCGCGGCGATATTTATCTTTCGACCACCGGCGCGATGCTGGGCTTTATCAGCACACTGGATTACCCGGAGATGGTGGGTGTGAACCCAGAAGTGGCGCATGAACATATGGCGGGACTGAACTTCCTGCATCATGTGGCACAGGCCTGGGATATGGGCAAGCTGTTCCATATCGACCTGAACGACCAGTTATTCGGGCGCTACGATCAGGATTTCCGCTTTGGGGCGGTCATGCTCAAGCAGGCGTTTTTCCTGGTGAAGTTTTTGGAAGATGTGGGTTACACCGGCAGCCGACACTTTGACGCGCACGCTTTCCGCAGCGAGGATTACGAAGGCGTGAAGGATTTCGCGCGTGGGTGTATGCGCACGTACCTGATTCTGAAGGAGAAGGCGGCGCGCTTCAACGCCGATAAGGAAATTCAGGATTTGCTGAAAGCGGCGAAGGCCGACGATGGCGCGCACCACTACCTGGCAGGCGGTTATACGCGCGAGAAGGCGCAGCGGCTGAAAGCCGAAAGCTTTGACCGCGAAGCGATGGGTACACGCGGGCTGGCCTATGAGCGGCTCGACCAACTGACAGTGGAACTTCTGCTGGGAGTGCGTTGATGCCCTACCTACTTGGCTTAGACATCAGCACGACAGGGGCCAAAGCCCTGCTGATTGATGAGCAGGGCGCGATTGTCGCCAGCCACACGACACCGCAGCCGATCAGCGCGCCCAAACCCCTGTGGAGCGAACAAAATCCGGCGGACTGGTGGGAAGGAATCGCGGCTTCGATACGCGCAGTGCTGGAGAAGACCGGCGCAGCGAAAGAAGTAGCGGCGATCGGCCTCACGGGGCAAATGCACGGACTAGTATGCCTGGATGCGCAGGGCAATGTGCTGCGGCCAGCGATTCTGTGGAACGATCAACGCACACAGGCAGAGTGCGATCAGATCACAGAAACGTTAGGGTTTTCGCGCCTGATTCAACTGACGGGCAACCGCGCGCTGACTGGCTTCACCGCGCCGAAAGTGCTGTGGGTGCGCAATCATGAGCCGGAAGTGTACAGCAAGATCGCGCATATTTTGCTGCCGAAAGATTACATCCGCTACTGTCTGACGGGTGATTATGCGGCAGATTTATCGGATGCATCGGGGATGCTGCTGCTGGATGTCGCACGGCGCAACTGGTCGGAGGATGTGCTGAAAGCGCTGAACATTCCGGCGGCGTGGATGCCACAGGTCTATGAGGGCACGGGCATCACCGGGCGTGTGCATGAGACAGCAGCGAAAGCCACCGGGCTGCTGGCGGGGACGCCGGTTGTAGCAGGCGGCGGCGATCAGGCGGCGCAGGCGGTCGGCGTCGGCGCAGTCAAACCCGGAATTACGGCGCTGACAGTCGGGACGAGCGGTGTGGTGTTCGCGCCGCTCAGCAGCTACGCTTACGAGGAAGAGGGCAGACTACACGCTTTCTGCCATGCACTGCCGGGGCAGTGGCATTTTATGTGCGTGATGCTCTCGGCGGCGGGGAGTTTGCAGTGGTATCGCGATACGCTGGCGCCAGATGTGGAATTTGGTGCACTGGTGGCAGAAGCCGCGAAGGTGCCGCCGGGCAGCGAAGGCTTGCAGTTTATGCCATATCTCACGGGCGAACGCACGCCGCACCCCGACCCGTTAGCGCGAGGGGCATTTATCGGGCTGAGCGTGCGTCACACGCGCGCGCACATGACACGCGCGGTGCTGGAAGGCGTGGCGTTTGGACTGCGCGACAGCTTTGAACTGATTAAGGCTAAGCAGGCGGTTGAACAGGTGCGCGTGAGCGGCGGCGGCGCACGCAGCCTGCTGTGGCGGCAGATTATGGCGAACGTGCTGGGCAGCGCGCTGACAACGGTGGAAGAAACCGAAGGCGCGGCGTATGGCGCGGCTCTGCTGGCGGGAATTGGCGCGGGCGTGTGGACAGACGTGGGCGCGGCGACAGCAGCGATTCGTCTGGGCGAAACAGTCACGCCGGACGCGCCGGGCAGCTATGAAGCCGCATATCAGGTATACCGCTCGCTGTATCCGACGCTCAAGGACACGTTCGGCAGATTAGCGACGCTGAGTTAAAACGCGGCGGGGAGTGGGCGGCGCATAGGCTCATTCCCCGCCGACTTGCTTCAGATTGTGAAGTAAGTTTGTGAATCTTGAACAAAACAATTTCTTGACACGATAGAATTACGCGGAATATACTCAATCTTAAGATAAGACATTGAGTTTTTATTTATTCTTATCCCTTTTCTTTTTAATAGTATGTCACCAGCTATTTCACCGCTGCGGACAATATACCGAACCCCTCCGTATCTCCTGCCGGAGTCTGAAGCGCGGGTCGTCGAAATACTACGTAAATCGGGGCCGTATTCGCGCACAGAGATCGCCGACATCACCGGCTATTCCCGTGCCAAAATCACATCGGTGGTCAATCATCTGATTGAGTTACAAGTTGTCGAAGAAACCGGCGAAGGCGACTCGCACGGCGGGCGGCGCCCGCGCATCCTGAACTTTAATGCGGGGTTTGGCGTGGTCGCGGGTGTGGATATGGGTGCGACGAGCCTGGATGGCGCGCTAGCGAATTTTAAGGGACAGATCATCGAACGACGCAGTGTGTCGATTGACGTGCGCGACGGGCCGGACAGCGTGCTGAACTGCGTGTGCGCGTTGGTCGCAGAAATGCTGCGCAATCAGGAGATCGCTGCTGAGCAATTGTGCGCAGTGGGGATCGGTGTGCCGGGTCCGGTGGAGTTTTCGACGGGACTGTTGATCGCCCCACCAATTATGCCGGGGTGGGAAGCATACCCTATACGCAATTTCATTCGCGGCGTTTTCCCTTCGGCGATCGTGATTGTCGATAACGATGTGAATGTGATGGTGCTGGGCGAACTGCGCGCCGGAGCAGGGATCAGAGAGGAAAACTTCTTTTTCGTCAAGGTCGGCACAGGTATCGGGTGCGGCATTGTGGTGGGCGGCAAAGTGTATCGCGGGAGCACAGGCTGCGCAGGAGACATCGGCCATATCTGCGTTGATCGCAACGGCGTAGTATGCCATTGCGGCAATATCGGCTGTCTGGAAGCGATGGCGGCGGGACCGGCGATCGCGCAGCGTGCGGTGGCAGCCGCGCTGGCCGGAGGCAGCCCGATACTGGAAAAAATTCTGAAGGCGAACAACGGCACGCTGACAGCCAAAGATGTGGGCGCGGCAGGGGCAGCGGGCGAACGCGCGGCCAACGAGATTATCCGCGAGAGCGGGCGGATGATCGGTGAAGTGCTGGCGAGCCTGGTCAATTTTTTCAATCCCAGTTTGATCCTGATCGGCGGCGGCGTGTCGAACATCGGACACCAGTTTTTAGCATCGATTCGCCGCAATGTGCTGCATCGCTCGCTGCCGCTGTCTACGCGCCATTTGCGCATCGATTATTCGATGATCGGGGCAGATGCCGGTATCACGGGCGCAGTGTATCTGGCGCTGGATCATGTGTTTGCCATGAAGCGCGAGCGCGCCGGATAACGAAATTTGCGGATAGCAGGTGTAAATGGCGCCTGTTATTGAGGAGGAGCCTGAAGCATTGAAGGAGGAAAAGGCAAGCCACAAGAAAACGCAACACTCGTAAGACGAACTATAAGGCAAAGAAATTTAGTTCACAAAGGAAATGCAAGATGAAGAAAATGCTGGTCATTGTAACAGTGCTAACTTTGGTCGGACTGCTATCGATCGGGCCGGTGGTGGCTCAGGATCGCCCCAATCTGTCGATTGTGTGGTTTGCCTGGCCGCCCTGCGATCTGCTGTCGTCGCTGGTGGCAGATTATCCTGATGCCAACGTGACGGTAAGCTGCGTGCCGATTGGCGAATGGCGCAACCAGATTTTTGCGGACTTCGCGGCGCAGGGCGGGGCTGATCTGCCGATTCTGGACAGCCAGTTCATGGGCGAAGCGGTCGCGGGCAGCCACCTGGTTGATCTGACGGAATTCCTGCAAACGGAACTGCCGTTTGATGATTACAATCAAACCGCGCTCAGCTACTACGCTGAAGTGCCGCAGGGCAGCGGGACGTACTACTCTGTGCCGGTGATTACCGATACCCGTATGCTGGTGTACCGCCGTGATCTGTTCGAGAACCCGGATGTGATGGCCGCTTATCAGGCGGCTACCGGGCAGGAACTGCGCGTGCCGCAGACGTGGACAGAACTGCTGCAAATCGCGCAGTTCTTCAAGGGCAGCGAGTACATTGAAAACGGCTTTGCCACGCACTGGATTAACGACGGCGACCTGGTACAGACGGCCTGGAATCATATTTTGTGGTCGTGGGGCGGCGAGCTGTGGGATTCGGCGACATATCAGGTAGAAGGTGTGCTGAACAATGAAGTCGGTGTGCAGGCGGTGGAATTTGCGCAGCAGATTTTCCAGACTGCGCCCGATGGCGCAGCAGCCTTCGGCTTCACAGAAGTGGTGAGCACGGTGTGCAACGGCTCGACAGCCATGATCGAAATCTGGTACGGTTTTGGCGCGGCCTTCACCAGCGCCGAAACCTGCGAACAATCGCCGAATCTGGGCTTTGCGGTTGTGCCGGGCGAGGTCGAACACTTTATCAGTCTGGGTGGGCAGGGCATCAGCATCAGCGCCTACTCGCCGAATCAGGAAGCGGCCTTCGCCTTCGTGAGCTGGCTGCAATCGGACGAAACGCAAATCGCTTGGGTACAGGGTGGCGGTTTCCCTGGCCGCAACTCGATTCTGGCGAGCGAAGAATTCCTGAACGCAGCGCCGTATAACCCGACGTTCGCCGAAGCCTTCCAATATGTGAAAGACTTCTGGAACATCCCCGAATATGCCGCCTTGCTGGCGATTCAGGGCGAATACCTGAATCTGGCGATTTCCGGGCAGATGGACGCGCAGGAAGCGCTGGATTTGATCGCGGAAGAACAGCAGGCTGTGCTGGACGAAGCCTATCCTGACGGGCCGCCGGCACCATAAAGACTGCGCACGGCTTGGGGCGGGAGAAGCGCTTCCGCCCCACTGACATGTTTTGGAGCAAAATCATGACTAATCTAAGCAGTGCGCCGCGCACACAAACGCCCCGAATGCGTCCGCGTTTTGGCTGGTTCAGCGACCGCTGGATTGCGGTGTCGTTCCTGACACCGACGATGCTGCTGCTGCTGTTTATGACGGTTTTTCCACTGATCTGGTCGCTGTATTTGAGCTTTACCGAATGGTCGGTGGCGCGCAATACGCGCGAAGCGCCGGTATGGGTGGGCACGCAGAATTACGTTGATTTGCTGACCAACGAACGCACGTGGGAGCGCTTCGTCGTGACCGGGCAGTTTGTTGTGCCGGCGGTGGTCATCGAGCTGGTGTTGGGCTTTGCTGTCGCGATGCTGCTGAACCGCAAATTCGCGGGGCGCGGCGCGTTGATGACCGGGCTGCTGATCCCGATGATGCTGTCGCCGGTGGTGGTAGCGCTGTTCTGGCGTTTTATGATGCAGGGCGACGGTGTGCTTAATTACTATATCGAAGCGGTTTTGGGTGTCCCGCCGGTACAGTGGCTAACCGGACGGTCCGTGGCGCTGTGGTCGCTGGTGCTGGTGGATGTGTGGATGTGGACGCCATTCATGATGCTGATTTCGCTGGCGGGGCTGTCGGCAGTGCCCAAGTACCTGTACGAGGCGGCGGCGGTGTATCGGGCGAGCGCCTGGTTTCGCTTCCGGCATATCACGCTGCCGATGGTGACGCCGCTGCTGCTGATCGCGATCATTTTCCGCATGATGGACGCCTACAAGCTGTTCGATCAGGCGTTTGTGCTGTTTGGGTTGGGCGGCGGGCCGGGTAGGTCGGCGCAGACAGCGGCGCTGTATATCTATCAGGTGGCGTTCGATCAATTTAACACGGGCGAAGGCTCGGCGCTGGGCTATATCATGCTGGTGGTAATTATCGCGCTGGCGAACATCTTTATCCGCGTGCTGAATCAGGCCAAGACGGGGCAATAAGGGGGCGCTGTGTTGCGAAGAATACTGTTCTGGCTGGCGCTGGCGCTGGTGATTTTCTACTTTGCGTTTCCGCTGTACTGGATCGTGATTTCGTCGTTCAAGACGATCGCCGATGTGACACGCGCGACACCGGCGATGCTGCCGTTTGTCGATTTTCAGCAGACCCTGGCGAATTATTCGTCCATATTGCTGGGGACGAATATCGAAAGCGAGACTGGTGTGCAGGCGGCGGCGAGTCTCGGCGAGTTCCGCGAGCGCCTGCTGAACAGCGTTATCATCAGCGGTATCTCGACAGCACTGGCCGTGGGCATGGGCACGCTGGCCGCTTATGCTTTTTCGCGCTTCCGCATTCCGGGCGAGGGCGATTTGCTGTTCTTCATTCTGAGCACGCGCATGCTGCCGCCGGTGGTGGTGCTGATTCCGATTTTCTTATTTTTCAGCAATCTTGGTTTGCGAGACAGTTATTTAGGACTGATTATCCTGTACACGTCGGCCAATGTGCCGTTTGTAGTGTGGATGATGAAAGGCTTCTTCGACGAGATTCCGCTGGAATATGAAGAAGCGGCGATGGTCGATGGCTATTCACGTATCGAGGCGGTGTGGAAAATCGTGATCCCCGAAGCAATTCCGGCGATGGCAGCAACGGCGGTGTTTTCGGCGATCGTAGCCTGGAACGAATTTGTGCTGTCGAATCTGCTGAACCGCAACTATGCCTCCACCGTGCCGCCATATCTGAACAGCATTGTCGGTGTCGGGCAAGTGGAATGGGGGCGGCTGGCGGCGGCGGCGGTGCTGTTCGTCATCCCGATCATCGTTTTCACGTTCCTGGTGCGCAATCACCTGCTGCGCGGCGTGACGTTTGGCGCGGTTCGGCGCTAAGGAAGGGGCTTTATGGCAGAAGTACGATTTCTCAACGTCGTCAAACGATTCAGCACCAAAAGCGGTGATGTCCTGGCCGTCGATCAGGTGAATCTGGAGGTGGCGGACGGCGAATTTCTGGTGCTGCTAGGGCCAAGCGGCTGCGGCAAAACAACCACGCTGCGCATGGTAGCCGGACTGGAAACAGCCACCAGTGGCGATATTTTTATCGGCAGCCGGCGGGTAAATGATTTGGCGCCGGGCGAACGGGACATCGCCTTCGTATTTCAGTTTTACGCGCTGTATCCACACCTGAGCGTGCGTGATAACATCGCTTTCCCACTGCGCGCGCAGCGTATTTCACGCGAGGAGGTGGACAAGCGCGTGCAAGACGTGGCACAGCGTTTGAAGATCGAGCATATCCTGAAACGCCGCCCGAACCGCCTGCCGAGCGGCGAGCAGCAGCGTGTAGCGCTGGGGCGGGCGATGGTGCGGCAGCCGCAGGTGTTTTTGATGGACGAACCGCTGACGAATCTGGATGCCAGTTTGCGCGCCGATATGCGGGTGGAACTCAAACATTTGCAGCACGAACTTGGCACAACCATGCTGTACGTCACCCATGACCAGACGGAAGCCATGTCGATGAGCCACCGCATTGCCGTTATGAATCTGGGCGTGCTGCAACAGGTAGGAACCCCGCTCGAAATCTACAATCACCCGCAAACTCTGTTCGTGGCGCTGTTTATCGGCAGTCCGCCGATGAACATGATGACCTGCACACTCAGCGAAGGACGCCATTTGCAGGCAAAAGTTGGCAACCTGCGCCTGACACTCAGCAGCACACACCGGCTTTTGAGCCAGGAACGTGAACAAAACGTCGCTTTTGGCGTGCGTTCCGAAGATGTGCATATCCAATCTGCTGATCGCGCGAGCGATGTGATGGGAACGGTGCTGGTGCGCGAACCTTTAGGCGATGAGACGATTTATCAGGTTGATGTCGGCGGCGAAAGCGCACTGCTGGTCAAGGCGCTGCCGCGCGAGGTCTTCCAGCCGGGTGAGCGCGTGGGTCTGACGATTGATCCAGAGCGTATCCATCTCTTTGAGGCAGCAACGGGAAAATCACTGCTGGCGGCGGCAGAGAAGGCAGGGTAACGGGGATGGCAAGCCTGGACATGCAACAGGTCAGCAAGAGTTTTGGGCGCACGAAAGCGCTCAGTGAACTGACACTTTCGATCAAAGATGGCGAATTTCTCATTCTGCTCGGCCCAACGGGCGCGGGCAAGACGACGACACTGCGCTGTGTGGCGGGGTTGGAAAAGCCGGAGACCGGGACAATCAGTATCAACCGTGAGAACGTGGTTGGGCTGAGTCCGGCAGAACGCGATGTGGCGTTTGTGTTTCAGAGCTATGCGCTGTACCCGCGCAAAACTGTATTCGAAAACATGGCGTTTCCGCTGCAAGCGCGGCGGCTATCGCCCCAAGAGATCACAAGGCAGGTGGAAGAGATCGCGTCTAAGCTGCGCATCACGGAACTACTGCAACGGCGGCCCACTGAGCTATCGGGCGGTCAGCAGCAGCGGGTGGCGCTGGGGCGGGCGATGGTGCGGCGGCCGCAGGTGTTCCTGATGGATGAGCCGCTGACGAATCTGGATTTTAAGCTGCGCGTGGAGATGCGCGCAGAACTCAAACGGCTGCAAAAAGAGCTGGGCGCGACATTCTTTTACGTCACTAACGATCAGGTTGAGGCGATGTCGATGGCCGACCGCATCGCGATTCTCGATCATGGCAAATTGCAGCAGGTGGATGTGCCGGAGGATGTCTATTCGCGTCCGGCGAATCAGTTTGTAGCGGCGTTTGTGGGCAGCCCGCGCATGAACTTCATGCCATGCAGTGTGGACAGCAGCCAGCGCCGGTTGGTGGGCAGCGGCTGGCACATGGTCTTGGCGGGCGATGCGCTGGAGCGCCTGAGCAAAGGCAGCGGCTTGCGCTATGTCTTTGGCGTGCGCGCAGAAGATGTGCAGGTGACGCGCGAGGCGAACCACGAGACCATAGCCGGCAAGGTGTACGTGACTGAGCCATTGGGCGATCGCACGCTGCTCGATATTCAGCTAGGTGAGACCATGATGAAAGTGAAAGTGCCAGCGACTTTTGTGACCCACCCCGGCGAAACGCTGCACCTGCGTTTTGATGCGCAGCGCTTTCATCTGTTCGATCAACAGTCCGGGGAAACCATCGTATAGATTTTTAAGGAGGAAGTGTTATGGCACGAGCAGTGACCCTTTTTACCGGCCAGTGGGCGGATCTAACGCTGGATGCGCTGGCGCAGAAAGTCAAAGGCTGGGGCTATGATGGCCTGGAATTGGCCTGCTGGGGCGATCACTTTGAGGTGGATAAGGCATTAGAGAGCGACAAATATGTGCGCGGGCGGCGCGAGGTTCTCGAAAAATACGGCCTAAAATGTTTCGCGATCAGCACGCATTTGGTGGGACAGTGTGTAGCGGATGTGTTGATCGACGAACGCCACAAATCGATTCTGCCGCCGCGTCTGTGGGGCGATGGCAAACCGGATGGTGTGCGCCAGCGCTGCGCCGAAGAAGTCAAAAACACGGCGCGCGCCGCCAAAATGTTCGGTGTGGATGTCGTCAACGGTTTCACGGGCAGCCCGGTGTGGCATATGCTCTATTTCTTCCCGCCGACTTCTGCCGAGATGATCGATGCCGGGTATCGTGAATTCGCCGATCGCTGGAATCCGATTCTCGACGTATTTGATAAAGAAGGTGTGCGCTATGCATTGGAAGCGCACCCGACAGAGATTGCGTATGACATTTACACGGCAGAACGCACGCTGGCGGCGCTGAATCATCGCAAAGCGTTTGGTTTCAATTTCGATCCCAGCCACTTTGTCCACCAGTTGTTTAACCCCGTCCATTTCATCGAGCGCTTCCCCGATCGCATCTATCACGTGCATGTTAAGGATTCGAAAGTCAAAGTTAACGGGTATAACAGCATTCTTGGTTCGCATCTGGGCTTCGGCGACAGCCGGCGCGGCTGGGATTTTGTTTCGCCGGGGCATGGCGATGTCGATCTGGAGAGCATTATTCGCGTGCTGAATCGCATCGGTTACAACGGGCCGCTGTCAGTGGAATGGGAAGACAGCGGGATGGATCGCGAGCACGGGGCAGCCGAAGCCGTGACCTACGTGCGCAGCAAAGATTTTAAACCGTCGGATCGCGCTTTCGACGCGGCTTTTGAGAAGAAATAGGGGGCGCATATGGCTGATGAAGTCGGATTTGTGAGCATGGCGGGCGCGAAAGCCGAAGGGGACGCGCCGGAGATCGGTGTCGGCATGTTGGGCTATGCGTTTATGGGCAAAGCCCATTCCAACGCGCTGAAGAAACTACCGTACATGATGTATCCGCCAGTGGCGATTCCTAAGCTGGTGGCAGTAGCGGGACGCAACGAAGGCGCGGTGGCCGAAGCCGCGCGGCGCTATGGCTACGCGGGCTACTATACCGATTGGCGCAAGATGCTGGAAAACAGCGCGATTCAGGTGTTCGACAACGGCGGGCCGAATGACGCGCACGCTGAACCCTGTATCGCGGCGGCGCAGGCGGGCAAACACGTGTTTTGCGAAAAGCCGCTGGCGCGCACGGCAGAAGAAGCCAAATCCATGCTGGACGCGGTGACAAAGGCGGGCGTCAAACACATGGTCGCGCACAACTATCGTTTTGTGCCGGCGATTATGCAGGCGCGCAAGCTGATCGAGAGCGGCGCGCTGGGACGAATCTTCCACTTCCGTGCGGTGTACCTGCAAGAATGGATTATCGACCCGAATTTCCCGAAAATCTGGCGGCTGGACAAAAAGCTGGCCGGCAGCGGCGCGCTGGGCGATCTTGGCTCGCATATCATCGATCTGGCGCGCTTCCTGGTGGGCGAGCCGACCAAAGTGATGGGGATGACCAAAACGTTCATCACCGAACGCCCGCTGCCGGATGGCTCTGGCATGGGCAAAGTGGATGTGGACGATGCGTTCACGGCGCTGGTTGAATTCGAGAACGGCGCGGTGGGCACATTGGAGGCGTCGCGCTTCTGTCAGGGACGCAAGAATCACGAAGTGCTGGAGATTAACGGCGAAAACGGATCAATACAGTTCGATCTTGAACGTTTAAATGAACTGAACGTGTTCTGGGCAGGCGACGAACCGAAAGAAACGCGCGGTTTCCACAACACGCTAATCAGCGAGTCGTATCATCCCTACTGGGCGAACTGGTGGCCGCACGGCCACATGATCGGCTGGGAGCATTCGTTCGTCCACGAATTCCACCATTTTTTCGAGGCGCTTGTCAACAACAAGGCGGTCGCGCCGTATGGAGCAGACTTCGAGGACGGTTATCGCAACGCGGTGATTTGCGACGCGATTGTCGAATCGGCGCAGAGCAAGCGCATGGTCGATATTCGTTATTAGGATACGGCGATGTCTAAACGCACCTACCAGATCGGCGAACGTGTGATTATTGCGGCCATGACGATCGGGCTGATCGGCATGTTTCAGCCGTTTCAGATCGACCTATACTCGTGGGGCTTTCACATCCTGCTGATCGGCACACTCAGTTTTATCGTGTTCACCAAGTTCGATCCGGGCGAGGAGCAAAGCGGCACCTAGTAGACGGTTCACAGTGATCAGTGTGCAGTAAAATACCACAGGGGCGGTGCGCGCTGCCCCTGTTTTCTGCTTTTTCCCCTCTTACATTTTGTGCGTTCTCCCTGTAGGATGAGATAAATGTTGTTCTGGCCGACAGTTTATTATGTTGTCCTCATCAGCAAGATTTTACTACTCGGAGGTATCCCGGATGATCGGCAACTATCTGAGCGAGCGTTATTATCCTGTCGATATTCGTCTGGAAATTGTCTACGATGACCCGATGATTGATGAGACGGCGTGCGGGTTGGGGAGCGAAAAATATCACGGCTTAGGCACGATTGGGGTGAAAGGTGCACACCTGCTGAATTCGGAAATGTACCAGGCGTTCACCCTGGTGCCGGCGCGGGCAGAGGCTTCGCCGGCCTATCTGAAATGGGAACAGAGCGGTTTTCATACCTATGTGAACCCGCAGGATGGTATGGACACGCAGCCGGTGCGCCCCAGCGGACTGGATATTTTGCGCGCGTGTACCCACAATACCGATGGCACGGTGTGCGCCGATTGTCTGCGCAAAGCGGCGGAAGCCGAAAAGCTGTTCGCGCGCGCCAAAGACGAGATCAGCCGCAAGCCCAATCTACCCAGGCCGAATCGCGAGTGGCCGCGCATGAGACCGCTGACCAGCAGCGGGGTAACGGACGATGATTGGTTGGGCGAGGAGCAGGAAACCGAGATTTTCCAGCCATCGACCACGACTGAGGATGAAACACTGACGCACGACCCGCTGGAAGCCGCGCTGCTGCGTCTGGAGTTTGGCACATACCCGGACACGCGGCGGCAGGATGTGGCGGTGGTGCGGCAGGCGCTCGACCAGATGTTTTTCTTGCGTCAGCAGCTTGCGGAAACGCAGCGCCAGATGCGGCGCGCGCTGCTGGCGGAGATCGAGCGCACGGCGGAAAACACCGAAAAAATGATCGAAAGCCTGGTGAAGGCGATGGCAGAACGCGATCACGCCTATCAGGAAGCGGCCAAAGCGCAGCATCAGTTGGCGAACTTGCAGATTCAGCGCGACAACCTGCTGAGCACCGCAGAAGACATTGTGCGGCAGTTCGAAATCGACAATGATCGTGTGGAACTCAAACTGGACAAAGCAGTGTACACAGCGCGCGCTGGCGAAGGTCATGCGCTGCTGCACACAGTACAGCGTCTATGGAAACTAACGCGGACGATACGATCCTAACGCATCGTTGGGTAATTTCTATTTTCGGGCGATTGCCGGAATGAAAAAACAGAATAGCGCCGCATTTTCGGCAACAAAAAAGTCTCGGTTGTGGCCGAGACTTTGTGATTGGCGACGATCGATTTAGCGGACGGGCACAAGCTCGATGTTGCCGGAGATGGTGACGGGCGCTGCCGGAATCCAGCCGACAACACTGCCGAAGCGCACATGCAGCCAGAACGTGCCGCCCTGCACGGTACGCCCCAGAATGGGCACTGTCGTCCCGCGCTGCATAGTGGCGACGATCGTCGTTCTGCCGCTCGGTCGGCGGCGGATGTCGATGATCGAACGGGAGGTAGCGGTGACGCCGGTTTCCGGCGCGCCGTCGATCTGGTCGAAAATCGTGGTTAAGTTGGGGATGATGGCGGTGTTGCCGCCGACGATCAGATAACGGCCCGACGCCCAGCCGGTGATGCCGTTGACGGTAATGAGATACCAGGGGAAGATGCCTTCGTCGAAGCTTTGCCCCTGAACGTTGTAGGTTGTGCCGGGACGGGCTGCGGTGAGGTAGGTCGCGGCGAGATACGGGCCGCTGCGCACCGATAAACCGCGCACGACGTTGACCGACGCGGTGGGCGGACCCAACGGTGTGGGCGGCGGCAGCGTGGGAATGCTGATGGTGGGGGTCGGCCCGCCGACAACGACAAGGGTGGCTGTCGGGATTGTGCCGGGCGTTGTGCCGCCTGTGGCGACCACACACGCGGAAAATTCGGAGGTATCGTCGCTGTTGCTGGAGGCCGTGGCGGTGATGAACGCGCCGGCGGGCACAGCAGCGTTGAGAATAGCAGTGAAGCTGGCATTGCCGCTGCTGTTGGTCGTGACTGTCACAAAGCCCAAATAGTTTTCGCCTTCGCCGAAGGCCAGGCCATCGCACACCGTATTGCTGAAGAATTCCAACACATAGGGTGTGTTGGCCGCTGAACCCAGTGTGCCGGCAATCCCGATGGATGAGCCGGAGGTGATGGCGGCGGTGAGCACCGGGAAATTCTGCGCGTCGTTGGGGCCGATGTCGAAATCGCCGGCATCGTTCTGGGTGACATCGTTGTTACCGAGATCAATGCCGATGAAGGTATTGCTGTAGATGCGATTGTTAGAAATCAGGTTGTTGTTGGTGATGTTGTCTGTAGAGTTAATACCGAGGGTCACGCCATCCTGGCCGTTGAAGGCGATGCGGTTGCCCGTGATCAGGGTTGTGGATGCGCCGTTGGAGAGAAAAATGCCCGAACCGCTGTTGCCAAGCGCGGCGCTGCCGGCGGCGTTTGTGCCGATAATACTGTTGGTGATGGCGTTATCAACTGCCGCCACGCCGTCGATCAGAATACCTGCGCCGATATTGCCAGAGATCACACTGCGATCAATATCGTTGGCGCCGCCTTCGATGCGAATGCCGCCGCTGCGATTGGGGACAGAAGCCGAACCGCTGGCATCTGTGCCGATAAAGCTGCATTCCACGATGTTTGTACCCGATTGGAGCACAATGCCGATGCCGTTGAAGCCCTGAATGACCAGACCGCTGATGACGCTGTTGCCCCCCTGCACAACCAGCCCGTTGGCAAGGCCCGCGGCGCCGTTGATGACGATGCGCGGAGTCGCGCAGGCGGCGCCCGGCTGTGACAGACCGTCGATATCCACCGACTCAGTTATAGTATCAAGCACGGTGATCAGATTGATGGTGAAGGGCGCACTGCCGGCGATATTGAAAGTGATAGTGTCCAGCCCCAGCGTGGCGTTGGCGTTAACGATGGCTTCGCGCAGGCTGCCTGCGCCGCTGTCGGCGGTGGTGGTGACGGTGAAAGTGGCGCCGCGCGCAAAACGCTGTGGCAGGACGCTGAACACGAGCATAAGCGTAAAGGGCAGCAGGAACCAGACAATGAGGGGTTGAATTTTTGGTTTCATAATCGCACAAAAGAGAACTCAGCCAACATACCCTGATTATACCCAGCATTGTACATTCGCGTTGTAAGAATATCTTCCCATACGCTCAGCGTTAGATGAGGGGCAGCAGCAGCGCTTCGATATCAGCCAGTGTTTCGGCCTGATAGAGGCGGTTGCGTGTTTCGACACTACCGGGTTCGTCAAGATGGTATTTGCCAAGCTGACCACGCAGTTCGAGCACCGCCTGACGCTCACTGAGATAGGTGGTGGCGAGCGTGAGGCGCGCATGACGCAGCGCTAAGGCCGCACGCTGCGCGCGGGTGGGCGGGGGCAGCGCATGGCCGGTGCTGAGTTCGTGAGCGATGTGCTGAAAAATCCAGGGGTGGCCGAGCGCCGCGCGCCCGATCATGACCGCGTCGCAGCCCGTTTGCGCGAACATGCGGCGGGCATCGGCGGCGTTGAACACGTCGCCATTGCCGATGACCGGGATAAACTGCACGGCGGCTTTGACCTGGCGGATGATATCCCAATCGGCGCTGCCGGAAAAACCCTGCTGCGCAGTGCGCGCGTGGACGGCGACGGCCTTGACGCCAGCGTTTTCGGCGGCGCGGGCAAATTCTACGGCGGTAAGATGCTCGGCATCCCAACCGCTGCGCACCTTAACGGTGACAGGCACGGCGACGGCACGGACGACGGCAGCGACGACCTGTGTGGCGGTGCAAACGTCGCGCAGCAGGGCGGCGCCAGCGCCTTTTTTGGCGACTTTCGGCACCCAACAGCCCATGTTGATATCGATAATATCTGCGCCGGCGTCGGCGGCAACGCGGGCGGCTTCGGCCATGATGGCCGGGTCGCTGCCGAATAATTGGGCGGCGAAAGGGCGTTCGGCGGGCGACCAATCGAAGCGGGCGAGGGCGGAGGTGCGGCGTTCCTGGACGAGTTGGCTGCTGATGAGTTCAGTGCAGACAAGGCCGCAGCCGCCGAGTTGGCGGCAGAGGAGGCGAAAGGCATGGTTAGTGTGACCGGCCATCGGCGCGAGCGTCAGCGGCGGGTCGATACGGAGGGTATCGATCAGCATGGGTTGCAGAGCAGCAGATGCAATAGGCGCAGCGAGCATAAGTCTGGCATTCACTCATAAGAATAAGAATGGGGTGTTATTGTAAAGGACGCAGTATAGAGAAGCTATAGTGGGCGGAAATGGGTTAGATACTGCCGCAAAAATGATGGCGCGTTGAGAGAATGGACGTTGAGGGGCGCAGTATGCTGGCTGCGCCCTTATGAGGGGACGTTAGACCACCGGTGGTTTGGGAGCATCGGGGGCGTCGGGCGGCGTCGGCGCGTCGGGCGTGTTTTTGACATCAACATCAATATCGATGTTCGCCAGCGCGCGCTTAAGCGCCTTGCGCGTCACAGAGAGAATCTGCTGCTGCAATTCGCGTCCCATCTCTTTAATGTCTTCAACATCGCTGATGACGGCGCCGCCGCCGCCCTTAAGCAGGTTTTCGAGATAGCCGACTAATTGGCCGACGGCGAGGTTCACCTGCGCGATTTTCTGGGATTCGTGGCCGCCCGCGGGTTGGTCGAGCTTAAGCACTTCGGCGACGTAGTAGTCATCGGGCAGCAGTTGAGCGATTTTCGTGTGCAGATTGTGATACTGGCGGGCGATCATGTCGCCGGTGCCTTCGTAGGTGCCGGTGAGCACGCTTTTTTCGACTGCTTTGCCGAGCGACTTGAGGGCCATCAGCAGCGGGGTCAGGGCCGTGCGTGTTGTGTCATCCATAGGGGGTCTCCTATCTTTTGTATTGATGACAATACCGAATCTGTGCGGTAGATGATAGTGGACGTTCATGAGTCTGTGTTGTTCTCCTTGACTAAGGCAATATCGAGCGCCTGGAGAGTCTGCGGCCTGAGCAGGCGGCGCAGCATTTTGCGCGCCTGAAAGAGGCGCGATTTCACGGTGCCAATGTTGGTTTCCATAACGAGAGCGATTTCACTATAAGATAATTCCTCCTCTGCGTACAAAATCAGTGTCTCACGTTGAAGCTCCGGCAGGCGGTTCATGGCCTCCTGCACCTCGAGGTGCAGCAGCAGCCAATGGGCGGTGTCCTCCGCTTCGACCTGCTGGCCGGCAGTGAACGAGACACGCACTTCAACGGGTTCGTCATCCATCGATAGGGTGTCGAAGCGTCCCTGACGGCGCAGTTCGTCGTAGCAGCGGTTGCGCGCGATGCGAAAGACATAGGGGCGCAGGGTTTCCACCGGATCGATACGTTCCAGATTGCGATAGAGGGCGATAAAGGTCATTTGCACGACATCATCGACAGCCAGGGTGTCGCCGATCAACCGCTGAACGAAACGGCGCAAAGGGCCTTCGAGCGCGGCGTGAAGCTGCTCAAAAGCCTCGTAGTCGCCGGCCTGCGCGCCACGGAGCAGCGCTTGTTCGTGCAAATCGGTCAACGTGAGTGCCCCTTTCTGTTTCTTAAATACGAAGGGATGGGCGGAGCGGTTCAAAAACGGCGAAAGCGATCCGCGATCCGTTATCAGTTTTCAATCAGATCAGATGAGATGTTGGACGATAAGGGCTCTCCCTATTACAAAATCGAAATATGAGCGTGGGGCAAGCGTTGGCATTCGGTCAGGCACAGAATCGCGATTGTGCTACACTGAAGAATCGGGAGGACACGCAAGGCATTATGAGCACACGGCGCCGCAGAAAATCCAATAATACACTACCGATCATGATTGGGTTGGGGATGTTGTTCGCTGGGCTGATGATGACGCTGGGACTGGTCGCGGTGCTGGCGCTGGCGCTGGCCGCGCCGGAGCGCATCGCCGCGCGCGTTGCGGTGGCGGGAATCGACATCGGCGGGCGCACGGTCGAGGATGCCAGCGTGTATTTGCAGCAGCAGCTTGCCAACCGCACGTTAGTCGCCACAGACGGCGGACGCAATTGGACGCTGGCATTGAGCGATCTGGGCATAGGCATTGATGTGGACTCGACCATTGCAGAGGCCAGCAGTGCGGCTCGCGGTGCGATCATTCAGCCGCGTTATATCGTTGACCTGAATCAGACACAGATAGCACTGGTCACGCTCAGCGAACAAGTGAATATCGCCGCGGTGCCCGGCAACCCGCCGCAGTATGGCCGCGCGATCGACATTCCGGTGGTGCTGGACAGACTGCGTGTAAACGTCACGGGCGAACTGGCGGACGGCATTCTTGATCTGACGATGATCGATGTTGAGCCACCGCCGCTGGAACCAGAACAGCCGGCGTATGAAGGCCCGACAAGCACGCATATTGTGGAGCGCGGGCAGGAACTTGGACTGATCGCGCGCGCCTACAATGTGTCGGTGCAGGATATTGTGACCTTGAACGGCATCGAAGATGCGAATCTGATTTATCCCGGCCAGGAATTGATTATCCCGGCGGCAGGGGTATTCACGCCGGACACGGCCAGCGCCCCGCCAGCGCCAACGAGCAGCGGCAGATCGCTGTTGGTGGACATCAGCGACCAGCGGATTTACGCCTATGAAAACGGCGCGCTGGTGCGCTCGCATCTGGTCTCGACAGGATTGCCGCAGACGCCGACTGTCCTGGGTGACTACAACATCTACGTGAAATTCGTGGCCGATGATATGCAGGGCGACGATTATTTTCTGCCGCAAGTGCCCTACGTGATGTATTTCTATCAGGGCTACGGCATACACGGCACGTACTGGCACAACAGCTTTGGCCGTCCGATGAGTCACGGATGCGTGAATCTGCCGGTAGACGAAGCAGAGTGGTTCTTCAATTTCGCGTCAGTGGGCATGCTGGTGCGCGTGGTGGCGTGATGGCGGAAAAGCAATATGATGCGCTGGTGATTGGCGCGGGCGCGGCGGGATTGGCTGCCGGGCGAGCGCTGGTTGATGCCGGACGCGCTGTGCTGCTGCTGGAAGCGCGGACGCGCATCGGTGGGCGCGTGCATACGGATGAATCGTTCGCTGAGTTTCCGCTGGAAATGGGCGCAGAATTCATTCACGGCGACAGGGCGGCCACGCACGATCTGGTACGGCGTGCGGGATTAAGCGTTATTCCTGTAGTCAGATTGGGGAATCTGTGGTGGGCGGAAAGCGAAGCGCGCGCGATAACACACAGCGCGCTGCCACAGTCTGTACGGGAAAGATTGCGCGGATTGATCGGGGATTATGAGGCGCTGGCAGAAGCGGATTTGCCTGTCGATATGTCGTTGGGCACGTATTTGCGCGGGCGCGGCTGGGATGAGGATGCGCTGCGTATGACGGACGTGCTGCTGGCGCAGACCTGCTGCGCCGGAATCGACACATTAAGCTGCCACGACTTGATACGGGAAAAACGCGCCGATCGCGCCGGAAGTGGAGAGGCACGCATCGGCGAGGGATATAGCGCGCTGCTGCGCTGGTACAGCCGCGATCTGCCGCTGCGATTGGCAGCGCCAGCCAATGTGCTTCAATGGGGTGACTCTGGCGTAGAGGTTCGCTGTGGCGTAGATGTCTATCGGGCGCGGGCGTGTATCGTGACTGTGCCGGTGAGTGTGCTGCAACGCGGGGACATCCGTTTCGCGCCAGCGCTGCCCCAGGAAAAACGCCGCGCGCTTCAAGCATTCGGATTCGAGGCGGCGACGAAGCTGATCTATCGCTTTCGCGAGAAGTTCTGGCCAGACGATTTAACATATATGGCGCATCCGGGCATAACAGCACGCTGGTGGACGCCGGGCTATGGGCGCGCGCAAGCTGCGGTGCTGTGCGCATATGTGACAGCGGGGCGTGCGCGGCAGGTTGATGCCCTGAGCCAAAAAGACGCGCTGGCGTTGGGTCTGCGTGAGTTGGGGGTACTGCTGGCGCGTCCGGCAGCGTGGTTAGAACGCGAATGCGTGGCAGCCAAGCGCGTATCGTGGGCGCAGGAGCGCTATACAGGCGGCGGCTACGCGCATGTGCCACCCGGCGCGGCGGCGTGTCGGGAAATACTGGCGCAGCCGGTGGGGGCTGTGCTGTTTTTCGCGGGGGAGGCGACAGCCTTTGACAGCAACCCGCAGACGGTGCATGGGGCGCTGGAAAGCGGCTGGCGCGCGGCACGCGCGTGTTTGGGTGCGTAAAGGGACATAGGGGCAAGCCCAGAGGCCTGCCCCACAAAGCGGTGAAATGCTTATCCGAAGGAAATGTAGCCGGGTTCGCTTTCCCACAGGACGACAACCTCGTCCTCGTCTGACCAATCCACGATGCCGACGACGTACATCAGTTCCGTACCTTCCTCATAATCGCCGATGGCCTCGTAGGGGATGAAGAGAGAGATATCGCTGAACGAGGTATTGTTGGAGCGGACGCGGACGCGCGTGCCCGTGCCGACGGTATCGCCGATCTGATAATCTTCATCGACGATTTCAATGGGGTTACCATCGGTATCGAGGAAAAGCAGGGCGGCCCAAACCTCGCGCCCCTCGAAATTCTGCAATTCGAACGAGAGCGTGACGACCATACCCAGTTCGCCATCACTCTTGATGCCGAAATCGACACTGTAATCGGTGACAACAGCGGTTGGCTCATCCGTCGTGGGTGGGTTCGATTCGTCGGGGTCAATGCCGGGATCAGGTAGCTGCAAGCGCCCGGCGCCGAATTCCGGGTCTTCGCCGTCCTGGCCAAGATCAAGCGAATTCTCCATGAGATAGGCCATGATTTCGGGGGCGGTCATATCGGGGAAGCGCTGGAGGACGAGGGCGGCGGCCGCTGCGGCAAGCGGCGCCGCGCCGGATGTGCCGAAGAAGCCTTCGCGGTAGCCGGGCAGCACTTCGCCGGTGGGGGCAGAGATGTCGGGCTTGATGCGGTCATCAGGTGTTGGCCCCTGCGAACTGTAGTCTTCGAGACGGTCATCGGTCAGGCCGGTAGCGCCAACGGTCATCACCGAACGGGCGTCACCGGGCACCAGAATGGTGTTTTCCTGCACCTGCGCCCAATCGGGGAACAGGCCGTTATTGACGAAAATCTCGAAGGTGTTTTCGCCATCGCCGCGTTCGCGCGTGACGGAAATGTAGTAGACTGCGCCGGGTGTGGAGGCGAAGGCGATGCCCTGGAAGGGGTAATCGTTGCGCCGCCCGCGCCGCGATTCCGCTGCGACGACGACTTCATCGCCGGTTTCGTCGTAGATGGTGAAGGAATAATTGTCCTCTTCGCGGCCATCCCAGTTGCCGTCCCAGTTCATGATGACACTGGTGAAGGGGGCGCCGGCCATGAAGGGCAAGTAGTAGTCGTCACGGCCAAAGTCGTGCATATCGTCGTCGCCCTCGTTGAACTCCCACGAGGTATAACTCTGGGCGGAGTTGCCAGCGGCATTGACCCAGAGCACGCCAGTTTCGCGCACGAAGTCATCGACAATGGGCGCGTCGCCCCAGGTGCCGTCGCGCGGGCCAACCGCCGAGCCGACAGAATGGTTGATGATTTGCACATCGTTGTCGCGCAGGAATTCGAGCGCGTCGAGGAACGCGCTGTACGAGCCGTCGTAGTAAGCGATGTAGAGTTCGGCTTCGGGGGCCATACGATGAACGACCATGGCGCAGGCCGTGCCGTGATCGACGGGATCGCGGCTGAGACGGCTGATGTCGTAGTTGGCGACGACGTTTTCGGGCAGTTCGTCACCGAGCAGGTCTTCGAGATTGCCAAAGCCTAAATCGAGAATACCAATGCGGATGCCTGCGCCGCTGAAGCCGGCCTCATTCCAGGCTTCGCCGCCGACGTATTCACCGCCGGTAGAGTCAAAAGCCTGCTGCAAGCTGAAACTGTCATTAGTGGGGGGCGTGGGCAGGCGGAAACCGACGACGTGTTCGACATTGGCAACGCTGACGAGATAATCCAGCAGCGTGCCGAGCGTTTGATACTGGGCGAGCACTTCGAGCGGGATGCCGATTTCGACTTCGTCGCTATTGACCAGGTAGTCGTAGACGGTGACCCCCAAACCTTGCAGAGAGGTTGTGACCGCTGGCAGATTGTCTTGTGAATCGAGCGCGAGATAGGCAGAAAGCTCGTCGTTGGCGTTGATGATGCGGCGTGTGCGCGCGAGTTCTTCGACGGCTTGCAGGCCGCCGCTATCATAGGCGGTCAGTAGATCAAGATAACTGAGGGGGATATTGAGGCGTTCCAGCAGGCCGGAGTCTTGCAGGAACACGGCGACACCGGAGGCGCCGTGTTCGTTGTAGATGGCGACGATACGGGTATAGAGTTCGGCGAAATCGATGTCGGTGACAACCTGACCACTGATCTGGTCGAGATAAGGCTGTAAATCCGGGAACTGCGTCAGCAGATCATCGAGCGACGGGGGCGGCGAAAAGGTCGGCATCGCCACTGGTGTGTCGTTAATGGTGCTGGTCTGGTCACCGCCGGGTGTCACCACTGGGCGGGCGGGCGCGGGGGTGGCGTTGACAGGCGCAATATTGGGCGTGCCAACAGCGGCGGGCGTTGCTTCGGCTGTTGCTTCGGGAGTGATTTCTGCCGTGGGCTGCGGCGATGGCTCAGCGGTGGGTGTTGGCGTGGGCGCGCAGGAAACGAGCAGAAGTACCAGCAGGATGAGTGTCAGAGAGCGCAAAAGTCGCTGCATATGGATGATCCCCTTTCTAGAAACTTTCGTCACGGCGGAGCGAAAGACCCGCCACAACCAAAAACACAGTGGAAAAAGCTGCTAACGCCAGCCAACGACCGAGCAGGCCGAGCGCGGAATCGGCATAGGCCACGCTTAGGGCGGTGGGCGCGCGGTAATATTGGCGGGCAGGCGGCGCGCTCGCGAGCGCTTCACCCGTGCGCGGGTTCACGGGCTGGACTTCAACGACAAAATGGCTTTCGGCGTCGCGGGCTTGAATATCGGTGGTCGCGCCCAGGGCTTCGAGCGACCAGCGCGTAACCGTGAGGCGTGAGGGCACTTCCAGCGCGCCATTCATGGGGAAAAGCACGCCAGCGAAGAGGATTTGCACGAACAAGACGGCCAGTACGATGTAGGTAACGGTGTTGATCTGGTGGCTGAAGGCTGAAATCAGCAAGCCGATGCTGACACCAGCGAGGGCGGTCAGTGCCAGCGTGATGAACAATTCGAGCGGCGCCCAGAGCAAAAGTCCCGCTGCCGGAAGCTGCACGCCAAGGGAGAGCGTGACCAGCGCCAGCAAGCAGCTCACGAGGGCGAAGCCGCCGTAGACGACGATTTTGGAGGCCAGATAAGGCGGAATGCGCAGGTTGGACATGCGCTCACGGAGGAAAAGGCTTTTTTCCTCGACAATGGTATAGGCGGCGACAAAAACGCCTAAGAGGGTGACGGCCAACGCCAGCATAAAGAGCAAACGCTGCGCGTCGGAGGCAGGGGTGAAGGTAGCCGTGCCGTTGACCTGCGGCTGTGGGCCGCCGCGCGCATTATCGGATGAGGGGGGTTCGCTGATGGGTGTAAGCGGCAGCGCATCGATAAACACGGCCAGCGCGTTTTCGCCCTCGAAGCGGTCAATGAGCATTTTGCCGCGCCCGCCTTCGATAGTGTCCAGGCTGATGAGTCCCAAAAAGAGGCCGACCAGCGGCAGTACCACCATCATGGCGAGCATTGTACGGATGTCACGCAGCGCCAATTTGAAAGTGCGTTCGATAAGCACCTGCGTCTGCTGCCAGAACGTGCCCCGTCGCTGAATGCGCAGACGACGGTTGGAGAGCGCGGTTTCGGCAGCGCCGGATTTTTCGGCGGCGCGCGCCTCGATGACGTATTTGCTGTACAGGGCGGATTTTTTGAAGCGGTCGGCCCATTTGGAGGCAGCCTCTTCGGGCGAGATTTTGGGTAGATTGGGCGAACGCAGCACGGCAGTGACCGAGCCACTGGCAGCCAGTTCCGGCGGCTGAAGTACACGATTGTAGATTTCGGTGTAATCGCGCACGTTGAAGAAAGCGAGTGCATCTTTGGGCGGGCCGTAGAAGGTCAACTGGCCGCGTACCATCAGTGCCAGTTTGTCGCACATGCCGATGTTGAGCGTGGTGTGCGTGACAACGACAATGACATGGCCGCGATTGGCCAGCCGGCGCAGGGTTTCCATCATGGAGCGGTCCAGACCAGGGTCAAGGCCGGACGATGGCTCGTCCATGAAGAGCAAACGTGGTTCGGTCATGAGTTCAATGGCGATGCTGACGCGCTTTTTCTGGCCGCCGCTCAGCCTGCCGACCAAGCGATCTTGGAATTCTGTCAACTGGATGGCGTCCAGCGCGCGGCTGATACGTTGTTCGCGCGCGCTGGCTTTTTCGTGCGGGAAGCGCAGGCGCGCGGCGAAGTTGAGCGATTCATAAACCGTGAGCTTGTCGTGGACAATATCGGTCTGGGGTACATAACCGATGATGGGCTGGTAAATCTCGTAGTTGGCGTAGAGGTCTTCGCCGTTGACGAGCACTTTGCCGGCGGTGGCGCGGTTGGCGCCGTTGAGCGCCCGCAGCAGGGTCGATTTGCCGGAACCACTGCCGCCAATAACGGCAATAAATTCTTTGGGCTGGATCGCCAGCGAGACATCCTGCATGAGGCGCAGCACACGCGGACGCCGGAAGACCGGCACCGAGTAAACTTTTTTCTCCAGCGCGACGGCGCTGAGCTGAATGTCCTGCACGGCGGAGAGGTGCAGCAGGTGATCGCCTTTGTAGGCTAACAATGTGCGATCGATGCGGATGACATCATCGGCCTCCAGCAGGCGCGGTTTGGTGAGGCGCACATCGTTGACATACGTGCCGTTGGTGCTGTTCAGGTCTTCGATGACGTGTCCGTCGCCTTGCCGGGTGATCTGGGCGTGACGGAATGAGACAGCAATGGCCTTGAGGGGGATACTGGAACTTTCATCGCGTCCGATAGTAAAGGGCAGGCTGTCGAGAGGGTATGTTTTGAGATCGCCTTCGCCACCGCGTTCGTTAGGGTTGAGATAAGTGAGGGTGACGCCGCGCTCTTTGCCATCTTGCAAGCGGATAACATCGCCGCTGTGCAGCACCTGCTGTTCGATAAAGCGCCCGTTGACCTGCACGTCGCCCGGATAATCGGTCAGGTCGTAGAGCGTATACTGCATATCTTCGAGTTCGAGCTTGGCCATTTCGGGGGCGATGCCGACATAATCGAGGCGGATGTCCTGGCCGGGCGCGCTGCCAATGGTCAGCACTTTCTGCGAGAGACGGACGGTGGCGGGGCTGCCACCGTCGGGCATGATTTGCAGGCGCGGTTCGAATTCCTCGTAGGACATCATTACCGTAAGCTGGGCGCCGCAGTTGGCGCAGCGCATCTGGCCGACGGGCTGCGGCGTTTTACAGTTAGGACAGGGACGCATGTTCGTCATAAGGCTCGTTTTCCCTCAGCTTAACAACAGACCAATGGCAATATCGTAGACGCGCCAGAGCAACCGGCGCAGCGGGTCCGGCCAACTGCGGCTGGGCAGCAGCGGCGGGAAGGTGCTGGCGCCGGGCTGGTCAAAACTGTTGTTCCAGCCTTCACCTGTCCAGCCGACATCGGCGCCGGGCAGTCCTAACTGACGCACCAGACCCTGCGGATCGTAACCGTTGTTTTCGAAGGTGTTGCTGTGGATCCAGTTGTTTTCGGGCAGAGGGCCAAGATCGAACTGGGTATCGCGCTCATAAATGATATAGAGACTGGTGACGGCCACGCCGAAGGTCATGTTATCGCGAATGACGTTATCGAAGACTTCGGTGTTATCCGCCGTCATAATCATCACCCCTGTGCCGGGTGGCACCATGCTGACGACAGAGCCTTCCGCGCCAAAATTGGGATGGTTATTACTTTCGACCAGATTGTTGTAGACGCGCGTATTATAGCCGACACGCGAGGGATTGTTGGGCAGCAGGAAGACGAGGATGCCGCCTGTGTTGTTATAGACGTGGTTGTCGTAGACTTCGGCGTTGGTGCTGTTTTCGATTTCGATACCGGTCACATTGTCATACACTACGTTGTTGCGAACGATAATGGGGCCGCGGCTCTGGCCGACATAGATAGCCGCGTCGGCGATGCCAGTGACGACCAGATTTTCGATCAGGACATCGGTGCATTCTACGGGATAAACGCCGTAGATGGTGCGGAACTCAGGGTTATCCGATCCCTGGATGATGAGATCGCGGTAGACAATGCGTTCCGCGCCGGTGGTGAGCACGCCGTTGCCGATGTAGTTGCGAATGCCGAAGCCTTCGAGCGTAAAATCGTCGCCGGTGGTGTTAAAGCCGTCGCTCATCTGATTCAAACCGTCGAGCCAGGGCCGTTCGTCACCCTGCACGACACCGCGCACGGTCAGACGGGGGGTGTCGATAAACACGCTTTCGTTATAGACGCCGGCGGCGACAAGCACGGTATCGCCGGGAAGCGCCCGATCGACGGCGGCCTGGATCGATTCACCCGTGCTGACGGCGATGGTCTGAGCCTCGCGCGGTGCGCCGGGGTCATAAGGAGGCGCGGTGGAGATTTCGACCTGTGCGCGGGCGGGGTTTTCCAGCGGTTGGGCGATAGGCAGACCTGATGGCACGGATTCGGGAATGCTAATGAGTTCGTCAGGTTCGTCGGTGAGCGCGTAGAGGAAGGCGATCAAATCTGCGCGTTCGCGGGCGGTGATTTCGAAGCCGCGCACTTTTTCATCGACTTGCACATCAACGCCGCCTGCCGCCAGACCGCCGCCGTCAGCGTAAAAATCGATGACTTCTTCCAGCGAGGCGAGCGAACCATTGTGCATGTAGGGTGCGGTGAGGGCGACATTGCGCAGTCCCGGCGTGCGGAAGGCATATTCGGCGTCGGGCGCGTTGGCGACCTCGATCTGGCCGCGATCAGGGTTGTTGACATCGCTGTCGGGCACGCCGAGCACATGGAAAACGTTATCGGAGAAAGTCGGCCAGGTATGGCATTCGAAGCAGCGGGTTTCGGCGCTGCGGAAGATTTCGAAGCCACGCCGCTGCTGAGGAGTCAGGGCGTTAAAATCGCCCGCCGCATAACGGTCAAAGGGCGCGTTGCCGCTGATGAGCGTGCGCTGGAAGGCGGTAAGGGCGGTAACAATGTTAGTGAGGGTGATGCCATCATCGAAGCTGGCATCGAAGAGGCGTTGGTATTCGCCAATACCCTGCAACTGCGCGACCATTTCCTGTAAATCCGCGCCCATTTCGTCGGGATTGGTCAGCGGGAACAGGATTTGTTCTTCCAGTGTACGGGCGCGTCCATCCCAAAACAGGTTTTCGGAATAGGCGACATTCCAGAGTGAAGGTGAATTGCGACGGAGCGCTTGATCGTGCGCGCCGAGTGCTGTAGGCTGCCCATCGGCGAAGCCCATATCAGGGTGATGGCAGGTGGCGCAGGCCATGTCGTCGCCTGCGGAAAGCACGGGGTCATAAAACAGCAGGCGCCCCAATGCCGCCTGCTGTGAATCTACAGGCGTAGTTTCTGGCCAGGCAGCCTGCAAGCCAGTGACGGCGTCGATGCCCTGCCGCGCGCCGCCCCCCTGTTCACTAAGCGGGATAATGGGGTCTTCGGGGACGGGCAAAAAGGCGAGCACGGTTAGCGTGCCGCAGACAAACAGAATGAGTCCGGTAAAAACCAGACCGAGCCAGCGCAGCCAGCGGCGACGAGCAGGCGCTTTTTGTGACATAAGATCCCCCTATATTTTTTGACGACGCACAAAATTGAACGCAAACAGTGTGATGGCCAGCGCCAGAATCAGCAGGCCGATCACCCAGAAGATGTAGAGTGGCAGCAGGAAATTCTGCGTATCGAGATAACCAATGGTCAGGATACGTTCCAGATAAGTTTGCACCAACCCGGCAGCGATCAGCGCAAGACTCGACAGCACGAGTCCAGCCAGGAAGACCCAGAAGGCGAGCAGGCTGTTCTTGTAATTGGCTGAGCGTGTTTTGAGCGCGACTCCAAGCAGCAGAGACAGCGCCGCCAGGGCTGTGAGTGTCAAGTGCGCCTCGTTGAGGCGTGTGCCCTGTGTCCATTGACTTATGGCAGGAACAGCCAACAGCGCGCCCAGCAGGCCATTACTGAGCAAGAAGGCGAACAGCGCCAGTTGAGTCCAGCGATCAGCGACCGGGCCGGCAGAAAGCCAGCAGAGGTAGGCCAGCGGCGCCAGCAGCGCGCCGATCAGCGCCAGGCCGCGACTGAAATCGTCAGCAGCGACGGTGTTGAGAGCAGCGAGCGATAACAGCACGCCCGTGAAGGCCAATAACCCGGCGTTCAGCAGAAGGCGGTTAGCGCTGGAGGGCACAAGCCAGGCGCAGATGGCCGCCGCTGCCAGCGCGTAAGCGAGATAGAAAATGAGGCTGACGACAAGGGACGAGAGGGCCTGGTCACGCAGCGGGTCAGCGGGCGGCAGGAGCGGAACAAGCGGCGCCAGCGCGCAGATGGCCAGCGCCAGCGCCCACAGGAAGAAGGGGGTGGCGCGATTCTGCGGATGGGAGAGCAGCGCGGCGATAACGGCAATTATGAGCGCGGCCTGAATGATGTCCAATAGGGGGGGCAGTTCGAGCATGTGGCGGCCTTCGAGCAACCCGAAAGCGCCCGCCGCAAATGTGAGCGCCAACAGCAGCGTCCAACCATGAGCCAGCCACCTGAGCACAGGCAAATTAGCGCGCGCGGCCAGCGCCAGTCCCACGCCGATAAAACCGGTCAGCAACCCAGCTTGCAGCAGCACATGGCTAAAGGCGCTGATCTGCTGGTAAGGCAGCGCTGTTTCCAATGGGTCGAGTCCAATGAATTTGACGGCGCTGAGCAGCGCGGTGGAAGCGTACAACAGCAGCAGCACGAGCATCTGCCCGAAAAAGTGTAAGGCGAGGCGTTCACGGATTGGCATCGTTCGCTTCCAGTGTCATGAGGAATGCAATCAAGTCGCTGACATTCTCGCTGGTGAGCGTATCGGCGAAGTTTTTCTGCATAACATCGTTAAAACCGGGCACAACAAAGGCACTGGGATCCAAAACCGACACGCGCAGATATTCTTCTGGCGAAACGCCGGGCACACGCTCGCTTGCCCGGTCAGCGATGCCATAGAGCGAAGGGCCGACAATGATGACATCGGGTTCGAGGGAGTGACAGGTAGAGCAGATGGCCGGCGCGCGTGAGAACAAGGCACGACCACGCTCGACAGGGCTGTTCGCCGTGGGGTCGCCGTTGTCTGCGACAGGAGCGCTTTGCGCTGTGCCGCCTCCACTGACAAAAATGGGGCGCGGCGGCCAGTTGGTCGCGGCTGGCTGCGTGTTGATCCACGCAAGGAAAGCCAGCAGTTGATCGGTTTCGTTCTGGCTGAGACCAAAGCGGGGCATGGCGCGCTGATCGGGGTGAAAAGCGGCGGGATTGGCGAGGAATTCGCGCAGATAATCCGGCCCGCGCTGCGTGTAGATGTGCGTCAAATCGGGCGCATAGGCGCCGCCTTGCCCGTAGAGCGTGTGGCAGCCAGCACAACTGTTGTTGAGCCAGATAGCGTAACCGCTGGCGGCATCGGGCGGAAGATCGGCGGCAGTAAAAGCACGCCCCAATGCCGCGCCAACCAGCAGCGCGCCGGAAAGCAGGCAAACGGCAAAAAAAACACGCGCGATCACAGGGTTATCCCGCCGCTAAAGGTCGTCGCAAGATGAAAAAGTGTGTACAAAACGGCCAGCAGAAGTAACAAAAAAGCTGCTCCGAAAGCGAACTTCCAGAGCCAGCCCGAAAACGTCTCCTGCATAATCATTCCCCCAGACACTATTGCAAGCTTATCAACAGGCTGTTGAGCGAGTAGCCTATGGGAGAAATTATAGCGAAAGCGCGATTTTCAGGCCAGCAATACAGGCGGAAAAAACGCAGAGGACAGCGCTGTCCCCTGCGTGTGGAGCAAATCAGTCGTAGCGCAGGACGTTGAGCGGTTTTTCGCCCGCCGCGCCCCAGGCTGAAGTGAGCGCGGCGATGAGCGCCACGCCGATGCAGAGGAGCATGAGTAAAAGCGCCGTGCCGTAGGGAATGGCCGCTGTGCCGCCGCCGGAAGCCGCCAGCAGCAAGACCAGCGCCACCAGACCGATACCAACGCCGATTAAGCCGCCGATCAAGCCCATGATGCCGTTTTCCAGCAGCAGCATCGCCAGCACACGCTCACGCTGCAAGCCAATGGACTTCATGACAGCGATTTCGCGCCGGCGTTCGAGCGTGGCAAGTGCGACTGAGTTCGCGATGACCACGCCGCCAACGATTAGTCCCAGCGCGGCGACGAGCGTAGGGAAGGCGGTGAACGTGCCCAGCAGGCCGCTGATCAGTTTGTTGATGACATTGGTTTCCAGCGCGAACGAGCCGGGAATATCGGCCAGACCGCGCCGCAGCGCCGGAATCTGATCTTCGGCGATAGTGGCAAGCACCTGAATGCTGCTGGGGGCAAGTTCGCCTGCAATGGATTCGACGGTGGTGAAGACGTTGGCGCTGTTAAAGCCGCTGGCGATACTGGGCTGGACGAGGCCGATCACTTCGAATGTCAGAGTGTGCGTGGAACCGCCGCCGAAACCGAAGCCGCCACCGCTGGTGAATTCCAGCGTGATGCGATCGCCGACGTTGATGCCTGCATTACGCACAGAATTGTTGTCGCGCAGCACCAGCACCGGGCGTCCGGCATCTTCGGCGGTGGGCAAGCGCCCGGCGATCAGTGATTCTGTTGGCAATTCGCTAAGCGGATAGGCGTTGATGGAGCTGAGCGACTCGATAATCACAGTGGACATATCAAGGTCTTCGGGCGCGCCGAACATGATGGCGCGCGCGCGTTCCTCGGCCATGTTTTCGTTGATGCGTGTGCGCAGTTCTTCGACGGTGTAAGTGGTGCCGTTCTGTTCCAGGGTGATAATGCTGCCGCCGTAGCTGCGGATCACCTGATAACTTTCGACGCCTTCCAGCGAGGCCAGCGTTTGTTCGACCTGTTGCAGCGAGGACTCGCTGGCGGCGGTGACGATGATGTTGCCGGAACTGGTCAGGGCGACATCCAGCACCTGCGTGATGCTTTCGGCGAAGAGTGTGATAAGGCTGAGTGAAAAAACGCCAACAACCAGCTCCAGCAAGGTGATGGCGCCACGGGCACGAGTGACGAGCATCTGGCGCAGTGAGATTTTGAGGTCAACGCTGCCGAACGAGGGCAGGAAGCGCGCGATAAGCCAGATGAGGAGCAGCAAGAGGCCGTAGATGATGCCTGCGGCGACAAACGCGCCGATGACCGCGCCCACAGCTAAGCCGAAGTTGTTGACGATCGTGTTGGCGACCAGCGCCAGCGCCAGCACGATGAAGACCAGTGCGGTGAGGGTTTGCAGGTAGCCGGCACGCGGGACGATCTGATCGTTGGGGCGCAGCACGACGCTGGGACGCACTTGCCCAGCAGAAAGGGTGGGCAGGAAGCCGAAAATGGTCGTCACTAGCACTCCCACAATCAACCCATTGAGCACCGGCCCCAGCGCGATGCGGAAGGCGAGTTCCTGCGCAATCAAAGCTTCGGCAATGCTTTTGATGAGAAAGGTAGCGGCCCAGCCCAACACAATCCCGGCCAAGCTGCCGACGATGCCCATGATGAAGGCTTCGACCAGAAACAGGATCGTGATCTGGTTGGCTTGCAGCCCCATCGTTTTGAGCACGGCGACTTCCACCGTGCGGCGGTGGACGATAACCTGCATGGTATTGACGATGCCGATGCTGCCCAACAGCAGCGAGACCAAGCCCATGACAGTCACCAACTGATTGAGGTTGTTGACCAATTCCTCATTGTCATCCTGCAAATCCTGCGTAGTACGGCTGCTGAAGAAAGGATACGTTTGCACCAACGCACGGTTGATTTCTGCCAGGCGTGTTGGGTCTTGTAATCGGATATACAGCGTTTCAATACGCGCGGATACGTCATCGAAGTACTGGATGGCCGAGGTATCAAGATAGTAGAAGCCGAACAGTGCCGCGAAGAAGCCGGAGAAAGGATCGGTGACTTCGGCTTCAGTGGGCACGATGCCGCGTACCACAAAATCGGCGTTGGCGCCGTTCAAGCGCACAAAATCGCCGACTTCGGCTTCCAGCGTATTGGCAAGATTGCGATCCAGCACAATATCGGTGGGGGCAAGCAGCACGTCAGCGAGCAGCGCGCCATCGAGCGTGCGAATCTCATTGTAGAAAGGATAGAGGCGCGGGTTAATCAGCACAGGGCTGACAGAGGTGGCTTCGGTGCCGGCCTCTGTGGCAAGGACGACGGTGCCGTCGCCGCTGCTGGTCAGGATGCCTAATTGGTCGGTGATCTCATAGGGATACGTCAGCGTGGTTGCGCCGGGAAAATTCTCGGCGAGCCAGGCTTGCAGACTTTCTACGCCATCGGTGCTGACATAGTAGATGATGTTGGAAGTGCCGAAAAACGACACTTCCTGAGCGCTGAGAATGCCTGCGTCTACGCCCTGCTGCAAGGCATCCTGTTGGTCGCTGCGGCCAAATTCACTGGCAACTTCTAATTGAATGTCGCCGCGATTGGTGGCCTGTAAATTGCGCGAGAGCGTATCGCCGATCATCACTGCCAGCGTTTGCAGGCTGACGACGGCGGCTACACCCGCTGCGATGCATAAGATGGCGAAAAAAGTGCGGCGTCCGTTGACGCGCAAATCGTTGAGCGAGTGACGGAAGTAAAAGCTGAGTTGGGCGAACATGCGCGCCTCCCTATGAGCCGACCGCCGGCATTTCGCCGGTGGCGCGCTTCTGCTTGAGAATCTGCACGGCGGCGCGCTGCGCAGTGGAACGCGGGTCTATGTCTTCGGCGATATGTCCATCGACCAGCGTAATCAGGCGGTCAACCTGCGAGGCAATGTCCATATTATGTGTAACGATCACGATTGTCGTGCCGAACTTCTTCTGCACATCGCGCAGCGCGTTCATCACGATTTGGGTTGAAGTCGTGTCGAGGTTGCCGGTTGGTTCGTCTGCCAACAGCAGCGGGGGATTGTTAGCCAGCGCGCGGGCGATGGCGACGCGCTGCTGCTGCCCGCCGGATAACTGTGTCGGGCGATGGTCGAGGCGATCGCCTAGTCCGAAGGTTTCGAGCAGTTCCTTGGCGCGTTTAGCGGGGTTGAATGCAGCTTTACGCGCAAACTGCACCGGCAGCGCGACGTTTTCCAACGCGCTGAGAGTGGGAATCAGATTAAAGGCCTGGAACACAAAACCGATTTTCTCGTTACGGATTGTGGTCAGGGCGCGCTCGCTCAGGTTGGTGATGTCAACCCCGTCGATCAAAACTCTACCCTCGGTGGGCGTGTCGAGACCACCGATTAGGCCGAGCAAGGTGGATTTGCCACTGCCGGACGGGCCAATAATGCCGAGAAACTCGCCGCGTTTGACCGTGAGTGATACGCTGTTCAGGGCGTGAACAGTGACTTCGCCGACTTTCAATTCTTTGCGCGCGTTTTCGACACGCAAAACTTCGTTGTTACCGCCATTGCTGCTCATGGACTGCATTTCCTCCGCGAACGTGTAGGACAAAGCCCGTATTCGTAAAATCGGGCACGATACTGTGCCCGGATGGTGAATCGGTTTGATCGATGCTAAACCAGACATTAATACGCAGTTTACTGCAACGAGGTTGTATACTTCGCATAGTGAAACCGCAAAAAGACCGAGGCAAATTGGGCGCCAAACCAGCTTTGTTGCCACCAGAGGTTTGTTTAGCGTTGGCGTACAGCTTCCAGCACCTTCATGGCCGCGTTATGCCCGGCTATACCGCTAACACAGCCACCGCGCAGCGCGCCTGAGCCACACATGAATATATTCGGATAGTCAGTCTCTACCCCCCACAGGCCAGCCCGCTCATCATCAAACGGCCAAGAGAGATCGGTGTGAAAAATATGACCTCGCGGCATATTTAACTCATGCTCAATATCCAGCGGGGTCTTAGCCTCAATACACAAATTGCCAAGAGAATCACGCGCCAGACAAGACTCTATTGGCTCATCAAGATACTGATTAATTCCATACAGATAACGCTCCAACACCTGACCGCGCAGCGACTGATTATCACCCCGCGCAAACAAAGAATAGGGCAAATCGACACCAAAGAGTGTAAGCGTCTGGTAACCCGCACCAGCTAAGTGCGGCGCAAGAATCGAGGGATCCGTCAGCGTATGACAGTAAATTTCGCCCGCAAGCACATCAGGTATACGACCCGCAGACGCCGACTCATAAGTTACCTGCATCTGCGTATAGGTTTCGTTCACATGAAACGTGCCTGTAAAAGCGTCGTCCGAGCGATAGTCAGCAGCTTTCAGACGCGGCAGACGCTCAAGCAGCATATTAATCTTAAAAACCGAACCCTCATCGGGCTGCACAGGCACAGCATCGGGAATCAGGTGCGCCAGCACAGCAGGCGCAGCATTAACCAGCACATAATCAGTCCCGACACGATAGACATGGTCGCCAATAACAAACTCCACCTCAGCAGGAATACCGGGCAGTACACGTGAGACACTGGCTTCAGTCATAATACGCGCGCCCACAGCCTGAGCCACACGCGCGATCTCGGTTGTCAGAGCACCCATGCCCCCAGTGGGCACGCGCCACTCCCCCGTACCCTGACCAACAACATGATAAATATAGGTGCGATTCTGACGCAGCGACTCATCATGAGCGTGCGTCAGAATCCCAATCTTGGCATCCGTAAAGACAGCACCGCGCACAGCATCATCGCGAAGCATTTGTTCAATTGTCACACCTAAAGGCAACTCGACAAACATTTCCCACGCCCGCAAGGCATCAGCAAAACGCCGACGCATCTGCTCGCGGGTTTGCAGCGGTTCAAGCAGAGTCGGCCAGACGCGCTGGGCAAACTGACCCACCAACTCATAATAACGCGCATAAGCCCGATACTCGGCATCAGAACCGGTGACATCCCGAAACGAGTCCGCCGCGGCCTGCGAACTTTCGTTGCTGATGAGCAGCGCTTTATGCTGGCCATTGCGCACAAGAGGAGTAAAAGCCGCAACTCGCCGCCGCCGCGCCTCAAAACGCAGGCCAAGATCGACAACAATCTTCTGCGGCAGCATACTAACAAGATAAGAATATCGCGAGAGACGCGCATCCAACCCATCAAAAACGCGGGCAGAGATGGCTGCGCCCCCTACCTGCGCCTGGCGTTCCAGCAGCAGCACCGAAAGGCCGGCCTGCGCAAGATAAGCGGCGGACACCAAACCATTATGTCCGCCGCCAACAACGACCACATCATAATGGGTCTTGAAGCTCAACACCTGCTTTTCCTTCCGACTGCCTGACAAAGACAGAGGCAATTTTAGCCCGTCTACAGACAGCAGGAAAGAGCCTTAGAACAGACCAAGGATATTGCCGTCGTCGTCGATATCCACCTTCTCCGCCGCCGGATGATCCGATAGACCGGGCATCGTGCGCATTTCGCCGCAGATCGGGTAGATAAAGCCCGCACCGACACTAGCACGCACTTCGCGGACAGGCAGGGTAAAACCCTTCGGCGCACCCTTGAGCGTCGGATCATGGCTCAGGCTGAGGTGCGTTTTCGCCATGCAGATCGGCAGATTACCAAAACCATTAGACTCATAATCGCGAATCTGACGCTCAGCGGCGGCCTCATAGGAAACGCCCGCTGCACCATAAATCTTCGTGGCGATGGTTTCAATTTTGGCCTTGATGGGCTGGTCAAGATCATAGAGGAAGCGGAACTCACTGGGAGTCTCAGCAGCCTGTACCACCATTTCCGCCAGTTCAATCGCGCCTTTGCCACCCTCGGCATGATGACGGCAAACCGAAGCGCCTAACGCGCCCGCCTGCACCGCCAGCCGCTTAATCACCTCAATTTCTTCCGGGTGATCACTTTCAAAAACGTTGATCGCAACAACTGGCGTGACACCATGCAGGCTCAGATTTTCGATCTGCTTAATCATGTTAGCAGCACCGATTTCGACATCTGCTGGATTGCGTTCCAGCATTTCTTTGGGAAGTGATTTGCCGGCAACAACTTTATAACGCCCGCTGTGGGTTTTGAGCGCACGCACAGTCACCACCAGGACAGCCGCGTCGGGCTTAAGGCCGCTGTAACGACACTTGATGTTGAAGAATTTTTCCGCGCCGATATCCGCGCCGAATCCCGACTCGGTGATCACAAAATCGCCGCATTTGACTGCGATCATATCACCGAGAATACTGCTGTTGCCATGAGCAATATTGGCAAAGGGGCCAGCATGAACCAGGGCGGGGGTGTTTTCCAGCGTTTGCAGCAGGTTGGGACGCAGCGCATCTTTCATCAGCACCGCCATCGCACCCGCGCCGCCGATCTGTTCAGCGGTGACCGGCTTTTTGTCGTTGGTCAGACCAACCACGATACGGCCAAAGCGCTCACGCATGTCCTTCAGCGAAGTTGTCAGCGCCAGAATCGCCATCACTTCGCTAGCAACCGCGATATCGAAACCTGTCTGGCGCATCACACCGCCCTCAACCTTGCCGCCAAGTCCGACGATGATGTCGCGCAGCGCACGATCATTCACATCCATCACACGCTTCCAGGTGATGCTGTCAGTATCGATATTCAACGGGTTACCACGCATCAGCTTGTTGTCAATCATCGCCGCCAGCAGATTATTGGCTGCCGCGACCGCATGGATGTCACCCGTGAGATGCAGGTTGAATGTTTCCATCGGCACAACCTGCGAATAGCCGCCGCCTGCGGCGCCGCCTTTGATACCAAAAGTGGGGCCTTGCGAGGGCTGACGCAGTGTAATAACCGCGCGTTTGCCGATGTGTTTCATCGCTTGACCAAGACCCACTGTAGCCGTTGTCTTGCCCTCACCCAGCGGAGTCGGGGTGATGGCTGTGACATCGATATAGCGGGCATTGGGGCGATCTTTCAGCTTATCAAGAACATTGAGGCGGAGTTTGGCGACATAGGGGCTGCCGTAAATATCCATATCATCAGGGCTGAGACCCATTTGATCGGCGATTTCATGGACATGCTTCAATGTAGCCCGCTGAGCGATTTCCAGGTCAGAGTACATAAATAAACCTTTCTTGGGTACTACTGCTGTAACGAGTGTAGCACTCGTGAACACACACCATCAGTGATGCTGCTCACTAAGTAAAATGACTTCTATCCACCTTCTGGATTTGAAGCATGATGGTAACAGGAATAGGCTCGTTTCGACAAAGATCTGGCACTACAGTACACTGAAAGTCGCCTTATTGATATATCCCAACGGATGTGAGCGTGAACCCATGTCTCTCACAGGCAGCCATGCTGCTGGGCCGGGTATGGCGCAGTGGGGTGCTGCATATGCTTGTCTCGCTTACTTTTGTGCAGGGCTTGACCTTCGCCACACAGGTCGCCGCCGCGCGCTTTCTAAGCGTAGCTGATTTCGGCACAGTACGAGTGATCGAGACTTTTTTGCTGATCACTTTTGTCCCGGCCGGACTAGGCATGATTACTGTGATCGTCAAGGCCGCCGCCGAAACACCCGACGAACAGCAGCGGCACAAACTGCTGTTTAATGCTCTTCTGCTCACAAGCACGGCATCATTAATCGCCAGCCTGGCGCTGCAAGCGGTTTTTCCGCTGCTGGGATTCACAGCGCAAACAAGCGCTTATCTGGCACTTACAGCATGGCTGCTGGCGGCGATGAACATCAGCCGCGTGGGGGTCGGCTACTTTCAGGGACTTAAGCAGATTCAGCGCATGGCAGCGACAAACATCTGGTTTTCGTTAATTGCCTTTGCGCTGACAATCAGCGGAGCAGCGAGCGGGGGATTGAGCGGATGGGCGATCGGACGTATCGCCGGGCAATGCCTGTTCGCGGCAGCCATAGTATGGACGCTGCGCGCGGCAATACGACCCAAAATCGACCTGCGCCTTCTCAAATCACTCGCCGGATTAGGGACGTTAACGGGATTAGCTTATGCCGTCGACTCGATCGCTTCATCCGCTGATGTGCTGTATCTGGAACAACTGCTCAACAACACGCAGCAGGTGGGAGTGTACGGCGCGGCAAATATCGTGATCGTGGGTGGGCTGCTGCTGCCGCTGGCAATCAGTTCTGTAGCCTTCCCACATCTCGCGGAACACGCGGCAGATCGCCCCCGATTACTGGCGACAGCGCGGACAACACTGATGCGCACCACGCTTGTCATGCTGCCGATCAGCGTAGGGTTGTACCTGTGTGCGCCGCTGCTGACGTGGGTGATTGGCGAGGCCTATGCACCCGCCGTGCCGCTGCTGCAAATCATGTGTCTGGGTCTGCTGCCGTCGGCTGTGCGACTGGTACTCTCCACATGGTTGTTCGCCATCGGGCGGCCTAACGGGAGCAGCCTGGCGAATGTGCTGGGAATCGTAGTGAATCTTGGTGCAATCGTGTGGCTGGTGCCGATTATGGGCATTACAGGGGCAGCATGGGCATTCGTCATGACAACAGTTGCACGGCTGCTGGCGTTCGCGCTGGCACTGCGGTGGATTTATCAGACAGACAAAAAGCAGATCAGACAAATTTGTTGACAACAGAACGCACGCGCGTTATACTCAGGAAAACGTTTACGCAAACGTTTTTCTGAGTAACGCATTATGACGACCATTCGTGATGTTGCAGCTAAAGCGCAGGTCTCTGTGAGCACTGTCTCGCATGTTATCAACGGCACACGGTTCGTTGAGAACGAGACGCGCGCGCGCGTGCAGGCAGCAATCGCCGAGCTGGGTTACCGTCCAAATTCGCTGGCGCGCAGCCTGCGCCGGCGTGTCACCGGCACGATTGGTCTGCTCGTCCCCGACAACGCCAATCCATTCTTTGCCGACATGGCACGCTTGATCGAAGATGTAGGCTTCGATGAAGGCTACAGCGTTATTTTGTGCAATTCAGATGGTTCGGACAAAAAAGAGTCGGCTTACATTGATGTCCTGCGCTCCAAACAGGTGGACGGCCTGCTGATTATTTCCTCCAGCAATCATCCTGAATTCTTGCGCTCCGCAGTAGGCGTTGAAGTGCCTGTGGTGGTGGTTGATCGGGCGCTGGAAGAATGGCCGGTCGATCAAGTCATGGTGGATAACGAGTTAGGCGGGTATCAGGCGGGGCATTATCTCGCCGGTCTGGGTCACAGACGCATCGTGTGCATCGCCGGGCCGAGCAGCGCAACCCCAAGCGCCGGACGCAGCGCTGGATTCAAACGGGCACTGAGCGAATTTGGAATCAGACTGTCGGAAAGCGCGATTTTGCCGGGCGATTTTCAGTACAGCGGCGGCGAAAGCGCGATGCGCATCCTATTGGAACAAATGCCCGATCTCACCGCCGTGTTCGCAACCAATGATTTAATGGCGATCGGTGCAATGAACGTGCTGCAACGTGCCGGTCGGCGCATCCCCGACGATGTTTCGGTGATTGGGTTCGATAACGTGCCACAGTCGGCGGCTATGTTCCCAGCGCTGACGACCATCGCGCAGCCGACGGAACAACTGGCGCGGACGAGCATTTCGCTGCTGCTGAAACGCATCAACGGCAGCGGCGATCCAGCCGCGCGCATCCTGCTGCCCACGCATTTAATCGAGCGGGAGAGCTGCAAGTACATATAAAGAGTTTTTATCGCAACAGGTTTTTTATGAGCGCAAAGATTGTTGTTGTCGGCAGTTTTAATGCAGATTTGGTGACTTATTTACCCCGTTTGCCCAAACCCGGAGAAACGCTAAGCGGCAAACGCTTCGTGACCGGTCCCGGCGGCAAAGGTTCGAATCAGGCCGTTGCTGCTGCGCGTCTCGGTGCGCAAGTCACGTTTATCGGGCGCGTAGGCAAAGACACCCTCTCAGAGATGGCTTACAGCCTGTGGCGCCAGGAAAACATTCAGACACAACACGTGCGCCAGGATGAAGTCCATTCTACAGGCGTAGCGATTATTCTCGTCGAAGAATCGGGCGAGAATGTCATCGTCGTGACGTTAGGGGCAAATCTGGCGATCAGCCGCAGCGATATTGATCTGGCGGCGGAGACAATCGCACACGCCAACGTGCTGATGACACAGCTCGAAATCGACCACGAAATCGCTGCGTATGCGCTGCAAACCGCGCGCGCAAAGGGAGTGCGGACAATACTGAACCCCGCGCCCGCCGTGAAGCTACCGCCGCAAGTCACGGCACTGGCCGACTTTATCACGCCGAATGAAACGGAACTGCTGATCGTGGCAGGCGAAAAGGATGCCGGACAGGCGGCCGCTGCGCTGCTGCAATCAGAACAACAAACTGTCGTCATGACGCTGGGAGAACGGGGCGCGCGCTGGGTGAATCGCACGGGTTCGAGCATTGTACCCGCGTACCGCGTCGAAGCGGTTGACACGGTTGGGGCGGGCGATGCCTTTAATGCGGGGCTAGCGGTTGCGCTGGCAGAAGGGAAAACCCTGCCGGAGGCAATCCTGTTCGCTAATGCTGCTGCGGCGTTGTGCGTCACACGACACGGCGCTGCCGCGAGTATGCCGTATCGTCACGAAGTGGAAACGTTCATCACCACGCGGAAATAAGGAATACATGTGATCGTTGCGCCTATTTCGGCTAGCCAAGTGGAAACGTTCATCACCACGCGGAAATAAGGGATACTTATGAAAAAGACGGGCTTATTGAACCAACCATTATCTGCTGTAATTGCCGGTCTGGGGCATCTGGACACGTTGGTTATTGCCGATGCGGGACTGCCAATTCCGCCGGGGACAGAACGAATTGATCTGGCAGTGACAGGCGGCATCCCTTCGTTTCTGGATGTACTACAAGCAGTGATGAGCGAGATGCAAGTGCAAAGCGCGGTGATCGCCGAAGAAATGACCGAACGCAGCTCGGAGATGCGCACGGCGCTACTGGAAATACTCGGTACGATACCGATTGAAGTGGTATCACACACGCAGTTCAAAGAACGCACAACACAGGCGCGCGCTGTGGTGCGCACAGGCGAATTCACCCCTTATGCCAACGTCATTTTAGTCGCTGGAGTAGTGTTCTAATGACAGCCACTCGTGATTGGCGCGCCTTTGCTCAGCAGTATGGCCTGCTGTTCTCGTTTCTCGTGCTGTGCGTGGCACTGAGCCTGGTTTCTGACCGTTTTCTCAATCCCGACAACCTGCTCAACATCCTGCGGCAGTCCACGATCAACGGCATTATCGCCGTCGGCATGATGATGGTGATTCTGACACGCGGTATTGATTTGTCGGTCGGGTCGATTCTGGCGCTTTCGACGATTATGGCAGCAGACATGCTGCAACAAGGATGGAACGCCTACGCAGCCGCCGGCTTTTGTCTGCTGGTGGGTGGGGTATTAGGGCTGCTGAACGGCTTTCTGGTCAGCCGATTCGCAATTCCGCCGTTTATCGCCACGCTGGGCATGATGACCTTCGCGCGTGGGCTGGCGCTGTCGTACAGCGAAGGCCAGCCGATCACCGGGCTGGCAGCGGATTTTCGGCAGTGGGGGACAGGATTTTTGGGGCCAATCCCGCTGCCGATTGTGGTGGCGGCGGTGATTTTTCTGCTGGGATATGTGCTGCTGAACCATACGCCGCTGGGACGCTATATCTTCGCGCTGGGGGACAATGAACGGGCGGCGTTTTTTACGGGACTGCCGACAAAAAATATTCTGTTGTTTGTGTACGTGCTGTCCGGCGCACTGGCAGCGCTGGCAGGCGTTATTTTGATCGGACGGCTTAATTCAGCGCAGCCAACGGCGGGATTGGGTTATGAGTTCGACGCGATCGCCGCTGTGGTGATCGGCGGCACTAGCTTCGACGGCGGCGAAGGCACAATTTTTGGCACACTGATTGGCGTACTGATTATCGCGGTGCTGAGCAACGGGCTAAATCTGCTGGATGTCCCTTCGCCTTTTCAAGATGTCGCTAAAGGTGCGGTAATCGCGCTGGCGCTGCTGATTTACCGGGCACTACGTTAAGGAGGTGATGCGGGCAAGAGGAGATCTGAGATCTAAGCAACACAATCAGATGTAAGTGAGTAACCAGAGGGAAAACAATGAACCGTAAAGTACTATTCTTAGTGATTCTGGCGGCAATGCTGGTCGCCCCGCTGACGCTTGTGACCGCACAAGACAGCTATACACTGGGTCTGTCACTTTCGACGCTGAATAACCCGTTCTTTGTCACGCTGCGCGACGGCGCGCAGGCGGCAGCAGACGCAGCAGGCGCGCAGCTCGTGGTGGTCGATTCGCAGGATGACCCGGCGACCGAAGCGGCCAATATGGAAGACCTGATCGCGCAAGGCGTGGATGCCATTCTCGTCAACCCGACCGATGGCGACGCGATTGTCCCTTCGATCGAAGCGGC
>JACAER010000065.1 GCA_013388745.1 Chloroflexota bacterium
GTGCTGTGGTGCCCATGACCACGGTGTTTGTCCTCCTGAATCAGGCCACAAACAACATTGTAGCGGCCGCACTGATTGTGGGCGCAGCCGTGTTCACCGTGGACATCATCGCCACGCTGCGCACCCCTGAAACCTTCGGCAAAGACCTCGACTATCTTGAGGAAATTGAACCAAGCGCCTGAAGCTGCTGCGGGATGCAGCTCCGTTCATCGCTTCTTATCTTCACCGCCCTAAACTTTAATGCACTAAAACAAGCGTCATGCAAGGACAACTGCGCGTTTACATTGATAATGTTTATCCTGAAATTGACGGCGGCAAGTATCCCATCCGCCGGGTGCCGGGTGACGTAGTGGAAGTGGAAGCCGATGTGTTCGCCGACGGGCACGATCTGGTGTGTGCCCGCCTGATGTATCGCCATGCTTCCGAAAAGAAATTTTCCATGGCACCGATGGTGGCAGCCGGTGGTGAACGATGGAAGGGAAGTTTTGAGATCAGCAAAGAGGGATACTACTTCTATACCGTTGAAGCGTGGCTCGATCATGCCCTTTCATGGCAGCACTCATTGAAAAGAAGACTGGCGGGAAAAGAAAAGCTCGATGTGGAGCTGCTGCACGGAGTGAAATTTTTTCAGAAGATAAAATCCAAAGCCGCGGCGAAGGAAAAGAAGTCCGTTGATGACATCATTGAACTCTTCAAAGACAAGAAACGGTATGATGAGGCAGTGAAGATGGCGCTCAGCGCGGAAGCCGAGCAGTGGATCAAAAAATATCCTGACACCAGCATCACCACCCGTTATAATGAACTTGGCGTGTGGGTTGACCGCAGGAAGGCGGCGTTCAGCGCCTGGTATGAGTTGTTTCCGCGCGCCGCATCAGCGGTACCGCATCAGCACGGCACATTCAACGATGTGGAGCGCTTGCTTCCGCGGCTTCGTGACATGGGCATGGATGTGCTCTACCTGCCGCCCATTCATCCCATAGGCAAAACACATCGCAAGGGAAAGAACAACTCACTCAAGGCGCGGCCCGATGAACCCGGTGTGCCCTGGGCCATCGGCGATGAAACCGGCGGGCATAAAGCGATTCATCCGCAACTGGGTACACTCGACGATTTCAGGTCGCTGGTGAAGAAAGCCACCGAGCATGGGATGGAGATTGCGCTCGACTACGCCTTGCAATGCTCCCCTGATCATCCCTATGTGAAAGAGCATCCGGAGTGGTTCCTGTGGCGGCCGGATGGCACGGCTCAGTATGCCGAGAACCCGCCGAAGAAATACCAGGATGTGATCCCGTTCAATTTTGAAACCAGGGAGTGGAAGAGTCTGTGGGATGAACTGAAAAGCATCGTTGAATTCTGGATGGAACAGGGCGTAAAAATTTTCAGGGTGGACAATCCCCACACAAAACCCGTTTACTTCTGGGAGTGGCTTATCGGCGAAATCAGGAAGAAGGATCCTGAGGTGCTTTTTCTTGCCGAAGCATTTACCGCTCCCAAAATGATGTACCATCTTGCCAAAATCGGATTCACACAATCATATACCTACTTCACGTGGAGAAATTCCAAAGCGGAAATGACCGAGTATATGGAAGAACTGACAAAGACCGAGGTGAAGGAGTATTTCCGCCCCAACTTCTGGCCCAATACCCCCGACATCCTTCCATACCATTTGCAAACCGGAAAAGAAAGCACCTACCTCGCCCGTGTTTTCATGGCCGCCACCCTGAGCGGCAACTATGGCTTTTACGGGCCGGTGTATGAACTGCTTGTGAGCGATGCCTTGCCCGGCCGAGAAGAGTATTTGAATTCTGAGAAATACGAAATCAGAAACTGGGACTGGGATCGTGACACACGGCTGAAGATGGCCATCACTGCCATTAACAAAGCAAGAATGGAGAATGAAGCACTGCAGGCGACCAACAACGTGCAATTTCTGAACACACAGAACAACAACCTGCTTGCATACTACAAGCAGAGCCGTGACGGAAAGAGCAAATTCATCTGCATCGTCAACCTCGACCCGAATAACAAGCAGTGGGCCTTCCTCCAAACGCCGCTGGAGCTTATCGGGAAACCGGAAGGGCAGCCGTTCGTGGTTCACGACCTGATGAATGATGCACGTTACCAGTGGGACAAACGGTGGAACTACGTGGAGCTTGATCCCGGCATTTTGCCCTGCCACCTGTTCCGGATTGAAGAGTTGTAATTTGGCATAACACGTTATAGCGGAGAGCGCAGGTTGGCAGCGGGCGCCGGCTTTTCGGCAAATGCAATTCCCTGCGCCGCTGCCTGAACTATTTTTCTGAATAAATTTCGTGCGGCATGCAAACACTCACATTGTCACTCGGCTGGAATCAGCTCACGGAAGACACCCCGGCGGTGGAGCAACTCGAGCAATTTGTTCTTCCCGGTTACCTCAAGAGTATGCGCTGGTTCGGCGGCAAGGCACGCAAGCTTGCTGCGTTGTGCATTGACAAGGCGCTGCGGCTCGAACACAACCAACGACTCTTCCACCTGCTCATCATCAAAGCCAAATACCGCACCGGCAAATCAGAGGACTACCTGCTGCCCGTGGCGCTGGTGGATCATACGGACGGTCTGTCGGAAAAAGCCACGATCTGCAACAGCAATCTCGGATGGATAATTGATGCCATCTACGAAGAGAATTTCCGGCGCGTGCTTTTCATCCACCTCTTTCATTCCTCCCGCATCAAGCAGCTGAACGGCTACTTTCAGTTTGAAAGAGGAAGTGCATTTCAGGAAGCAGATTTTGCGGAAGATGCTTCATGCCGGGTGCTGGAGGCCGAGCAGAGCAATTCCTCCCTCATTTTTCAGGAGAAGTATTTTTTGAAAATCTACCGCAAGCTGTTTCGCGAAACCAACCCCGATGTGGAGCTGGTGAAATTCCTCACTGAGAAAGCGCACTTCCGTCATATCCCCGGCTTTGCGGGTACTTTTTTTTGGAAAAGAGCTTACGGCAGCCCCGTCACCCTCGGCATGATGCAGCAGAAAGTGAATGCGGTGAAAGATGCCTGGAGTATGGCCGGTGATTACCTCAATGAATTTCTGCATGCCGTGGCACAGGAGAATTTCACCGTGCCGCCGGCGTCCATTGATCAGGCGGCGTTGCTTGGCAGGCGCACGGCCGAAATGCATCTGGCTCTCTCCGGCGAAACGGATGATCCTTCATTTATTCCGGAACCGTACAGCGATGAATACGCTGACTGGATGCTCGACAACTGCCTCTCGCTTGTGAAACGCCGCATCAGGATGGCCAAGGATTGCTACGCCGCGCTCGATGAAACCGGAAAGGGCCTGGCAAAGTTTTTCATGAGCCATGAGCACGACATCCGCCATTTCTTTTCACAGATCAAGAGCCGGTCATTTCACTCGAAACGCACACGCATCCATGGCGACTACCACCTCGGGCAGGTGATGTATGACGGAAACGATTACCTCATCCTCGATTTTGAAGGCGAGCCGGAGAGTTCCATCAAAGACCGCAAGATCAAACACTCACCGCTCAAGGATGTGGCCGGCATGCTGCGGTCATTTCACTATGCCGTGAGCGCCAAACTTTATTTCAGCGCCGAAACAAACGAACTAAGCGCCGAGAAAATTGAAACGGCCGTTTCAAACTGGTACCGCGGGGTGACGCAGGCATTCATGAATGCCTACTGGCAGGCTATGGCGGGTGCGCCCATTTTCCGGACAGAGCAGAGCGAACTTGATTTCCTGTTGCAGTTTCACCTGATGGAGAAAGCCGTGTATGAACTCGGTTACGAGCTGAACGCCCGGCCAACGTGGGTGAAGATTCCGCTGAGGGGAATCCAGGAAGTGGTTAAGTCACTTTCATTGCTTCCGGCAACTCCGCCCGAATTAGTTGAGCAGAATGTTGTCCAGTAGCCGTACTGCGCCAACAATCACCGAAGTAACGCATACAATTTGCCGTGCTTCCTTCCAGTCAGTGATGAGCGTGAACTCTCCTGCATCGCAGAATTCGAGGTAATCGACCTGTGCTTCCGGGATGGTATTGATTCGGTGGATGGCCTGCCGCTTCAGTTCAGATGCTGAATACTCTTTCCAGTGGTCGTGGATGAAGAATAACTCGCGGGATATGCCGGCTGCATTCTTTCGCTGCGTTGCAGTCAGCCGGATGTTACGTGAACTCATGGCCAATCCGTCCGCTTCCCTCACAATCGGGCACATTACAATCGCCGGCTTGGCACCGGAAACCTGAAAGTCTGAACCCGAAATAACGTGCTCAACCACTTTCACCTGCTGAAAATCTTTCTGCCCCAGATACAGTCGGTCCGGTTCCACCAAGTGCAGCAACCGGTCCACCACATTCGCCACGCCGTTGAAATGCCCTGGGCGTGAGGCGCCTTCGAGAAAGTGTTCAAGGTGGCCAAGATCGTAGTGCTTTAGATGGCTCAATCCGTTGGGATACACCTCTTCAGTTGGCGGAAGAAAAAGCACGTCGCATGAAACGGAAGCAAGCAGCTCAATATCCCGCTCAATAGGTCGCGGATACTTTTCCAGATCGTTCGGATCATTAAACTGGGCCGGATTCACATAAATACTGCAGACGGTGACCGCGTTTTCCGATTTCGACCTTCTGACCAGCGACAAGTGACCTTCATGCAGCGCACCCATGGTGGGTACAAAACCAACAGAGGCCCTTGCCGCCTTCATTGCACTGAGGGCCGACTTGAGGTCAGCGGCATGTTTGAATAAGTGCATCCAATTAGATAACCTGCGGGCAAGATAAGAAATGGGCTGTGCCGGCGACCATCAATTTCAGCTCTGATTATCAAGGCAAAAAGGGTTCATACCCGAAGATTGCAGCGTTTCTGCTTGCACATAATTAACTTTCTTTATAGTATCTTTGTGCCCGCGGTTTGCAGAGACGAGTCGCTTCTTCGCTCTAATCAGTTTCCATAAAATGAATCAGAAAAAGAGAATTCTTATCATCACTCAGGAGATGAAGCCCTACCTCATGCATAGTGAGATGGCGCGCATCACCAACCAGTTGCCCGTGCATCTGCTGAATGCCGGCAATGAAATAAGGGTGCTCATGCCCAGGTTCGGCAGCATTAACGAGCGGCGCCACCGTCTTCACGAAGTTGTTCGCCTCTCGGGGATGAACATTATCATTGATGATGACGATTATCCGCTCATCATCAAGGTGGCTTCCCTGCCCGGCGCCCGATTGCAGGTTTACTTCCTCGATAATGAAGACTTCTTCAAGCGCAAGCACGAATTCACTGACGATCACAAAAAATTCTTCGAAGACAATGCCGAGCGCATGATCTTCTTCTGCAAAGGAGCGCTGGAAACGGTGAAGAAGTGGGGCTGGCCGCCTGACATCATTCACTGCCATGGATGGATGACGAGCCTGATCCCGATGTACATCAAAACGGTGTATAAAAAGGAGCCCGTCTTCCACAATGCCAAGGTCGTCTTCTCGGTTTACAACAATCCCTTCGAAGGCACGCTGGCTACGACCTTCCAGAAAAAAGCACTCATTCACCGCGACATCAAGGATGCCGATTTCGAGTACTTCAAGAAGGCCGACTTTACCAGTCTTACCA
>JACAER010000022.1 GCA_013388745.1 Chloroflexota bacterium
CACCGCCAGCAGCCCCAGCCCAATCAATAACTCCCGCCGTGTGGTCTGCGCGCTTTGCTGCCCCGTTGCTGGCCGCAGCAAAGCCAGCGGCGAAACACGCCCCGCCGCCCGCGCCGGCAGATAACCCGCCAGCAGCGATGTGCCGATACCCAGCCCGACCGCCAGCAGCAGCGCCCCGCCGTCCAAACCCAGTGTCAGCGTCAAGTGCCCGAAAATCATCGGATAAATCTGGATCACGGTGTTGAGCGCCAGCAGGCCAAAAGCATAGCCCAGCGGCAGCCCGATCAGCGTGCCCGCCGTGCCCACCAGCAGGCTTTCTAGCAGCACCAGCCGCAGCGTTTGCCCGCTTTCCGCCCCCATCGCCCGCAGCAGCGCCAGATCATACCTGCGTTCGGCCACCGCCGTGCGCAAACTGTTGAAGATCAAAAATGCCCCCACCGCCAGCGCCATCAGACTGAAAAAACCGTTGATCGCCGTCACCAGATCTTCGTCCAGCAGCGGCGTCTCCACCTTAAATTCTTCGCCCGCGCGGTAATCCGGCCCCAGCGTTTCCAGCAGCCCCGCCGTCACCGCTTCGCCCGGCGCCCCAGCTTCAAACAGCACTTCGATCGCGTTGATCTGCCCTTCCAGACCGAAAACCGCCTGCGCCTCGGCCAGCGTCAGCACGATCTGCGCCACCCCCGTTCTGCCGCGATCATCAAAAATGCCCACGATCTCGAAAAAGCGCAGCCCGCTCGTCGTCGGCAGCGGTAGCCGCTCCCCCACCCTCAGCCCCGCCAGCCCCGCCAGACTCGACGGCAGCAGCGCCGCGCCCCGCTCGTCTGCCAGCAGTCCGCGCCCCTCCCAGGCCCTATACAGGTTCAGTCTCCCCGCCACGTCGATACCGATGACTTCGATTTCCAGCGCGTTTTCCCCCAGCGGCACGCTCAAACGGCGGCGCAGCACCCCCGCCGCCCCCTCCACGCCTTCCACCGCTTGCAAGCGCCCAAACAGCGCCTCGTCCGCCACAAACGCGCCGCCGCTGCGCATCGTCAGCCGCAGATCGGCGCTGCCCGGCACAGCGTTCGCCCGCCGCAGCGCCTCCCGCACGCTGGGAATCGCCGTGCTGTTGCCGTACACCATCATCACGCCGAAGACAATCGACAGCGTGGTCAGCGCCGTGCGCAGCTTGCGCCCCGCCATATAACGCAGCGTCAGGATAATCAGGCTCATCATGATGCTTCCCCGCTCACCGGCGCCGCCAGCGGGCGCTCGCCGCTGTTCAAGCGGTTGTCATCGACGATTTCACCGTCTTTCAGGTAGATGATGCGGTCGGCGTGCGCCGCCACGCGCGCATCGTGCGTCACCACCACCAGCGTGCGCCGCTCCTGGCTGATGCTCTGCCGCAAAAGGTTAACCACCTCGTCGCCTGTGCGCGTATCCAGCGCCCCCGTCGGCTCGTCGCCCATAATCAGCGCCGGCTTGATGACCAGCGCCCGCGCGATTGCCACACGCTGCTGCTGCCCGCCAGAAAGTTCCGCCGGGCGGTGATCTTTGCGATCCGCCAGCCCCACCGCTTCCAGCGCCCCCTCCGCCCGTTGCAGCGCAGCGGCGCGCTTCACGCCGTCCAGAATCAGCGGCATCGCCACATTTTCGCGCGCGCTCAACACCGCCAGCAGGTTAAAAAACTGAAAAACGAAACCGATCTGCTGGCGCCGAAGCTGCGACAGGCCTTTGTCGTCCAGATCGTTCAGCGCCCTATCCTTAATCCACACCCGGCCACCGCTCGGCCGGTCCAGGCCGCCGATCAGATGCAGCAGCGTGCTTTTGCCGCTGCCGCTCGGCCCCATGACCGCCACGAACTCCCCCTCCTCGATATTCAGATCAATCCCTTTGAGCACCTCAAGGCGCACACCGTTGCTGCCATAGTGTTTGCTCAATGCCTCGACGCGAACGATGCTGCTCATGCTTTCTCCCCCTCGTGATTGTCCCTCTGGACAACTGCTGCATCAGATTTTCCTCACTCGCTGTCTCTCTTCGGTCTGCCGCGAGGCTGCCGCTGCGGCTTGGGCGGGCGGTAGCGCTTCAGATCGTCCAGCCGCCCCTCGCACATCTCGATCCAGCGCAGATCAGCCTCCAGATGCAAGATCACCGTTTCCAGCAGCAGCAGCAGCGGCAGCTCGCTGTCGGCGTCCACCTGGCGGCGCAGCGCCATAATATCGTGCAGCTCCTGATACAACCGCCGCCGCTGCGTCCTCAACACCTGCTCCGGCGTCACCGGCCCGCCTGTCAGGCTGAACACCAGTTTCAGGTAGAAGGCGTCGCCGCTGCGGTACTCGCGCACCTCCGCTGTCAGATACCACAGGCGCAGTTCCTCAACCCCCTTCTCTGTCAGGTGGTAGATTTTGCGATCCGGCGCCGCGTCGCCTGCCGCGCTGTGCGGCTCGACCAGTTCAGCCTGTTCCAGCCGGGCCAGTGTGCTGGCGATCTGGCCGGGCTTCACGTCCCAATCAGTTTTCAGCGCCAGCGCCAACTGCTTCCCCAATTCGTAACCATGCATCTGCCGTTGATACAGCAGCGCCAGAATGGCATATTTGACCGACATAAAAACCTATATATCGCGATTATAGATTATAGAAAAACTATACACTGTGATTGTATTTTCTGTCAAGCGGGGAGGATTGAGAGAAGCGCCATCAGCGAATGCGTGCGCAGGGCGAGTTGGGACTCGCCCCACCCGACACAAAAGACTCAACACACGTTCTTCGGCTTGTGGTAGCCCAACTGCGCCGCCAACTGGCCCAGCAGATGCGCTTGCACCGGCGTGGCCAGCGCGCCGATCGCCAGCCAGCCCAGGCAGGGAATCACCGAGCCGATGCCCCAGATAACGAAATTCGCCAGCAGCATCCACACCGCCCACACCAGCACCAGACTCGCGTGGGCGCGGATCACGTCGAACAGATCGCCGAAACGGAAAAACGACTCGACGCGCCCGCTTTCCGCAAAGCGGATCATGCCCACCGCTTGCAGCGGGATAATGAGCAGATTGACCAGCAGCAGCGCCGGCGTCAGGCAGCAGAGCCCGGCGCCCAGCACGCCCCCCCAATCGCTGAACGCGCCGCTGAACGACAGGCAGAGCCAGGCGATGTTCGGCAGGTTGTACAGCGCGCCAGCGATAAGCACCCCCACGCCCTGATTGATCTTCTGGCCGAAGTTCTCCCAGCGCGGCAGCGGCACAGCCAGGCCGTCACGCACATTGCGCAGCATTTCCACCTGATAGCCAGCAAGCGCCGCCAGCGCCACCAACCCGAACGGAAAAAAGATCACGGCGAAGCTGACGATCGCCGTGATCGCCAGTTTTTAGATCACCTGTTTGTCGTTAAAAATGTCGTCAAACACACGCTGCGGGTCGATCACGGCCTTTTCCCCCTGCTTGCCGAGTAGCTTATAGGTCGATTATGTGACAGCGGGCGAAAATTCGCTACAATTGCCGCCACATTACGTTTATCTGTCACCTGCTAAAAAACTATGCTCAGACGCTTCCTCCTTTACCTGTCTCATGCCAGTTGGGCACGCAGCATTGTCACCCATTGGGGTGTCGCCCGCCGCGTGGCGCGGCGTTTTGTCGCCGGCGAAACGCTCGACGAAGCCTTGCAAGCGGCGCGCCTGCTCAACCAGCGCGGGCTGCTGGTCTCGCTCGATTTTCTGGGCGAAAGCGTAACCAGCGCCGAGGACGCGCGCGCCGTGATGCGCGCCTACCGCCACATGATCGAACGCATCGCCGCCGAAAAGGTGCAGGCCAGCGTGTCGCTCAAGCTGACACATCTGGGCTTGGACATCAGCGAAGAAGAATGCCTGACGAACCTGCGCCATATCCTGACAGCGGCCAAAGAACGCGCTATCGGCGTAACAATCGACATGGAAAGCAGCCGCTACACCGAAACCACCCTGCGCATCTACCGCACGATGCGCGACGAATACGCTTTCGACAACGCCGGCACAGTGATCCAGGCGTATTTGCTGCGCACCGAAAACGATATGCGCGCCCTGGCGGCAGAAGGCGCGCATATCCGCTTATGTAAGGGCGCCTATCTGGAGCCGCCCACCGTGGCCTTCCCAGAAAAAGCCGCTGTCAACGCCAATTTCGTAAAGGTCATGACACAGTTTTTGCGCGCGCCGCTGACCAACGGCGATCGCCCCTACCTGTGTATCGCCACGCACGACGAAGCCATGCTTCAGGCCGCGGAACAACTGGTGCGCGCCGAAAATATCCCCGAAACACGCTACGAATTCCAGATGCTCTACGGCATTCGCAGCGCACGCCAGGACGAACTGGCGAAACAGCACAAAATGCGCGTCTACGTGCCCTTCGGCACAGCCTGGTATCCGTATTTCATGCGGCGGCTGGCCGAACGCCCGGCCAACCTGTGGTTCTTCGCCCGCAGCTTTTTCGCGCGCTGAAATAAGGACGCCCCACAAAGGCGTCCCAAGGTCTCACACGATAGACAGACAGCATCTTTACAGCGCCCTGTCCCGTGAACTTGCCCTCTCAGCGCACGGCCAGGCTTTTGCGGTAGCTGCTGAGCACGTCCGCGCCGCTTTCCGTGATATGCACATTGTCTTCGATACGCACACCGCCCAGACCCGGAATATAGATGCCCGGCTCCACCGTGAAGACCATGCCCGGCAGCAGCGGCGCGCTGACCCCGGCGGCGATCTGCGGCAGTTCATGCGTATCCACCCCCAGCCCGTGCCCCGTGCGGTGGATAAAATACTGCCCATAACCCGCGTCTGCGATCACGCGGCGCGCGGCGCTGTCCACCGCTTCGCACGCGACGCCCGGCGCGGCTGCCGCGATCCCCGCTTCGTTAGCGCGGCGCACGGTGTCGTAAATGCGCTGCATTTCCGCCGTCGCCGTCCCCAGACAGAAGGTGCGCGTCAGGTCGGCGGGGTATTCGTGATATTTCGCGCCCCAATCGATCAGCAAGAATTCGTCTTCTTGCAGCGCGCGCGCGCCGCTGTTGCCGTGCGGCAGCGCGCTGTTGGGGCCGCTCTGCACCAGCGGCTCAAACGCCAACTGGTAGGCCCCCAACGCCTGCATTTCTTCGCTCAGGCGGCGGCAGATCGCTTCTTCGCTCACGCCCGGCTGCACCCACGCCAGCACCTGATCCAGCGCGGCTTCGCTGATGCGCGCCGCCTGCCGCATAGCCGCGACTTCCTCGGCCTCTTTGATGGCGCGGATACTCAGCAGCCCAGCAGCCACATTCTCGATGCGCAGCCTCGAATGCGCCTGTGCCGCGCCATCCTGTAAGGTCATCATCTCAAAAGCGCGCATCGTCAGGCCATCGATCGCCAGCGTTTTCAGCCCCAGCGTCTTCACCAGATCGGCGAAGGCCGCCTGGTAGCCCTCCCTGTCGTTCCAGATAAAAGGCCGCGCTTCCAGATCGGGGCGCGCCAGAATCCGCGGCATCTCCAGTTCCGGCACAATCAGCGACAGGCCATCGGCCGTGAAAACGGCCACAGTCGGGCGCTCGGAAATGTGAAAATCGAGTCCGGTGAAATAACGCAGATTCGAGCCGGGCACGAGGGCCACCGCATCGGCCTCGCTGAGCAGAGCGCGCAGTTTAGCCTGGCGCGCGGCAAAATCGGGCATGATACAACCTCCACAAACAGCAAAAGGTGAAGCGCCCTGATTATACCTGAAGCCGCTGGTATTCGGCGCGCAGCAATCCATAGAGATAATCGCCGCTGGGCGTACCGTCGGCGCAGAGCACATCAGGGTGCGTCTGGCGGATACGCCCCTCGCCCACGAAGCCGCAGCCCTCAGCCACGCGCCAACTGCGCACATTGCTTTCGTTGCAGGCCAACCGCGCGCCCTGCGCCCCCAGCACATCGAACACGAACCTTCGCGCCCCTTTCACCGCCTGCCGCTTATAACGCCCACTCCACAGGCCGCCGCACACCAGCCCAGCCTACGCTTGCCCTACGCGCCCTTGTCGCCCGCGCGCTGTCGGGATTATGATAGCCTCCCTGTCAACGACAAGGAGTACGCTGTCATGTATCCTGACAACGAGCCGCCGATTGATCCGCTGGCGGATACCAACCCTTCGGTGACGATTCACCCGGAGGACTTGCGCCCGCGCCACGAACTGCCCGTGTGGCGGCGCGCGCTGGGGCTGTTGAGCCTGTTACTGGCCGCCGGGCTGACAGTGGCGACGCTTCTGCTCTTCGCCGCGCCCGCGCCACCGCCCGCGCCCGAACTCACCGCCCAGGCGCTCACCCCCATGCCGACACCCACGCCCACCACCGCCGCCGACAGCGCGCCACCCCCGACACAGGCCGGCCCGCTGCCCACCGTCGCCGCCGGACAGATCGGCGTGCTGCTGGCCGCGCCGCTGATGCCCATCGAGCAGGCGGCGGCTTATGACCCCGACGCGCGCGGACGCTACAATCCCTTCACGGTGATCCCCGTGCGCCAACGCACTGAAGTCGAAGAATATACCATCGTGCGCGGCGATACCATCAGCGGCATCGCCCAGCGCTACGGCTTGCAGCAGGAAAGCATCGCCTGGTCAAATGACCGGCGCATTGTGTGGACACTGTATCCAGGCGACGTGATCTTTATCCCGCCGGCGGACGGCGTGTACCTGTTCCAGGGCACCACCGGCAGCCGCACCATCGCCGAATACGCCGCACAGTACGGCGTCGACGATCCCTTCGTCGTGCTCGATTCAATCTATAACCCCCATCTGGCCAGCATGAACCCGGACACGATTCCGCCCAGCGGCACGCGCTTCTTTATCCCCGGCGGGCAGGGCGAACAGATCACCTGGACGCCGCCCATCACCGAAGAAGAAGCGACCATCGGCGGCGTGACAGGCAATTTCGTGACCTTCGCCCCCGGCGAGGCCGGAAGCTGCGGCCCGGTGCTGCGCGGTGGCGGCACGGTGTGGAGCAATCCCCTCCCCAACGGCACCTGGACGCGCGGATTCAGCGGTTGGCACACCGGCGTCGATCTGGCCGCGCCGGTAGGCACGCCAGTCTACGCCGCCAACGGCGGCAATGTCATCTTTCGCGGCTGGAATTCCTGGGGCTACGGTTACGCCATTGTGATTTCGCACGGCCCGTTTTTGACGCTCTACGGCCACCTCAGCGAGATTTACGTGAGCTGCGGCCAGACGGTCAGCGCCGGCCAGTCGATTGGCGCCGTGGGTAACACCGGCAATTCGTCCGGGCCGCACCTGCACTTCGAGGTGCGCTACGGCGACACGCCCACCGACCCGGCGGCCATTTTCCCCTTCTGAAGCATCCGCGCCGATCACAGTGCATCCCATCTGCCCCTTGCTCGCCCCTTCCCGCGCAACAAGCGGCCCGGCGCAAAGCCCTTTAGGCCGCCGGCGGCGGCACGGCGGCCTTATGCAGCGCCGCCTTCAGTTCCTCCAAATCCTTGTACGTGCCGTCGCTGTGCTGCACCACCCCGCTGCTCAGGCGCAGATGATTCGCTTCCATCGCCTCCCGCACTTTCTCGCGGTCACGCAGCGGGTAAAAATACTCGCGCGACTGGCTGATGCGGTTTTCAATGCGCTCGCGGATTTTGCCCACGCGCTCCGCCAGCGTCACGATCACAAAATCCTCGCCCCCCAGTTGGCCGATAAAATCGTCCTCCCCGCCGTGTTCGCGCACCGCATTGCGCATCATCAGCGTGACCGCCCGCAGCACATCGTCCGCCGCCACAAACCCGTAACGCTCGCGGAACTGGTTCAGGCTGGTGATCGAAAGCAGCAGCACCGCCCATTTGTCGCTGCTCAACAGCAGGCCGTTCAGCTTGTCATCGACCATGCTCCCTTCCGGCAAATCGGTCACCGGGTTAATCAGCGCCGTCCGGCTCGCGCGGCTGATGGCGTTGCGCACCCGCAGTCGTAATTCCTGAATATCGAACGGCTTGGTGATATAATCCACTACCCCCAGTTCCAGCCCTTGCAGCTTATCGACGCGATCGCGTTTTTCCGTCAAAAAAATGATCGGCGTTTCCTGCGTGTGGCGCTGCTCCCGCAGCCGGCGGCAGACTTCGTAGCCGTCGATATCCGGCAGGCGGATATCCAGCACCACCAGTTCAAAATTATGGTCTTTCGTCAGCCGCACCGCTTCTTCGCCCCACGCCGCCGTCTGCACTTCGTAATTCTGCACACGAAAATAAGCGTTCAGCATTTCCGATAGGTCAAGATCATCTTCGACAATCAAAATCTGCGGTTTTTCCACAGGAAAACTCCTCAGTTAAAGCTGTCCAATCGGTTTTTTGTTCACCTTAAAAATGCACTCTTCGGCCCCCGTCGCGTGACAGGCGATCTCCTGCACATGATGCTCAAAGCCGCCGGTAGCCCAGCGCAGGCTCTCCTGAATAATGCCCGTCAGCGCGTGACATACCGGCCGATCCGAGACTCGTCCCCACGCCATCGGGCTGACATCGACAATAAAATGAAAGGTGTCGCCCTTATCGGCCACGCTGCTGGCCTGATCGCTGAAGTGCGAAAAAATGCTGGCCAGCGCCTTCAGCCCCAACTGCGTCTTATCCGACACCGGCAGCGATTGAAACGCCGGCGCGCCCACGCCCGCCAGCGCCCCAAAGTCTTTCAACCCTTTGCTGAAGCAGGCCCGCCCGACACGCAGCGCGATCCCCCGCCCCCCTTTGGCGCCGTACATCTCTTCCAACCCTTCGCTCAAGGCCGACATATAGGCAAAATCAAACTGCCGCGCCAGGGTATCCGGCGGCGGCTGGGCGATATAAGCGCCCAGCCCTGTCGAAACCAACAGCGCATCAAGTCCGTTCTTGCCCATCACATCTTCCATCGCAAGAAAGAACAAACGTGCGATACGATTGGGATAATACAGACCACTCGGTTCTAGCACAGGGTTTTTTTCAAGCTCAATACATACCTGCGGCGCGGCCCGCCGCGTCCCACGCAATCTAGACCAACTGCTTCAGATCGCTGATGGTGCGCGTCACATCCAGGAAGATCAGGCCCAGCTTGGCGTCCTTGCGCGCCAGCACCGTCAAGACCGCTTCTTCCCCCACCGCTGTCAGAATCACGTAACCGTTTTCGCCCTTGACCATGACCTGCTCCAGTTCGCCGCGCCCCAGTTCCGACGAAATCCGTTCGCCCAGCGAGAGCATCGCGGCAGACATAGCGCTCACACGGTCTTCTTCGATATTGGCCGGCAGCGACGAGGCCATACTCAGCCCGTCCACGCTGACGATAGCCGCCGCTTCCACGTCCCCAGAGCTGGCCTGTAAATCGCGCAGGCGCTCTACCAATTGTTCGGTCCGCGATTTCGCCACAGCTTCACTCCTGTCCCCAAAAGACCATTGCAACCTCTCCGATTGTACTATACAAGCACTATAGCGCCAAACATTTCGCCCCTGTATAAAGTCCCGGCGCCCCTTTTTCGTAGATTTTTGGGGAACCGCGGCCCCAGGCCGCTTGCCCACCAGCACGCTCGTCAAAAACTCGTAAATTTAAACCAAATTTTTATACATAAAGTACCTTTCGGCCAATGCAAAACAAAATTTTAACGTTACACTATAAAATTGATATTACGAAATAGACCGCGAGAGAGCGTTTATGATCGGCAGGCGCTATCTGCTCCAAGAGCTGTTGGGCGTCGGTGGCATGGGCACGGTCTACCGCGCCCTTGACCGCCTCACCAGCGAAACTGTGGCCCTCAAACAGGTGATCGCCAGCACGGATCGCTTGCAATTCGGCCTGAGCAAAGCCCTGCATTCGCGCCATCCCAACGATCTGGCGGTGGCCCTCGCCCAGGAGTTTAAGCTCCTCTCTTCGCTGCGCCATCCCAACATCATCAGCGTGCTCGATTACGGCTTCCACAACAGTCAGCCCTTTTTCACCATGGAACTGCTGCCCGCCCCCCGCACCATCACCGAAGCCGGCGCCGGCCAGCCCTTAAGCGTGCAGATCAACCTGCTCATGCAGCTTTTGCAGTCGCTGACCTACCTGCACCGGCGCGGCATCATCCACCGCGACCTCAAGCCCAGCAACGTGCTGGTGGTCGAAGCCGAAAACGGTCTGCTGGTCAAAACGCTCGATTTCGGCCTGTCTATCGCCCCCTCCGAAAACGCCGATCACGACAGTTCCACCGCCGGTACCCTGGGCTATATGGCGCCCGAAGCCCTCACCGGCGGCCTCATCACCGCCGCCGCCGATCTCTACGCCGTCGGCGTGATCGCCTACGAACTCTTCACCGGTGAGCATCCCTTCGATCACAGCGACATCGTGCGCCTCATTCACAACATTTTCGAAAGCGAACCGGATTATGCGCGCCTGCCCGAAGCGCTCGCCAGCGTCTTGCAGCGTTTAATGGTCAAAGCGGTGGACGCCCGCTACGACAACGCCGCCGATGTCATCATCGCCCTCAGCGCCGCCAGCGGCCAGCCTGTGCCGCCAGAAACCGCCGCTATCCGCGAAAGCTACTTGCAGGCGGCGCAGTTGATCGGGCGCGATTACGAACTGACACAGCTCACGCGCGCGCTCGACAACGCCCTTTCCGGCGCGGGCAGCGCCTGGCTCATCGGCGGCGAAAGCGGCGTCGGCAAAACGCGCCTGCTCGAAGAACTGCGCGCGCTGGGCTTGGTCCGCGGCGCGCTGGTGCTGCGCGGCCAATGCCTCAGCGAAGGCGGCCCCTTTTATGCCCCCTGGCGCCCTGCCCTGCGCTGGCTCTCGCTCTTTACGCCCCTCGATGACCTCGAAGCGCGCGTCCTCAAAGCCCTCGTGCCCGATATTGGCGACCTGATTGGCCACGAAACCGGCGATGCCCCAGAACTGCCGCCCGCGCTCGCCCAGGAACGCCTGATTAACACGCTGCTGGCCGTCTTCAAAAGGCAGACGCAGCCCATTCTGCTGATCCTGGAAGACCTGCACTGGGCCAATGAGAGCATCGAAGTCCTGGCGCGGCTCAGCAAAACGCTTGAACATCTGCCCCTGCTGATCGTCGGCAGTTTCCGCGACGAAGAAAGCCCCCACCTCCCCGACCAACTGCCCCATATGAAGCTGCTCAAGCTCAAGCGCCTCTCGCCCAACGGCATCGCCCGCCTGAGCGAGGCCATGATCGGCGAGGCCGGACGTCTGCCGCATGTGGTCGAACTGCTCAACCGCGAAACCGAAGGCAACGTGTTTTTTATCGTCGAAGTCGTGCGCGCCCTGGCCGAAGAAGCCGGCCAGCTTGAGCGCATCGGCAAGGCCACGCTGCCGCAGCATGTCTTTACGGGCGGTGTGCAAAAAGTGATCGAGCGCCGCCTCAACCGCGTGCCGCCCGAAGCGCGCCCGCTCTTAGAGTTCGCCGCTGTCGCCGGCTACTACATCGATGTCCATATGCTGGAAGCGCTCGCCCCCCGCGAAATGATCGACACCTGGCTCAACGACTGTCTGGACGCTAAAGTCCTGGATGTCGGCGATACCAGCGAACGCCACAGCGAATGGCGCTTCGCCCACGAAAAACTGCGCACCGGGCTGCTGGCGACCCTGGGCGAACATGAACGCCGCGCCCTGCATCAACAGGTCGCCCTGACGATCGAAACCGTTTACGGCGAAACGCCCGAACAGATCGCCAAACTCGCTTATCACTGGCAGATGGCGGGCAGCGGCCAGCGCGCCGCCGATGTCACGCTGCTGGCCGCACGGCAGGCCGCCCACAGCGGCGCCTACCACGAGGCCGCCGAGCATTACCTGCGCGCTCTGCTGTATGTCGCTCCCGATGATCTGCGCCGCATCGACATCACCCTCGAATTGACCGCCATCAGCGCCTATCATCCCCCCGAAAATCTGCTGGAACTGCTGCAAAGCGCCCTCACGCTGGCCCAGCAGGCGCAGGACAACAAACGTTACGCGCACGTGCTCGGCAGTCTCGGCAGTTATCATCACGCCAAAGGCCAGACCGGCCTGGCGATTGCTTACTTCGAGCGCTGCATCGCCCTGGCCGATACGCTGCGCCTGGAGCGTGCGCTGCTGCTCCCCTATAACATCATCGGGCGCACACGCGCCCTGGCCGGCAACTTCCCGGCGGCCCTGCAAATGCTGCAGCGCGGCGTAGCCCTGGCCGAAAAATTCCACGATGACGAACTCCTGGCCGCTTCGCTGGCGTACTGTGCCCAGGCCTTTTTCCTCAGCGGCCAACCGGACGAAGGCTGGGATTATGCCCTGCGCGCGCTGCATCTTTCCCAAAACACCCCCAACCGTTTCGCCGCCGATCTGGCCGTCATCGGCTGGGGCCTCGCCTTCAGCGGCCAATTTGAACGCGCCACTGAATATCTGGAACACGGCCTGCGACTCGCGCGCGAACTGGGGCTGTAACTGCCGGAAATCACGGCCTGCGGCGCGCTTGGTTATATCTGCCTCAAGCAGGGGGATTACCCCCTCTCGCTGGAATATCTGGAAGCCGCGCTCAAAAGCGCCACAACCCACGACAACGCTTTTCATCTGCCGCTGTATCAATTGTACCGCGCCGAACTGGACTTGCTCCACGGCAACTACGACGAAGCGCTCGACCGCGCCGAAGACGCTTTCGACCTGGCCGAGATCAACCAGCAGCATATCGCGCTCAGCGAATTTCATGTGCTGCTGGCCAAGATGCACGCCGAACAGCAGGATTGGGAAACCGCTGTCGAGATCATGAATCACGGCATCGACATGCACCTGTTGTACAGCCGCCTGCCCTTCGCGGCCGACGCCATGCTCTCGCTGGCGCACATCCACGCCGCGCGCGGCGAACCCCACGCCGCCGCGCCCACACTGGACAAAGCCCTGCGCCTGTTCCAACACATGCACATGGCGGTGCATATCGGGGCGGCGCGCCAGTTGCAGATGGCGTTGGGCGCGCTGACCTGATCCCTATCATCCAACATTTTCAACGGGTTAGTGTTTAAAGGCTGCTCGTATGCACCGCCTTTAGACCCTGAGCGCGCCGCGAAACCCCCTGGCGCTGTAGTAGGAGGGCGCGCCGTTGTGATACACGAAAACATGGTCGTAGCGCCGGTCGGCAAAGAGCGCGCCCCCTAATTTGCGTATCGCCGCCGGTGTTTGCACCCAGCTCGACGTTTTGGTATCGAAATGACCCAGTTTTTGCAATTCGCGATACTGTGCTTCGGTCAAAAGCTCGATACCCATCGCAGCGGCCATATCCAGCGCGTTGTTTTGCGGTTTATTGGCTTTCCGCGCCTCCTGCGCCTGACGGTCGTAACACACATTGCGGCGCCCTTGCGGGCTTTCCGCCGAACAATCGCAAAAAATGTATTCGCCCGTGTTTTTGTCGTGACCGATCACATCCGGTTCGCCGCCCGTTCTTTCCATCTCATGCAGCGACCACAGTTTTTCGGGCTGTGCTTCCAGCCTGGCCTGCACATTAGCCCACTCAAGACCGCTGTGGCGTTTCATATTTTTCTCAAAGCGCCCTTGCAGCCCTCTCAACAGCGCTTCACGCTGCTCTGCGGACAACAGCATAGACCTCTACCTTTCTGCGGACATAAACAAAAATTGAACGTATGTTCTATCAAGAGATCATACGCCAGAATTTTTTGGCAGTCAAGATCGCGCATGATAACGCGGCCTTGAGCGCCGTGATCTCCCCCTCCCGCGCTGAGGCGCGCAGGAAGGGGTGTGAGTTGCTCAGGAAAGCGAATCAGCGATAGTAGAGGCGTGCCGCCGCGCCCTCGTAGCCCGCCAGCCGTTCAGCCGCCGCGCCATAGACCAGTTCGATCTCTGCCCCGGCGCGCAGCGCCCGCAGCGCCAGCTTTTCCACTCCCGCGCCCCCCGGCCAGGCCGCCGCCAGCAGTTCGACCTTGCCCTGCTCAAACGCCGCTTCAACAGCGGCCTGTCCAAGCACGGCACGCCCATGCCCTTTGGCGGCGTTGACCAGTTCATCCACCAGCGCCGTTTCGCGCTGGCGTTCATGCTGGCTGACGCGCGCGGCAACTTTGTGCAGAATTTCGGCACTCGATTGATAGTGCGGCAGCGCGGCGATATCGATCACGCCGACACGCACCTGCGGCGGCAGCAGATCAAAGACGGCGTGCGCGGCTTCGTGGTCGCCCCCCAGCACCAGGCGTTTGGCCTCCTGCTTTTCGCACAGCGCCTGCGCGTACTGCGCCACCTGCTTATGGAAGCGTTCGTGCTGCGCTTCCACCCGGTTGTTGAACAGATCGCGCCGCTTGCTGGCGTGCATACCATAACCGCCGCCGGGCATGAAGGTTTTTTCGTGCCATTCCGCCGTCTTCATTTCCAGCAGCAGGTCTTCCTGGCTGACGATTTGCCCCAGCGAGACAGTGAGCAGCGTGGCTTTGCTGTGGTTGACCACCACCACCACATACGGTTCGTATTCGTCCAGCAGCCACAAAAGCGGCGTGACCAGCGGCTCGCCAAAAGCGGCCTGGTTGGCCACGCGCGCGGCCAGCGGATATGTCTGTTCTATCGTCGCGCCATAAAACAGCGCCAGCCCCTTGCTTTCCGGCTTGTAGAAGCCGAAGTATTCTTCCACGCGCGCGCGCAGATCATGCCACAGCTTGATCTGTGTGGGTTCCAGGTGGGTGTCGATGCGCTTGAGCGTGTTCTTGAGGAAGATGCTCCAGGCGGCGGGCGTGGCCTGGTTTTCGGCGGCGGCGGGGTCAACGTTCAAGTAGAGTGAGAGCAGTGGTACCTGGGTTTGGGCTAAAACATGTTTAAACTCCGAGATGTCGAGCATCCATGCTCCTCCTAAATCCCGTACCTGCGGAACTACTCTTAGTGTACACCCGGCCTGTTGGAAAGATGTTAAGGCGGTCTCATAAGGACTCAGCCTGCCGCGCGCATTTACAAATGCCGGCTTTTAACAGTTCACAAATCACGCTCGTGTGTTCTGCCCCCCGCTGCCTATAGCGCTCGCTCTCCACAACCGAAAACCCTCGCCGCGCGCCGCCCCTCATGCCTCCACACGATGCATCCGGCGGATTGACCAGACGACCAGCAGCGCCGCTGCCACCAGATAAATGATCGTAAAGGTAATCCATGGCGAAACGATGGGCATCGTCCCGCCTGTGGTACTGAGCGTGTAGCTGCTGAAGGCGATCTGGCCGCGATTAATCAGCAGTTCCTGCGTGCTAAGCGCGGTCGTAATAGGATTCAGACTCACCAGAAATTCGCGCACATACACCAGCACGACTTCCAGCGCGGGCGGAAAGCCCACCGGCGCGCCCACGCCATAAAACAGCGGCCATAGCAGCCCGTTGTAGATGCCCAGCAGCACCGGCACGCCAAAGGTGATCGCCAGCGCCACGCTGTATGCGCGCACCGAAGCCGCCAGCGTGCGGTCAACCGATGTCGAGAAAAACAGCCCTACCGTCCCCAGACCGACCGCCGTCACCGCCAGAATCACGAACGCCAGCACCACTTCCAGTTCGCTCACGCCGCCAAACAGGAAGGCGATGCTTTGCAGCGGGATGGCCGAAAGCAGCAGCAGTAGCACATAGCTCAGCGCCGATTCCAGCTTGCCAATAACAAACATCGGGCTCGACATCAGCGTGGTTTGCAGCAAATCGTAGGTCTTGCGTTCACGCTCGCCCGTGATCGTGCCCGCAGTAAACGACGGCGCGATGAAGATAATCAGCAGCAGTTCGATCCCGACAATCCCCATAAACAGCAGGCGTCCCACCTGCCCCGCCGCGGTTGAGCCGGTCATTTGGCTGGCGCTGGCGTAAATCAGGTACAGCAGCACCGTGAAGCCGCTCATCAGTCCCAGATAAATCGTCATCACCATAAAGGCGCGAATGCCGCGCATCCGCCCCCGCACTTCCTTCAGCATCACCGGATTGGTGCGGAACGCGCGCATATCAGCCAGCAGAATGCCCGCCGCGACCAGCACCGCCAGCACGCTCAGCAGCCCCGGCGTGAAGCCCAGCAGCAGCAGCAGCGCCACATTGCCGCCCAGAATCAGCGCCAGCGCCACAAACGTCCACACCTCGCGCGCCAGCGTGCCCACCATCGCCACCAGCAGCGCCGCCACATTGGCTTGCAGCAGCAAAAACGTGATGGCAATCGCCACTTCGTCCGCGCCCCGAAAACGCGCCAGCAGCAGGTTATGCACCGCCGTGAACATGCCCGTAACCGTGCCCGTGCCGCCCAACAGCACCAGCCCGAACATCACAACGGTCGCCACGCCATACAGAATCGCGCCGATACGCAGCGCCCATCCCGCCCGCTCCAGCCGTTTTTCTCGCGGACTCACGGCTTCTTCGCGGGCCCGCCCCCCGCGCAGTGAATCGTCCGTCATGGCCTGTTATTCCACCTCGCCCGCCCCCCGCCGGATAAGCAGGCAGCGCAGATCATCATGGTTCAAAAAGCGTTCGATGGTGCGCATTTCGTCGTCAGTGCAGCCCAACAGAATCTTCACTTCGGCGTCGCGCTTGAACAGATCGACGGCGCAGATCACCCCGGTCACATTGTTCCGATTCTCCGAACCCAACCAGACGTCGATGCCCCCGCCGTCCACCGCCATCGTGCCCGCCAGGTAGCCATAATCCAGCGGGTACACCAGGTCGTTAAAATAGGGATGCGTCGAATCTTTCGGACGGTCGATCACTACGCTGCTGTGGCTGACCAGTTCTTCGATATGTTCCCAAAATGTTGATAATTGATCCATAGTGTCCAGTTCTCAGTCCTCAGTCCTCATCCTCAGTCCCCATCCTCAGTCCCCATCCTCAGTCCTCATCCTCAGTCCCCATCCTCAGCCCTCAGGTGTCCCTGCTCAGTCCTCTTTTTGAACTCTCGCGCCGCGCGCGCTAACTGACAACTGACAGCTCTTTGCTACGTGACAATGCCTTTCGTGACGCGCATGAACATCGCTTCCAGGTCTTTGGTTTCTTCGCTGAAGCCCAACACGGCGATGCCGGAGGCCGCCAGCTTCTGGTTGATCCCCACCACACCTTCGTCGTCCCCGTTGTAGTCGATGCGCACGCGCCAACGCCCGCCTTTCGGCTCTAAAATCTGAATCTCGATGATGCCGGGCAAATTGGCGACCAGCGCTTTGACCTGTTCAGCGGCCTCATTGTCCTTGACCGTAACCATGATTTCGCGGTGCGGCACTAGCTGCGCCCGCATTTCTTCCATACTGCCCTGGGCGATCATCTGCCCGGCTTCGATAATCCCGATATGCGTGCAGATTTCGCTCACGTCGGCCAGAATATGCGTGGAGAAAAAAATCGTCTTGCCCATTTTCGCCAGTTCGACCAGCAGTTCGCGGATTTCGACGCGCGCGCGCGGGTCCAGCCCCGACGCCGGCTCATCCAGAATCAGCACCTGCGGGTCGTGCGCCAGCGTCCGCGCCAGCGATAGGCGCTGCTTCATGCCCCGGCTCAATTTATCTACCATGTCGTCGCGGCGGTGCGTCAGATCCACCAGTTCCAGCAAATCATCGATCAGCTTTTTGCGCTCGTTTTCCGGGATATCGTAGCACGCGGCGAAAAAGTCCAGATACTCCCACACGCGCAAATCGTCGTACACCCCGAATTCGTCGGGCATGTAGCCGATGGCGCGCCGCACAGCGCGCCGGTCTTCCAGCACCGAATTGCCGCCGACCCACGCCTGCCCGGAAGTCGGGCGCGTCAGGGTGGTCAGCACACGCATGGTGGTGGTTTTGCCGGCGCCGTTCGGGCCGACAAAACCATAGATCGAGCCGCTAGGCACTTGCAGCGACAACCCGTTGACGGCTGTGAACTTGCCATATTTTTTCACCAGGTCTTTGGTCTCAATGATAAAATCCGCCACCGTCCCTCACTCCCGTCTCTTGTCTCGCTCATGCTTGGTTATTGTAGCCCGTTTGCCGCCCGGCGCTCAACTACCCGCCAATGTCTTCAATATCGGGTATCTCGGCGTCGGGCGGGATCAGGCGCACCGTCGTGGCCGAAATCCACGTTTCGACACCCGGATCGTCGCCCACCACCAGATACCACAGATCATCGCCGCTGCCAGACTGAGCGATCACATCCAGGCGCGTGCCGCGCGCCGCTGTGTCGATCACCGCGAATTGCGTGCCCGGACCGCTGCGCAAATTGGCGCTGGACACCGTGACCTGCGCGCTCGCCACCACCTCCGCTTCTGAACCGTCGTTTCCCTCATTATCATTATCATTATCATTATCGTTGCTGACGCTCCCTTCGATTATGGCGTCAATCGCGTCGTTGACCGTCACCTGCGGCGCGCTTTCCGCCGCCCTCACCCGCACATCATCGATCAGCACTGTCGCGCCCGGCCCCACCAGAAAACCCACTGTGCCCTGCTGGCTCTGTTCCTCGCTTTCGGCTTCCGCCACCATTTCGCCATCCACTGCCAGCGAGAAGTTGTCCCCCCGCACCTCTACCCGCAGGCGGTACCAGGTCGCCTCTCGCAGGCGCACCTCTTCCTCCGCCAGCTCGACAAAATCGCCACCGACAAAGGCCGCCAACCGCACAAACTGGCCGCCGCTGTTGAACAATACCCCGTTGCTTTCGCTGCGCTCTTCGTCGTACCGCAGAATCAGCACCGCGTCGAAGCCCGCCCTGTCTTCCGTGGGTCGGACAATCTGCAAGCGCAGTTCCAGCGTGTAATCTTCCCACTCCGCGCCCTCTTCGATATACACTTCTGCCACCGCATCATCAACCCCCACCAGCCGCAGCGCGCGGTTTTCGCCGTCGGTCACGACGCGCGCCTGAAAATGGTCGGCGTATAACCAACCAGGCAAATCTTTGCTGCTTTCGAAGTCGTCTTCAAACAGAAGATCGCCTGCCTCCTGCGCGCCCACCGTCCAATACGCCCCCAGCAGCACTATCAGCGTCAGAATCAGCCCCCGTTTTACCCTCGTCATACCGTGTGTTCGTTCCTTATATACACGTATACACGCGCTTCTAATACGATCCGCGCTGCGCAATCCATAAACTGCCGATGTTCACGCTCAAATCCGCCAGCGCGCGCCGCAGGCGGATTTCTACCGCGTTCTGCGGCCCCAGATATCGCGCCGGGTTCGGTATGCTGAACGGGCTGCTGTCGATCTCCACCGTTTCCCACCGGCTCTCCTGCCAGTTCCACAATTCGATGTTCACACCCATGCTGATCTGATCGCTCTGCAAATAAATGTAGAGCTGGTCAACCCGCTCCAGCACCGCGTCGGGCAGCGGCGTATAACGGAAGCTGATTTCACCGTCAGAATACAGCGTGAGCGTATACGGCCCGGCCGCGTTCACGTTCTGGCGCTGGCGCGTCACCCACGTAAACCGATCCGGGGTGATGGTGACGCTGCCGCTGGCCGGCAGCGCTTCGACTTGCAGTTCCACCACCAACAGCGCTACATCCTGCTCGCGCCACGCGGCCCCCTCGACACGCAGCGGTGTCGGCGCCGCTTCGACCCAGCCCAGCAGGTAAACGCGGTCGGCGCGCGCCGTGCTGGCGAAATAATCGGCGATGAAGGCCGAAAGGAAAGCGCGCCGCCGCGTGTTGGCCTGCCACTGCGGGTCGCTGCGGTTGTTCAGCCCGCCATAAAAATAGGGACTCGTGTCGCGGTACAGCGCTTCGCCCAGAATCTCGACAACGGTTTGTTCGGTGTTGTTGAAGTTATAATTGTAGCTGGCGCCATAGTAAAAACCGGTGCGCGGCGTCGTATCGACACGCACCGGCGCGGGGATAATCGGCACATCTTGCCCATAGCCCAGACCAAAGCTGAACGCCACCGTGTCGCCCGGCCCTAAGGCTTCGTCCAGGCGGTACAGCCCGCCGCGCGCCAGAATCAACGGTTCCAGCAGTGTCCATTCGCTGTTATTGCTGACCGCGCCGCGCACGCTCTGCGCTTCTGTCTCGCTGTACGTCAGCGCCGCCTGGCCCCCGATGTCCGGGCGCGGCATGCTGCCGGTGGCGTTGAACCCCGCGATAAAGCTCGCGTCCACCGGGTAATCGGCGGCGCGGAACGTGCCGCTCTGCTGAATATCCGGCCCGACTTGGCCGGAACTGAAGGGCGAGGAAACCAGTTGGCGCGGAATCAGCCGCAGCATACTGTTGTCTTCGACAATCAGCGAATACGTGGCGCGCCGCGGCGCGAGCAGCCCGACCAGTGCATCCACGCGCGCGTTTTCGACATCCGGCCACGCCTGAATCAGCGTCAGCCGGTTGAGCGTCACATCCGAGCCGCGCAGATTAAAGCCCGCCACCCAGGCAAAGGCGCTGAAAACGACAATCAGCGCCGGAATGCTCAACCAGGCGTATTCGCGCCGGTTGACACGGTTGAGGATGAAATAATTCAGCGGGCCGATCAGCGCGATATACAGCGCCAGAAAGCCGCACAGCGCGAACGTGTCTGGCAGCAGATTATAGCCGGGAATCACGAGTGTCGCCGATTCCGCGCCTTCCCAGTTGGTGTAGCCGTGCCCCCACGAAGGCAGCGGTTCGCGCGTGCTGATGAGCGAAAACCACAGCCCCGATAGCCCCGCCCAACTACGCAGCGGCTGCGCGCCGGGATCTGCCGTCAGGTAATCGACCACGCCATTCCCGTACAAGCGCCGCAGCAGCAGCGGCGTGCCATCGTCGGCAGCCGCCAGTGTCCGCGCCTCCGGCCGCAGCGTGCCGCTGGCCACCAGCGTGGACGTCCGCAGTTCGGCGGCCACCTGCTCCAGCGTCGGGTTGGGATCGCCGCCGCGATCATTCAGTGTCCAGCCGGCCAGCGCCCCCAGCCCGCCAATCGTGCGGCTGTTTTCGGGCGTCAGCGGCAGCAGCGCCCCGAAGGCCGCCGCGGTCGCCTGCCAGTTGGCGCCGCCCGTGACGATCAAATGCCCCCCACAAGCCACCCAATCGTCTATGGCCTGCCGCTGTTCAGGCGTCAGGGTGCTGGTATCCACATTGCTGAACATCAGCACATCGACAGCCTCCAGCGCCGCGCTCTGCCCAGGCAGATTTTCCTGCGTCCAATTGGCCTGGAAGGCGCTGTACCCGCTCAGCGTCACGCCCGTCATATCGACAGAGCCGGTGGCCGCGGCGCTGACGACAACGTACAGCATATCGAGCGGCTGCATGCCCTGCACGCGCGCCGTTTCCGACGTCAGCACCACGCCTGCGTTGTCGATCAATTCGACACGAATCTGCTGGCCAAGACTGCGCGGAACGATATACAGCAGCGCCGTTTTGCGCGCGCCAGAAGGCAGATCAATCGGCGTGCTGAAAGTGTTATCCAGAATCGCGCCCGACGTTTCCGGGCGCACCACCAGCCGCCCGCTCACCGGCTCGCCGTCGTTGCGCGCCCGAATCAGCACCGGCAGCCAGTGATCGCTGCGGTAGCGGCCATCAAAGCCCGCGACCACGTTCAGTTGCAGGGTAGAGTTGGCGGTATCCTGGGCGCCGGCAGGCAGCGTGAGGGAGAACAGCAGGAACAGCGCGTAGAGCAGTACCAGACGCTTAGGCATACGCATACAGCCCATTCCAATTACTTTAAACAGCGTTATTGTAACATGAGATGCGTAGCGGCGGTTGTTACGAATTCCCTAAATCCCCCAAACGTCCGCGAAACAGCCGCCAGCCGGCGCAGGCAGTCGTCAGCCTGGCTTTATCCCGCAGCCGCCAGCCGTGATTCGGAACACAGCCGGGCGCGCGCCCGCCCGACTCCCCCGCCCCGCCGCTAAACGCGCCTCAGCCCGCTTTGATCGGCGTCTTCTTCAGCCTGTCCATCTCTTTGTCCAGATCGCTGTCGGCGCGCTTCAACAGCTCCAGCCCGGTCTGCATCGTCGTTTCCAGCGCCGCCCCGCCCATCTTCAAAATCGCCGCGCGAATGCCTTCGACATTAGTGTAGCTTTCAACGCGGAACTGGATAATGCGCCCCAGCATATCGGCGATCTGCAAGCGCCGCGCCTGCCCCTGCTTCTGTTTGGCCGGGTTAGCGTCGTTTTCTGTCAGCCGGTCGAGCGAAAAAGCGGTGATCGCGTCGGTCACCGTTTCGTGCGGGCCGTTGCTGCTGCGCGCCGCCAGCAGATAGCCGTCGTTCATGCTCAGCGACACCGACTCGCCCGTAGGCAGCACGTATTTTTTGGCCATCAGGTGGCTTTCGTAAAATTCGCGCGGGCGCACCACCTGCCCTTTGGGCATCTTCAGGCTGTAGCGCCAGTTAATCACGTGGCCGATCTCATGCGCGATCAATTCAACCGAGCTGTACGGCATATGGGGATTGCTGCGCGTCACCGTCGTGCCCTCAAAGAATACGCGGTTGCCCAGCACGATTTCGTAACCGTTGCTGTTTTTAGCGAACCAGGTCTCTTTTTCTGGCCACGGGCTGACATTGTTCTTGCCGGAGCGCGTGATATGCAGCGGCGCGTACATCGTGCGGAACGCTTTGGCGTCGTCGCGCGCGCCATAAAGCTGCTCGAACAGCTTCCCCATTCCCCCCGCCATCCCGTCCACCGCCTGCTGCACCTTCTGCAGATCCCCCATGCTCCATGAGCCGCTGTCATCCGATCCCAGCGTCACCCCGCAGGCGTGCAAATGCTCGATCACCCCGCGCAGCAGACGGATCCCCTGATCGTCAAACGTGCCGCTGACCTTAAAGTCGCGCATCAGCGCCGCCACCGCCTGCGCTTCCTCGAAAGCGATTTGCGTGCCGTCTTTCACGTCCATGCCAGAGGCTTCCAGCAGTTCTTCGGCCGCGTTGGCCGGATTCTGCGCGATGAACGGAATCTGCTTGACCAGCGCCGGATCAACACTGACAAATTTAGCCGTTGTCCACAGCGTTTTGCCGTTAAGCACGATGCGGTAGCGCAGCTTAAAGTCGTCGCCTTTGGGGTCTACCGCGAAACCGGTGATACGCAGTTCCTGCCCCTTTTTCACTTCGCCGGCTTTGGGCGCATCCGTCTTGTAGTCGGCGCGCACGTTCAGTGTATCGGCGGTAACGATGCCTTTGATCTCTGCCATGAAAAATATCCTCTCTAAACACCATACCTTCGCCCAAATCGAAGCGTGAAAAAGCCGGGTTCTCAGCTCATGCGCGATCTCTCACAACACAACCTTAACTGGAAACCCCTGTCCGCGATTATAGCACTGACCGCCTGCCTTGCGCCGCACGGCAATCGCAACCACATGGGCTGTCCTCGCCCCCTTCAGTCGGTCACCGTTCTAGCCGTCGGTTTATGCACTTTAACTATTTCATTCGGATAACGACTCTCAGGCGAAAACCTGCATTGCCTCCCCTGCCTTTGATACCATTGCCCTCGTTTCGGCCGCATAGGCACTCGTCAAGATCGCCCTTTCGCCGCATAATTGGCGCAGGTATTGAATGAGCGATAGAAATCCCTAATCGCCTGGACTGCGGGTCTCTCATGAAAAAGTGGCTGCTGTTTCTGCTCTGTCTGCTCGCCCTGCTCGCCTTTTTCCTGCGGCGTTACGTTTTGGCGCTCGTCTTTCGTCTGCCCCTTCCCCGTTATCGCGTGCGCGTCGCTTCCGGCCTGCGCATCCCCACCCGCGACAGTCTCACACTGGCCGCTGACCATTATTACCCCCATACGGCCGAACGCTTTCCCACCGTGCTGATCCGTTCGCCCTATGGCCGCAACGTACAGGCCGGCGTCTTCGGCTTCCTCCTGGCATTTTTTGCGCACCGTTTTGCCGAACGCGGTTACCATGTGCTCGTCCAGGACACGCGCGGGCGCTTCGATTCCGACGGTGAATTTGAGCCGTATTTCCCGGAGCGCGCAGACGGCCTGGCGACCCTCGATTGGTTGCAGCAGCAGCCCTGGTTTAACGGCGTCGTCGGCACCTGGGGGCCGAGTTATCTCGGCATTGTGCAGTGGGTCATCGCCGATTCCCCCCTGATCAAGGCTCTCGTGCCCAGCGTCACCGCCGCGCGCCTCTACGACATCGTGTTCCCCGATGGCGCGTTCGATCTCGGCATGGCGCTGCGCTGGATGGCCCTGTTCCGCGTGCTTGACCGCCACAAGAACGCCCCGCTGCCGCTTGTGCCCGTCTGGGGCGCGCTCATGCTGCCCCAAGCCGAACTGATGATTCGCCCCGCTTTGCGCGCCTTGCCCGTGATCGACGATGATATCGTCACCACCAAACAACGGGTCAGCTTTTATCATACGTGGTTGCAGCACGCCCGCCCCGATGATCCGCTCTGGCAGGAAACGCTTGACGCGGTGGATATGAACCGCGTCTATGCGCCGGTGCAGTTCATCGGCGGCTGGCACGACTTTTTCCTGCGCGCCCTGCTGCGTGATTATCAAACCCTGCGCGCCGCCGGCCACAGGCCGCACCTGATCATCGGCCCCTGGCATCACTTCAGCCACATGTTCACCCTCTTCGACAGCCTCGAACCCGGTCTGCGCTGGTTCGACACTTACCTGAAAGGCCAGAATCGGCTGCGCAAAAAGCCCGTGCGCATCTATGTCATGGGCGCGCGCCAGTGGCGCGAACTGCCGGACTACCCCCCGCCCTCCACCCCCCTGCGCTTTTATCTTTCCGGCGACCAGCGCCTCGCGCGCCAACCCGCAGATGCCCCGCCCGACCAATACACTTACGACCCGGCCACACCCACGCCCGCTGTCGGCGGCACGCAGTTCTATCTCTTCGGCGGCGCCCGCAACAACCGCCCCCTGCTGCGCCGGCGCGATGTGCTGCGCTACACCAGCCAACGCCTCAGCGCCCCCCTCGAAATTATCGGCGCCGTCACGCTCGAACTCTACGTCAAGTCCTCGCTGCCGTACACCGACTTTTTCGGGCGTCTGTGCGATCTCTACCCCGATGGCCGCACCATCAACGTCTGTGATGGCCTCTTTCGCATCGAGCCGGGCAAAGGCCAATGCCAGCCGGATGGCTCGCTGCGCATCGAAATCGATCTCTGGTCAACCGCTTACCGCTTCCGCAAAGGCCACCGTATTCGTCTCTTGGTCGCCAGCGGCGCCCATCCCCGCTGGGCGCGTAATCTCGGCAGCGACGACCAGATCATGAGCGCTTCCTTTGCCGCCGCCCAGCAGACCGTCTTCCACGACATCGCGCACCCTTCGGCGCTCGTGCTGCCCCTCGTCAACTGAGCAGCGGCGGCTGCTTCATCGTCGCCGGCTGCGGCACATCCAGCAGCCGCAGCACCGTCGGCGCAATACGCAACTGCGAAACCTGCTGGCCGCTGTAGCCCAGACGGCGGTCGGGCGGCGCATCCGGCGGCGCAACCACATATAAAGGCACATGGCGCACATCCGGCAGCGTCCCGTTATGATTCTTGTCGCTGCTCATGCCGTGATCGCCCGTCACCAGAATCATATACCCCGCCTGCACACACAGCGGAATCAGGTGCGCCAGAATTTGATCCTGCAAAATCGCCTGATTGCGATACTGCGCCGAATCCCCGCCGTATTCGTGTCCCACCGTATCCAGACCCATCGCATGCATCAGCACATAATCCGGCAGAAAACGCTGCACCAGCATCCCGCCCGCCGCGAACAATTCGATGTCCGGGTAATCGTCCTCGCTGTAAAAGCGCCCATGTTGAATCCACTGCTGCGCGTCATCCACTTCGCGGTCAGCCACGCGGTCATACGGCGCGCGCACGTACAATTCCGAATACCAGCAGTAGGCCGCCGCCGCTGTCGTCCTGCCGGCGGCCGTCGCCAACTGAAAAATGTTGGGCGTGCTCGAACGCCGCACCGTATTATTGCTGGTGATGCCGTGCTCGCTCACGCTCACCCCCGTGTGAATCGTCTCGTACAGCGGGCGCGAAAGCGTCGGCAGCCCGGCGATCACCGTATAGCGGCTCGCGCGCTTATCCTCCACCAGATGCTCCAGATAACCCATCGCCTGCGCCGCCACATCATCGCGCAGCGCGTCACACAGCACCACAATCACTTTGTTCATCGCCCCTCTGCTCTCCCCTCTCTTTAGGGTTGCGCCAACCCCCTTCTCAGGTACACCTTACCTTACGCCCAAGTCTATAGCCACACACACTTTATCACCAGCCTTTTATGTTAATTCTCATAGCATATAAGACGCTTTTTTGTTATGGTGAACGCAGTGTTCAAAGGGGAAACTGCGCTGGAACACGAGAATCTGGCAATCAAGAATATTTTTGTCCCACCGTCAGATCCAACCCGCTCCCCCCCCGCATGGAGAGCGGCCGGCGGTGAGCTTCAGCCGCGCGGCCCCCAACCGCCAGCCCGCGCCGCACAAAAAACCGTCCCGCCACACCATCCCCGCCCCCGTTCCCCCATGGCTGCGTCTGACCGGGCGAAGGCGTCATGGAAACCCTTCCACAAACGAAAATAAGGTATCTTTCCGCCGCCGCCGTCGTTTCGTTCAAACCTGATGACGGCCCTTTTAGTCCTCGCTACAATCAGAATAAAGCAAAAAAACGTTATGGCTAATTCCTTATTAGACAATGGGTTCGATCAACTCGACCAGGCCATCTTGGAAGAATTACAGGCCAACAGCCGCACCAGCGTGGCCGATCTGGCGCGCAAGATCCACCTCTCCCCGCCCGCCGTCCACCAGCGCATCAAGCGCCTGGAGCGCGCCGGCATCATCCGCCAGTACGTCGCGCTCCTGGATCGCGAAGCGGTGGGCTACGACCTGTTGTGCTTCATCCGCGTCAGCATCCAGCCGCACAACAAAGCCCATCTGGAGGGCTTTCACAAAGCCATCGAAGGCCTGCCCGCCGTGCTCGAATGCTATCGCACCGCCGGCACCCACGACCTGCTGCTCAAAGTGGCGCTGCGCAACCATAAAGAGCTTGACCGCTTTATCAGCGACCACCTGATGACCATTCCCGGCGTCGAACGCATCGACACCAGCCCGGTGTTGAGCGAACTCAAAGCGACAACCGCACTCCGGCTCAGATAGATTTTGATTGATTGATGTGTTGGATAGGACAAGGTGATGTACGTAGGGGATTATCTCGGACGCCGCGCACTTTACTCCCCCGACCAGTTGGCAGTGGTCGATGCGGGCAAAACCCCACACCGCACCTTCACCTATCGTGAACTCAACGACCGCGCCAACCGCCTGGCCAACTGGCTGCGCGACGGCGCTGGCATTGCCAAGGGCGATCGTGTCGCCCTCCTCGCCCACAGCGGCGTCGAATTTCTCGATACCTTTTTCGCCTGCGGCAAGCTCGGCGCTGTCCTCACACCTTTTAACTGGCGCTTGCACTGGCGCGAACTCTTGCAGCTCGTCGAAAAAACCGCCCCCAAAGTCCTGATTTATTCCGACGATTTCAGCGACGCCGTCAAAAACGTCGTTGACACCTTTAAGCTCCATCTACTCCACATCGAAGGCAAGGGGCTGCCCAACAGCCGCTACTTCGAAAAAACCCTCAGCGATTCCGAACTGCGCCCCGTAACCACCGAAGACGTGACCGAAGAAGATATCGCCTGCCTGATCTTCACCGGCGGCACGACAGGTTTGCCCAAAGCCGCCCAGATCAGCCACCGCATGATCGCCTGGAACACGCTCAACACCATCATTCACGACTTGCAGCACGGCGATGTCACCGTCAACACCTTTCCCATGTTCCATACCGGCGGCCTGCTCGTCTACACCACCCCCCTGCTCATTCTCGGCGGCACCGTCGTGCTCACACGCCGCTTCGACGCCGAACAGGTCTTGAACCTGCTCGAAGAATATTCCGCCACAGTCTACGCCGGCGTGCCCACCATGTACCAGATGATGACCACTGCCCCCAACTGGCCCAGCGCCGACCTCAGCAATCTGCGCTTCTGCACCAGCGGCGGCGCCCCACTGCCCGTCTATCTGGTCGAAAAATTCCGCGCCGAAAAAGGCATCCAGTTCAAACAGGGCTTCGGCATGTCAGAATTCGGACCCGGCGTGTTCGCGCTCGCCCCCGAAGACGCCATTCGCAAAGCCGGCAGCATTGGCCGCCCCAACTACTTCGTGGACGCGCGCATCGTCGACGAACACAATCAGCCTCTGCCGCCCGGTCAGGTTGGCGAACTCGTGCTGCGCGGCCCCTCCCGTTCTTCCGGCTATTTCAACGATCCCGCCGCCAGCGCCCAAGCCGTAGACAGCGCCGGCTGGTTCCACACCGGCGATCTGGCCGTCATGGACGAGCAGCAGTATTACACCATCGTCGATCGTAAAAAGGACATGTTTATCAGCGGCGGCGAAAATATCTATCCCACCGAAATCGAGCAGGTGCTCTACAAACATCCCGCTGTCGAAATGTGCGCCGTTGTCGGCGTACACGACCCGACCTGGGGCGAAGTCGGCAAAGCCTTCGTCATCGTCAAAGCCGGCATGACCGTCAGCCAGGACGAACTTTTCGCCCATATGCAGCACTATCTCGCCGGCTACAAAGTCCCGCGCAGCATCGAATTCCGCGCCAGCCTGCCCATCTCGGCAGCCGGCAAAATTCTCAAGCGCGAACTCGTCGGCGAAACCCAATCCAGCCAATGAGCGCCCCAAGGCCAACCGATGACGCATTGTGTAACACGCACCACCCAATCGCAGCTCACGGCCAGCGCACAGCGCCAGCTTCCTGTATTTTCCCCCCTCTCCGCTGGCGGGGAGGGGGCCAGGGGTGGGGTCAAAACTGAAACCGCACCGCACCGATTTTCAGACTGTGATTGAACACTCCAAAAAGAGGATTTTCTATGCCCCTCAACATCGGCGACACCGCCAGCCGCAGCAAAACCATCACCCACGAAGACGTGCTGGCCTTTGCCCAGGCCTCCGGCGATACCAACCCCGTGCATCTCGACGACGCCTACGCCGCCAGCACCCGCTTCGGCCGGCGCATCGCGCATGGCATGCTCACCGGCAGCCTTATTTCCGCCATACTGGGGAACGACCTGCCCGGCCCCGGTACGGTTTATCTGGGGCAGGAATTCAAGTTCAAAGCGCCGGTCTTCATTGGCGACACGGTGACGGCGACTGTCGCAGTGGTCAACTACCGCCCCGACAAGCGCATCGCCACCCTGCGCACCACCTGCACCAATCAGGACGGCGTGCTGGTTTTGGAGGGGGAGGCGGTCGTGATGACCCCTTAACACGGGCGCGTCGAACCGCCTTTTACCGTTGTTCTACGACCTATTTTTGTCCTGTTCGGTATGGAGGAAACTGATGCGTAAATCTTTACTTGTGCTGGTTTTGGGCGTGCTGCTCCTGCTGGTCGTCGCCGGCAGCGTGGCGGCGCAAGAGGGCGAACCCCTGGTTATCGGTCTGCTGACCGATCAATCCGGCCCGCTCACTATTTACGGTTTTGAACTCGAATACGGCTTCAAACTCGGCCTGCTCTACGCCGCAGGCGTCAACCCCGCCGACTATGACAACGACATGGACGCCGCGCTCGCCGCCGTCACCATTGGCGGACGCCCCATCCAGGTCGTCGTCCGCGACAACGCCAGCGTCCCCGATACCGCCGCCAGCCAGGCGCGCGAACTCATCGAACAGGAAGGCGCAGAAATCCTGGTCGGCGCGCCCTCTTCCGGCGTCATGACCGGCGTCCAGCAGGTCGCGCTCGATTCCGACGTGATCCTCTTCGCCGCCCCTGCCGCTTCCCCCGCCATCACCGGCGCCAACTTCAATGTCAACACCTTCCGCGTCTGCCGCAACACCTTCCAGGATTTCCTGGCCTTCGCGCCCTACGCCGCCGAAACGGGCATCACCAGCATGGTGATCCTCGCCATCGACAATGACTTTGGGCGCGCTTCGGCCGGCGCCGCCCAGGGCACCCTCGGCGCTGGCGGCATCACCTTCGTCGGCGATCCCATCTACGCCCCGCTGGAAACCACCGACTTCACCCCCTACTTGCAGCAGGTGCTCGACTCCGGTGCCCAGGCCATGCTCCCCATCTGGGCCGGTGACAGCTCGATCACCCTCTTCCAGCAGATCGCCGAACTGGGCGTCAACCAGCAGTTGACCATCGTTGCCGCTTTCAACTCTAATGACATCGTCGCCCTCAGCGACCCCAGCACCATCGGCAACGTCTCCTGGATCGTCTATCACTACTCGTTCCCGCAGAACGAAATCAACGCCTGGCTCACCGAACAGTATCAGGCCGTCTACAGCGACTATCCCGATCTGTTCAGCGAATGCGCCTTCGCCACTGCCCAGGCCCTCGTCGCTTCTGTCGAAGCCACCGGCGGCGACACGCTGCCCGAAGCCATGATCCCCCAGCTCGAAGGCTTGATCTGGCAGGGGCCGAAAGGCACTTACGGCATTCGCCCCTCCGATCATCAGGCGCTCGTCCCCATGTACATCGCCCGCCTCACCAACCTCGACAGCGCCGAACAGAACTTCTACGAACTGTTGGCCGAAGTCCCCGGTTCGCAGATCGTCCCGCCCGTGCTGCTCGCCCCCGAACTGGCTGACCGCCTCACGGGTGACGCCGATTTCAGCGCCGCCTACGCCGAAGCCGAAGCCGCCGCGCTGCAAGAAGCCGCCGGCTCGTAACCACTCACACGCTCGTATCTCTGGGGGCGCACCGCTGCGTGCGCCCTCACAAGTTTTTAGGCACGCTATGAGCGACACTATTCTGCAAACCTACGCACTCAGCAAAGCCTTCGGCGGACTCGTCGCCGTCTCCGATGTCAGCATCCAGATCGCCCGCGGCACGACGCACTCCATTATCGGCCCCAACGGCGCCGGCAAAACCACTTTTTTCAACTTATTAACCGGCAAATATAAGCCCACACATGGGCGCGTCGTCTTCAAAGGCCAGGACATCACCGCCCTCCCCCTTCACCGCCGCGCCCACATCGGCATCGGCCGTTCTTATCAGATCACCAATATTTTTCCCAACCTCACCGTGCTCGAAAACGTCCGTCTGGCCGTCCAAGCCCTGCATCGCGTCAATTTCCGCTTCTGGCAGCGCGCCGATTCCTACAAAGCCTACATCGAGCGCGCCATGCACATCATCCACCTGATCGGTCTGCAAGCCGATGTGCTCACACCCGCCAATGTGCTGCCGCACGGCGGCAAACGCAAGCTCGAACTCGCTATCCTGCTGGCCGCCGACCCCGAACTGCTGCTTTTGGACGAACCCACCGCCGGCATGGCCTCCGAACAGGTGCCCGAACTCGTGAAAATCATCGCCCAGATCAGCCATTCCGGCCAAAAAACCATCGTCATGGTCGAACACAACATGAACGTCGTCATGGGTATTTCCGACAAAATCACCGTCATGAGCGCCGGCAAAGTGCTCACCGAAGGCACGCCCGCCCAGATCGCCGCCGATAAAACCGTCCAGAGCGTCTATCTCGGCGAACTTTACAATGACTAACTCACCTTACGCTGTAGCGCATTTTTACGTGTTGGGTCCAACAAGGGTATTCATTCACTCCTATCATTCCCCCTCGCCTCCGTCGCACCACGCCCTCTTGTTGACCCTAATCCCTCCCTGCGGCGAGTGGGAGAGGGGGCTAGGGGGTGAGGGGGCGGCCTAAGGGGCGTGACTAAAATAATGTACCTTACGCAGCCCATCACGATTTCTCTCGTAGCGACAAGGCACGCCTTGTCCGCTCTTGAGCTAAGACTGCGTAACATCAGTATTAAATCAGAGAATGTCTCTCAAGCGAGAACGCTCAATGAGTCCTGAAGGGACTTGGCACTTCGCCCGCCGCAGACTCCAGTCTGTGGCGGCAAAACTCTCGCCCACATCATGATTATGCCTTAATCGCTCTGTTCGAAAGTTCATCCTTATGGCCGAAAGTGTTCTCGAAGTCAGCGCCATCCATACCTTTATCGGGCAGTTCCACATCCTCGAAGGCGTCAGCGTCACCGTCCCGCGCGGCAGCATCACCGTCCTGCTGGGCCGCAACGGCGCCGGCAAAACCACCACCCTCAAAAGCATCATGGGCATGACTCCCCCCACCAGCGGCGAAGTCCGCTTCGAAGGCCGTTCGCTGCTCCGCAAACGCCCCTACGCCATCGCCCAGATGGGCATCGGCTACGTCCCGGAACATCGCGCCATCTTCAAAGACCTCAGCGTCGCCGAAAATCTCAAAATCGCCGAACGGCGCCGCGGCGATCTGGCGCGGCGCGGCGACATGATCTTCGCGCTCTTCCCCGATCTCAAGCGCCTCATCACCCTGCCCGGCGGCAGTCTTTCCGGCGGCCAGCAGCAGATGCTCGCCATCGCCCGCGCCCTCGTCCCCGAAAACCGCCTGCTGCTGATCGACGAGCCGAGCGAAGGTCTCGCCCCTGTCATCATCGAAAGCCTCATCCAGGCCATTCGCGCGCTCGCGCAGCAGGCGACTGTTTTGCTGGTAGAGCAGAACTTCCGCATGGCCAGCAAATTGGCCGATCGTTATGTCATCATCGACGACGGCCAGAGTCCCGTCAGCGGCCACATGGCCGATCTGGTCCAAAACGAAGCCTTGATTCAAAAGTATTTGGGTGTTGCCTGAGGTTTATTTATGAACACTGCCACACGTCGTTTGCCCATTCTGATTATCATCGCCATCATTGGCGGGCTGCTGCTCTTCAGCTTTTTCAATGCGCGCGGCAATCTCGGCAATTTTGGCATCACCATCCTTTCCGGTCTCTTTCAGGGCATGCTGCTGTTTCTCGTGGCCTCTGGCCTGTCGATTATCTTCGGCCTGATGGACATCCTCAATCTGGCGCAGGGCACCTACTTCATGATCGGCGCCTATGTGGCCTACGACATCCAGCATAGGGGCGGCCTCGTTGATCTGACCCAGCTCGTGCCCGACCCCAACCTGCGCTTCCCGCTTGCCGTCGTCGCCGCCATCATCGTCGGCGCCGCCCTGGGCGCGATTCTGGAGCGCGGGCTGCTGCGCTTTTTGTACGCCCGCCCCGTCTTTCAGTTGGTGCTGACTTTCGGTGTTTCGCTCGTGCTCGTCGAGGCCATCAAATTCATCTGGACAACCACCCCTTATAGCTGGACAGAAGTCTTTGTGCTGCGCACCGCCGCTTTTGAGTTGTTCGGCCAGGCTTTCAGCGTCTACCGCCTGTTTATCATCGGCAGCGGCATCCTGCTGATTATCGCCATCGCGCTGCTGCTGCGTTTCAGCCGCATCGGCATCATCATTCGCGCCGGCGTCGAAGACAGCGCCATGGTCGAAGCGCTCGGTATCAACGTCCGCGCCGTCTTTACCCTCGTCTTTACGCTCGGCTGCGCGGTCGCCGCGCTCGGCGGCGCGGTCGCCGCCCCCTTTCTTGGCGCGGCGCCCTCGCTGGGCAATGCTTTTCTGCTGCAAGGCATCGCTGTTGTTGTTTTAGGCGGCATGGGCAGCTACGAAGGCACGGCGGTCGGCAGTGTCATGGTCGGGCTCGCGATCGCCGTCGCCCAGGATGCCGCCATCGGCACCAGTTTTACCGTCCTGCCCAGCATTACCCCCATGCTGCTGCTCGTTCTGGTGCTCCTCATCCGTCCCAGCGGCCTGTTTGGTACAGCGAGGTAACATCATGCAAAGTCTCAGCAAAACCCTGCGCGAAAACTGGCTGCTCATCCTGATTTTTGTCTTCCTGCTGGTTTTCCCTTACCTCATCGGCGCCCTCACCGAGTCCAGTCCCTTTGGTGTGCCGCGCGGTGATCGTATGATTATGCGCGGCGAATCCGTGCGCTGGCAGGCCGTGCTCATCGAGCTTTTCATTCTCGGCATTCTCGCCATGAGCTACAACCTGATGTTCGGCTTCACCGGCGTCGTCTCTTTCGGCCATGCCCTCTTTTTCGGGCTGGGCGGCTACATTCTCGGCCTGGCGCTGGAATACACCCAACTCGATACGCTCAGCGCGCTGCTCATCGGCACGCTCAGCGGCATGGCCGTCTGCGGCCTGGCCAGCCTCTTGATGGGCCTGGTCTCGCTGCGGCTGCGCGGCGTCTATTTCGCCATCTTCACGCTCGCCGTGGCCGAAATGGCCTTCATCTTCTTCGGGCGTTTGCAATTAACACGCGCCGAAGACGGCTTTTCGATCACCGAACTCCCCGCCTGGATTGACCCCGCACAGAGCCGCCTGAATTACTACTATCTGGCGCTGATCCTGTTCGTCTTCACCTTTTTGTTTATCCGCCGCGTCATCAGCTCCCCCACCGGCGCGGTCTTCAAGGCCGTGCGCGAAAACGAAGACCGCGCGCAGTCACTCGGCTACAACACGCTCAACTTTAAGCTCCTTGCCATCGTCATCGCCGGCATGATGGCGGCGGGCGCCGGCATGCTGCAAGTACTGCTGAATAAAAAGGTCGGCCCGGAAATTCTCGGCGTCGGCTACACCGTCGATCCGCTGCTCATGACCATCATCGGCGGCATCGGCACCTTCAGCGGCCCCGTCATCGGCGCGACAGGCCTGCACCTGCTCGATACCATCCTGCGCGAAGCCGTTTTCACCATCGGCCCGCTGCAAATCCACATGGCCGACATCTGGGGCCTGATTCTCGGCATCATCTTCATCGTCGTGGTGATTATCTTCCCGCAGGGCGTGGTGGGCACATACTGGCGGCTGCGCGCGCGCTGGCAGGCCCGCGCCAAACCCAAAGCGCCCGCCGTCACCAAAGCCACCGAACCCGTCTGACTCTGATATCCAGCCTTCTGGCGGGGGCGACTCATAAGTTGCCCCCCTTTTGACATTCTCCACGCACACTTTCACCCTTTGGCCAATCGCGCGGCCTGTGCCCTCCCCTATCTTCCCCCTGTAGCGCGCGCTTGTGGCCGCAAAACACGCCCAAACGCCCCCTGCCGACTCCTCTTTTTCATCCCTCCTTTTTCGCCCCTTCCTAACCATTTTCCACCAGCTTTTATCATCACACCTCCCTTTTTCGACGCAGGCTTTACCACTTTTTTATCAGCATCCGTGCTCAGCCCCCGCCCTTCTGGGGTGTTGTCCGAATTTACTTTTTGGGGGGATAATGAAAATGGTGAACTCAATCGCCAAAAGTAGAAACTGCGCGGCCATGAACACTGCTGATCTCTTCTCTCTACGTCTGCAAATCGGCCAGCAGGAGCCGTATACCATCGCGCTCACCAACCCCTCGCTGGTCGTCGGCTCTGCCGCCGAAGCCAACCTGGCGCTGGTCGAACGCTACGTTTCGCGCCGTCATTTCCGCCTCGAAATCAGCGGCGGACGCATCTATGTCACCGATCTCGGCAGCGAAAACGGCACATTTCTCAACGGCTACCGCCTGCCGCCACATCAGCCGCAGGAATGGCGTCCCGGCTCTGTGCTGACCATCGCCGAACATATCCGCATCGAACTGTTGACGCCTGTCGCGCCCGCGCAGCAGGCCGCCGGCAGCCAGTTTACGCTCACTGTCGCGCCCATCATGCTGAGCGCCAGCCGTCCCGGCACGCTCTCGCTCACCTACGGCGGCGGGCGCAGCGACCAGCACGTGTACTTCAAAGCCCGCAGCCTCGAAGGCATCGACTTCGATATTCAGCCCGGCGAACAGTACATCACGCCCGGCACGACAATTTCCGCCACCGCGCGCCTGCGTACCAGCAAGACCTTCTGGCTGGGCGGCGTTTTCCCGGTGACGTTCATGTCCCTCACGCCCGATGGCGAATTCGCCAAAGCAGAGGCGCGCGTACGTCTGCGTCCGCGTTACGCCGCGCTGCTGCTGATCTTGCTGCTGCTGTTCATTCCTCCGGCCGTGTTGATCGTTTCCCGCCCGAATATCCCGATCATCGTACAGCTTCCGACAGCTACCCCCACACCCACGGCGACCGATACGCCGCACCCCAGCCGCACGCCATCGGCGACCCCCACCCCGCGCGAAGAAACCACGGCGGAAGCCAGCGCCACGCCTACTGATGAACCGTCGATTACACCGACAACACCTGTGGCCTGTGTCAACCAGTGCGCGGCCTTCGGCTGGCCGAATTACGTTGTCCAGCCGGGCGATACGCTGTTCAGCCTCGCGTTGGCCGCCGATGTATCCATGTCGCAAGTGCAGGAAGTCAACTGCATCAGCGACGCCGGCCTGATTCAGGCTTTCCAGACCATTTGCCTGCCCATAATCCCGCAGCCGCGCCCGCAAAATACTGCGCTGCGCGTCACGCAGTCCTGCGATCGCGCCAGCCACACCGTCACTTTTACCGTTTTCAACGACGGGCCGGCGGCCATGCCCGCGCCCGATACCGCGCGCATCTGGGATGGCTTTCGCAACGACCTGATAGCGCCAGCGCAGTTCCAATTGGGTGTCGGCCAGAACCGCGCCTTCAGCTTCAGCTACAGCAGCACGCCGAGCTACTTCGGCAATATCCTGTTTTTCACCGCCGGCGGCCTGAGTTCCGTCAGCACCGATTGTATGCCCGCCGAACCGCCGCGCGTGATCGTCACCACCGCCGCGCCGCCGGTCGTGCCGCAGCCCATTTTGAGCGTGGCCGGGCAGTGCAGCGTCGTCGATACCTGCGGCGATGGCTGTCTGGAATACCGCGCCAACTTTACTGTCAGCAACAGCGGCGGCGCGATGAGCAGCGCGCTGGCCTACAACATGACCGTTCCCGGCGCGACCGTTCAGTCCGGCACATTCCAGCTCGGCAGCGGGCAGAATCAGACCTTGACGCATGTGTACCCCGACGAAGACAGCCCCAGCCCTGTCAATTTTAGCGCGCCTGGCCTGTCGAGCAGTCTCGGCTGCCTGCCGCCGCGCGCCAGCATCACCGCGCCGTTCACCTTCTGCGCCACCGCCAGCGACCAATGCCAGGCCAGTGATGGTGATCCGGCGTCCTATCGCGTCATTACGTTTACGGGCGAAGGTACTGACCCGGAAAACGGCGTTCTGTCGGGCGCATCACTGCAATGGTCGATCAGTGGCCCAGATTTGACCGGAAGTTACACGCCTGCTGGCACGGGTACATCGGTCACGCTGCGCCTTGATCTGCTGGACAGCACATGTGAATTCTACGCCGGTCTTGGCGGGACGTTTTATCAGACCGGCTACGGCATTGAACTGCGCGCGACCGACAGCAGTGGCATGACCGGCACGGACTCCGCATATATCGTCGTCTGGCAGTACTGCGGCACATCCGTGCCCATTCCGTGATTGAGACGCAAAGCATTATGATCAACATCAACGACAACCCCAAAGTCAGCATGGCCGACCCGCTGCTTGGCCGCACACTCGAAGGCTATAAGTTTCTGAGTCTGCTCGGCAGCGGCGGTTTTGGCGCGGTTTATCTGGCGCAGCATCCACGCCTCGATTTACAGGTCGCTGTCAAGTACATTCGCATGGACGGCACGCCGGACGAACTGGTGGACGCCGAACACGAGATCAAGATTCTTTCCAGCCTCAAACATCGCGGCGTGGTGCAGATTTACGACGCCTTCCGCTATGAACACTATCAACTGATTATGATGGAGTTTGTCGGCGGCGGCACCATGGACGACCTGATCGAAAAATTGGGGCGTGTCGATCTGCCTACGGCGCTCGAAGCCATGATTCAGGTGGCCGACGCGCTGCACTATATCCACAATCGCGGCGTGCTGCATCTCGACCTCAAGCCGGGCAATATTTTGCTCGACACGCAGGACGGCGAGCCGTTCCCGCGCTTCGTGCTGACTGATTTTGGCATCGCGCGTTTTGTGCAGCCCAGCGGCCATGTCACCATGTTCGGCGGCACGCCCGCCTACATGGCCCCTGAACAATTCGGCTTCGGCGAAGACAAACCCGATCGCCGTTCAGATATTTACCAGTTCGGCATCATCCTCTACGAACTGGTGGCGGGCAAAATGCCTTTCGAAGGCCGTAATTTTGTGGATTACGCGCAAAAGCACGCCTATGAAACGCCGCCGCCGCCGTCTGCACACGCGCCCAACGTGCCGCTGGCGCTGGATGATATTGTGCTGAAAGCGCTGGAAAAATCCCCCGCTGACCGTTTTCAGTCTGTTGGCGAAGTCGCCCACGCCCTGCACAGCCTGCGCCTGAGCATGACGCCGCCGCAAAATGACCTCGTGCCGCAGCAGGTCATGCAGTTCGCGCGGGAACGCAAAGCGCAGGTGAGTATGCGCCTCTCGCAAATGCCAGCGTCGCCGCTGACCTTAGCGCAGGCCGCCGCGCCGACTGTGCCACAGGCCGCGCAGCAGCCGCTGCCGCAGAGCACGTCCGGCTTAAATCTGCTGCTGCTCAAACCCGACGGCACACAGGAAAATGTCACCTTCTACAAATCGCCCATTATCATCGGACGTTCCAAAGAAGCCGATTTGTCGCTGGAACAAAAAACGGTCTCGCGCAGGCATACCCAGATCGACCTCGACAGCAGCGGCGCGCTCTATGTCACCGACCTCAACAGCGCGCACGGCACCTATCTGGACAGCGCGCGTGTGCTGCCTAACGAACGCACGCTCTGGCAGCGCAGCAAGCACCTGCTGATCGAAGGCTACGTGCTGCAAGTCGTTGGCCAGCCCGCGCTGTATGCCGCGCCTGCCGGGCAGCAGGCCGCGCCCGTCGCCGAGCCTGTGCGGCCCGCCCCTGCGCCGCCGCAAACCGCACTGCGTCACAGCGAAGTCGCGCAGTTGCTAGAGGATCTGCAAGCGCAGCGCAAACAGCCGCATCTACAGGTCAACGTCACGCCCAAAGTCGTTTATGTGGAGATGGGCAAGCCGCAGCCCATCTGGGTCACCGTCCAGCCCATGGACACGCCCAGCGCGCGCTATGAGCTGTTCGTGGCGCCGGGGCCGGGCATCGACGCCCGCTGGTTTACAGTCTCCGCTCCCAAAGTCGTCAGCGCCGGCCAAAGCGAAACCTTTGAAGTCGTGATCGCCGCGCCGGGCATTGATGTCGTCGGCGGCCAGAAGTACGAAATGATTATCGAAGTGCGCGCCGATAACCCGGAAATCCCTTCGGCGCTTCAGGTCGTCAAGCTCTCTGTCGTGCCCTTTATGCGCTTCAATATCGCGCTTAATCCCGGCGAAGTCAGCCATGCGCGGCGCGGGCGCGCGGGCGTGATCGTCACCAACAACGGCAACTACGCCGACATCTTTTCTATTCAGACGCAAGCGCCGGATCGCCTGCGCGTGCGCCCCAAGCAGGCCGAAGTCGAATTGCAGCCCGGCAAATTTAAGCTCGTGCCGCTGCAATTTAAGCCCACGCGCGACGCCTATAAAGAAGACCGGCTGCTGTTTTCGGTGATCGTCACCTCCAAAGCCGGCATGACCGAACGCGCCAACGGCAGCTACCTCCTGCCGCGCCGCCGTCATCTGCCGCTGCTGCCGCTGCTGCTGCTGGCCATAGTGATCGCCGTGCTCATTAACTGGCTGGTCTTCAACACGCCGCCCGCCGCGCAGCTCGACTACTTCCTGAATCAGGTCAACACGCTGCGCCAGGTCATCGCCGACTTTTTGCAGGGGCTTGGCCGATGAAATACACACTCAGCGCCATCTCGCCTGCCGGAAACCAGCAGATCGCGCTCACCGCAGCGCCGTTGATTATCGGCAAAGGCGCCAACGCCCAACTGCGCTTGAACGACAGCGACGTCCTCGACGCCCACGCCCGCCTGCTGCTGACGGCGGAAGGGAGTGTGCTGGTGACCAACCTCGCGCCGCACGCGCAAACGCTGCTCAACGGCGCGCCACTGCTCACGTATCGCCCTACCGAATGGCCGCCGCAGCAAACACTCAAAATCGGCACGTATGAGCTGCGACTCATCAGCGGCGACAGCCCTGCTCACGCGCCAGCCAGCACGCCGCGCGAACTCGACACTTCTGAGATTATGGCTTCTCCAACAGTCAGACCGACGACCGGCAAAGGCGCGCTGCCCGATTCCAGGACGATGCGCATAGATCCTACCCAAGCGCATCAGGGAAAACCGCCCGCCGCGCCCAAACCCGCCAGCCTGCCCGCCACGACCCGCCCGCAACAGGCCGCGCCTAATCCCGCACAGGATGATGTGCCCTTTAAACTGCCGCTGGCAAAACCAGCCGAACAGAAAACCGAGCGCTACTTCGGCCCGCTGCCCGCGCCGCTACCCGCGCCGCTGCCCGCGCAGAACGCAGTGCCCGTGTTCGAGCCGGCTTACCCCGCCAGCCAGCACACCATGCCCAAAGACTGGCAGTATTCCGGCAGTCTCAGCGGCCAATGGAGCCAGAATCAGGTGAATCTCGCGCCGGGCGAGCGCGTGCGCGTGCCGCTTTCCGTGCGCAACGAGTATCCCCACGCTGTCGAACTGCAACCGCTGCTGACCGGACTGCCTGACGATTGGGCGCACCTGAGCGAAAAAGTGCTTCGCCTTCAGCCGCGCGAGATTCGCCTGGTTGATCTGCTGCTTCATCCGCAGCCGCCGCTGTTTCAGGATCGCGCCGATCTCAATGTGCTGCTGGTAGACATGCATGACAATGCTATCCGGCTCAATTTGCCGCTGCGCGTGGTCTTTAAGCAAGCGCCGGATTTGATCGGCTGGCTCGAACCGGCTGCTGTGCGCGACGACCGCACGATGTTTTTACACCTGCAAAACCACACGCAGGCGACGGCCAGGGTGTTTGTCGCCGGGCACAGTCCCACCCGCGATGTGCTGATTCTGCCCGCGTACCCCGATCTTGATCTGCCGCCGGGACAGACCGCGCGTATTCCCATCAAGTTCACGGTCAAACGCCGCCCGCTGCTGTTCGCCAAAAGTCTGCGCTTCAGCGTCTCGGCGCAGCAGGGGCAGCGCGCCCCGCTGGATTTCGAAGGCAAGCTGCGGGTACGCCCGCGTTTTTCGCCCCTGGGACTGCTGCTGCTGCTCTGTGCCATCATCAGCGCCGCCGCGTTTCTGGGCGCATGGAGCGCGCTGAATCAGGTGAATCTGTTCGCCGCGCCCACCGCCGCCGCCACCAGCACCGACACACCGCGCCCGACGCCGACGCCCAAAGCGACCGACACCCCGCTGCCGCCAGAGCCGCCCACCGCGATCCCGGATGCGCCCACGCTCGCCCCGCCGGCGTTCCCCGACCCGCGCGCGCCGGGCTGCGCCGCCCCGATTCCCGCGGGTTGGCAGCCGTATGTCGTGCAGCCGGGTGATACCCTGTTTCGTTTGGCGCGCAGCCGCGCCATCACCACCGACGACATTATCGCTGTCAACTGTCTCACGCTGCCCAGCCTCTTGATCGCGGGGGCGACGATCCTGCTGCCGCCGGGCTAACTGCGCTGCGTCCTTTACATTTTTCATTTATAACGGGAATTTTACAGGATTTCGCTTGCCCATAAGTTCGACCTGACCTATAGTGAAGGAAGCGCGCCTATCGCATTTTTTGGCGATAGCAAATGAGTAGCAATGAGTCTGTATGAACTTCGACAGCTTGCACCATCTCCAGAAGGCTTTTGCCTACGTTGAGGAATTCATCCGTGCTGCCGTGCTGCGCGCTCAATCCCAGGACGAAAACCCCACCGACGCGCTGCGCGGTCTGATTATCAGCGATGCCGAAGTGCAGCAGCACTTGCGTAAAGGCGCTTTCGCCGCCTTCTGGCAGTCCGATCCAACCCCAACACGCTTTTTAGCAAGCTTACAAATCGCACCGGAAACACGCCTAGCGCAGTTGGTCGAGTTTTTTGGGCTGACGACGCTGGACACCGCGATTTTCCTCTTGTGCCTGGCGCCGGAACTCGACCGGCGTTACGAACGACTCTACGCCTATCTGCAAGATGATGTTTCGCTGCGCCGCCCCAGCGTCAACCTGCTCATGAACCTGCTCGGCGTGGACAGCGCCACGCGCTTCGCCGTGTGGGAACGCCTGCAAGCCGAAATGCCGCTGCGCCGCCTCGCGTTGGTCAACGCCAGCGGCGAGACGAATCAGCCCAAAGGCGCTTTTCTGACGCAGCCCTTAAGTGTTGATACGCGCATCGCCGCGCATCTGCTCGGCATCGACCAGCCCGACGAACGACTGAAAGGCGCGGTACAGCCGATTGTCCCCGCCGAAACGCTGCAAGACGATCACCTGCTGTCTGCGCTGGCCGATGCGCTGACCACTTCGCCGCTGCTCTACCTGCAAGGGCTGCACGGCGTCGGGCGGCGCGAAGCCGCCGCGGCCCTGTGCGCCCGCTTTAATCTGCCGCTGATCGGCGTTGAACTGGCGCGGCTGGCGGCGCTTGATATAGCACAGACCTGGCGCCTGGCCGTGCGCGAGGCGCGTTTGCAGCGGGCGGCGCTGCTGCTCTACGATTGGGAAAGCGCGCTTAATGAAGAACGCCAGCCCCCCGCCGACCTGTGGGACGCGCTGCTGGATTACCCGTATCCGGTGTTTTTGTGCGGCAAAAACCATTGGGAACCGCGCGAAAATCAGCGCGCCCGTCGTATGCTGCGCGTGGATTTCAAACTGCCGTCGTATCCCGAACGCCAGCAGCTATGGCAGCGCGCCCTGGCACAGCATAACGTCAGCGCGCTCAACCCCGATGAACTGGCGCGCAAATTCCGCTTTACCCCCGCGCAAATCGCGCGCGCCGTCAACAGCGCCGCCGATTTCGCCGCCTCGCGCGCCAGCACAATCACGCTGCGCGATCTCTACAGCGGCGCGCAGGCACATTCACAGCTTCGGCTCGGCCAATTGGCGCAGCAGATTCCCCTGCGCCACGACTGGAACGACCTGATTCTGCCGGAAGACCGCCTGGAACAACTGCGCGAACTGTGCGAACGCGCCGAAAACACGCATCTGGTGCGCGAAGTCTGGGGCTTTGGGCGCAAAACCGCGCGCAGCGGCGGCATCAGCGCGCTCTTCGCCGGCGAAAGCGGCACGGGCAAAACCATGGCCGCCGAAGTGATCGCCCAGCATTTAGGGCTGGTGCTCTACAAAATTGACCTCTCTGCCGTCGTCAGCAAATATATCGGCGAAACCGAAAAAAACCTGAGCGTGATTTTTGAAGAAGCGCAGGCTGCCAACGCCATCCTGTTCTTCGACGAAGCCGACGCGCTGTTTGGCAAGCGTTCCGAAGTCAAAGACGCCCGCGACCGCTACGCCAATATCGAAACCGCCTATCTCTTGCAGCGCATCGAAGATTACGACGGCATCGCCATTCTCGCCACCAATCTGCGCCAGAACATGGACGAAGCCTTTACCCGCCGCCTCGATGTCGTCATCGACTTCCCCTTCCCCGACGCCGAGTATCGCCGCCGTATCTGGGCTGTGCATTTCCCGCCCGAAGTGCCGCTGGGCAAAGATGTCGATCTCGACACGCTGGCCGAACGCTACGCCCTGGCCGGCGGCAACATTCGCAACGCCGCGCTGACATCGGCCTATATCGCCGCCGCCGATGGCCGCATCATCACTATGCGCCACATCCAGCACGCCATCAAACGCGAACATCAGAAGATGGGGCGTTTGATCGGTGGCGATTTTTAAACAGCAGGAACAACCATGATTCACGATCTAGACAAAACGCTGGAAAAAATCATCCTCGAACGCGGACGCCTCAGCAAAAACGAGGTCGATATCGCCTTCGATCTGCCCAGCAGTGATTGGGCGTCGCGTCTCAGCCGCCCGACTATCAACTGCTGGTGCTACGACTTGCGCGAAAACACAAAACTGCGCAATATGGAGTTCAATACCATTCGCGGTGAACGCAGCGCGCAGATGCGGCTCGCCCCCCTGCGTTTCAGCCTGACGTATCTGGTCACGGCCTGGGCGCGCAAGATCGAGGACGAGCACCAACTGCTGTGGCGCGCGCTCAGCGCGCTGGTGCGTTCGACGGTCATCGAAAGCGAGATGGCTCAGGGGGCGCTGCGCGACCAGCCCTACGACATCCCGATCAGCGTCGGTCAGATCGGCGAGACCACGGGCAACCTGACCGACTTATGGAGCGTGCTGGAAAGCGAAATGCGTTTGGGCTTCACCTGTGTAGTCACGCTGGCGCTGGATACCGAACGCGCGCTGGAAGCGCCGATGGTCTTCGAAAAGGAAATCGGTGTCGGCCAGGCGCAGCAGCCGCCCAAACGAGTGCTCACGGCCTTAGACCGCAAGATTATCCAGAAGGCCGACAAAGACAAAAAGCCGCGCTAAAAGCGCAGCCCACAGCGCAAACTTCACAGGGAGCAGTCTTGCCCCTGACGCTTATCCGGGTTCACAACAGCCACTAGACAGTTAAGGAGAGCAACATGCCAAGTTATCTTTCACCGGGCGTCTATGTTGAAGAGGTCGATAAGGGCACAAAGCCTATCGAGTCCGTCGGCACAGCGGTGGCCGCCTTTGTGGGTTATACCGAACGTGCCAGCGATGTGCAAAACGGGCAAACGGTGTCGCTGCTGGGCAAGCCGACTCTGGTGACCAACTGGAGTCAGTATGTGCAGAAGTTCGGCGGCTTTGTCGATGGTATTTATCTGCCCGATGCGGTCTACGGCTACTTTGCCAACGGCGGCGGGCGCTGCTACATCGTCAGCGTCAAAACACTCGGCGGCTCGACAGACCCGGCAATGGCCAGTCCCGCGGAAGTGACCATTAAGAGCGCCGACGAAAAAGCCGTGCCGCTGCTGACATTTTCTGCCAAAGAAGCCGGTCCCACCGGCAACGTCATTCGTACCGAAATCAAGCCGGGCGATGCGCCGCAAACCTTCACCCTGAATATCAGTGTCGGCGGCGAGGTCAAAGAAAGCTTCGAAAACCTGACGATCGGCAAGGGCGAACGCGATGTGGCCAGTGTGCTCAAAACACAGTCCAAACTGCTGAACGTCAAAGTTACCGCCACCAAAGTTGACGCCAAGAGCGAACTCGCGCCCGCGCCGGGCATTTACAATCTGGTGGGCGGCGACATGAAAAAAACCAGTGTCACGCTCAAGGATTACCAGGGCAGCACCGCAGAACGGCGCGGTCTCGGCGGCCTCGAACCGCTGGACGACGTAACCATGATCTGCGTGCCTGATCTGATGTCCAGCTATCAGGCGGGCGAAATGGATTTGCGCGGCGTTCAGGCCGTGCAGCAGGCGGTCATCGACTACTGCGAGCGGGTTAAATACTGCTTCGCTATCCTCGACGCGCCGCCCGGACTCATGCCGCAGCAGGTTAAGGAATGGCGGATGCAGGTCAACTATGACACCACTCGCGCCGCCCTTTATTATCCCTGGATCGAAACCGCCGACATGACGGGCGCCAACGGGCGCACCCGCACCGTGCCCCCCAGCGGCCATATCGCCGGCATTTATGCCCGCACCGATGAAACGCGCGGCGTTCACAAAGCGCCGGCCAACGAAGTCGTGCGCGGCGCGCTGGGGCTGGAAGTACAGGTCACCAAGGGCGAGCAGGATATGCTCAACCCGATTGGGGTCAACTGTGTGCGGCCTTTCCCCGGACGCGGCATTCGCGTATGGGGCGCGCGCACGCTTTCCAGCGATCCGTCGTGGCGCTATATCAATGTGCGCCGCCTGTTCAACATGATCGAAGAAAGCATCGAACGCGGCACACAGTGGGTGGTCTTCGAACCCAACGACTCGAATCTGTGGGCGCGCGTCAGCCGCGACATCAGCGCCTTCCTCAAGCTGGTCTGGCGCAGCGGCGCGCTCTTTGGCACGACGCCAGAACAGGCTTTTTACGTCAAATGCGACGAAGAAACCAACCCGCCGGAGGTGCGCGATGTCGGCCAACTGATCGTCGAGGTGGGCCTGTCGCCGGTCAAACCTGCCGAATTCGTGATCTTCCGCATCAGCCAGTGGGCCGGCCCTAACGCCGAAGGCTAGTCACCGCGTGCATCGTTTAGTCCGGGCGCGGCCACAACCGCGCCTGCCCAGTTTCGTTCTAACCATAAGATCACCGACGAGGGAAAGCAATGGCTACAAGAGAATCCGACCCCCTGATTAGTTTTCACTTCGCCATCGATATTCAGGGCAAAATCGCCGGCTATTTCACTGAATGCAGCGGGCTTGGCTCCGAACACGAGATTATCGAACACAAAGTCGTAGACGCCAAAGGCCGCGAAGTCATCCAGAAGATTCCAGGGCGCATGAAATGGCAGGACATTACGCTCAAGCGTGGTATCACCAAAGAGATGGATGTCTGGGTCTGGCGCAAAGAAGTCGAAGATGGCAATGTCGAAGGCGCGCGCCGCAACGGTTCAATCGTTATGTTCGACCAAAGCCTGAAGGAAGTGGCGCGCTGGAATTTCGAGCGCGGCTGGCCGACCAAAGTCACCGGCCCCTCGCTGCAATCCGATTCGAATGCCTTCGGCGTCGAAGAAATGACGATCACGCACGAAGGCCTGATCCGTGTGAAATAAGCTTGCGCCTGTCCGGGGCAGGCTGTGGCTTGCCCCTTGGTCCCTGCTGCACAGTTCGAGACGAGCGAGGCGCGCATGACGCTGCATACCGAATTCGAGTTTGTTCTGCCTATCGGCTATGTCGATGAATACGGCCAGGTCCACAAAACCGGCACGATGCGCCTCGCCACCGCCGCCGATGAAATCGCGCCGCTGCGCGACCCGCGTGTGCGCAGCAACGAAGCTTATCTCGTCGTGCTGCTGCTGGCGCAGGTGATTACTCGGCTGGGGGCGCTGCCGCGTGTCACGCCCGAAATGATTGAACGTTTTTTTGCCGCTGATGTCGCCTATTTACAGGATTTCTACCGGCGCATCAACGAAGTCGAGATGAATATTATCCGTGTCGCCTGCCCGCGCTGCGGGCACGACTTTCACGTTGAAATCCCGCTGCTGGAGGACTAAATGCCTGAGCAGCAAAGCACCCACACCAGTCCATCTGCCCCTGCCGCCAATTCTGGCACACAGCCGCCTGCGCAGGGGCAAGACCTCGAAAAGCTGGCGCAGCAGGTCGCCGAACGTGTCTGGCAGCTCTGGCAGCAGGAAGTGCGCCAGACGCGCGAACGCCGCCGTCCGAAAGGGGGAAAATAGATCATGCCCAGAACTGGCGATCCGATCGAAGTCCATGCCTCATTTCGTTTTACGGTCAGCATCGACAAAGTGACCCACGCGGCGTTCACCGAATGTAACTTGCCCAGCCTGCAAGTCGAAACACAGAGTTTGAACGAAGGCGGGCAAAACGCCTATGCCCATACCCTGCCGATCCGCGTCAAAGCCGGCACTGTGACGCTCAAGCACGGCATCACCAAAGACGGCGCGCTGCTCAAATGGTATTTGCAGGTGCTGCGCGGCGAAAAACTCAAAGACGTATGGCGCACCGTGACCATCACCATGTACGATTCGATGCTCAACGCCATCTCTACCTGGACATTCCAGCGCGCCTACCCGGTCAAATGGGGCGGCCCACAACTGCGCTCCGGCGACCAGGCGCTCGCCATCGAAGAATTGGAGATCGCTCATCACGGTTTTGAGGTGTCATAATGCCTAAGGGATTCAAACCCGGCGCGCTGGGCAAACGGATGCTGAATTTTGCGCGCGCGCGTATTCTGTTTTACGCGCCCGATTATGATTTCGACACGCCCGTTGATTATGCGCCGCCGCTGTGGCAGCCCGACACTGTTGAGCCAGACGAAGGCGAGGCCGCGCCCGATAACGCCGCGCCGCGCCCCCTCGCCCGCCCGGTAGAAAGCCCGCCGGCGGCGCGCGAAAAGCCGCTGGCGCGCCGCCCGGCAAAGCCTGAAGCCACATCGACACCCACGCGGCAGCCCCCCGCCTCGCCCGCTGCATCGCCGCGAGAGACAGCGCCGCCGATTCGTGCCGCGCGTCCTGCCGCCGCCCCACAAGCAGCGCCCGCCCCCCCACGTGCTGTGCAGCGTGAACCGAGCTTCAACGACCCACAGACTAAAAAATTCGCGCCTGATCTGCTGGCGATTCTGGCGGCGCATGAACGCAAAGCGGCTGAAGACAGCGCTCCTCCTGCCGAATCCCAGTCCGCAGTATCCCATACGCCGCAAACCGCGCCGCAAACCACGTCGCAAGCCGTGCCGCAGCCTCTACCGCAGCCTGTGCCGCGCCCCAGCGGACGTTATGCGCCTGCCGCGCCGCAAACCACGCCGCAAACCACGCCGCCGCCTGCCCGCCAGAGCGTCCAGCGCAGTCCGCAAAACACGCCGCCTGTGCCCACGCCCGCGCCGCGTTACCCCAGACCAACCTCGCCCGAAGCGCCTGTTCTGCGCCGGCCTGCCGCCGCGCCGCAGACCGCAGCGGATGAACCCGTGCCGCAGTCACTGCCTATAGAACTGCCGCTGCCCCCGCGCAGCAAGCCGCGTCTGGTCGAAGAAATCACGCCCCCATACAGCGCCCAAGATACGCGCGAAGATGTTATGGAAGCCTGGCAGCAGGGCGAATGGCTGCCCGGCGACGATGACGAGGACACGGTGTTGATCGAACGTCCGCCGCTGCCTGCCGCAGAGGACGCCGCGCCCGCCGTATCCCCTGCCGCGACTCCTGTAACGCAGCGCCAACCTGTCGAAAGCGCGCCAACGCCCACGCCGCGCCCACAGCCATCTTCCGATCCCGACGCTTCCTTCGAGCCGCTCGAAACCTTCGATACCCCAGTCGAACACTGGCCGACGGAAGCCATTCCCGCCGTAACTTTCGATGAACCGGACTCGCATATGGGCGTCGAAACCCTGCCGGAACGCGCGCAACCGTCCTCTGATGAGCCGCCAGGGGTACAGCGCGCGCCGGAAAACGCGCCTCATAGCAGCGCGCCCGTGTTTTCTGCCCCGTCCGCGCCCGCCGCCTATGATCTGCCGACCTTCGACGACGAAATCGACCGCGAAACCGAACAGGTCGATTACAACGCCGGTATCATGTCCAATTATCTGACGCCTTTCCAGCGCGCAGACAACAGCGAGGATCTGCTGGCTGTGCTGCGCCACGCGGAAGCGCCCGATACCCCGCCCCAGGCGGACGCACAGGCTGCCGCCGGATATGCCGCGGCTGAGGACAGTGATTATGGCAATTCAGGCGATGACGATGAGCAGCCGCATCTTTTCGCCGCGCTCATGGACTCCGGTATAGTCAAATCCACGCGCTCCGAACGCCGCGCGACACGCCCATCCGGCGTTCAGCGCCGCCGCGCTTCGATAGAGCGTATGGAAGAAGCGCAGCATGAAAACGGCGCCGCGCTGCCGGTGTCCGACGAAAACCAGGCCGCCGTGCCCGCGCCCGAAAGCGCCGAAGCCGATCTGCTGCGCCTGCTCAATCTTCCGGCAGATACACCCGTCGCCGGGCTGCGCCAGCCGCCGCCCGCGCTACAGACGCCGCCTGCCGCGCCGCGCTCTGTGCGTCAGGAAGAAATCGAAGAAGGTGATTGGCGGCCTGCCGACGAGACCAATCCGCTGCGCAGTGTCCGGCGCGCGCCGCTGCGGCGGGCCGAAGCCGCGCCCGCCGCCCCAGAAGAAGCGTCTGCCAGCGACAGTGACAGCGGCGAGCAGCAAAACGCCGCCGCCGATAACCCACAGATCGACAAACTCGCGCGCGAGGTACTGCGCATCCTGCGCGGACGCCTGCGTATTGAACAAGAACGCCGCAGCAATAAGTAAAGGGCAAGCTCATGGATCAACCCCAGGTCACACGCGGCGGCCTTAAAGCCGCCACCCTGGTTAACGAAAGCACGCACGAAGTAGTGCCCTGTACCTTTAATCCCTTCGAGTACACGCTCAGCAAGCAGAACTCCTGGGAGAAAAAGCCGGTCAAGGGCAAAAACGTCCCCAAAGTCACCTTTAAGCAGGGCGGCTCGCAGATTCTCAAGCTCACGCTGTACTTCGATACCAGCGACGACGGCTCCGACGTGCGCAAGTATACCGATGCGCTCTGGCGCATGATGATGGTGGATGACAACAAGAAAAACGATAAATCGGCCAAGAGCGAACCGCCGGAAGTCTCATTCCACTGGGGTCGGCTGTATTTCACCGCCGTGCTCACCAGCATGAGCCAGAAATTCACGCTCTTTAAGGATGACGGCACGCCGATTCGCTGTCAGGTGGATGTCACGCTGGAACAGATGATCGACAAAGACGATTACCGCGAGGAAGGCCCGGCACAGGGCAAAGGCAAAGAGGCCGCGCGCACCGTCACTGCCACGCAGAGCGATCGGATTGACCATATCGCTTCCAAAAACTCCAGCGGCGGCAGCAAAGATGCGCGCAGTGTCGCCGAAAAGAACAATCTCGATGATCCCTTAAAAATTCCGCCGGGCAAAAAATTGAAGGTGTAAGCGCGCCATGCCACAGCATACCGCCTGGGTCGATCAAATTGATATTCGCATCAACGGCGATCATCTGCGCCGCGAACTGATGGACGCGCTGGTGGATGTTATTGTAGACACCAGCCTGCATATGCCGACCATGTTCACGCTGCGCGTTCATGACGATGAACTGCGCTGGATGGACGAAAACCTGTTTCGGCTGGGCGCGCCCATAGAAATTCGCATCGCGCCGGCGGGCGGCAGCAGCAGCGCAGCGCAGCGCATCATGTCCGGCGAAATCACCGCTATCGAACCCGAATTTTCCGCCAACCAGTCAGCCACGCTGGTCGTGCGCGGCTATGATCGCAGCCACCGCCTGAATCGAGGCACAAAGTCCAGAGCCTACGTGCAGGTCACCGACAGCGACATCGTGCAGCAGATCGCGCGCGAGGCCAACTTGCAGGCGCAAACCGATTCCACCAGCGAGGTTTACGCGCATGTCTACCAGCATAACCAGACCGATCTGGCCTTCTTGCAGGAACGCGCCCAACGCATCGGTTTTGAAGTCTTTGTCGATGAAAACAAGCTTTACTTCCGCAGACCGCGCGGCCAACGCGGCAATCTTGAGCTTGAGTGGGGTGTCCAACTGCGCGCCTTTTTCCCACGCCTGACACTGGTACAGCAAGTGGATGAGGTTATCGTTAAGGGTTGGGATCCAGCCACCAAACGCGAGATCATCGGCAAAGCCAATGCTAGCGAAAGCGCGCCGCAGATCAACGCCGGCGGCAGCGGCGGGCAGCTCGCCACGCGCGCTTTTGCTTCGCCCGCGCGGCAGGTTATTGTGCGCCAGTCGGTGGCCTCGCAGCGCGACGCCGATACCATGGCGCAGTCGGTGTTGGACGAAATTAACGCCGGCTTTGTCGAAGCCGAAGGGATTGCGCTGGGAAATCCTGCCATTGTCGCCGGTAAAAAACTGCGCCTGGAACGGCTCGGCCAGCGCTTCAGCGGGGTGTACATGATTTCTTCTGCCTCGCACATCTACGCCCAGGACGGCTATGAAGTCCATTTCCGTGTCGAAGGCCCGCGCCCCAAAACGATGGCCGATCTGGTGGTCGAAGCCGTCGGCAGCGGCGAAACGCGGCAGTGGGGCGGGGTGGTCGTGGGGATTGTCACCAACAACCAGGACACCGAAAAACTGGGGCGTGTCAAACTCAAATTCCCGTGGCTGGATGGGGCGCTGGAAAGTAATTGGGCGCGCGTGATGGTCGTCGGCGGCGGCGCAGATCGCGGCCTGCTCTGGCTGCCAGAGGTCAACGACGAAGTGCTGGTCGCGTTTGAACACGGCGACTTTGATCGTCCCTACGTCGTCGGCAACCTGTGGAACGGCACGGATAAACCGCCGAACGACATCAATCAGGCGGTGAAAAACGGCAAAGTCGAAATACGCACGCTGCGCACCCGCACCGGCCACACCATCCGCCTGATCGACGACAGCGCCAATACCGCCATCGAAATCGTCGATGCCGAGCAGTGCAACCGCATCAAGCTCGACCTGAAAAGCCGCAAAATGGAGATTACCTCTCAGGGTGAAATCACAATCACCAGCCAGGGCAACGCCAATATCGAAGCGCAGGGCAATTTGAGCATCAAAGGCGGGGCCAACGTCAACGTCGAGGCCAGCGGCCAGCTTAACCTCAAGGGCGCGACAGTCAATATCAACTGATCGCGCCCCCACGAAAGGACTCCGGCATGTCAGAAATCACCGGGCGTGGGTGGGATTTTCCGCCACATTTGGACGAACGCAATAACATCACGATGGTCGAGGACGACACCCTGATTCGCAACGCGATTCTCATCATCCTCAACACCGCGCGCGGCGAACGAGTTATGCGCCCGGAATTCGGCTGCGACATTCACGAGATGATCTTTTCGCCCGCCAACCAGCACACCGCGGCCACTGTGGAACGCCTGGTCAGCGAGGCCATCAAGCGCTGGGAGCCGCGCATCATTCTGCGTGAGGTCAGGGTCACACCCGGACAGGCCGAATGGGGCGAACTGCTGATCGAAATCAGCTATCAGATCAAAAGCACGCATGATGTGCGCAGTCTGGTTTATCCGTTTTATCTGACACCTGCTTAAGGGACATACCATGAGCCTGGAAGCTCCGCGTTTGGATGATCGTTCGTTTAATGATCTGGTGGAAGAGGCGCTGCGCCGTATCCCGCTCTACTGTCCTGAATGGACTGACCACAATTTGAGCGATCCAGGGATCACCTTGATCGAGTTGTTCGCCTGGATGACCGACATTGTGCTCTATCGCCTGAACCGCGTGCCTGATAAGCACTATGTCAAGTTCATGGAACTGCTGGGAATGCGCCTGCGCGAGGCCGAACCCGCGCGTGCCCCCGTCACCTTCTGGCTGACCGCACCGCAGCCCAACACGATCACGCTGCCGTCCAATATCGCTATTTCCACCACGCGCACAGAGACCGAACCGGCTATTACCTTCACCACCGATGTGCCGGTCGATATTGTCGTGCCGCGCCTGACCTATGTCATGACGAGCCAGGGCGGGGCCAACCAGCGCCGCCGCTTCACTATGCATGATCTGGCGGAGGTCAGCGTCGGTTTTCGCGATTTCGCCATGTTCGATTCCACGCCCAGCCCACAGGCCGAAGACGCGCTGTATCTGGGGTTTGACGAGGACATGAGCGGTCATCTGTTGGGACTCGATATCGAAGTCACCACCGCCAAAGGCACAGGCATTGATCCCAGCAATCCGCCCTATGTCTGGGAAGTGATTGGCTCGGAAAAAGATCAGGAATGGTCGCGCGTCGAGATCGATCTTGATGATACGCGCAGTTTTAATGTCAGCGGGCTGACACGCCTGCACCTGCCGAATATGCAGCGCGGGGTACGTAACAATTACACCGCCTACTGGCTGCGCTGCCGCCTGCTCTCGCCAGACGAGGGCGGCACCATTATCGAAGGCAGCCCCATGATTCGCAAAATCATTCCTTCGGCGTGGGGCATTACGGTGGACGCCACCAACGTGACCGCCGTGCGCGACGAAATTCTGGGGCGCTCAGATGGCTCGCCCGGCCAGCGCTTTTTCCTGGAACACACGCCGATTGTGCCGCGCAAGGCGCGCGAACATCTTGTGGTTCACTTTGATAACAAACGCGAGGAGCGCTGGACAGAAGTCAGCGATTTTGCCTCCTCTGGCGCGGATGACCGCCACTATACGCTCGACAGTATGACGGGCGAAGTGCGGCTGCCGCCGGCGCTGCCGCAGCGCGATGGCACGGTGCGGCGCTACGGCGCGATCGTGCCCAAAGACGCCATGCTGGTGATGCGTGGCTACCGCTACGGCGGCGGACGCACCGGCAATGTCGGCACAGGCGCCATCAATGTGCTTAAAACAGCCATTCCCTATGTGGCGCGTGTTGCCAACCGCCGCCCGGCTAGCGGTGGCCTCGACGCCGAAAATCTGGACGACGCCAAACTGCGCGTGCCCGGCCATCTGCGTTCGTTGGGACGCGCCGTCACGGCCAGCGACTTCGAATACCTGGCGCGCGAGGCGGCGCCCGGTCAGGTCGGGCGTGCCTTTTGCTTGCAGCCGCCGACAACACAGCCCGGTGAGGTGCAGGTGCTCGTCATCCCGCAGGTACCGAACTTGCAGGGCTTTATCGCGCCGGAAAGTCTGCGCCTGCTGCCCGATGTGCATCAGCGCATCACCACCTATCTCGATGAACGCCGTCTGCTTTCGGTACGCATGACCATTGGCGAGCCAGAATATCTGTGGGTGCAAACCGAAGTGCGCTTCCGCCCGTCCCACAATACCGATAGCGAAGCTGTGCGGCGCGCGGTCGAAACCCGGCTCTACAGCTTTTTGAATCCGCTGATCGGCGGCAGCGACGGCAAAGGCTGGACGTTTGGCCGCAGTCTGTTCGTCGCCGATGTTATGGCCGTGCTGCTGGCCGTGCCCGGCGTCGATTTTGTGCGCGCGGTCAAGCTGTTTCCCGTCACCTACGACGGCAGTGAATTCATGCGCGGCGGCGAAGCCAGCGAAATCGCCGTGCCGCCCAACGGCGTGATTCTGTCCTTCGAACATCTGGTGCGCGCGGAGTAAGCCCTATGGACGACATCAGCGCGATTTTTCGCATCAGCGGTCCCGATATTGAACGCACACGCCTCAGCGTCAGCCGTTCCGGCATGTATGTCGGGCGCGTGGCCGGCAATGATCTGGTGCTCAAAGACCCGCAGATCAGCCGCCGCCACATGCGCCTGCTCTGGCAGGATGGCGCGTTCTGGGTCGAAGACCTGGGCAGCAGCAACGGCGTCTGGCTGAACGGCGCGCGCATCGAACCACACATACTGCGCACCATTTCGCCGGGCGATGTGCTGAAAGCCGGCCCATATACCTTGATTTACGAGCAGCTTATCGAACCCAACAGCGGCGCGAAACCCTCCACCGACGGGTATCCGCCCCCACCGCTTGCCACGCCGCCGCCCACGCTGGCCGAAGTCGTGCCGGTGCATCCGCGCTTCGTCGGCACTGAACCGCCACCGTCGCCGCTGGAAGCGTTTTTGCCGAAAGTCAAATTTCGCGAAAGCCGTTTTCCCGATGGCATTCCCCAGGATCAAAGCAACTGGCTGCGCTATCTGCCTGCTATTTACAGCGACCCACAGCGCGATGGCACGCTGTTCACCGGGCGCTTTTTGCTGATCTTCGAATCGCTGTTTAACCCCGTCGTCTGGATGGTCGATAATTTCGACCTCTATCTGTCGCCCGACATCGCCCCCAGCGAATGGCTGCGCTGGATGGCAAGCTGGTTCGATCTGCTGCTCATCCCGGAACTGCCGCTGGAACGCCAGCGGGCGATTATGCGCCAGTTAGGCTGGCTGTTCCTGCGGCGCGGCACACGGCTGGGGTTGGAACGGCTGCTGGAACTCTATTTTGATGTCAGGCCGGAAATCATGGAGAACGTCGAAGGCCCGTGTACGTTCCATGTGCGCCTGCCGCTCAGCCAGAGCGAAAACACGGTGCTGGGCTACGATGTGGCCGAACGCCTGATCGCCTCGCAGAAGCCGGCTTTCACCCTGTTCACACTGGAGGTTACGTAGTGGTCTATCTTGTCGGGCAGACCCTCGACCACTACCGCGTCGAACAGCTTCTCGGACAGGGGGGCATGGGCATGATTTACCAGGCCATCGACATCAACACCCAGCGTCCGGTTGCGCTCAAGGTCATGCACGACCATCTGACTAACAATCAGCAGTTCAAACAGCGCTTCCAGCAGGAGGCCGAAACCGTCGCGGGACTCGATCACCCGAACATCGTGCGCGTGCTGGAGTTCAGCCACAACCCCAAACGCCTGTATATCGTGATGGAACTGGTGAGCGGGGGCAGTCTGCGCGATCATCTGGCGCGGTTGCACCGCGAAGGACATGGCCTGCCGCTGGACGAAGCGCTGACGATCGGGCGGCAGATCGCCGAAGCGCTGCACTACGCCCACGAGCGCGGGATAATTCACCGCGACGTGAAGCCGGATAATATCCTGCTCAGGCCGCTGTCAGAAGACGTGCCCAGCCGTTTTCAGGCTATGCTGACCGATTTTGGGCTGGCGAAGCTGGCCGAAGGGATGCGTTTTACCGTCACGGGGCGGCTTTTGGGCACGTATGCCTATGCCTCGCCGGAGCAGTGCAACGCCGAAAAGAACCTCGACGGGCGCACAGACATCTACGCGCTGGGGGTCGTGCTGTACGAGATGACCGCCGGCAGGATGCCGTTTGAGCCGAAAACGCCGATGGAAGCCCTGCGCGTGCATACCAAAGTGCCGCCGCCGCCGCCTTCCAGTGTAATGGCCGACTATCCGGCGGCGCTGGAGGCGGTTGTGCTCAAGTGCCTGGAGAAGGCGCGCGATGCCCGCTATGCCAACGGCAAGGAGCTGGCGAACGCCCTGTGGGAGGTGCAGTTCACGCTCAGGGGTGAGGGGCAGTTAGCGACGGGGGAAGTGCCGGCGGCGGAAGAACGTCAGATCACGGATCTGGGTCTGGCGGGGGGCGATTCGGCAGCGCCCAACGCTGTGGGGGCAGCACATGCTGAAGAACTGCCGCAGGATGTGCTGAAAAATGAGGACTTGGCCGCAAAAGCTGCCAAAGCGATAACGGGTACGGGGGAACTTGAGTACGAAGCGCCGCCACAGGGAGCGGATGACGCGCAAGCGGCCAGCGAAAAGATCACACTCAGGACGCATGAATTAGCACAGGAAGCGTGGAAACCGCAGGATGTCGCGCCGCCGCAGGATGCCCACGCTGAGAAAAATAAAGATTCGGAACTGCTCAGACAGACGGAGGAATTCGCGGCAGAGGAAGGGCAGAGCGCGGCGCGAATCCAGACGGGCGAAGCGCCACAGGCCGCCGCTGCCGTTGAGGCAGGCCCGGCGGAAAGCACACGGGATGCGGCCAACGTAGACGCGCAGGCGCGCAGAAAGACCGATGCGCAGCAAGTGGTCAAAGCGGATGTCGAGAGCGCATCTGCGGTAGATGACGATTCGCAGGCGCATAAAAAGACAGAGGCCATAGAAGCTGTTAAGCCTCCGCCGGCGCTGCCCCCACCCAAGCCACCCTCTGCGCCCGCCAAAGCGCCCGCGAAATCAGCGCTGGAAGAGGAACAGCGCGCGACACAGCAGAGGAGCGCGCCGCCGATCGGCACGAGCGAACAGGAAAAAATCAGCACACAGCAGATGGAAGCGGCCAGCTTTGGCGCGATCATGCGCGACGCGCCCGCCGCGTCTGTAAAAGACGCCGCGCCACCACGGGAGGCGGCCACGCCACGCGAAGCGGCGCTGCCGGTGATGCTGGACATGCGCCGCCCGCGCGATACACAACCCTTGGGCGACGCGCCGCCGCCGGAAGCGATCGCACCGGAACTGGATCGCATCGTGATTTTTCATCAGGATCAGCAGGTGGCTGTGCTGGCGATCAACGCGCGCGTGCTGCTGATCGGGCGCGACGCGGAACGCGACATCGTGCTGCCCAGCAAATCGGTCTCGCGCAAACACGCGCGCCTGGAACGGGCGCCAGACGGCAGCTACCGCATCATTGATCTGGGATCAGTGAACGGCAGCCGTATCGAAGATTACCCCCTGCCGGCGCACACGCCGCTGGCATGGGCCTATGGGCAAGCGCTGTTTATCGGCGATTTCACGCTGCGCCTGGAAGCCGCGCCCGCCAAACGCGAGGCCGACGACGCACCCGTAGCGCCGATGCGCCGTAACCAATATCTGAACATCACTATCGCGCCGAACAACGCCAAAGTCGAGCCAGGCCGCGCGGTGGATGTGCAAATCGTGATCGCCAACAACAGCTATTTTGAAGATCAGGTGACGCTGGAAGTGCGCGGGCTGCCGGGTCTGTGGGCGGTGATCGCCGACAGCAGTTTACACATGCGGGCAGGCGAAAGCGCCAGCACGACGATCACCTTTACGCCGCCGCGCAGTTGGACATGCCGCGCGGGACGGCACGTGTTCACGCTGCGCATTTACAGCGCTTACGAACAGCAAGAAGTGGCGCTGGCGACGGGCGCGCTGCATATTATGCCGCTGCAAGATTTTTCGGTGGAGCTGACGCCGAGCCGGCTGCACAACCGAGGCGAAGTGCGGGTGACAGTAACGAATCAGGGCAACGTAACCGATAACTATCTGCTGCAAACGCGCGACAACGAAAGCGCGCTGCGCTTTGAACTGCCGTACAACCGGCTGCGGCTGGAGCCGGGCAAAAGCGAAGAGGTGCCGGTGAAGATTCAGCCGCGCGATGAAGCGCTGGTACACGGGGCGAAGCTGCTGCCGTTCGAAATCGGGGTGCGCGGCGACAACTTGCAGCAAAAGTGGGTGCAGGGCGAGATTCTGGTGGTGGCGTATATCGCGCATCAGCCGCCGCTGCCGATCTGGCCGGATTACCCGCCCGTACAGGAAGCGCTGCCGCCGCCCGCGCCCTATGCCGCCGCCTATGCCAGCGCGCCGGGAGAACGCCTGCGCCCGACGGGGCTGCTGGTGTGGCTGCTGCTGCAAACGCTGATCAGCGCCAGTTTGTTCGCCGCGCTGCCGCTGCTGATCGTGCAGCGCGTGCAGTTGGGCGTCGTTGTCGATGTTTTGTTTTTTGTGCTATTATTCGTTTTAGGGGCGGTCGCGCTGATTCATGGTGTGCTGGTTGTCTGGACATGGCGCTGGAAAAAGTGGGCGCTGTTTGGACTGCTTTTTTTCTTCTTGCCGTTTATTCCCATAGGCCCGTTACTTACATTATCCGGTTGGTTATTGGTCAGGGATAAGTGGGACTGGTTCGATTAACATGGCAGCGGATTTGATCGGGCGCACCATCGACTACTACCGCATCGAGCGCCTCATTGGGCAGGGCGGGATGGGCAGCGTCTATCAAGCGCGCGATGTGCGGCTAGAACGCGACGTGGCCTTCAAGGCCATGCACCCGCATCTTTCGAACGAAGAAGACTTCCGGCGCGCGTTTTTCCAGCGCGCGCGCGAAGCCAAGACGCTCGACCATTCGCATATCATCCGCCTCATCAATTACGGCCTCAAAGACGAAATCCTGTACATCGTGATGGATTATCTGGGCGGGGGGACGCTGAGCGCGTACCTGGAAAGCGCGCGCGCGCCGCTGCCCGGCGACGATGCGATCGAAATCGCCTGTCAGGTGGCCGACGCGCTGTACTACGCGCACGAGCGCAATGTCGTGCATTACAACCTGAAGCCCGACAATATCCTGTTCAAGACACGTCCCGGTGGCCACCTGTTTCAGGCCGTCGTCATGGATTTTGGGCTGGGACGGCTGGCGTTTAATCTGGGCGAATCGTATACGGGGCTGCCGAGCGGCTCGCTGACCTATATGTCGCCGGAGCAGGTGTTGGGCGAAGCGGTGGACAAGCGCACAGATATTTATGCGCTGGGCGTCATGCTGTTCGAGATGCTGGCGGGAAAGCCGCCGTTCGAGCCGCAGAGCGAAATGGAAGCGGCGCGGCTGCACCAGAACGCCGCCCTGCCGCGCCTGGCGCAGTACCGCCGCGACATCCCGCGCGAACTGGAAGAAATTGTCCAGAAGGCACTGGCGAAAGAAGCCGACCAGCGCTACCAGCAGGCCAGCGAATTGGCGCGTGATCTGCGGCGTTTTCAGGCCGAACAGATGCGCAATGTGGTGGAAGTGCAAGCCCTGCCCGCCAACGGCGAGGAAGAAGGCACGCTGCGCGAAGCCGTGCCGAGCGTGCCGCCGAGCGCGCGCGCGCAAACGCCGACGCTGCCACCGCCTATGCCCGCCGCTGTGCCGCTGTCTACACCGCCGCAGGCCAACGGACAGGCCGCGCGCGTCCCCGTGGCCGCCGCCCCTGCCGAACAAGCGACTCCGCCGCCGCTCGACGGGCCAGCGCGCACTGATATTCTGGAAATCACGCAGGATCGCGGACGCAAATCTACGCTGGTGCTGGCGAACGACACCTATGTGATCGGGCGCGAACCGGACTGCGATATTCTGCTCGACCATCACTCAGTTTCACGGCTGCACGCGCGCCTCGCACGCAAAATGGACGGCGGCTACAGTCTGACGGATCTCGGCTCGACCAATGGCACGTGGATCGACAACTTACGGCTGACAGCGCAGCTTGAAACAGGTTGGCCGCGCGGGTCAATCGCCCGTATTGGCGACATCTGGTTGGTGGTGTATTCGGAAGGCGAAGACGAGGACACCGAACCGTTCGCGCAAGCCCTGCCGCCTGCCGAGCCGATTGGTCGCCAGACGGAACCGCCGCCGTATGCCGGTCTGCGCGCGCCCAACGGCAGCGGCAGCGGATTGGACGCGGTCTTGATCCCGGAAACGATCGTCTTGGAACCCGGCAGCACGGCGAATCTGGTGCTGGAGGCCATTAACCAGAGCGCGCAGGCGGAACAGGTAGTGGTGAAAGCGCCCGAATTCCCGCAGCACTGGCTGACACTGCCGGTGTATTCGCTGCATATCGCGCCGCACAGCAGCCGCAGCATTCCGATTGTGCTGCACCCGCCGCGCAGCAGCGAAAGCGGCGCGGGTATCCAGCCGTTCACGCTGCTGGTGACGAGCCTGAGCACGCCGGGCAGCAGCGCGACGGTGCGCGGGCAGGTGCAAATCACGCCCTTTAACGAATTTAACGCCGATTTGCAGCCCAAATTGGTCGTCAACGAAGGCCTGGTCCATATCAGCATTTTGAATCAGGGCAACGTGAGCGCCAATTATCGTGTGACGGCGCGCACGGCGGATACGCGGTTGGTGATCGAGCCGACAACGCAGAATGTGACGCTGCTGGCGGGACAAAGCGTGCAGCTCCCGCTGCGCATCGAAGCGCCGCAAAGCACGCTGTTCGGCAGTCAGCGGCCTATCCCCTTTGAAGTCGCGATCGAAAGCGAAGGCGTATATAGCTGGCAGTGGCTGCGCGGCGATGTCACGCTGCGCCCGACGATGATCTACTGGCTGATCGGGGCGGCGGCGCTGGTGCTGGTGCTGGCGGTGGTCATTCTGGGACTGATTGTGACTGCGCGGCTGACGACACGCCTGGAACAAGTGCCGTCGCCGACAGCGCTTTCAGAGGTCATCAACCGTCAGGCGACACTCGACGCCAGCGACACCGACGGCGACGGCTTGAACGCAGCGCGCGAGGCTGAATTCGGTACCGACCCGTTGAACCCCGATACGGATGGCGACGGCCTTTCCGACGGTGTGGAGGTGATTCAGTTCGACACCGACCCGCTGAACCCGGACAGCGACAGTGACGGCGTGCCGGATGACGCCGATCAACCAGTCGTGGCGCTGGATTTGAGCCAGCACGATCAAGCGGTGCGAGAGTACTATACGCGCATCAACGCGCGCGATTATGACTACACCTGGCCGCTGATTACCGACGCTTTCCGCTACAGCGTGGGATCGTATACGCGGGCGCTGTACGAGGCGTGGTGGGAGCGGGTGGCGCGCGTGAATATCGGCGCTATTTACACGCTGACACACGAGGGCAACCAGGCGTGTGTGTTCGCGGCGCTGAGCTACAGCATGGTGGACGGCACGACGCTGGTGGACGAAAACACGGCGGTCTATCTGATACGCGCGGCAGCCAGTGCCCCCTGGCTGATCGACGCCAAACTGCCGCGATGAACAGGCGGCTGCCATGTCGAATCTGATCGGACAGACTTTCGATATTTATCGCATCGAACGCCTGTTGGGGCAGGGGTCGATGGCGAGCACCTACCAAGCCACCGATTTACGCGCCAACCGGCTGGTGACGCTTAAGATTCTGTACCCGCATCTTTCGGCGCAGGAGACGTTCCAGCGCAGTTTTTTGCAGACCATGCGCGCGCTGATCGGCATGAATCACCCGCATATCGTGCATATTTACGCCGCCGATCTCAAGTTCCAGCAGCTTTTTGTGGCGATGGAGTATCTGGCGGGGGGCAGCCTGCGCGATTATCTGTATCGGTTATACGCGCAGAGCAAAAAGCTGCCGCCGCTGAAGACAGCGGTGACGTATGTCAGCGAGGTGGCGGACGCGCTGCATTACGCGCACGACCAAAAGGTGCTGCACGAGGACATCAAGCCGGATAATATTCTGCTGAAGCCCAAAGGCAGCGAGTTTGAGATGGTGCTGACTGATCTGGGCATGAAGCAGCTTTTGCGCGGCAACCTCAACAGCGAGGTGCTGCCGCCGGAGGGCACGCTGCCCTATATGTCGCCGGAGGGCTGTCTGGGCAGGCCGCTGACGGCGCGCTCGGACATTTATTCGCTCGGCATCATTCTGTACTATCTGACGGTGGGGCGGCTGCCGTATATGCCGCGCACGCCGCTGGAAGCCTACCAGATGCACACGGAAGCGCCGCTGCCGCTGCCGACATCGCTGCGTCCCAGTCTGCCGCTGGAACTGGAAAACATTATCCGCAAGTGCCTGGAAAAAGACCCCGGCAAGCGCTACCAATCGGCGGCGGAGCTTTCGCGCGCGCTGCAAAAGCTGCTGTTCCAACTGGCACATGAACTGCCGACGATCGTCAACACCACGCCCGACGACAGCCAGACGCTTTCGGCCTATGAAACCGTGCCGTCGCCCGCCGCGCAGTACACCGCCGCCGCCGTCAAACCGGAGCAGTTCGGGCAAGACCGGCTGGTGGTGGCGGGCAGCAGCAGCCCAACGCGCGCGCGCGCCTTCGATAAAGAAGTGCTGATCGTCGGGCGCGACCCCTACGCTGATATTGTGCTGGACGAAAAACTGATCTCGCGCTATCACGTGCGCATCGAACGCCTGCCCGATGGCCGCTATCAGGTGACCGATCTGGATTCGATGAACGGTTCATGGTTGGGCGCGCTGCGGCTGAAGCCTAACGAGGCACGTGTCTGGAATGTGGAAGAAGAACTGCGCGTGGGCACGACACGGCTGCGGCTGGAACCCGCCGCCAGCCTGATGCTGACCAGCCCGCGCGCGCCGGAAGAAGACGCGCCGCCGGATGCGCTGCCGGGCGAGGTCGCTGCGCCGCCCGCCGAACGCACGCCGCTCCAGATCAGTGTGGAACTGGCGCCGGAAATCGTGGTCGTCATGCCGGGCGTGTCGCAAAGCTGCAAAGTGACGATCTTCAACAAAAGTGGGCGTGTCGATCAGTTTCAGGTGCAGGTGCGCGGGCTGGCGAGCGATTGGGTAACGGCGCCCGACGCTTCGCCTAACATGCTGCCGGACTCCAACACGAATGTCACGCTTATCTTTAACCCGCCCAAGAGCAGCCGCAGCGCCGCCGGTATGTATCCGTTCGAGGTGGTGGTCAGCAGCACGGGGCAGCCCAACACGCTTCCGGTGGTCGTCAACGGCCAACTGCGTGTCGATCCATTTTTCGGCTACAGCAGCGATGTGCAGCCGCAGCGCCTGAAGGTGGGTGGCAAGTGCTTTTTGACCGTCACGAACGCGGGCAACACGCCGCAGATGTACACGGTGAAGGTGCGTGACCGCGAAGATGGCTTAAATCTGAGCTACGCGCCGGACGCTTTTACGCTCAACGCGGGTGCGCAGCAGCGCGTGACGATCACGGTGGCGCCCAAACGGCGCGCGCTGGCGGGCGCGCTGGAACGCTTGAGCTTCGATGTGGTGGTAAGCGAGGAGCGCGCCGACAGCCAGCCCAACACGCAGCGTGTGGAAGTCAGTGTGCCGCCGTATGTCGCCAACTGGCTGATTACGCTGCTGCTGAGCCTGTTGTTTTTGTGTACGGGCGTGTCGTTTTGCAGCGTGAATCAGGTCGTGGGCATTATCAACGGCATCGTACAGACGGGCAATGCGCAGGCTACGCTGGATTTTCAGGCGGGGCAGACCGCGACATTTGACTCCGATGAGGACGGCGACGGGCTGAGTCTGGCGCAGGAAATCCAGGCGGGCACACTGGCCAACAACCCGGATACCGACAACGATGGGCTGAACGACTTGCAAGAAATCCAACAATGGGCTACGAATCCTCTGGCGCGGGACACGGACGGCGACACCCTGCTGGATGGCGCTGAAGCCGGGCAGGAATGCCGCAGCCCCAAGAACCCGGACACAGACGGCGATGGGCTGCGCGATAATGTCGATCCCGATCCATGCGTGGTGAACAATACGCCGGCGCCGAGCGGATAATGGCTGTCTGAGCGCTCAGCGCGATGGGGCATTTGCAGTACGTGGAGCACAGGCGAGGGGCGTTGGCGTTCACCTCACCCCCTACCCCTCTCCACGTGAGGCACATCAGCGGGGTCGAAAATCCGCCACGTGGAGAGGGGCTTAAGCATACGCGCCGTTTGGATACCTGCGTGAGACCCAAACAGGCCGTTGGCGTGCAACAGCTTTGTGGACAAACTGTATAGTGACCTGGCGGCGCACACATACTATCCCTGAAAGCAGCGGAACGGGAGTCGGGATATGATCGGCAAGGTGTTTGGCAATTATCGCGTAGAGCGGCAAATTGGTGAAGGCGGCATGGGGCTGGTGTATCAGGGGGTAGACCTGAGCACGCGGCGGCAGGTCGCTATGAAGTTTGTGCGCCCGTATCTGGAAGCTGACCCGCAGTTTCAGCAGCGTTTCGCGCAGGAAGCGCGGGCGATCGCCAGCCTCGACCATCCCAACATTGTGAAAGTGCTGTATTTCAGCGGGGCGCAGGGGCCGCTGTTCCTGGTGATGGAGTATTTTAACGGCGGCAGCCTGCGCGATTATCAGAAATGGCTGTACCGCCAGCGGCGCGCGCTGGAGATGGCCGACGCGGCGCGCATCACGCAGCAGGTGGCCGATGGGCTGCATTATGCGCACCGTTTAGGCATGATTCACCGCGATGTGAAGCCGGATAATGTGCTGCTGCGGCTGGGGCCGAACAACAGTATCCAGCAGGCGGTGCTGACCGATTTCGGTCTGGCGGGGCTGGCGGCGAGTATTTCACAGGCGTCGGTGCCGCGCGGCACGTTCGCCTATATGTCGCCGGAACAGTGCCGGGGCGAACGGGTGGACGCGCGCACAGACATCTATTCGCTGGGCGTAATGCTCTACGAACTGGTCAGCGGGCGGCTGCCTTTCCAGCCGAACACGCTGCAAGACGCGATACGGATGCACAGCCAGGAAGTGCCGCCGCTGCCGTCGCAGCTGCGCCCGAATGTGCCGCGCGCGCTGGAACAAATCATTATGAAAGCGCTGGCGAAGAACTCCAATGACCGCTTCCAGACGGCGGCGGAAATGGGGCAGGCGCTGATCGGGGCGAGCGCCGCGCCAAACGCCGACAGCGCCGCGCCGCCCGCCGCCCTGCGCACGGATTACGGCAGCGCGGGGCCGCTGGCCGCTGCGCCGGCACAGATCAACCTGCCCGCTGCTGCCGGCGATGCCGGACGCGCGCGTATCCTTTACGGGCGCGCCAACCAGCAGCCCACCGTTGTGTGGATCGAGAGCGATGTGCTGTTGATCGGGCGCGAGGGCGAAAAAAATCTGCTGCTGGACAGCGCGCAGGTCTCGCGCAATCATGCGCGGCTGGATCGTGGTTACGATGGGCGCTACCGACTGACAGATTTGGGCAGCAGCAACGGCACATTTTTGGGGGGCGCGCAGTTACGCCCCAACACGCCTGTGGAATGGCGTCCGGGTCAGATCGCCAATATCGGCGATTTTTGGCTGAAGCTGGAAATTATCGGCGCGCAGCGTTCGCAGCCGAGCGCCGCAGCGCTTGCGGGCGCGCCTCCGGGCGCGCTGTTAAGCGTGCCGTTGGCGGGGCAGCCCGCTGTTGTGCCGGCGGCCAGTGCGGCGCAGGGCAACACGCAGCGCTTCAGCGCTAGAATGCTGACCGACATCACAGCGGTGCAGGCCGGCGGACGCACCATTATCACCGTCGAAATTTTTAATCAAGGGGATCGCGTAGATCGTTTTTCGGCGGAAGTGCGCGGGATTCCCGCCGATTGGTACACAGTGCCGCTGGAGCCGGTGAACACCCTCAACCAGCAGCGCAATAATATGCTGATCACGCTGCATCCGCCGCGTCACAGCCGCAGCGCCGCCGGCGTCCACGCTTTTGATGTGGTGATTCGCAGCGGCTACGCGCCTAACGAGTTTGTGACGTGTCCTGGCAAATTGCAGATCGAGCCTTTTTACGGTGTGAGCAGCGAAATCACGCCGAAACGCCTGCGGCAGGGGGGCGCGTTTGATGTCATCATCAACAACACGGGCAACACGACGGAAAGTTTTCAGCTTCAGGCCAGTGACCCGGAACAAGTGCTCGACCTGCATATCGACCGCCCCCAGGTGGATGTCGCGCCGGGGCGCAGCGAGCGCGTGCTGCTGCGCGCGCGGGCACAGCAGCGCCCATTAGTGGGTTCGGCGCAGAGCATTCCCGTGACTGTGCAGATCAAATCGACGCGCGCTGACGGCGAGCAGCAGATGCAAAACGCCGAATTCGTCAATGTGCCCCTTTTTTCGACCTGGCTGCTTTCAGGCGCAGGCGTGCTGTTGACGCTGTGCATCATGCTGGGCGGCATGGCGCTGGCCTTCAACGTGCTCAATAATCTGAGCAGCGCGCCGGTGACGAGCGCCGCGCAGACCCAGGCCGGCAATCTGGCGCTGACAACGACGGCGGCGGTGGACAGCGATGGCGACGGGCTAAGCGACATCGAAGAGCGTCGCTTGAATTTAAACCCCACACTGGCCGATACCGACGGCGATGGCTTGCGCGATGGCGACGAACTGCGGCAGTACAATACGACGCCCAATAACCCGGACAGCGATCGCGACAACCTGAACGACGGCACGGAGGTGGCTTTGGGCGCGTCGCCCAACAACGCCGACAGCGATGGCGACGGTGTGCCGGATGGCATCGACACAGCGCCGGGCGCCCCGCCCCCGCCGACGCCCACCACCGCGCCCACGCCCACGCCCGAACCGAGCCAGACGCCGCAGCCGACGCCGGCGCCCAATATCGTCGTGCAGCCGACTTCGGCGCTGAATTTTGGGGCGGTGCTGGTGGGCAGTACGAGCGCACCGCAAGCGATTACGATCACCAATAATCAGGCCGGCGCGCTGACGATTTCTGGCATCGCGCTGGGCGGGCCGAACGCCGATCAATTCCAGATTACCAATAACCCGACGACGCCGCTGATACTGTTGCAAAACCAGATTTTGACGCTCAACGTGGTGTTCAGTCCGACATCGGCGGGGGCGAAATCGGCCACCGTGAGCATTACGAGCAACGACCCGGACGCGGCGAGCGTCGTGGTGTCGCTGGCGGGCAGTGTGACGGCGGCGGCGGCCAGCATCAGTGTGAACACGACGGCTGTTAATTTTGGCATTGTGTGTCTGACGGCTGCGCCGGGCACGGCGACACTGACCGTGACCAACAGCGGCAATGCCACACTCAATGTGACGCTGAGCATTAACCCGGCGAATCCGGCTTTTACGGTCAACCCGGCGAATCTGACGGTGGCGGGCGGCGGCGGTACGCAAAATGCGACGCTCAGCTATGCGCCGAGCAGCACGAGCGTACAAACGGCCACGCTGCAATTAGCCCACAACGCGACCAACGCGGCCAGCCCCCTGCCCATCAGCCTGACCGGACAGGGCACGGACGCGACGTTGGGGGTTGTGCCGCTGCCCATAGTGCTGGCGGCGCCGGCGCCCGCCACGCCGTTTACAACGCTTATTACCCTGACCAACAGCTCGACGACCGTGCCGATTCAGGTCAGCGCCATCAGCATTATCAATCAAGTGCCGCCGCCGCCGCCCGCGCCCGCGCCACCGCGCATGAGCACGTCGGTGACGACGCTGACGATTCCGTTCGTGATTCCGCTGCCGCCTTCCGGCGGGGCGGCGTCGTTTAACCTGAATTTCGCAGGGGATGTGACCGGCGTCTACGCCGCTACACTCCACGTCGTGCATAATGGCTGCAACAGCCCTTTCAGCACCAGCATTCAGATCACCGTGCCGTGAGCGCCGCGTCACGCTTTTCAAACGCAACTCGAACAGCGCGTAACAATCACGATGCGCGTTTTCTGCTACACTGTAAGGTGACCCGATGTGTTATTCAGGGGGTTGATGATGGACGCACAACACGCTGATAAGGATTTGCAGGCGAAAATCGCGCGCAAACGCGAGGCCGAAAGCGAAAGCCGCACGCCGCAACATGCGCTGGTCGAGCTTCAGCGCACGGTGGGCAATCGCGGTGTACAGCGCTTGTTGGCGCAGCGCAAAATCACCCCCGCGCCCACCGGGATTCAGGCCAAATTGACTGTTGGCCCGCCGGATGATGTCTATGAGCAGGAAGCCGATCAGGTCGCGCATCAGGTGATGACGATGCCGATTCAGCGCGAAATGCCGCCGGAAGACGAAGAGCTGGCGATGAAGCGCGTGCAGCGCGAAATGCCGCCGGAAGACGAAGAGCTGGCGATGAAGCGCGTGCAGCGGGCAGCGGCGCAGAACGATGTTCCCGATGTGAGCGAGGACACTGAAGCGCAGATCGAACACATGCGCGGCAGCGGGCAGAATATGCCGGACAGCGCGCGCGAATTTTTTGAGCCGCGCTTCGGGCAAAATTTCAGCGGGGTGAACATTCACACTGGCGCGCAGGCCGACGCGCTCAACCGCGAAGTGGATGCGCGCGCCTTCACCACCGGCAGCGATATTTTCTTCCGTTCGGGCGAATATAACCCGGAAAGCAGCGCCGGACGCGAACTACTGGCGCATGAACTGACGCATGTGGTGCAGCAGGGCGGCAGCGAAGCGCAGCGTAAAACCGAAGACTGCGACGGCTGCTAGGTGAAAAATCAGTTTTTGTTCAGGGCAGCGTTGTGCTGCCTGGCACTGCTGAGTCCTGGCATACGGCTGACCAGCGCGCAGGACATGCAAACGATCACTTACGCGCCGAGCGCAGAAAACTTCCCCAACCCGGAACGCGGCTTTTATCATCAGGATGCCCCATTGTGGCTGGGTGATGAGCGCGTTCCGCAGAACACAGACGACTTACGCGCACTGCGCGCGCAGGGAATCGCGCTGGTGCGCTGGTATTTTTTGATTGACGAGTACCGCGAAAGCGACCTGGACGCTGACGTTCTGGTATATATCGAGCAGCAGTTGAACAATGCGCGCGCGGCGGGCATCAAGGTCATCCCGCGTTTCGCCTATAATTTTCCCACCAATGGCGAATACCCCTACAGCGAGCCGGACGCCACGCTGGGGCGGGTGCTGGCACATCTGGATCAATTGGCGCCGCTCTTCGAGCGCAGCAGCGATGTGATCGCGTTTGTCGAAGCGGGATTGATCGGCGCCTGGGGCGAATGGCACAGTTCGACCAACGGATTGATCGACGAAGAGAGCGGCGTGACGCCTGCCGCGCGCGCCATCGTGAACCGCTGGCTGCAAATTCTGCCGCCGTATCGCAGCATCGCCTTACGCTATCCACTGCACAAACAGCAGCTTTATGGGCCAGAGCCGCTGGACGCCGCCATCGCCTACAGCGGGGTGCCGTCGTCGCGCATCGGGGCGCACAACGACTGTTTTCTGGCGTCGGCCACCGATTGGGGCACATATGCCGAAGACCCGGCGATCGCCCAGGCAGAGCGCGACTACCTGCACGACGATAACCGCTATGTGCCGCAGGGTGGCGAAACCTGCAACGCCGACGAGGACGCGCGGCCCTTTATCGGCTGCGATAATGCGCTCAGCCAACTGGCGTACCTGCGCTACAGCGCGCTCAACATCGACTATAACACTGCTGTGCTGGATGTCTGGCGCAGCGAAGGCTGCTTCGAGACGATCGCGCAGCGGCTAGGCTACCGACTGCGGCTGACAGAAACCACGCTGCCGCTCACGGGGCAGGCCGGGCAAGCCCTGCCTATCACCCTGACGCTGGTGAACGACGGCTTCGCCAGCCCCTACAACGGGCGCGCCTTTTATGTGGTGCTGCGCTCGTCCGCTGATGGTCGTGACATGCTGCTCACCCCCGACATCGAGATCGACCCGCGCTTGTGGCTGCCGGACGCCGGTGAGATCACGCTCGATTTTCAAGTGCTTCTGCCGTCGGCGCTGGCAAGCGGGGACTATCAAATGCTGCTCTTGCTGCCCGACCCCCTGGAGAGTCTGGCGCAGCGCCCGGAATACGCGGTTCGGCTGGCGAATGAGGGCGTGTGGGAAGCGGATACGGGTTATAACCGCTTGCTGGCGACAGTCAGTGTGCGCGGCAATTAGCCGCCGATCATCACCCGACCAACAGCAACCACTTTGCCGATCGGTAAATCGACCGGATCGTTGCAGGTCATGGCGGTATCGCCAGAGCGCGCGGCGGGTTTGCCGTTGATAAACACCGTCGCGCTGCCCATCATGATCGTACCCTGATTTTTGGGCGGATTGGCAAAACTGCCGCCGATGGGGATATGCGGGGGTATGTTGGTGGCTGTGCTGCCGACAGTCGCTGCCGGTTTGCCTTCGATCATCACGTTCTGGCTCAGGCTGCCGTTGATCTGGCCGCTGAATGGCATAGGGGTCGGCGTGGGCACAGGCGCGCCCGCCGCAGCCGGCACGAGCACGATGTGCGTATCGGTGGCGGTAATGGTATCGCCGAGTTTGGCGGCTGGGGGCATAACACACCTCACTGTCATTCTACCCTACGATATAGCAAAACGCCGCGCGCGTCAAACGCGGCGCGTGGCTGCTTTTTCCTGTTAACCGATGTTACGCAGTCTGCGCTCAACAGCGGAGCAGGCAGGCCTTGCCTCTATGCGAGAAATCGGGATGCGCTGCCTAAGGCGGGGTGTTAAATGTTCTTTAAATCGCATGAAAACCCTTGAAAAATAATTTTCAACGACACACAATGCCTACAACCGCAGTCCCCGTTTCAACGTATATACATGTTGGGAGTAACTGTGGCCTATCGATGGAGGGTTATTTCAATGGCGACTACGGCAATTCAGGTCGAAAACATTTCCAAACGCTATGGCGATTTTCAGGCTGTGCAAGCGCTGTCGTTTGAAGTGTTTCAGGGCGAATTGTTCGCTGTGCTGGGGCCCAACGGCTCCGGCAAGACCACGACGATGCGTATGATCCTGGACATCCTCAAGCCCGACAGCGGACGTATCGCCGTATTGGGCGGGCCGCTGACAGAAGCGACCAAAGATCGCATCGGCTACCTACCAGAAGAACGCGGCCTGTACCGCAACGCGCGCGTGCTCGAAATGATGGTCTATCTGGCGCAGCTTAAGGGGCTGAGCGGCGCCGAAGCCAAAAAGCGCAGCCTGGCGCTGTTGGAGCGGTTGCAACTGGCCGAACACGCCAAAAAGAAGGTCAGCGAACTGAGCAAGGGGATGCAGCAAAAAGTGCAGTTCGCTGTCACTGTGCTGCATAATCCGCAGTTGATCATCATCGACGAGCCGTTCTCCGGCCTCGACCCGGTAAATTCGCTGGTGCTTAAAGACCTGCTGCTGGAACTGCGGCAGCAGGGTGTGGCGATTGTCATGAGCACACATCAGATGTATCAGGTCGAAGAAATGGCCGACCGCCTGCTGATGATCCACAAGGGGCAGTTGCAGCTTTACGGCAAGGTAGATGAAATCCGCAACCGCTACGCTGTTCACGCGCTGGTGGTCGAAGGGCAGGGCGACTGGTCCAAACTGCCGGGGGTAGCGCGCGTCGAAAACAGCGAAAATGGCCGCAGCGCCGCGATGCTGTATCTGAGCAAAGAGGCGACTGCCGACAGTGTGCTGGCCGCCATCGCCGCCGCGCCCGACATCCGTATTCAGCGCTTCGAACTCGCCGTTCCCGGCCTCAACGACATCTTCATCCGCGTGGTGGAGGAGCACGGCCAATGAAAAAGATACTGCTGGTTGCCTGGCGCGAATTCTACTTTAACCTGCGCCGGCGCGCTTTTCTGTTCGCCGCTTTCGGCGCGCCGCTCATCACCGTCGCCCTGATGCTGGTGGTGTTCAACGTCGCCGTCGGTGGCCATAGTGACCCGGAGAGTTTGGGGCGCATCGGCTATGTCGATCGCGCCGGCGTGCTGGCACAGGCGCTCGAACAACCCGATTACTTCGTGTCGTATGCCACCGAAGAAGAAGCCGCCGCTGCGCTGGAAGCGGGCGAGATCGGCGGCTATTTTGTCGTGCGCCGCAATTATCTGGCTGTCGGCGCTGTGCATTTCTACGCCCCGAGTGCTATGCCGGCCGCGCTGCGCCGCGAAATCGACACTTTTCTGGTCACCAACCTCCTGACGCAAACGCAGGATCTGCAATTTCCCACCGAACGCCTGCTCGACCCCTTCGATATGACGATTATCACGCTGGACAGCGGGCGTGAACTGACCTCAGCGGGCACTGCCGGCCTGTTTCTCGTGCCGTTTATCTTCGTCTTCGTCTTCCTGATGGCCTCGCAGGTCAGCAGCGGCTTTCTGATGTCGGGCGTGGTAGAAGAAAAATCAACGCGCATCATGGAAATCCTGGTGACCAGCGTGACGCCGCTGCAAATGCTGGTGGGCAAAGTGCTCGGTCTGGGCGCGCTCGGTCTGCTGCAATTCATCGTCTGGGTGGGCGGCGGCTTTTTGATCGTCACCCTGGGCGATCAGGCCAATCTGGAATTTTTGCAAGGCGTGGTGATCCCGCTCGACGTGACGGTGCTGGGGCTGCTGTACTTCGTTTTAAGCTATCTCCTGCTGGGCACGCTGATGGCGGGCATCGGCGCGGTGGCGAACACCGAAGAAGAAAGCCGACAGTGGTCGGGTATCTTCTCGCTGCTGGCCATTATCCCGTTTTTCTTCATCACGCAGTTTTTAGAAAACAGCGGCAGCGCGCTGCCGGTCATCCTGTCGCTGATCCCGTTCACGGCGGGGCCGTCTATGCTGCTGCGCGTGGCGTTCGCCAGCGTTCCGCTGGGGGAAATCGTGCTCAGTCTCGGTTTGCTGCTGCTGTCGAGTGTGCTGGTCGCGTGGGCGTCGGCGCGCATCTTCCGCTGGGCGCTGCTGATGTACGGCAAGCGGCCCACCCCGCGCGAATTATGGCGTGTGATTCGCTCTGCGCCGCAGGAATCCGCCACCACCATTGCCCAGAGCGAACCTGTCGAAGCGCTGGGGAGGTAAAAACACATGTTGAACTTCAATCATCTGTGGCTGGTTTTCCACTATGAACTGCGGCGGCAGGTCGGGCGGCGCGGCTACCTGTTCATGACCTTGGGCATCCCGCTGATTGCCTTCGTGCTGCTTTTCGGCTACAAAGTCATCACCGACATGAACGCCGCCAACGCCCCCCAGGAGCAACAGGCCCAGCAGGACGACGGCGCCAACTTCGCCCAGGCCATTCGCAGCGCCGGTTATGTCGATTTCTCCGGGCTGTTCCCCGCGCCGGGCGCCAACAGCATCCTGACGCGCTATGACGACGAAACCGCCGCGCGCGCCGCGCTGGAGGCCGGCACGATCGATGCCTACTACATCATCAGCGCCGATTATCTGGAATCAGGCGAAGTGACGATGGTGCTTCCGTCGATGGAGTTTGGCGCGATGGTGACCGGGGACGCCCCCATCGAGCAGTTGATTTTCGATACGCTCGGCGCGGATATCAACCCAGCGCTGCTGCTGCGCCTGCGCACACCGACCAGTACCGTGATCGAAGTCGATACCGCGCGCGCCACACAGGACGGCGACAGCGTCGAACGCAATTTTGGCGCCGATTTCGGCATGGTGTACATCTTCGCGCTGGCGCTGATGCTCGGCGTCTTCACCACCAACGGCTATCTGATGCAAAGCGTGATCGACGAAAAAGAATCGCGCCTGATCGAGATTCTCATCTCCAGCATCCGCCCCACCGAACTGCTGGCGGGCAAGATTCTGGCGCTCGGCCTGCTCGGTCTGCTGCAAATCGTCGTCTGGCTCGGCGCGCTGATCGGGCTGGCGGCGACGGCGCAGCAGTTGGGCATCACCGGCACCTTCCTCAACAACCTGGCGCTGCCCTGGGCCACGCTGCCGCTGATTCTGCTGTTCTTCGTGCTGGGCTATCTGTTCTTCGCGGCGGCCTACGGCATGATCGGCGCGCTCTCCAATTCCATGCAGGAAGGGCCGCAGTACGCCGTGATCTTCACGCTGCCCGCCGCAATCCCGCTCTATTTCATCGGCCTGTTTATCGATGCGCCCAACGACACGCTGGCCGTCGTCTTGAGCCTTGTGCCCATCACCGCGCCGATGGCGATGGTGCAGCGCCTCGTGATTACTGCCGTGCCCGCGCTGGAAATCATTATCAGCGTGCTGCTGCTGCTGGCGCTGGATATTTTCATGATGTGGATGGCGGGCAAGCTGTTCCGCGTGCAATCGCTGCTGGCCGGCCAACTGCCCAAACTGCGCGACATCCCCAAACTGCTGCGCGGCTGATAAGAGGCTAAAATTAAAGAGGGAAGGCCGTCGCACGCCTTCCCTCTGCGTTTCTTTTCGTCAGCAGCTTGCCAGCCGCCGTTCCATAGCCGCGCGCGCTGGCTCCAGCCACAGCCGGTTGAACGGCTCGGCGATGCGGGCGTATTGTTCAGGCGTCATGGTCGCCAATTTACCCAGCCAGTTGACCATAAAGCGCCACAGCAGCGCGTGATCCCACAGCAGCGCGAAGCTGGTGTCGTCCCATGCCGGGCGCATCAGCATATTGTGGCGGATACGATACAGGGTGATGATGGCGTCGGCGGCCAGCGCGGGTTGGTAGTGCATCAGCGTGGCCTGCACGCAGCCTACCAGATCGAGAATCGCCGGGCCGATAGCGGCCAACTGCCAGTCGAAAACGATCTGCCGTCCGTCGATCGAGCAGGCGATATTGCCCGGCCAGTAATCGCCGTGTACCAGCGTGAAAGTCTGCGCGCGCAGCGGCGCAGCGATAGCATCTGCCGCCGCCACCAGCCGCCGCAGCATGTCGGCATAACGCGGCTGCGCAAAGGGCAGATGCGGGCGTTCATGCAGCAGCACTTCGACGGCTTCGGCAGCGGCTTCGACAGTTTCCGCGTAGTCAGCGTCGAAAGGCCGCGCCAGCCAGGCATACGTTTCCAGCGGTTCGCTCAGACCATAAAAGCGATCATGCAGCGCGACGAGATTGAGAATCGCCTCGCGATAATCATCTGCCGTCCACTGCGCCACCGGACGCAGCCCGGCCAGCGCTTCCAGCACAATCCAGCCTTCACGTTCGTCGCCCGCCACCAGACCGGGCACCAGCAGGGGCAGATGCGGCGCGAGCCGGCGGTAGACGCCGAATTCGCGCTGACCGACAGCGGTCAAGACACGCCCGCGCGCCGTGACCGGCGGTTCTTTGACCAGCAGCGCCAGCGTTTGATCGTCGCCGTCAATCGTCACGCCGACTTTGATGGCGCGCAGCCGTGTCCCGGCCTCGCCGAACGATGAAATAGGCTGCAAGCTGGGAATCGGAACCGGTTGGATGTCGCGCAGACGCAGCGTATTGGCCGCCAGATAGCGGCGCAGCCCTGCCATCAGTTCCGGGCGCGAAAACGGCCATTCACGGGTCGGGGCTTCAGTCGTGGCAGTGACCATCGGGGCTTCTCCTAGGTATCCCATTGCCGTCCGGCGTTCGTCTTCAGCTTGTCCAGCGCCGCCTGTCCCAGATCGATCTGGTGCAGGCTTGCCAATTGCAGCAGGTACAGCAGCACATCCGCCAGTTCGCTCGCCAGCGCGGCGGTGTCGCTGCTTTGCTCGCGCCACTGGAAATGTTCCAGCACTTCGCTGGCCTCCAAAACCAGCGAAATCGCCAGACTGCGCGGGGTCTGTGGGCGGCGCGAATCGGCACGATACCAACCTTTGCTTTCGACAAAGGCCTGCATGGCGTCTTCCAGAGTCTTTAAATCCATACGCGCACCCGTGTTAACCCCTGTCCATAGATTACACAATAAACGATTTGCAGAATAGAAAGCAACAGGACAACGGGTTCATTGCCCGAATTTTGGGGAAATTTTCAGTTCTCGATCGGGAACAGATCGTCGGCATAGCGCGCGCCGCTGCCCGCACCGCTGCTGGCGTGGATCGCCGGCAGCCGCAGGCCGTCGCTTTCGCGGTAGACGCCGATTACGACGCGCACACAGTCCGGCGCGATGTCGGCGGGCAAGGGGATTTGCCGGACATCGGTCTGGATTTCGCCAGGCTGCCATTGACTGAAAGGATACGTTTCGCCCCAGGGCGCGCCATCACGCTGCGCGACCAGCGCGCCCTCGCACAGCACATGCGCGAAAGGCTTGAGCGCGCCGGGCACGTCCACACGCCAGCGCGTCATTACCGTGACCACAGCGTCGGCGATAGTGTACGCGCCGGCGGTCAGCGCGATTTCGTTAGCGCCGAACCAAACGAGCGGGGCGGCGCTGCCCGCTGCCCCCGGCGACCCAACGTACACCGGCCAGAACGCGCCGCCGTCAAAATACGTCGCGTAAATATGCGACGCGGCGTGCAGGCGCTGCGCGAAACCGCCTTCGCCCACGGTCTGATAGGGGGCGTAGACCCGCGTTCCGGCGTAGCGCAGGCTGCCGCCGTCGGCCAACGCCTGTATGCGCGGGAATGCGTGTCCGGTCATTGCCCAGAACTGCTGGTCAAAATACACGTATTCGGCCATGAAGACCACGCCTTCCGCGCCCGCCAGAAAGGTGCGCTGCTGCTCGCGCGGAGCGAGAAAAGCCGGCGCGTTGACCAGCAGCGGCGCGCGGGCGTTCTGCGTTTGCAGCAGATCGAGCAGTGCCCAGGTATAACGCGCCTGCGCCAGCGCTTCGTCACGACGCGCGCTCAGAAAACTCAGGCTGTAGACGGCCATCAAGGCGATCAAACCCGCCGCCAGGACGCGCGCCGCCATAACGGAGAAACGCCCACGCGCGTTGTTGAGCAAAAAGGCCAGCCCCACGCCATACAACAGCGCCGCACCCAGCGCCGAAAACATCAGCAGGCGCGGCGAACCGCTGATATAGTCGGGCGTGAGCAGCAGCGCCGAGGGCAGCGCCCCCAGCGCATACCAGGTGGCGCCAAAAAGCGCGAAAAGCCGCGCGCGCCCACGTAGCAAACACAGCGCCCCCGCCGTCAGCGCCAGCGCCAGCCCCCACAGCAGCGCCGCATCGCCCGGCGCGCAGGTCCCCGCCGCGCAGGTGAGCGTGCGTGTCAGCGCGGCGAAGGGGTACGCCAGCCCTTGCAGCATTAATCCTAGCGAGACAAAGGCCGTTTCCAGCAGACGCGGCGGGTCGTTGGCGCGCGGCACGGTCAGCCACAGATACAGGTACAGGCTAAACATGGCCGCGATCGGCAGCAGCACCAGCAGCGCGCGCCGCCGCAAACGCGCGCGCCGCAGACGCGCGCCATAGACCAGCGCCAGCAGCAGCGCCAGCAGCGGCAGAATCAGCACGCCGTTTTCGTGGCTGAACACGGCGGCGAACGCCGAAAACCAGCACAGCAGCAGCGAGTGTCGCCCCCCGCCATCCATCCAGCGCAGCGCGAACAGCAGCGTCAGCGCTGCGCCCAAAACCAGCGCGACATGAAACAACGCCGCCACCAGTATCACCGCCGCGTAACTGAAGGGGAACAGCACAAAGGCCAGCCCGGTGATCACGCCCGCGCTTTCGCGGCGGCACAGGCGGCGCGCGAGAGCGCCCCATGCCGCGCCCGCCAGCCCAAAACCCAACACATTCACCATGTGCAGCGCCAGCGGGTCAAAATGCCCGCCGACCAACAGGTGATTGACTTCCCACAGCGTAAACACGGCGGGGCGATAGTAGGGGAAGGAGATCGCGCCGCCCCAGAAGCGCAGCCCTGGCACGCCGTTCGCCGGGTAATCCTGAATCATGGCGAAGTGCAGGCCGTCATCCAGAAAAAACGGCAGACGCAGCGCATAACTATACAGCAGCACGGCGGCCAGCAGCGGCAGGGCACGCAGGAGTATTCTCAGGGTATGGCGTCGGGTGGAGTTGCGCGCGGGTTCGTTCAACATAGATTTGTATGAGTCAAGCCATTGCCTGCGCAGCCGGCCTCATGCAAGTCGTCGCAAGAAAAAGAGCAGGCGCGGCGCTGGCCTGCTCTTTGTCCGCTTGTGCGACGCGAACGCCGCCCTTAGACGCGCGTGACGTAGCTGCCGTCTTCCGTCTTGATGCGGATCATGTCGCCAACGTTGACAAACATCGGCACTTTGACCGTCAGCCCGGTTTCGACGGTGACTTTCTTGGTGGGGTTGTTGGCTGTGTCGCCGGCCACCGCCATTTCCGATTCCGTCACTCTAATATCGACGGTCGTCGGCAGTTCGTAGTCGATAATTTCGCCTTCGTAGCTGCTGAGCTTAAGGCGCAGATTTTCTTTGAGGTAGCGCACGTCGTCGCCGAAGATGTCGCGCCGAAGCTGCGGCTGCTCATAGGATTCCACGTCCATAAACGTCAGAAATTGGCCGTCGTCATACAGAAACTCAACTTCGCTGCCTTCCAGCCGGATGTCGTTGACGCGCGTGCCAGAGTTGTAGGTTTTTTCGAAAGTGGCGCCGGAACGCATATTGCGCACCTGAACGCGGATGGTGGCGTTGCCGCGTCCGGGCTTGATATGCTGATAATTGAGGACTTTGAAGATGTCGCCGTCTTCAAGAAAGGTCGATCCTCTGCGGAGCTGATTTACGTCGATCATAAGCGTGCTGCGATTTCCTTAGATATGGTTATAGCTAGAGGGCAGTATAGCAGAAAATTTTTACAGCGTGTACGGTCGGCTAACGCAGGCAGCCTTTGCCTTGGTGCTCAGGATGCACCGCCCAGAACGAACAGACCCATCTCCGGCGAACACAAAGCGTTGGCGGCAGCGCGCGTTGGCGAAGACGGCATCAGGACATCCCAGGGAATCCAGGCGGGGACAAGGCCGACAGCGCCGATGATTTCGCCTGTCGCTTTGAGGACAAGCGCACGATCACCGTAGGGCGGCTGGCCGAGCCGCGTGAACTGCTCGTAGCCGGCGGCTGGCCATTGCAACCAGGCGCGCTGCGTTTCCAGCGGCGTTTCGCCCCATACAGCCAGATCAAGACGCTGTTTGGCCTCCAGATCGTCGAGCGTAAAAGGGCGAATCAGCAGGCGTTCGCTTTCCAGCAGCGGCAGCCGCATTGTTATTTAAAAGAAACGCCCATCGCGCGAATTCGAGCCGGGCAGCGTGTTCAGGAATTCTTCGTTGCTTTCGGTCTGGCGCACGCTGTTGAGCAGTTGCTCGGTGGCCCCCACCGTCCCCATATCGGGGTCTTCCGCCAGGTGCGACCACATACGGCGCATGGTGTAGACGCGCTGCAAGACATCCGGCCCCAGCAGCAGTTCTTCGCGGCGGGTGGACGATTGTTCGACATCGTAAGCCGGGAAAATGCGGCGTTCTTGCAGTTTGCGGTTCAGGTGCAGTTCCATGTTGCCCGTGCCCTTGAACTCTTCGTAAATCACATCGTCCATTTTGCTGCCGGTGTTGACCAGACAGGTGGCGATGATCGTCAGGCTGCCGCCTTCTTCGACATTACGCGCCGCGCCGTACAAGCGCTTCGGCGGGTGAATCGCCGAGGGGTCAAGGCCGCCGGAAAGCGTGCGTCCGCTGGTGGGCACGACCAGGTTATAAGCGCGCGCCAGGCGGGTGATGCTGTCCAGCAGCACGACAACATCGCGCTTGATTTCGACCAGACGCTTGGCACGCGCCAGCGCCATTTCGGCCACGCGCACATGATGCTGCACAGGGTCGTCAAAGGTCGAAGCAATGACTTCGGCGTCCACCGAGCGATCCATATCCGTCACTTCTTCCGGGCGCTCGCCGATCAGCGCGATCATCAAATGGACATCGGGATAATTCTGGCTGATGGCGTTGGCGATTTCCTTGAGCACGGTGGTCTTGCCGGCTTTGGGCGGCGAGACGATCAGCCCGCGCTGCCCGCGTCCAATCGGCGCGACCAGGTTCAGCAGCCGTGTCGAAAGGATGCGGGGGTTGGTTTCGAGATTAAAGCGCTGATTGGGGAAAATGGGGGTGAGGTCTTCGAAATTCGGGCGGACTTTGGCTTCTTCGGGGTTGAGGCCGTTGACGGCATCGACGCGCAGCAGGCCGTAGTACTTTTCCGACTCCTTGGGCGCGCGCACCTGCCCGATGACCATATCGCCCGTGCGCAGATTAAAGCGCTTGATCTGCGTCTGGCTGACATAGACATCATTAGGGCCAGGCAGATACTTTTCGGCCCGCAAAAAGCCGATGCCGTCGTCCACGATTTCCAGCACACCGCCGCGCAGCTTGTGCCCCTTGCGTTCAGCTTCTTCGCGCAGCAGCGCCAGCATCAGCTCCTGTTTCTTGAGACGGCTGAAGCGCTGTACGCCTGCGTCCCGCGCTAACTGGCGCAAATCGTCCAGTGTGCGTTCTTCCAGATCGGCAATCGCAAGATTCTCCATAATATTTCTTGGCGCGTTCTGAGTCACTTCCAGCAGCTCACCGGCGCCTCACTCCTTTCGTTGGTTTCGTGATGAACACCACACTTTGTTTTGTGCGGAAATAGTGGCTTTACCCTGTTCGCCGCGCCGTGCCCCCAAAAAGCCGGCGCTGATGCAGCTTGTTCGGTTACAGATACCCCTTGTATTCAAGGGCATGACTGTGCGCGTGGTATTGGCAAGCGTTGTTGGGTTAAATTACAAGAAGGGTTCTCTAAAGGCAATATAGCATAACTTTTTCGGCAGTGCAATGCTTTTTCGCCTGTGCGCCGATTCGCGGCAATCGGCGGATGGGCTATAATCACTGCGTATGTTTTTTTCACCTCATAAGGGAGCAAATTTATGAAACAGCAGCCTCAACAAGCTGGCCGGCCCAGCACCACTACCCTGATTATCGGGGTCGTCGTTGTACTCGTCGTGCTATTTATCGGCAGCCGTCTCTTGGGCGGCGGCGCCGCCGATGCCGCGCCCACCAACACGCCGCCGCCGACAGCCGAAGCCCAGACCGAACAGGACAACAGTGACGACCGCCTGAATCTGGGCGCTGTCGTTGTGGCCGAAAACGTGAATCGTGATGGCTGCGCGGTGGACGTGACGGATCGTTTTGACGACGACGCCACGATTTACGCCGTGCTGCAAGACAGCGCCATGCCCGAAGGCACAGTGATCTTTGCGCGCCTGTATCGCGACGATGTTGCGGTTGAGGACAGTGACGAGCTGACCGCGCCCCAGGATTACACCAACGTTTGCGTCAATTTCGCCTTCGACTCCGCAGACGGCTGGCAGTCGGGCAGCTACGAAGTCGAATTTTTCGTCAACGGCAACCCGTATCAATCGGCGACGTTTAGCGTGCGCTAGGAGCATAAGCTATGGACGGCACTACTTTGCTATTGGTGGCGATTATTGTGGTCGCGGCGCTGTTTTTGCTGCCGCGTCTGCTGGGGCGTGGCGGCGCCCAGCGCGTCGATTACAGCCGGCCCGGCGGCGAACGCCCGCGCGTGGACAGCCCCGACATCGATAGTCGCGGCGCTATCGGTGGACGCCCCGACGCCCCCAGTGCCCACCGCGATGCCGGCCCGGAGCGTCCACAGGTAGACAGCCCGGATGTGGACAGCCGCGGCGGTTTTGGCCGCGATCGCCCCAACGAGGAACGCGAACGCGGCGCGGCCACCCGTGACCGCGACGAAGGCGGACGCATCGGCGCGCGCCTGAGCGGTTCAGATGCGCCAGCGCAGCGCGAAGACGACAAACCCGACAAAAAAGGCGGCAGCGCCGGCGATCTGGGGGCCGTCTTCAGCCAGCGCGCGCAGGACGACGATCCCGCGCGCCGGGCGCAGCCGCGCGCCGCGCGCGAACGCGACGACGATGAGCCGGGCGGCGGGCGTATCGCCCCGCGCGTCAACCGCGAACGCGATCAGGACCCAGGCGACGACGAACCGCGCCGCCGTGCCTCCGGCGACGAACGCCCCAGCGCCGATGACCCGGATGTCGAGAGTCGCGGCGGCTTCGGGCGCGATAAAGGCTAAAGCAAGTTTTCAGTCGTCCGTGTTCAGTTTTCAGGTGGGATATACGCCTGAGCTGCATATTTCTGTGATCTGAACCCCGTAAGGCAGCCTTACGGGGTTCATTACGCCCGCGTAAAAATTCTGCCAATATCAGCCTGAATCTTACGAACGTAATGGGCACTGGCTGCTTTTTTCCTTACTATGGGAATACCTCTATTCGGTATATCCATAAGGAGAAACCTATTGCTCGATCTACGTACCATTCGTTTGGGACACATCTGGTCGGCGGCAGACCTGAGCCAGATCAGCCCACACCTCAACAAAATCGCCTTTATTGTCTGCCACAAAGACGAACCCGCTAAATTCCTGTGGCGCGTCCTATGGTATCTGCCCGCCGACAGCCCGATCATTGTCGTCACCAACTGCCCGGAAACCGAATTTGACACGCTGCGCGCCGAAGTGCGCGAGCACCTCCCGCAGCACCAGCATATCCGGCTTATCCATCAGAAAGACCCCTGCATCGCCGATTATCTGCGCAGACAGAATGTGATGCATATCCTGGGTGATGACGGCCGCGTTGTGAATGGCAAAGGCGAAGGCATGTATATCGGCACGCTGTTGGCAGCCGCGCTGGGCAGTGCGCGGCATGTCGCTTTTTATGACGCCGATAACCATGCTCCCTCAACCCTGTTGGCGTATACGCTGGCGCTGGCGCGGCTGTTTTCTCTGCCGCGCAAAACCCCGCTGCACAATGTGCGCATCTGCTGGCCGTCCAAGCCCGATATGACCCACAGCGAAGGCACACTGCACGACAATCTGGGGCGCTGTACGCGCGTGGTTTCGCCGCTGTTCGACAGGCTGATTGCCGACTGGTTTGGCGGCCAGCGCCCGACCGTGATTTCGTCTAACGCCGGCGAACAAGCGCTGACCATGACCGCTGCCAGAGCGCTGCGCTTTGCCAGCGGCTATGCTGTCGAAACCTTTCACCTGATAGAACTGCTCTTTAAGGGTCATCAGGGCAAAACGGTGCGTGTCGATCAATATCTTTCGCAGACACCCTTCTTTCACACCAAAAAAGACCACGAACATATCAACCGCATGATTGCCAGCAGTCTGGGGGCCTTTATGGCCTTTCGCGAACATTTGCCGCACGACCTGCTGGACAAAATCGACTGGATCGAAGCCGAGATCGGGATGACGGCGCGCCTGCCGCGTCTGTACCCGCCTATCGGCGCGCTGGATTTAGCGACACTCGACATCCGGCCTTATGCTCTGGCGGCTTCGCGGGCCTAAACGCTTTGCGGCCTTTGTGAAACCGTCTACAATTAGCTGGCAAAGACCATCTTCAAGCAGGAGCTGCTCAGGATGTCTACGACTCCGACTTGTGTGATCGTTGGCGCGGGCACAGGCGTGAGCATGGGCGTGGCACGCCGCTTCGCGCGCGAGGGCTTTCGGCTGGGGCTGATGCGCCGCCGCGTTGACCAACTGCAAATCAGCGGGTTGGGCGATGTACAGGTGTTTTCGGGCGATGCGGGCGACCCCGATTCGATCAAACGCGCTTTTGAGCATGTGTTCGCGCGTTTGGGGCGCGTCGATGTGCTGGTGTACAACGCGGCGGCGGGACGGCAAACGCTGCCGTCGCTGTTGGAGCCGGAAGCGCTGCTGGCGGATTTCCGCGTGAACGTGATGGGCGCGCTGGCCTGTGCGCAGCAGGTGATCCCCCATATGCGCACGATGCAGGGTGGGACAATCCTGCTGACCGGCGGCGGGCTGGCGCTGAATCCGCGCGCCCAGTTCGCCTCGCTGGCGCTGGGCAAGGCGGGGCTGCGCAGCCTGGCGTTCAGCCTGGCGGAGGAATTGGAAGCCGACGGCATCCATGTAGCGACAGTGACAATTGCCGGATTTGTGCAGGCCGGCACACATTTTGACCCCGACCTGATCGCCGAACACTACTGGCAGTTACACACGCAGAAACGCGGCAGTTGGGAGCGCGAAATCGTCTACCGGTGAGCGCAAAAGCACCCCCACTCTGCGTGGGGGTGCTCGTTTGTTGGTGGCGCTTTTAACCGCGCTGCCACGTGCCATACTCCGATGTCATGGTATCGCTGGTAGGATCATACACCCAGCTATAGGTGAAGTTGTAGCTGCTGCCGCTGCTGTCGTAGCAGTAGAACACGCCGCTGCTGCTCGTCAGGCTGTTGCCGCTGGCCGTGGCCTGGACGTTTCCCAGGCCGCCGTAGAGCGGCCTGCCCGCACTATCTGTCCCACAGATCGATGCGCCATCGTCATAGTATTCGATGTTGTATTGGCCGCCACCCAGCGCTGTGATGACGATGGTCTGAAAACTGCCGTCGAGATCAATACCCGTCCATACCCCGGCGAACACATCCCCTTCTGGCGCGGGAGGCAGCGGCGCGGCAGGCACGGGCGCGGCGGCTTCGGTGTTGAAAGCCTGCGGTTCGCCTGGCGGGCTGCTGGCGCTCAGGTTTTCGTCCAGTTCGACGCTGGTGGATTCGCCCGCCGGGATAACGACGGTCTGATCCTGCGCAGTCACGGCGGCCTGGCCTTCCAGCACACTGATGGTCATGGTCTGGCCCGGCTGCGCCTGTAAAAAGGCCGTCGAGCCGAGTGTGATACCCACACCGTTAATGCGCAGTTCAATCGGGATAGGAAGCTGCGGGCTGCGGATCACGATGCCGCTTTCGGGCGCTTCGGCGCAGGCGCTGTCGCCGACGGCAGAGCGGAAATAGAAGGCCTGCATGGGTGCGAAAGGCGTGAAATCGTCCGGGACGACGGCCAGAGTCATCACGTCGCCTTCGATGCTCAGCAGCGAGGCCGAAAGCCAGCCGCGGAAGGTGCCGCTTATGCCGTAGACCCAATCGCCCGCTTCGCTGCGCCCGACCAGCGTGATAGCACTGTCGGCGGCCAGCGTCGTGATCACCGCGTAGTTGGTAGAAGGCCCCGCGCGCAGGTTCATGCCGCTGGGATTGCTGGCGCTCAGGCGGACGCCGCCCTGCGCCGCGTCAGTGATGGCGACATCGCCCAGCACCAGAATCGCGACGTTCTGGCCGGGCAGTGTATCGGGCAGATTGGCCTGCACCTGTATCAGCGCCAGCCCCCAGACATCCGGCAGCAGCATCCCTGCCGTTTGCAGCGAGATCACGCCGGCAATGTCGGCGATGTCGCCGGGGGCTTGCAAGCGCACAGCGGGATTGTTCACTTCAACCGACAGCAGCTCATGGCCGTAGCAGAGCTGGTTGCGCTGGGTGGCGGCGCACAGGTCGTCCAGCGACTCTAAAGCGGTTTGTACCAGTGTAGGGCAGTCGGCGGCTTGTTGAGCAGCGGATACGACCATGACCGCCATGAGCAGCAGGCTCGTGAGCAGTTTCATGACGTTCTCCTTGTAATTAAACCATGCTTCAATTATATACCCAACGACCGGTTGGACTGATACCGCTTATGCCGCAAAAAAACGCCCCCGTGTGCGGCGGGGGCGCTGCTCTACTGAGCACTGAAAACTGACGACTGTCCACTGGCCTTAGGCCGAGTCGTGCTCAGTCTCGCGCGGCAGCCCGTTCAGCTTGTCGAAGCTGACATAGATGCGGGCGTTAGCGGTGCGCGCCAGTTCGGCCAGCGTGTGCAGTTCGAGAATGCGCAGCAGCGCCGGGTGTTCGCTGTAGGCCTGCGCCGCCTGCTGGCGTTGGCGCAGGGATTCGATTTCGGCCTGCGTCTTGATGCGCTGCGCTTCGGCGTCGGCCTGCGCGCTTTGCTGCAACGCACGCGCCTGGGCTTCGGCTTCCAGATCACGCACGGCGGCCCGCGCCTGGGCGTCGATGCGCTGCGTTTCGGCGCGGGTGCGCGCTTCGACCAACTGCGCTTCGCTCATGCGCTCGGCGGCCAGCACGCGATTCATGATCTCCTGCAAGTTGCCGGGAAAGATCAGATCCTTGACATCGGCGCGCAAAATACTGACGCCGTAGCCCGCCGCCGCGCTCAGCACATCGCGCTGGATGTCTTCGCTCAGCCGGTTGCGGTTGGTCAGAATGTCTTCCAGCGTCATCGACGCCAGCGAACGGCGCGCGGCCAACTGCACATCGCTGTAGAGGCGGTCGGCGTAGTTTTCGACCTGATGCAGCGCGGCGCGGGCATCGCTGACGCGAAACTGCACGACGATCGACACGCGCAGCGCCACCTTGTCGGCGGTCAGGATTTCCTGCCCTTTGATGGTCAGGTCGCGCTCGCGCATATCGACCAGCACGATTTCGACCTTTTTGCGGATGCGCACGCCCAGCACATATTCGCGCGGGATAGCGTAGCGCCCGGCTTCGAGCACTTTCGTCAGCACACCGTCTTCATAATACAGCCCACGATGCGTATCCTTGATTAGCACGTACTTCTGCGCCATACCCCTCCTTACAATAAAAGGTCAAAAGCCCCGAAGCACGGCCGAGATGAAGGATGGCATCCTCAGATTAGGAGTCTGAGAAATCCTGTCAGGATTTCAGTCCGGTTTGCGAAACCACTTCTTGCCTGCCGGGGCTGAGTCTGATGATAGGGGATTTTTGGGCAGGTGTCAACCCCTTGTGACCCTTTGTGGACTTTAAAAGAGCCGCATCGGGGCAAACGTCGGTCGGTCGTTTGAGAAGCGTCAAGTAGGGACGGCGCGTGACGATGCCGGTTCCATCCCGACGACAGCCAACGAGTTTGTTGGATTTGTTTCGAGGCCTTACTATAGCCGCAGCAGAGCATCACTCGAACTGCCAGTCCTTCAGCATCGCGGCGATGAGCGCGGCGCGGCGCGACAGGCTGTTGAGCACCACATGCTCATGCACGGCGTGCAGCCCATCGCCCGCTGGCCCCAGCCCGTCGAGTGTCGGGATGCCCATGTGGGCGGTGAAGTTGCCGTCGCTGCCGCCGCCGCTGCTGTCTTCACGGATCGTCAGCCCTTGTTTTTCGCCGATAGCCTTGCACTGCGCATAGGTCTTGTTCATCAGCGCGTTGCGTTCCATCGGCCCGCGCGCATGACCAGGCGTGATCGTCAGTTTGGCGCCCGGCAAGTAGGGCTGCAAGTTCTGAATGCGCTGGCTGATATCGGCGTAGGCGTCGGCGCGCAGCGTGCGCACATCGACTTTGGCGTGCGCTTCGGCGGGGATGACGTTGGTGGCGATGCCGCCGCTGACAACCGTCACCGACACCGATGTGCCGCTGCGCAAGTCGTTCATTTCCTGCAATTTGAGCGTTTGATAGGCCAGTTCGACGACGGCGTTGATGCCTTTTTCCGGCGCGTTGCCGGCGTGGCTGGCCCGGCCTTCGACCTGAATCGTGAAATTGGCGACGCCTTTACGCGAGGTCTTGAGCGCTTCATCCTGTGTGGCCGGCTCCATCACCAGCACCAGCCCGCACTGCGGCGCGACAGCGGCGATGACGGGTTCGGAATACACGCTGCCGACTTCTTCGTCGCTGGTCATCAACACCCAGATCGGGCGCGGCGGCAGTTCACCGCGCTGTGCCAGCCCTTTGATGGCCGAAAGCGCGATGGTGATGCCGCCTTTCATGTCGATAGCGCCGGGGCCGAACAAACGGCCTTCGTCGTCAATGCGCACGGGACGTTCGGCCAGCGTGCCGATCGGCCACACGGTGTCGATATGAATCAGGAACAGGATCGGCTTGCCGGGCGCGTTTTCGTGCCATTTCGCCAGCAAAAAGTCGCCGACCTGCTGCTGCGGGTAGCGCGTGACCGACGACGCGCCCAGCGCACGAAACTGGCTTTCCATAAAATTGCCCAGCGCATCGACATGGGCTTTGGCCGTCGTGCCCGACTCGTAGTTGACGAGCGTGGTGAGCAGATCGACCATTTCCTGGCGGCGGTCTTGAAAATAGGGGAACAGTTGGGACATGTTGTGGACTCATCCTCGCTTATATGAGAGCAAACGATCAGCATCCAAAATCAATTACGACCTCAAAACGGGCACAGGCTTTGCGCGCTGTAGGTCGGGCTGCGGCTGCCGTAGCGGTTGAGCAGGTCGAGCGCTTCGGGGCGCGCGCGCACGACGTTGATAACTTCCTGACAGGCCGTGCGCAGATTGTTGGTGACTTGCAGTGTGTTCCAGAAGGTCTGCGCCATCGTGACGAAGACCGGCGCGCTGTTGGCGTCTGGGAACAGCGCTGTGATGTCCTGCAAGACGGCCAAACGCTGCTCATTTTCGGTGTAGGCATAGGCCAGCAGCAGGCGGTAGAGCGCGTAACTTTGCAAAATGGCGGGTTCGTCGTTGAACCAGTAGCGCAGCGGTTGTCCGGCGTCCAGCGCCAGCAAATACAGCGGCACGGCGGCGTTCATGTCCAGCCGGATAAAAGCGCGGTCGGCCTCATGCACTACCTGAATGCGGTAGCGCGGCGGATCAAGCTGGATGATCGACAGCACGTACAGGCCGCCGTCCCAATCGTAGATGTGCGTGCCCGTGCGCAGCGGGCCGGTCTCAGCCGTGCCGTCGTTTTCCAACTGGACGACGATTTCCGAGACCTGATCGCTGTCAATTTCGACCAGCGTAGGCGGCGCATCGCTGGTCAGCGCGCCGGCCAGCAGGCTGACGAAACGCCCCAACCGCGCGCTCCAGGTGATGACCTGCGTGCTGTACACGCACGTCTCGTCCTCGTCGCAGATGTTGGCGGCGTACATGATTTCCGGCAGACCGTCGTTGTTCATGTCGCCCAGATGCATAAGCTGCGGCGCATCGCTGCCGCCCGGCGCGGCCTGGTAACGCAGCGAATAAGCGCTGTTGGCGCACACATACAGCAGCAGACTGCCGCCGCTTTCGGGCGCGACGAAGCTCAACAGCACATCCGGCACGCCTTCGCCGCTGAAATCATAATCGGCACGCACAAAGCCGCTGGTCCCCAGGGCATTCCAGCCGCGCAGCGCATCTTCCAGCGCGGCGGGGCTGCCGCCAGCGTTTAAAAAAGCGCCGATTGCGGCGTTGAGGTTGGCGGGGGCGGCGGCAGGCACAGTGGGCACAACGCCGCTGGCCGGGCAGGCGGCGTAATTGGGCGTGGCCGTGGGCAGGCTGGCGAGCGCCACGGCAGTGGCCGGGTTGGCGACGCCGCTGCCATCCAGCCGCAGACCGCTGGCTTCGGGCAGCGCGCCTTCCAGCACACGCCCCGGCGTCACCGTCGGGAAGACGATGCCGGGCGCGGTGGGCGCCATGCCAGCAGGCTCACAGGCGGCGCACACTAGCGCCAGCAGCAGAAGGGCGTACAATTTTGGGAGCATGAACACAGTATAGTCGTGGAGCGCGCTGAATCAAGATGGCAAATATCCGACCCGCCACCCAAAACGACGCCGCCGTTATCAAAAAGATGGTCTGGGATGCGGGACTCGACCCGACATCGCTCGATTGGCGGCATTTTTTGCTGGCCGAAAACGAGCACGCGCAGATCGTCGGCATCGGCCAGATCAAAGAATATCCTGGCTGTCAGGAATTGGGCAGCCTGGTGGTGCTGCGCGCGTATCGCGGGCAGGGCATCGCCAGCGCGTTGATCGCCGCGCTCGAAGCGCGCGCCGCGCGTCCGCTGTACCTGCTGTGTCAGGACAGGATGATGCCATATTACCGGCGCTTCGGCTATCAGCAGATCGGCTACTGGGATGCGCCGCCATTTTTGCGCCTCAAGCTCCTGATACCGCTGCTGTTTCACCTGTTCGGTGTGCGCGTCGTCGTCATGCGCAAGGCGTGAGCCGCGCCTCCACAACGCCCACAGCGACTCCCCCTCTCCAGGTCGTGCGTCTACCCTGACAACAACAGGCTTGACCTGGAGAGGGGGTTGGGGGGTGAGGTTCAGGCGAACAGCCGCCTACGCCCGCAGCTTGGCGTTCAGTTCGCGTTCGCAGGCGCGCACGATATTGCTGTGGACTTTGGCGACTTCACGATCGGTGAGCGTGCGTTCGTCGCTCTGGTACACCAGATTATAGGCCAGGCTCTTTTGCCCGGCGGGAATCGGATCGCCGCGATACACGTCGAACAGGCGCACAGACTTGAGCATCTCGCCGCCCGCCGCCGCGATCACCGCTTCGACCTGGGCGTTGGGCGTCTGTTCCGTCACCACCAGCGCGATATCTTGCAGCACGGGCGGCTGCATCCGCAGCGGTGTCACAGGATGATTTTCTTCGGCATGTTGCAGCAGCAAATCCAGATCGAGTTCGGCCAGCAGCACAGGCGCGTCGGTCAGTTCATAAGCGCGCGCGACCTGGGGATGCAGTTCGCCGAAGGTGCCCGCTGGCGCGCCGTTGATCGTGAGCAGCGCCGAGCGCCCCGGATGGAAGCTGGGATGCGCGGCGCGGGTATACGCCACGCCAGGGATATGCAGCCCTTGCAGCAGGCCTTCGACCACACCCTTGAGATCGAAATAATCGACATTTTCCGCGCCATCGCTGCCTGTCCAATCGGTGACGCGGCGCGGGCCGGTCAGCAGCAGCCCCAGCCGACGCGGTTCATCCGGCAGCAGTTGCTCGGCGCGCGGGTGATACACGCTGCCGATCTCGAAGACCTGCTGGCGGCGGGTGAAGCGGATATTGCTGCGCGCGGTTTCCAACAGATTGACCAGCAGCGTATGGCGCAGCACGGTTTTGTCGGCGGTCATCGGGTTCGCCAGCGTGACAAAAGGCGTTTGCGACCAGGGCGTGGACGCGCCGGGCGGCACGATGCGCGCTTCGGCTTCCGGCGTGGTGAAGCGGTAGCTGATGATTTCGCGCAGACCGAGCGCCACCAGCAGATCGCGCGTGCGTTCTTCGCGCTGCAAATCGACATTGTTCCACTGCGGCGGCATGGCGTCGGCCATAATCGTATCCGGCAGGTTATCATAGCCGTAAATACGCGCGATTTCTTCCACCAGATCGGCCTGCCCGACAACGCCTTCGCCGATGTCCAGACGGTTATCCGGCACGGTGACCAGCAGCGCATCTGTGCCACGCAGCACGTCGAAGCCCAACGCCGTCAGAATGGCCGCCGCGCGTCCGATTTCGATATCCACGCCCATCAGCCGCCGCACCTCGTTCATCGGCAGTTCGATCTGCGTGCGGAGCAGCGGATGGGGATACACGTCGATGACGCCCTGCGCCACCGTGCCGCCGCCCGACTGCCGCATGAGTTCCGCGCCGCGTTTGACGCCCAACAGCGCCTGCGAGGGGTGGACGCCGCGGCTGAAGCGCAGCCCGGCATCGGTTTGCACGCGCTGTGTTTGCATCGTGCGGCGGATATTGATGAAATTCCAGTTGGCCGCTTCCAGCAGCACGTTGGTGGTGCTGTCGCTGATTTCGGTTTCCGCGCCGCCGATAATGCCGCCCAGACTGAGCGCGCCCGCCGTATCGCACACGAGAATATTGTGCGCGTCGAGCGCGCGCTGCGCTTCGTCGAGCGTCGCCAGCGTTTCGCCCGCATGCGGCAGGCGCGTGATGATTTTCGGCGCTTTGCCGCCCGCGCGCGCCACCAGTTTATCGTAATCGAAGGCGTGCAGCGGCTGGCCGATCTCGAACGTGATGTAATTGGTCACGTCCACGATGTTGTTGATCGGGCGTTGATCGACCAGTCGCAGCCGGCGCTGCATCCATTCTGGCGACGGCTGGATGGTCACATCGCGAATCAACGCCAGTGTGAAGCGCGGATTCAGTTCGGCGTCGCGAATCTCAACCGCGACCTGACCTTCGATAGCGTCGCCCTGCATGACGACTTCGTAGGACGGCGGACGCGCTTCTTTGCCGAGCAGCGCCGCGACTTCGCGCGCGACACCGAGAATGCTGTAGCAGCGCGCCAGGTTGGGTGTGAGCGCAATATCGAACACCACATCGCCGAGCACATCTTGTAGCGGCGTGCCGGGGGCGAAGGGCTGGCCGTAAACATCGCGCGGCTGTTCATGCATCAGAATCACGCCTTCGTGCGCTTCAGAGAGACCGAGTTCTTTCTCCGAACAGACCATGCTTTTGTTGGGGATGCCGCGCAGCGCCTTTTCCCTGAGAATCATGCGTTTGGGCGTGTCGCTGTGCCCGTCCCAGACTTCCGCGCCTTCGTCGGCGAAGGCTGTCCACAGCGGCGCGAGCAGCGGCCCCTGCTCTTTGTAAGGGAACAGATTGGGCGCGCCGGTGACGCATTGTTCGATGCGGCTGCCGGTATCGACCAGCGCCAGCACCAGCTTGTCGGCGTTGGGATGCGCTTTGACTTCGCGGATGGCCGCCAGCAGAATTTTCTGCCGATCCCAAACGAGATGATCGGATTTCGGGATTGCCAGATGCGGCAGATCGGCGGCGGCGGTTTGCGGCACGCCCAGATAGACGATGCCCTCGACTTCCAGCCCGGCCAGCGTCAGGCGTTCGGCCAGCACTTCGGCGGGCACGTCGATGTCTACGTATTCTTTGAGCCAGGAGAGCGGTACTTTCATTGCAGTCGTGTCCTCAGGTGAAAACGAAGCGGGAAAATTATTCCGGGAAGATGTCTTTGACGGCCAGCGAAAAACCGGGCAGATGCGCGCCGCCGTCCAGCGTGTCATCGAGTCCCAGCGTTTTGGGCGCTGCGCCGGGCACGTAGCCCTCGACGATTTTGCGTTCGGGGTCAACCAGCCACAGGGTCGTGCCCGCCAGCAGGTAATTGACGACTTTCAGGCGCGTCGTGTGGGGGTCATCGCTGGGCGACAGCACCTCGACGGCCAGATCGGGCGCATTGGGGTTATAGGCGTCGCGCGATGGCACAGGCTGACGTGTTTTGGAGATGAAAGCCGCGTCAGGGATATAGCGTTCACCGTTGACCCAATAACCGCCGTCGGCGCCCGTGAGATAGCCCAGATTTTTGCCTTTGGTAAACCCCTGAAGTTCGCCCAGAATGAGCGCAGCCACCATTGACGAGTAGTTGTTCGATACCATCTCCACAATCTCCCCGCCAATAAACTCAAAGCTGCGCGTGGCGTTTTCCGGCAGCAGCACCCACTGGTCGAATTCCTCAGCGGTCATGGTTCGAGTTTGCAGTACCATCGTCGTTGTTTCCTTTCGCTCTCCTTATCCACCATTATAGAGAAGATGGCTTAGGGCGCGGCCAGCGGCACGATCTCGCGCAGAATCTCCGCCGCCAGCGCCAGATTGCCCCACGCGGTAAGATGCACAAAGTCGATCCACATCGGCAGCGTTTGGCCGTCCAGCACGTTCGCCCAATAGTAAAAGCGGCCTGCGGGCAGCCCCGCCGCGATACGCGGATAGACCGCGCGAAACAGCTCGACCAGGCCGCCGGGCGTATCCCAGATGAAGCGCTGTTCCTCATCAGTATAGGGACGGCCAACCAGCGGCAGCACGGGCTGTGTGAAGGCCAGAAACACGAAGCCATACTCATCGGCCAGCGCTTGCGCCGCGCGCCAATTCGCCAGATACGTATCGACAATGCCGCTGACGAACGCCGGGTCAAACGGCGGCTGCGCCCACACGGCGTCTTCTATGGTCTGCGGCGCGCCCAGCAGCAGGCGGTAGGTGGCTGTGCTGCGCAGCCAGTCGCGCAGCGGGTTGGCCGCCGCGCCGTCGCTCGCAATCAGCCCGCTGCTGCTGTCGATCGCGCGCGCCATCTGCGCATCATAAAAGGCGCTGCCGGCGCTGCTGGTGCGCTGCGCCACCATCACGTCGTTGCTGCCCTGCACGAACAGCACCATATCGGGCACATCGCCGGCTTGCAGCAGGCGCAGCAGGCGCAGCAGGCTTTGCGTGCTGTTGTAGCCCAGTTCACCGTAATTGCGCACGCAAACATTGTGTGGCAGGCCGGCCTGTAGGTACGCCGGCAGCGTGTTGTCGTCGGGCACGCCGTAACCCCACACCGTTGAGCCGCCGAAAACGAAAATCCGGTAGGACGATTCCGTACATGTCGAGCCGGGCGTGCGCCGCATCCCCTGCGCGTCGATGTTGATGTACTGGCCGCTGAAGGGCTGTGTATGCCACAGCACATAGGGTTCATATGTCCAATTGACGGCGGCAGCCATATGCTCGTCCCAATAGGCGCGTGCCCACTCCTGCCCGGCGTAATATGACAACCGCAGCATCCCCTCTTTGAAGCTTGCGACGCGCTGCGCCAGGCTCGGCGCGGGCGGGCGCAGCGCCAGCGCCAGGCGCGCACAGCCTTCGACCAGCAGCAGCAGCAGCAGCGTGTTGAGCAGCAGCAGCCCGACGGTCTGGTAGGCGCGCGCCAGCCTTTTCAACTAAAACTGCTCCAAAAAGCGCAGATCGTTTCCCCAGAAATAGCGAATATCGGGGATGGCGTGCTTAAGCAGGGTGATGCGCTCCGGGCCAAAGCCAAAAGCGAAGCCGCTCCACTGGGTCGGGTCATAACCGCCGTTTTGCAGCACCACGGGATGCACCATGCCACAGCCGGCGACTTCCAGCCAGCCACCTTTGCCTACCGCGTCGGAACGCACATCGACTTCCATGCTCGGCTCGGTGAACGGGAAATATGACGAGCGGAAACGCACGCGCACATCCGCGCCGAACACGCGCCGCAAAAATTCGGTGATCGTGCCTTTGAGATCGGTCAAGGTGATATGGCGGCCAATCGCCAGCCCTTCGACCTGATTGAACTGAATCTCTTTGCGCGCCGACATCTGCTCATAGCGGTACACCATGCCCGGCAGAATCACGCGGATTGGTTTGCTGCCGTTATCGCCCAACTGGCGCATGGCGTGAATCTGTCCCGGCGAGGTGTGTGTGCGCAGAATCACGCCCGGTGTCGTGGTGTGGAAGGTGTCCCACATATCGCGCGCGGGATGATAGGGCGGCATATTCAGCAGCGAGAAGTTGAGTTCATCGCTTTCGACATCGCGGCTGCGGAAGACCAGAAAGCCCATAGCGGCCCAAATATCGGCGAACTGGCGCAGCGTTTGCGTGGCCGGGTGCAGCCCGCCGACCTGGCGCGCGCGCCCCGGCAGCGTCACGTCGATTTCGCCTTCTTCCAGATCGCGCGCCAATTCCTGCTGCTGCACCAGCGCCTCGCGTTCGGCATAGGCGCTCGTCAGCGCTTCGTTGATCTCGTTCACGCGCTTGCCAAAGGCGGCGCGTTCTTCTTTGGGCAGCGTGCCGACCAACCGCAGCATTTGCGTGACAGCGCCCTTTTTGCCCAGATACTTCAGTTCCCAGTCGCGCAGCGCCGCGCTGTCGCGGATGTCGCGCAGCAGCGCCAGCCCTTCCTGATACGTGCTTTCCAATTGTTCCAGCATTGTCCCTCCGCCACAACAAAAAACGCCCTCGTCCACAACAGGGACGAGAGCGTAAATCTCCCGCGGTACCACCCTTATTGCCGCCCAAACAGCGGCCACCTCTTGACCCAGTAACGCCGGGAACGCGGGGCAGGCTAGAGGTGCGCGGCGCACGTTCACCAACCCGGCTCAGGAGCGAATTCCGCGAAGGCGGCTCATGGGGACTTGCAGCCTGATGATCCCCACTCTCTGCGAGCGCTGAGTTTCGCGCATGTTCTCCGTCAATGCCGTTCGCCACAAATTATCCCGCCAGCCAGGCGGCGCTGTCAAGCCCCGAATCCGTTTTGACCCCTTAATCGTATTTAAAACCGAACTGTGTCTCTTGACAACCTTAAAAGCCTGTGTTAGCCTATAATAGGTTGTAAAGGATGGGTTTTGATGTCGGATAAACCGCGTATCGAATCAGGAGCAGTCTACTCCAGACAGGAAGCCGCAGAGGCGCTCGGCATAAGCCTGAGCACGCTCAAGCGTCTTGTCCGTAAGGGCTACCTGAAGATCAGCAAACCACAGGGTATGCGGCGGGTCTTTATCACGGGCGAAAGTATCCTGTCGATGTTACAGGCAACGACAGTTGAGAAGGGCGCGTAGCTATGTTTGGGCGATCACTGCTTTCGGGCGCACACAATCACATATTGCCAGTTGGATTGATCGTGTCTGCTAGCGACAGCTATCAGACGCGCGGTTCGGCTTGCCTGCGTCCTGCCAGCACCGCCTGCTTCTTAGGAAGCGCTGATCGCCCAGAAGCGAAGCTGCCGAATTCGTCACAGTCTCACGAGAGGAGTCCGAGTCCTTGAGGACAACTCCTACCCCGCGACGGTTCCCGAAGTAAGAAAGGGACGTGAGACTGCCAGAACAGCAACTCACGTCCTTTTTTTATTCTCAACGTGTGGCTAACCAGAGGATGACACATGTTCACAAAACTACAACTGCTGTACACCGATACGCGCCTGGTTGATCTGCTGGATGTGCTGGATCAACTACACAGCGCCGCCAGCGAAGGTTATCTGGAAACGCTGACCACGCTGGAGACGCCGGAGCTGCTGGAAATGCTGCGCGAGGTAGTCTACACGGCGCAAGAAGCGATCAACGAGATCGAGGCGGAGGACGGTGTGCAAGCGGCTGCGCTGCGAGTCCTGCCGAAGGCCGCGGGCGGCAGTAGCGTCACGGAACTGCATCACTAGCTTGTTCGTCTATACGGCAGAAGCCGTATAGTTTCGGGAGCGCGGGGCGAAATTAAAAAGGCACGCGCACCCCCAAATCGTGGGCGGGAAATCCGCCGCAAGGAGGCCAGCGCCGTGCAATCCAATGGCGGCAGAAATTCGCTGAAACGCGGTTCACCCCAGGCGGCCAGCGGCGGCTGTGCCTTTGAACAGTCGCCAACCTGACTAACAGATGACGGTTTCTCTAACTGACAAGCTTCGGACAAGGGACAGAGATCTATTATTGCAGCGCACACGGGATTTACGGCAAACGACCACTTTATTGGAAGCGCACGTTAAAAAGCAGCGATAAATGTGTGAACCAGGGCGGAGCAGGCCGACTGCGCAAAACGGGTGTTGGCCCGGCCTGTTCCGCCGTTTTTTAACAATACACATGTTCCTTTAAACGGCGGTTTGTGAAAAAATGTGTTATAGTAGTAAAGGTGTTTCCGAACCGGAAACCACAACGTCGTCCAGTCATGAGGGGTTGAGAATCCGGTGTCAGTCAGTACTATGTTACAAGGGCGCGTCCTGCTGCTCAACGGACACACATGGGAGCCGCTTTCCGTTATTACTGTGCCGCGCGCGCTCAATCTACTGATGGCCGAAAAGGCGATCATTGTCGAGCAGACAGGCACATTCTTGCGCACCGTCGCCAGCCAGTTTCCGATTCCCTCGGTGATCGCGCTGCGCACGTATGTCAATGTGCCGCGCCGGCGCGCGCACTGGAGTCGTAAGGGCGTGCTGGTGCGCGACAGCTACACCTGCATTTACTGCGGTGTGCAGCCCGGTTCGCAGGTCAAGGGCAAAATGCTCAACAAGAGCGATTTCACCGTCGATCATGTGATTCCGCGTTCGCGCGGGGGGCGCGACCAGTGGACGAACACGGCCTGCGCCTGCTACGCCTGCAACCACCGCAAGGGCAACCGCTTACCCCACGAGGCGGGCATGAAGCTGGCGTGGGAGCCCAAGACGCCACGCACCAGTTATCTGGTGATCGCTGTCGGCAGCGGCCCGGATGCTTGGAAACGCTATATCGAATATTAAAAACAGAGACACGCCGTCTCTGTTTTTGGTTCACATGACGAAACGGCGAAGCTCAGGCAGAGGATAGGGACGCGCTTGCGCTCGTCTGCCGCGCGGACGCCAACAATGGCGTCCCGACAAAACCGCACCCCCCAAAAATTTTGCTGCCATTTCCTTGTGCGCTGCCCGCGTGCATTTGCCAAACAATTTTCGTTCTGCTACAATGCCGCGCGTAATTATCTCTTTAGGGGAACGACGTGGGGGCGCAGCGACAATGCCGTCTGTCATGCGGTTTTGTTGGTGCGCTGTTTTTTCGCCCAATGAGTTGCACAGGGTTATTTACGATGCGACCACTCAAGATCACCCTCACTGGCCTCCTGGTTCTTATCGTTTTTGCGCTTTCCACAAGTTTGTTCGCTCAGGATGGCGGCTTGCTGGCGCAGGTGACTACCGCCGCTTGGCTGCGCAGCGGGCCGGGCACAGAATGGCGGCGGCTGGAAGTGCTGCAAGCCGGGCGCGCGCTGCGGCTGGATGGCCATTCGCCCGACGGCCTGTGGGCGCGCGGCATCACCAGCGGCGGCACGGTCGGCTGGATGGGGATTCGCTTTTTGAACGTCAGCAGCGATCAGGTGTTGGCGCTGCCGGAGATTTGGGTCGATACACCGTTCACCCTGCCCGCGCCGCCGGCTTCCGCCGACAGCACGACAGCCCCGGCGGCAGCCACGCCCGTACCTTCGGTTTCTGATAACACCAGCAGTCCTGGCGGCGGGCTGCTGGTTTCGGCTTCGACGCGCGTCAATATGCGCAGCGGGCCGGGCACAACCTTCTCGCGCTTGGCGACGATCACCAGCGGCACGCCCTTACTGGTCGATGGCCGCGACAGCAGCGGACGCTGGGTGCGCGGCATCGTACCCAACGGTACTGTAGGCTGGGTGAGCACGGGCGGCGTGAGCATCAGCGCATCGCAGTTGGCCGGGCTGCCGATCATTAATCCGGCGTCGCCCTTTGTGCTGCCGCCGCCGGGAAGTAACGCGGTGGCGGCGCCCAACAATCCGCCTGCCGCCACTGTGCCCAATAACCCGGTTGCCAGCACGGCGCCGGTCACGGGCTTCGCTTACGGCGGGCATATCCGCAATTTCAACACGACGACCTTTAACGCCATGTGGCGCGCGGGCATGACCTGGATCAAGGTGCAGGTGCGCTACTACGCCGGGCAAGACCCCAGCGGGCTTTCGGGCATGATTAACGCCGCGCACAGCGGCGGCTTTCGCATTCTGCTCGGCATCGTCGGCGTGACCAGCGAACTGAACAACGGCGGCTATTACGATCAGTACGCGGCGTATGTCGCCGGGGCCGCGGCGCTCGGCGCCGACGCGATCGAAGTCTGGAACGAGCCGAACATTGACCGCGAATGGCCGGGCGGACAGATCGACCCGGCAGCCTATACCAATTTGCTGCGCACCGCCTATAACGCCATCAAAGCCGCCAACCCCAACACGCTGGTGGTGAGCGGCGCGCCGGCGCCCACCGGCTTTTTCGGCGGGTGCAGCGGCGGCGGCTGCGATGACAATCAGTTTGTGGCGGGCATGGCGGCGGCGGGCGCGGCCAGCTATCTGGATTGTGTCGGCGTCCACTATAATGAGGGCATTCTGCCGCCGTCGCAGACCAGCGGTGACCCGCGCGGCAGCAGCAGCCACTATTCGCGCTATTTCTGGGGCATGGTCAACACCTATACCAGCGCCTTTGGCAGTTCGCGTCCGCTGTGTTTCACCGAACTCGGTTATCTTTCGCCAGAGGGCTATGGCACGCTGCCCGGCGGCTTCGCCTGGGCGCAGAACGTGACGGTGGCGCAGCAGGCCGCCTGGCTCGATTCAGCAGTGGCGCTGGCGCGCAGCAGTGGGCGCGTGCGGCTGGTTATCATCTGGAATATCGATTACACAGGCGTGTTCGGCGACGACCCGATGGGCGGCTATGCGATTATCCGCCCGGACGGGGGCTGCCCGGCCTGTGACGCCCTGGGCAGTTAGCAGACACATACAACGGCAGGGGAGCGCGCTTTCGCCTGCTGCTGGCTTTAGGAAGGTTTTTCATGACGGAATCAAACAGCGAAAGAACCCCCTCGCGCGAGATGCCGGCGGTGCGCCCGGAAGAGCTGGGCGAAGCGCCTGTCCCATCCGATTCAACGCCGCCGCGCGGCACGCCCCCGGCAAAATCCCTGCCGCCCGCGCCGAGCACGGGCAGCTTGCCGCCCGTGCTGCCCTATACGGGTGAAATGCGTCCGGTGACGGGCGAGGCGCGCCCGGTGCAGCAGGAGACAGGCTGCGGTTGTTGGCTGCCGCTGCTGGTCACGCTGTTTGTCACGGCGATTCTGGTGGTGGTGGCGCTGTTTTTGCCGCCCATCAATCTGCTTGATCGTCTGCTCGGCACACAGTACGTCATGCTGGACGCCAGCGGCAACGGCGTGCAGGTCGAAGGCATGAGCTTCGTCGTCGCGCCCGAAGCGCTCACCAGCGAATTCGGCGTACAGATTAACCGCGTGGCGCTCAACGAATTCACGGCCGGCCTGGGCGTGGCCTGGGCGCCGGCAGCGCTGGCGGCTGTCCCGCCCAATCTGGCGCTGCAAAGCGCGGTCTATCAGGTGCAGACCAGCGGGCAAACGCCCGAAGCGATCAATATCACGCTGGATATTCCGGCGGCGGGCAGCCCGGATTTGCTCGATTTGTATGCATGGGATACGCAGCGCGGTGTGTGGGTCTTCGTGCCTTCGCAGGACACAGGCAGCGCGCTCACGGCCACGCTGACGACGCTGCCCGATGCCGTCGCGCTGTTCCAGGCGCTGCCGCCAGAGCAGCCCGCTGTGCTGGTGGCGGTCGATAACACACCGCTGACGCGCGAAGTGGCCGAAATCGCCACGATTGTCACCCCCGCCGGCGTGCAGCCCACCGTAGTGGGCACACTCGTCGGCAGCCTGATGGGCGGCTTTGATGTCAATGCCGGCTACCGCGTCATGCCCGTCGTGCGCAACTTCGCCGACCCGCGCGCCATCGATTCGCAGACAGTGACGGCGCTGCTCGGCAATTCGACCCTGCGCAGCGAACATGTGCGCCAGGTGACGGCGCTGGTGGTCAACGGCAACTTCGACGGCGTGTTTATCGACTACCGCGATCTGCCCGCCGACCAGCGCGACAATTTCAGCGCCTTTATCCGCGATCTGGGCGAAAATCTGGATCGCGCCGGGCTGCTGTTGGGCGTTGTGCTGCCGCCGGCGCAAAACGTGGCGGGCATGTGGGAAACCGGCGCTTACGATTGGCGCGCGCTGGGCGCCGCCGCCGATTTCGTCTACATTGATCTGGGAATCGACCCCAACACGTTCCGTCCCGGCCAGAATCAATTGGTCGAAGCGATGCTGCGCTGGGCGGTGGGCGAAGTCGCGCGCCACAAGCTGCTGATCGGCCTTTCGGCGCGTTCTGTGCGCGAAGCAGCGGGCGCGTTTACGCCCATCGGCTACGACGACGCGCTTTCCGGTCTGGGCAACGTCACGGTAGACGCGGCGCAGCAGACCGACACGGGCATCGTCCAGCCGGGGACGTCGATCACTGCCAGTCTCGACGGCTACGAAGCGGCCTCCGGGCAGGACAGCGAACTGCAAGCGCCGTTTATCGACTATTTGAACGCCGACGGCTCGCGGCTGGCGCGCATGTGGCTGACGACAGGCGAAGCGCTGCGCTTCCGCATGGACAGAACGATACCCTTCGCGCTGGCGGGCGTGGGCTTCGGCGATGTGCTGTATAACGGCGTGGCCGAGGGCGTGCTGCAAGCGATTTTTAACTACAAATTAGGCTTGCCTGCCGCGCCCACCACCACCGAAGTGCTGCTGCGCTGGACGATCGAGGGCACGAACGGCGTGATCGGCCAGGCCACGACCGAACTGAATCAACCGCTGGTGGCGACGGTCAACGCGCCGGACGGCAATTATGCCGTGAATGTCGATGTGGTGATTCAAGGCAGCGCAGATGTCGAAAGCGCGCGCAGTGGGGCGGCGGTGGCCGTTTTCGCGCCGACGCCCACGCCCACGCCGCTGCCGACTTCCACACCGACGCCCACGCCCACGCCGACCTTTACGCCCGCGCCGATCGTCGCTACTTCGACTTCGAACGTCAGCGCGCCCAGCGGCGGCGCCGGCAGTGTGGTCGGCCCCGTGGCGGGCAGCATCGCCGTCGGCACGTTCGAATATGGCGGGCATGTCACCAGCGCCGACAGTGACCGCGCGGCCAATGCCATGCGTCAGGCAGGCATGACGTGGATGAAAGTCCAACTACGCTACGGCGTCGGCAGCGATACCTCGGCGGCGGCGGCGGCGATTGCCGGCGCGCGCGCGCGCGGCTTCCGCATTTTGCTCGGCACGGTGGGCGACCCCAACGAGCTGGCGGCGGGTGGCGGCGGCTATATTGCGCAGTATGCCGGTTGGCTCGGCCAGATCGCCGCGCTCGGACCTGACGCGATTGAAGTCTGGAACGAGCCAAACATCGTGCGCGAATGGCCGGAAGGCCAGATCAGCGGCGGCGCGTATTTCGAGATGCTGCGACAGGGCTATCAGGCCATCAAGGGCGCTAACAGCAGCGTGATCGTCATCAGCGCGGCGCCCGCCCCCACCGGCGCGGAAGGCGCGTTCCCTGGCCGCGTGGTCAACGACGACAACTGGATCACACAGTTGGTGCAGGCCGGCGGCCTGAACTATATGGACTGCTTCGGCGCGCACTATAACGAAGGCATTGTCGGACCCGACCAGACGACGGGCGACCCGCGCGACAATTACTACACGCGCTATTTCCAGGGGATGCTCAACACCTACTGGAGTCTGATCGGCGGCGCGCGCCCCATCTGCTTTACCGAACTGGGCTATCTGACGCCCGAAGGCTATCCGCCCTTGGGCAGCTTCTGGGCGTGGGGGCAAAACACGACTATCGCGCAGCAGGCCTCGTGGCTGGCGCGCGCGGCGGCGCTTTCGTCGCAAAGCGGGCGTGTGCGCCTGATGATCGTCTGGAACGTCGATTTTACAGGCTATACCGATGGCGACCCGCAGGCCGGTTACGCCATGATCCGCGCGGACGGGAGCTGCCCGGCGTGTGCGGCCTTCGCGTCCTCGCGCTAGGGACACCCACTGAGGCATCCGTTCAAAACGCGCTGACCTGATTCTGGAACGCGGAGACGTATTTTTACGTCCATAACTGAGGTAATTTGTTAGAAAGGAATTGATTTGGCAGCAAGAGCAAACCCCTTACGACGCCAACTGCGCGATTTTGTCCTGGTGTGGACTGGCATCACGCTGATGATGGCCGGCTGCACCTTTTTCGCCATTTATCTGGCTTATGGTGGCCTGATCGAAACCACCACCGACAGCCTGACGCGCAATTTGCCCAATACGCCCGCCGAAACCAGCGTGGCACAGGTCGCGGCGCAAACCACGCCCGTTTCGACGCGCCAGCTTGCGCCGACCAACACACTGCCGCCTGCCGCCACGCCCACGCCCACTGTCCCGGACGCGACGGCCACCGAAGCGCAGCCGCCGACGGCCACGCCGACCCTGCTGCCGGTCGATGACAGCAGCTTCCAGGTGGGCATTCAGGTACAGTACAGTCTGGACTTTAACCCCGACAATCAGCGCGGTTGGATGAACGATGTGTACAGCAATCTCGGTCTGCGTTGGTTTAAACAGCAGGTGCGCTGGGAAGAATTCGAGCCGGAACGCGGCCAGTATAACTGGGCGGTGCTCGATCTGGTGCTGCCGGTGGCCGCCGAATTTCCCGGTCTGCGCGTCATGCTCTCTATCGTCACCGCCCCCAACTGGGCGCGTGAAGCCGGCGCGGATGTGTCGCGGCACGGCCCGCCCGCCAATAATCAGGATTACGTCAACTTCGTGACGGCGCTGATCGCGCGGTATCCCGGCATGGTACACGGCATCGAAGTCTGGAACGAGCAGAATATCGACCGCGAATGGACTTCGACGCGCGGGCTGAGCGCCAGTAACTATATCGGCCTGCTGCGCGACACCTATCAGGCCGTCAAAAATGTTGACCCCGGTATCATTGTCGTCAGCGGCGCGCTTTCGCCCACCGGCCTGAGCGACGGCGTGCGCGCGTGGGACGATTTCGTCTATATGGATCAGATGATCGCCGCCGGCCTGCTGAATTACAGCGATTGCATCGGCGTGCATCACAACGGCTACAACATCGGCCCCGATATCACGTGGGACGCCGTGCCCAATGACCCGACCGCGCAGTTCCGCGGCCCGTTCGATAATCCGCACCATAGCTGGAGCTTCCGCAGCACGCTGGAAACCTACGCGCGCAAGGTGCGCAACGCCGGCGGCGATCAAGGGCTGTGCATTACTGAGTTCGGTTGGGCGGTGAGCGCGGGCATCGAAGGCTTCAATACGCCGGGCTTCGAGTTCGCCAACGACAACACGCCCGAAGAACAGGCGCAGTATTTCACCCAGGCGCTCGACCTGATGCGCGATTGGGGTTTTGTCTGGCTGGCGTTTGTCTGGAATCTGAATTATGGCCCGCAAGCCGGCTGGGCGGCGGATAACGACAACGTGCCGTATTCGATCATCGGCCCCAACTGGCAGCACCGTCCCGCTTACGGCGCGATTCGTGATTGGCAGCGGGCGTACATGACAAGCATAGGGCGCTGATGCAGCAGCGTAGCTTCGCGGGGGGCGGGCGTGTGCGGCGCTTTGCCGTGCGGCGTTTCGCCCCTCTGTTTCTCATTGTCGTGCTGGTCGTCGTTTTCGCGCTGACCGCCTTCGCGCTCACCCGCTCCGCCGACCCTTTCGCGGCGGGTGCGGTGGTCGATCCGCCGTTTCCTTCGCTGACCTATGGCATTCAGGCCTTTTTGTGGTGGGACGAAAATATCGCCTCCGTACATCTGGCGTGGGTGCGCATGATGTCCTTCAGCCATGTCAAGCAAATTTTCGCCTGGGAAGACCTGGAGCCAGAGCCGGGGCTGTGGTCGTTCGTCGCCAGTGATCGCATCGTCGATCAGGCCGAAAGCTACGGCCTGCACCTGGTGGTGCGCCTGAGCGATGCGCCCGACTGGTCGCATCCGAGCGTGCCGGGACGCCGCCGCGAAGATTTTATCGACGCGCCGCCCGACGCCCAGTACATGGATGCCTGGGCCAATTACTGCGGCACTGTGGCCGCGCGCTATCGTGGGCGCATCAGCGCCTACCAGATCTGGAACGAGCCGAATCTGTCGCGCGAGTGGGGCAACCGCGAACCGAACGCTGCCGAATTTGTCGAACTGCTGCGGCGGTGCAGCGCGGCGATCCGCGCCGCCGACCCCGCCGCGATTCTGATCTCCGCCGGGCTGGCCACGACCGGCAATCAGGATGTGACAGCCCACCGCGACGACATCTTCCTGCAAGAAATGTATGACGCCGGCTTCCAGCAGTATATCGACGTGGTAGGCGCGCACGCGCCCGGCTACCGCGCGCCGGAATATGGCCCGGACGACGCCGAACGCGACGGTTTTGGCCGCTGGTCTACCTTCCGCCGCATCGAAGACCTGCGCAAAATCATGGTGCGCAACGGCGACGCCGCCCGCCAGATGGCAATTCTCGAACTCGGCTGGACAACCGACCAGCGCGAAGATTCGCAGTACCGCTGGTTTGCGGTAGATGAAGCGCAGCAGGCCGATTATCTGGTGCGCGCCTATCAGTATGCCGCCGCGCACTGGCGCCCCTGGGTCGGGCTGATGTCCACGATTTATATCGCCGACCCCGCGTGGACGCCGGATGACGAAGAATACTGGTGGGCGGTGACGGCCACAGGCATCGACTGGTCGCCGCCGGGCATCACGCGCCCGGCGTACCTGGCGCTGGCGTCTATGCCCAAGTACTGCGGCGATCAGGTAATCGCCGCGCGCGACGGCGATTACCTGCTGCCCAACGACGTGCTGCAAATTCCGGTCTGCGCGGGGTAAAATACGCGGCAGCCCCTTCGTCGAAGCTGTGGAATGAATTATTATGGACAACAGCACAATTCTCGCCATCAGCCTCTTTTTTCACCTGCTTTCCACCGTTGTCTGGATTGGCGGCCTGCTGATTCTGACGGTGCTGGTGTGGCCGGAAACGCGGCGCGCGCTGGAAAACACGCCCACGCTGTATACGCTGCTGACACGCCTGCGCCAGCGTTTCGCCCCGCTCAGCGGCCTCAGTCTGGCGCTGCTGATTGTCACCGGGCTGACGCAGATGTCGCTTGACCCGCATTATGAAGGTATACTCCAGATCAACAATACGTGGAGCATGGTGCTGCTGCTGAAGCATGTGGTGATCGGCGGCATGGCGCTGGCCGGGCTGGCGATGCAGTACGCTGTCGCGCCCGCGCTGGAACGCGCCAGCCTGCTGGTCGAGCGTGGCAAAGGCGACCCGCGCGAATGGGCACGACTGCGCCAGCGCGAAATCTGGCTGACGCGCCTGAATCTGCTGCTCGGTGTGCTGGTGCTGGCTTTCAGCGCGTGGTTGGGGGCGCTTTAACCGCCGGATAGGGGGGCAGGCGTGTGTCTGGCACATCCCAGACGCCCGGCAGATGTGAGACAATCCATGACAAAAGCAATGGACTGGATTTATACAGCGAACGGCTTCATGCCGGAAATCTTGGCGTGTGTAACAATATAGACAGGGATTGAAGGCTGATCCAGGCTGCAAAATTCGTCGAAATAGATTTTTTAATGAAAGATTTTGCTCGCTGCCCACGCAGCGCTATAAGGAGCGTGTGTGACAAGTCGTATGAGTTTCTGGCTGGCGCTGCTGCTGCTGTTGATAGCGGCGGCGCTGCGCCTGTCGCAGTTAGCGCAGCTCCCCCCCGGCCTGCAAGCTGAGGAACTGACCGACATCCGGTTGGCTGACAGCGTGCGGCGCGGCCAGATCGAGGTCTTCTATAATCTGGGCACAGAAGGCCGTGAAGGACTGTATCATACGACGCTGGCAGCGGTCACGGCAGCGGTGGGCGGCGGCATGATCGGCTTTCATATCCTCTCCGTATGGCTGGGTATGCTGACGCTGGCGCTGGTGTATGCGCTGGCGGCGCGGCTGTATGGGCCGCTGCCGGGCGCGGCGGCGTTGGCCATACTGGCGCTCAGTTTTTTCCCCACTCTGCTGGCACGCACCATCTCGCGCGAAACAGTGGTGCCGCTGCTGGTGGCGGGGGCGCTGCTGGCGATCGCGCGCGCGTTTCCGGTGTACCAGCAGGATCGCCGTCATCGCCAGCCAACGACGATTCCTTTCGCCGCGCTCGGTATTGTGCTCGGCCTGTCGTTTTATACGCATCCGGTGGCCTTCGCCATCACCCTGTTCAGCGTGGCCTTTATCATCTACATGCTGCTGTCGCGCCAGCCGATGGGCCGGCGTATGCTGAATTACACCAGCTTCGCCATGCTGGTGCTGATGATTATCACCGTGCCCTACCTGCTTTCGACCATTCGTGAACCAGATTTGGGCGGCGCGGCGCGCTTGTTTCAGGCCTACAGCGCTTCGGTGCGGCCTTTTCTGGAAACGCTGTGGGCGGCGGTCAGCGGGCTGTTGTTCATTGGCGACCGCAATCCAGCCTACAACCTGCCCGGACGCCCGCTGATTGATCTGGTCAGCGGCTTCATCGTCGTGATCGGTGTCATCAGCGCGCTGCGTTACTGGCGGCTGCCGCGTTACGCGCTGCCGTTGATCGCCGCAGTGGCGCTGCTGCCCTCGGTGCTGCTGGCGACAGACAGCCCGTATTTCCCGTCGTATGCGCCGCTGCTGCCCCTGATCGCGCTGTTTTTCGCCGTCGGCGTCAAAACGCTGTACAGCAGTCTGCGTCGTTCGCTGCGGCGGGTGGCGCTGCTGGCGCTGCTGGCGCTGCTGGCGTTTAACCTGGTCTGGACCGCGCGCGATCTGTTCGTCGTCTGGCCGCAAACGCCCGCCGTGCAGGAAGTCTACAACGGCGGGTTGAACGCTATCGCCAGTTATCTTGACCGCACGGTGGACAGCATTCCCACGGTGCTGTGTGCGCCGGCGCTCAACCCGTTTCAGGATAGCAGCGATGAGACCACACCGCTGCTGCTGGAAATGATGCATCGCGCCGATACCGCCATCCGTTTCGCCGACTGTCTGACCGGGCTGGTGCTGGCCAACGGCGGCGACGCGCAGCAGATTGTGCTGCCTGACCCGGCGCTGCGCGCGCAAATGGCGCCGGCGCTGCAAGCCTGGCTTGACATGGGCGTGCCGTTGAACGAGCGCGGCATCCCCCCCGGCGCCGTCATCCTGCTGGATGTCAGCGCCGCGCTGGCCGATACTGTCGGGCGTTTTACCACCACCTTGCCCGTCACCTACGCGCCGGAAGCGCCGGGCGGCGACAGTCCGACACTGCTGCCGGTGTCCTTCGGCGGCAATATCACGTTTTTGGGGTACGAGCCGCAGCCGCCGCGCACCTTTCGTCCCAGCGATACCGTCACCGTCGTCACTTACTGGCGTATCGACGGCCTGATCCCGCCGGATATTCTGCTGTTCACGCACATTCTGGCCGATCCGGCGTCGGTTGATGCGCAGCGCGATGTCATCAGCGTGCGCGCAGATCACGTTTTCGCGCGCGACGTGCTGGTGCAGGTGACGTATGTCGTGCTGCCGGAGACACTGATTGACGGACGCTATGCGATTTCGGTCGGCGCGTATCAGAATGAAGATCAGCAGCGTATGGTCGTGCTGGATAACGGCCAGCCACGCGGCGATCGGCTCTTTTTGGATTTTATCACGGTGGCACGCTGAAGCATGTTTGAAGTCGTTTTTCTGGGCACATCGGCTTCTGCGCCGTCGATTCATCGTGGGCTGGCGGCGCAGGCCGTGCTGGCGGGCGACCAGCGCTTTTTGATCGACTGCGGCGAAGGCACGCAGCGCCAGATTTTGCGCAGCGGCATCGGCTACAAGCGGCTGAACAATATCCTGCTGACGCACGCGCACCTCGACCATATTCTCGGCCTGGGCGGGCTGATCTCGACCTTCGCGCATTGGGAGAGCCTGGACGAACTGAACATCTGGGGCGGCAAGGCCACACTCGATCGTGTCAGCGCGCTGCTGTACGGCGTCGTGCTGGATTACGAGCGGCTGCCGATCAAAATTCAGATGTACGACCTGAAGCCGGGCGTTTTTTTCGAGAACAAGGATTTTACCGTGACGGCCTTCCCGGTGACGCACCGCGGGCCGGGCAATTTTGGCTTCTGCTTTCAGCAAAAAACGCATCGTCCGTTCCTGGTCGAAAAAGCCGAAGCGCTGGGCGTGCCCGCCGGGCCGGAACGCGGCCAACTGGTCAAAGGCGAAAGTGTCACCCTGCCTGATGGCACGCGCGTCACACCCGATATGGTGCTGGGCGAAGCGGTGCGCGGCGCGAAGCTGGTGCATATCGGCGATATTGGCCGGCTGGACACGGTGCGCGAAATCGTGCGCGCCGCTGATATGCTGGTGATCGAGGCGACTTTTTTGCAGCCGGATGTGGATGCGGCGCGCGCTTTCGGCCACATCACCGCGCACGAGGCGGCGGCCCTGGCGCGCGACAGCGGCGTGCATACGCTGCTGCTGACGCATGTCTCGCGCCGCTACCGTGAACGTGATATTGTCGAAGAAGCGCGCGCGGTGTTCCCCAATACCCACGTCGTGCGCGATCTGGAGCATTACATCATGCGGCGCGGCCAAGCGCCCGAAAAGAAGCTCGAAGAAGCCCACGAAGATGAATAAAGACTGCCGCCTAATCACAAAGGGGAAAAATGGACGACTATACCCGCGACCAACTGCACCATTACATCACTGAACTGTTCGCGCCGGAGGACGATGCACAGCGCTGGATACAGGCCGAAGCCGCGCGCAGCGCTCTGCCGGCCATCAGCGTGCGCCCCTACGAAGGCTGCATGCTGCAATGGCTGGCGCACACGATCAACGCGCGCAAAATCGTGGAGATCGGCACGCTGGCCGGTTACAGCGCGGTCTGGCTGGCGCGCGCCCTGCCGGCAGACGGCAAACTATACACGCTGGAACGCAGCAGCAAACACGCCCAGATCGCGCGGGCTTCCTTCGCGCGCGCGGGCGTGGCCGACAAAATCGAACTGCTGGAAGGCGTCGCGCTCGATTCGCTGCGCAAGTTGCACGCGCTGGCGCCCTTTGATCTGGTGTTTGTCGATGCCGACAAGGGCAATTTGCTGCATTATATGGCATGGGCGCTGGACAATTTGCGCGTGGGCGGGATGCTGGCGGCGCACAATGCCTTTCGCAGCGGGCGCATTTTGTCGCCAGAAGACGACGATGACCGCGCGATGCAGGTTTTCAACCGCGCGTTGGCCGAAGAAAAACGGCTGGAAAGCACAATTCTGCCGGTGGGCGATGGCATGGCGGTGGCAATCAAACGCGCTTAGTGTGTGTTTTCGTGCAGTTCGACAGGCCAGACCAGGTCGGGGACGCGCGATGAGAGGAAGCCGCGCGCTTCGGCCATGCTGGCAACCATGCGCACGTCTCTATAGCGGTTCATGCGTATCAGCAAGTCGACGATAAACTGAAACAACGGCCTTGTGACGATCACGGCCACCCAGGCAATCTGTGGATGCGAAGTCTGTTCGATAACATAGCGCGTCAGGTCAGTCAGCGGCGGGATGCGCTGCACATCGCGTGTGTCGATAATGCAGCAAATGGGCCGCGTCATCTGCTCGGCCAGCGCGTACAGTTCGTTATGGCGCGCCCGAAATTCGTGTGCGGTCAGCTCGTCGTACAGCCGTTGATGGACAACGCGCTCTGGGATCATCCACTCGGTTTTGTAGGGCATGGCATCACCTGCTGCCCATGAGAACGCAAAGGGCATGATGACATTTTTCAGCTAATGGATAAAAGAAAGCGATGGCTAACACTCTTTCTTCACAAGCCTCACCCCCCAACCCCCTCTCCATGCAAATGGAGAGGGGGAATCGCGTGAAACGCGGCGGGGGTGAGGTTTCAAGCATGATGGGCAGCCTAATTGCTTTGTTCATAAGAAATAAGAAAAACTTCTTACACAATTACAATACCAAGATCAGGTTCAGAACCTTAAGATTTTCTCATCATGGCAGGGGAATCTGCCCTGCGCCATAGACCACGCCGGGCTGAATCACTATCGGCGCGCCCGTATCGACTGTCGCGATCAAATCATAGGTGGTCGCGCCGGTGATGCGCACTGGCACGATCTCCCCCACCGGCAGTTGGCCTTCGACCAGCACATAGCCGTCGATTTCCGGCGCGTCGCGGTAGCTGCGCCCCAGACTGAGCGTGTCGCCGGTTTCCACACCGTTTTCGTCTTCGCCCATGCCGTGTCCTTCGACCAGAATGTCGAGCGTTTTGCCGACAAACGCCTGATTTTTCGCCAGGCTGATGCCCTGCTGAAGCTGCATCAGGCGCTGATGACGGGCTTCTTTGACATCATCGGGCACATGGTTGGGCAGCGTGGCGCTGGGCGTGCCAATCTCGTAGGAATACTTGAAGGCGCCGACACGATCAAATTGCAGAGCGCGCACGAATTGCAGCAGCCCCGCGAATTCTTCTTCGGTTTCGCCGGGATAACCGACGATAAAAGTGGTGCGCACGGCCAGATGCGGGATGGCGCTGCGCAGTTTGGCGATGGTCTCGTAGACCCATTCGACGTTGGCTGGGCGCTTCATGCGTTTGAGCGTTTCGCGGTGGCCGTGCTGCAAGGGCATATCCAGATACGGCAGAATTTGCTTGTGTTGGGCGATGGTTTCCATCAGGCGCGGCGTGACATAACCCGGATAGGCGTACATGAGGCGAATCCAGGGGATGTCCGGCGCGGCCTTGACGATTTCGTCCAGCAGATGCGCCAGCCCGTCTTTCAGGCCGAGATCATAGCCGTAATCGGTACTGTCCTGCGCGATCAGCAGGATTTCCTTGACGCCCATCGTTTGCAGGCGCACGGCCTCCGCCACAATCGACTCAAGCGGGCGGCTGACAGCCGTACCTTTGATTTTGGGGATAGCGCAAAAAGCGCAGGGGCGACGGCAGCCATCGGCAATCTTCAGATAGGCGCTGGCGCCCTGCACGCTGGCGCGCAGCACGCCGCGTTCGTCCAGCCCGACAACGGCGGCATCGGTTGGCAGATGATACAGCGGTTCGGGGTGCTGGCGCGTGCGCAGGCGCGCGATCAGGTCAAAAATATCCATCCAGCGGCGCGTGCCGATAATGCCATCGAGTCCCGGCACTTCGCGCACGAGGTTTTCGCCATAGCGCTGCGCAAGGCAGCCGGCGGCGATCACCATCTGATGGGCGCGTTTGTTTTCGACCAGTTCCTTGAGCGCGTTGATCGATTCTTCTTTGGCGGCGTTGATAAAACCGCAGGTGTTGACGATCAGCACTTCGGCTTTGCGCGGGTCGGCCACGCCGCGCATCCCGTTTTGGCCCAAGACCTGCGCCATACTTTCCGAATCCACCGTGTTTTTCGAGCAGCCCAGACTCAGCAGGTAATAAGCGTTTTTGCGCGCAGCCATGCGTTTTCCCGTTATGTTGGCGATGAAGGCGCTATTGTGCCGCAAAACACGCGCGCCTCATAGGGCGAAGTGGGCAGGCGTGGGGCAAACGTAGTGGTCAGCGCAGGGGATTCGCGCGATACTGGTGGAAAAAGCGCTTGTGTGAGGGGGAATTATGTACCGAATAGTCGTTTGTCTGGGGCTGGCGCTGCTGCTGGCGGCCTGCGGCGGCCCCGCCGCGCCGACGGCGACGCCCTTTGCCCGTTACAGCGCCCAAAACATCATTGACGCCTTTCAGAATGCCGGGCTGGGGCTGCAAAATGTGGAACGCGATATGCTGGTGGGCCGCGACGCGCCCGGCAATTTCAGCGATCGTTATGTGTTCCAGATCGCTTCTATCGCGCCACAGGGCGGGCAGATTTTGGTGTTCAACCGCGATGCCGATATGCAAGCCTGGCGCGATTATATCGCTCAACTGCGCAACAGCACGGTGACACGTCGCGACGTGGTGTACGTCTACGAGTACGCCAACATTATGATTCAGTTGAACTCGAACCTGGCGCCGGATGTCGCCGCGCGCTTCGCCGAAATCCTGACGACACTGCCCTAAAAGCAGGTCCTCGAATATTTTTGCGGCAGACGATGCAGACATCGTCCCGACGACAGCCAACGAATTTGTTGGATTTGTTGCGCTAACCCACTTTAAAGGTCGGCGAGATATACCGGCAAATCGTAGCCGTTGCGCACAAAACCGCAGCGCTGGTAGAGCTTTTGCGAGCGCAGGTTGCTGGCCTGGGTGTTGACGCTCATGGTATAGATATTGCGCCGCGCGAAGCGCCGCAGCACGTCATGCAGCAGCGCCGCGCCCACGCCTGTGCCCTGCGCTTCCGGGCGCACGGCCAGCCGCGCCAGATGCGCGCTGTCGCGTGTTTGTGTACACAACTGGTAGCCGAGCATCTGCTGGCGGCGCTGCGCCAGGGTGCAGATGGCCGCCACGCGCCGCGCCGCGTACAGGTCGTCTTTGCTCAAGCGCCACAACGCCGGAAAGGCCGCATGGTCGATGGCCAGCACCGCGTCCATATCGCTGCCGCCGACGGTGCGAATCACGATCTCTGGCGGTGTTTCGCCGGGCAGCGGTTGATGTGTGCCGCGAAACAGCGTGATGATGTGCTCATCGTACTGAAAACCGAGCGCCGCCAGATAGGTTTTGAGCCAGTCGCGCACCAGCAGCAGCGCCGCCTGCCGCACCCCCAGCGCGCGCAGATCAGCGCGCACACGCTCCCACAGCAGGCGCAAAATCTCCGCCGCCAGCAGCGCGTCGTCATGCAGCGCCGCCAGCCGAATCCAGCAGGTGTGCTCCACCGGCTGCCCGGCGGCCATCATGCCCACCAGACGTTCGCCCTGCCACGCCAGCCACGCGGGCGACTCACAGGCGTTCAGCCATTCTTCCGCTGTTTGCCAGTCCAGATGGGTATGCACACGGTAGCTGGTGTACAGCAGATCATCGACAGCGCGGCGGTTTTTGCGCGCCAGAGGCGTGAGCGCAAACATAGGGCTATTTGCGTTTCATGCGCGAAGGATAATCGGCCGCTTCGATGCGGAAAATGGTGCAGCGCCGTTCGTCCAGCAGGCGCGCGGCGATGCGGCTGTCGAGTTCGTCAATCTTTTTGGCGGTGGTGATGACGGTGGGAAGCTGGGCTACATAGCGATAATCCAGCAGTTGGAACAGTTTTTCCTGCGCCCAGCGCGAGGGGTTTTCCGCGCCGAGATCGTCGATCACCAGCAGCGGCGTTTCACGCATGTCCTGAAAGCGCTGGTCAAAGGTGACGGGCGAACCGGGCGTATAGGTCAGGCGCAGATAATCGAGCAGGTCGGGCGCGGTGACAAAGATCACCGGGCTGCGGCGCTTGAAATGATAGTTGGCGATGGCCGCCGCCAGATGGGTCTTGCCGCAGGCGTAGTATTTGCCGGTCAGCACCAGCCAGCCGCGCGGGCGCTTGGCATAGTCTACCGCCGCTTTCAGCGCGTTTTCCAGATTCGTTTGTTCGTAGGGCAGCAAATTTTTCTGCGTGTTAAAGCTCTCAAAGGCCATTTCGCGGTACAAACTCAGGTTCGAGAGCAGTTTTTCGCGCTGGTTTTCGAGCGCGCTGCGGTAATCGGGCGCTTTGATGCGCACGCGATGCACCAGCGTTTCGTCCATCAGGCGGCTGCGGATGCGGCCATCGAGCAGGTCAATGTCGGCGTTGGTGGTGACTACGGTCGGCAGGTGTACGGCGTAGCGATGATTCAGCAGTTGGAACAGCTTTTCCAGCGCCCACGCGCTCTGATTCTCCGCGCCGAGATCATCGAGAATCAGCAAAGGCGCATTGCGCAGGCGGTCAAAGGTTTCGTCGTAGCCGGCTTCGCTGTTGGGGGCGTAGGTGCTGCGCAAATGGTCGAGCAGATCGGGCGTGGTCATGAACAAGACCTGATCGCCGCGTTCCAAGCGCAGGTTGCCGACTGCCGCCGCGAGGTGTGTTTTGCCCGTGCCAAAACGCCCTTCCAACAGCAGCCAGCCGTCCAATTTTTCGGCGTAATTGAAAGCGACACGGTAAGCGTGTTCCAGCGATTCGCGTTCGCTGCTGGTCAGGGCGTCGGCGTTGATGCGAAAGCTCTGGAAGGTTTTTTCGGCGTAGGCCGAAAGATTGCTGACGCGCAGCAGCTTTTGCTGCCGTTCATTATCGACATCGGCGCGGTAGTTGGGGCAGCGGAACAGCTTGCCGAAATAAGGATGCTCGACAGGCACGTTGTAGCGGATCATGCCCATGCCGCCGCACAGGGGCGGACCGCCGCACAGCGCGCAGGTGGCGCTGTCCTCAGCGCTTGATGAAGTCTTCGATGTTTCCGGCGATTTTCCGCTGTCCATTCCGTTCAACAACGCCTTCATGCTGCGCATCGCCGCGTCCCTCCGTCTGCCAGCGCTTGAGGATGGCCTTGATATAATTCCAACTGCGTTTGTTGTTGGCGACGGCGGCATGAATGGCTTCCGCCAGCCAATCCGCCGGGTATTCGTGTTCGGCGTCTTTGAGCCAATCGGCGATCAGCGGCGTCATCATGCCAATATTGGCCTCGTACAGCGCGTAGATATTGGGGCGTTCGGGCAAAAGCTGCTGCGCCTGCCCGCTGTTGTCGGGCTGCCAGGTGCCGGCCTGCAATTGGCGCAGCGCCTCGCGCCCCTGCGCTGTGTTCATGAAGTACAGCGCTTCGTCGTTGGCCGTGCCTTGCAGCAGTGTGCCGCGCGCCACCGCCCGCGCCAGCGCCGCCCTCAGACTCGTCTCCGGAGTTTGCCCTTCGCGCAGCGGCAGGCCGGACATCAGCGCCGCATCAGCGCAAAAATCGTGCTGGCGCAAAAAACGGAATTTGCCTTCTTTTTGGTGCAGTGCCCAGAAGCAAAACAGCGTCACTTTGAGTTCGCCCAGATCATCAATTTGCGGCAGCAGTTCGCTGAAGAACAGCGCCGGAATCTGGGTGTGGCGGGTTTTGCCGGGCGGGAAACCATCGAATGTGCGCGTCATAATTCGCTCAGATCAATATTGCGGACAGCCGCATCCATAAATTTGGTGATCGATTTTTCAAAGTATAAGGATATTGTACCCGTTGGGCCGTTGCGATGCTTGGAGACAAGGATATCGGCCTGATTCGGGAACTCTGTGGCCTCGTTGTAAACGACATCGCGGTACAGGAACATTACCACGTCCGTATCCTGCTCCAGTGACCCCGATTCTCTCAAATCGCTCAGAATCGGGCGTTTGTCGTGGCGTTGTTCAACCGCGCGCGAAAGCTGCGCCGCTGAAAGAATCGGCACGTTCATCTCTTTCGCCAGTTCCTTCATATGGCGGCTGATGTAGCTGATTTCCTGCACACGGTTGTTTTCGAAGGTCGTGCCGCCGTTCATCAACTGCAAATAATCGAGCACGATCAGGTCAACGCCGTGTTCGTGCTGCAAGCGCCGCGCCTTGGTGCGAAGCTGCACCGGATTCAACGCGGGCGTATCGTCGATGAAAATGCTGAGTTCGCCCAGCCTGCCGATGGCCTCGACAAAGCGCGACCATTCGCGCTGGTCGATCTGCCCCAGGCGCAGCTTTTGCATATTGATGCCGGTTTCCATAGCGATGATGCGCTGCACGATCTGTTCGGAGGCCATTTCCATGGTGAACACGGCGGTGCGGGCGCCGGCGCGGGCCGCGTTCAGCACGACGGACAAGAGGAAGGAAGTTTTTCCCATCCCCGGACGGCCTGCGAAGATGATGAAATCGGACTTTTGCAGCCCGCCCAGCAGCGAATCCAGGTCTTTGAAGCCAGTCGGCACGCCCAGCGCTTCCTGCTGGTTCTGCATCATGTATTCGATGCGGTCAAAATACTGGCTGATGGCCTCGCGGATGGGCACGATTTCGTTTTTGAGCTGGCGTTCGGTGACATGAAACAGGCGCGTTTCGGCGCTGGTGACCACTTCCTCGATGGGCATGGTTTCGTTGAGCGCCAGCCCACGAATTTCGTCGGCGGCGGCCATCAGGCGGCGGCGCATGGCCGCGCGCTCTACCAGCCGTCCATAGGTTTCGGCATGGACAGAGGTCGGCGTGTTGCGGAACAGGCCGATGATATACACTTCGCCGCCCACCGCGTCCAACCGCCCGCTGCCGCGCAGGGACTCGATGAGCGTCAGGTAGTCGATATGCGTGTCGCTTTCCATCAGGCCCAGCAGCGCCTGCCAGATATAGCTGTGGCGCAGCAAAAAGAAGTCGTCGGGCTTGAGAAAAGCGGCCACTGTCGGCAGCATGGCCGGGTTGACCAGCACCGAGCCGATGACGGCTTCTTCGGCCTCCTGGCTGAAGGGCACATTTTGAGTGGGCGGATAATACGGTTGGCTGCTCATCTCAACCCGCAGAGTCAGAAACAAAACGGCGTGCAATACGCCGTCCGTTTGTTATACACGCAAATCACTTTTCGGGAAACTGTTCCCTAATCTTCGTTGTCTTCCAGGTCATCGAGGTCCAGCGAGTTGACGAAATCGGCGAAGGCGCTCAGCCGCGTTTCGTCTACGCCCTCGCCCGCCGGTTTTTCGGCGGCAGACGGCTCATTTTCCATATCTTCGTCGGGCTGGATAGCGGCACGATCCATGACCGCTTCGGCCACGAAGATCGGCACTTTGACGCGCACCGCCAGCGCGATGGCGTCGCTGGGGCGCGAATCGACTTCGATTTGCCGCCCGCCGAGGTCGATAACTACGCGCGCATAGTAGACATCGTTGCGCAGTTCGTTAATCAGGACGTGGATCACACGTCCGCCCATTTCGCGGATGACCGATTTCAACAGATCGTGGGTCAGGGGACGCTGCGGGGGCATGTCTTGCAGTTCTATAGTGATGGCATCAGCTTCGAACGGCCCAATCCAGATAGGCAGATAGCGATCGCTGTGCATGTCCTTCAGCACGACGATACGATGCTGGGACATCAAACTGACGCGAATACTATCAATCACAACCTCGATCATAATGCTCCAACTCTGACTCAACCCTGATGACTACTGCGATTATACACCGAAGCAGAGGCAGGGCAATAAGGCAATTCATCTAAACTTAAAAATGCGCTAAGACACGTAGGCCAATCGTCGGTTGACCCGCCGCCGCCGCTTTGCTAAAGTTATGCGCGCAAATGACAAACAAGCTTACCGGAAAGCCTATGGTATTACGTGCAATTTCTCTGCTGCTGCTGCTGTGCGCGCTGCTGGCGGCGCTGCCGGCGCAGGCGCTGAACGTCATCGGCCCCTGCGCCGGATATAACCCGGACGAGGGGGTAGACCCCAGCCAAGAATGCCTCGATTATATGCTCGCTCACCCGCTGCCATGGGTGGCGCAGGTCGAACTCGACGGCGTGACGCTCTCCAATTTTAGCTATTGGCGCGTCGGGCCGGATGCGGTCAATCTGTATGACGCGCCCGGCGGCGCGGTCGTTGGGCAGATCGGCGCCGGCTTTAATTTTGTCAACGCCATTGATACCAGCGTCGAAGGTTGGTTGCAGATTCAGGGCGGGCAGTGGATCCAGGGCAGTGACGCCCGCTGGTACGAGCCGTCGCGTTTTCGCGGCGTGCTGCTGTTAGACAATCTGGAGCATCCTTTCGCCTGGATTCTGGGCGATCTGGTGACGGTGCCGGCGCCGGGCGCGCGGCAGTCGTTGGAAACGGGGCGTTTTTTGCCGCGCTACACGATGGTCAACCTGTACGCCGAGTATCAGGCGGAGGACGGCTGGTACTGGTATATGGTGGGGCCGAATGAGTGGGTCGAACAGCGCAACATGTCGATCGCGCATACGGTGGAACGTCCCGAAGGCGTCGAAGGCCGCTGGATTGCCGTAGACCTGTACGAGCAGAACATGGTGGCCTACGAGAACGATACGCCGGTGTTCGCCACACTCGTGGCGACCGGGCTGCCGGGGACAGATACCAACGAAGGGCTGTTCACGATCTGGGCGCGCGTCGCCAACGATACCATGTCGGGCTTCGCGGGGGCGCCCAACAGCTACGCGCTGCAAAGTGTGCCCTGGGTGATGTACTTTGACGACGCCATCAGCCTGCACGGCACGTACTGGCACGACCTGTTCGGCTTCCGCCGCAGCCGGGGCTGCGTCAACCTGACGATCAGCGACGCGCACTGGCTGTACGACTGGGCGGGGCGCGGCGAGCCGAACGCGGACGGCGAGATCGTGACGCACGTGTATGTCTACGCATCGGGCGATTATCACGGTGACGGCCCGCAGACCAAGTAAGCGTCTCTGGCAGACCACAGGCAAAGCCCTTCGCTGACGAGGGGCTTTTTTGTGGTGCGCGGTGGGGCGGTGTGCGCGGCGGTTCTTCGCGACTGTCGTGAACTAGCCGCCGGGAAGCACCGCACGCAGGCGGTATTCCAGTTCGCTAAGCATGATGGCCGTCGCGCCCCACACTTTGTGGCCGTTGACGGCGTAGTAGGGGATGTGAATGTCCACGCCATTGAAGTGTTGTGTTTCATGGCTTTTCAGGCGCGCGTCCAGCAGATCGGCCAGCGCCAGGCTGAAGACTTCATCGACTTCGATGGGGTTGGGGCGCACCTGCGGCAGGGCATCGAGCGCGGCGACTACCGGATGCACTTCAAAATGGCTGGGGGGGATATACAGCGGCGTCAGATGTCCCAGCACCTGAATCGGCAGATCGCACAGGCCGAGTTCTTCGCAGGCTTCGCGCAGCGCGGTGGCGGTGAAGGAAGCATCGTGCGGGTCGCGTTTGCCGCCGGGAAAGCTGACCTGGCCGCTGTGGTCGCGCAGGCTGGCCGGACGGCGGGTGAGCAGCACATGCAGCGCGTCGTTTTCGGGATACAGCAGCGCCAGGACTGCTGCCTGTCGCGGGGGCGTTTCGCGCGGGATGGCGCGAATTCCGCGCGGGTTGGGCGCCATCGCCAACTGTGCCGCGCCGGCATCAAAAGCATTCAGCGCCAGCGCAGCGCGCACATGGTCGAGAGTCACGGTGGGGGTGTTTGCGGGCTGCAAAATTACGCGCCGTCGCGGGCCGCTTCCCCTTCCATCCACACCTGAAGATAGTGATCGCGGCGGGCGTACATTTTGCCGCCGCTGAGCAGGGGTGGTTCCTGGCTTTTGGGGAGCAGGCGCAGCCGCAAGCGGTCGATGCCGGGGCGGTGCGCCTTGACCCAGGTTTGCGCAGCATCGGACAGCGCCATGAAAGAATCGGAACCGGCGAAACAGTGGGTGTTGCCCTGCCCGTTGAAGGGCACAAAAACGGCGCTGCCCTGTGTGACGAGCGCAAAACCGCTGCTGACCTCCATGCCGTAGGCTTTGCTGTTGAGGTTGTAGGTGGCGAAGATGTAACCGAGCGGCTGGTGCAGCAGCAGATAAGGCAAAAAGCCCTGCCAGTAATCGCTGGGGGACATCGCCAGCCCCAGAAAGCACAATTCCTGATCGGCAGAAAGCAGCACATGCAGCGCCGCCGTGTCGATGCGATCGACTTCTTCGGCGGCCAGTGTGAGATCGCTGCTGGTGATGCGCGCGCTGACACGCGGGCCCGCGCCCAGCCCACGCAGCGGCACAAAACCGCAGGGCACGTTGTCGGCGCTCAGCAGGCTGCCGTCGGGCTGGCGGCGAAAGGCCGCGCTGATCTGCATCCCATCGAGCCAGATGGGGGCGACGATCACGCCGTTGTCCTTCAATTGTTTAGGCCATGCGGCGGGTATATCCCAGATGCCGGCGGTGGCGATGATGGCGTCGTAGGCAGCGCGCGGCTGGTAGCCCATCGCGCCGTCAGCATGGACGACGGTGACGTGGCCGGCGCGCACCTGCGCCAGATGATCGAGCGCCTGCTGCGCCAGATCGCGATCGAGTTCAACGGTCGTGACGTGCCCGCTGTCGCCGACGATGTGCTGCATGATGGCCGCGTTATAGCCCGACCCGGTGCCGATCTCCAGCACGTTGGCGCCGGGCTGCAAACGCATCTGGTGCAGCATCAGCCCCATCATGCTCGGCTGGCTGGACGAACTGATGACGATGCCGTCGAGACTGCGCTTGATGGGCACGGCTTCGTCGGCGTAAGCCTGTTCGAGGCTGACGCCGGGTAAAAAGACATGGCGCGGGACGGCCAGGAACGCCGCCTCGATGCGCGGGTCGCTCAGGTCGCCTTTACGCTTAAGTTGTTCGACGAGTGCGCGCTGGACTTTTTTATACTGCATACCACGCCCGGCGCTTGCGCAGCGAGACCCCGGCTTCGGCGCCGCTGCGGCGGGTGGTCTTGACACGTCCGCGCTCGTCGATGTGTACCTGGCCCTGGCGCTGCAAACGCGCGAATTCTTCGGGCGTGATCACCGGCGCGGGTTCGCCGCCCAGCCGTTCCAGTCGTTCGCTCATGCTGGCTTCGTCGCTGGCCACAGGTGCCGCCGCTGCCGCATCGACCGGCGGCACTTCGGGCATAGTCGTCGGAGGCGTGGGCGGGGTGGCCGCTGCCGGGGGCGGCGCGCTTTCGCCGCTGCTGGGTGTCGTGGGAGTTCTGGCTTGTTCATCCATAAGCATTTGTGCGCAGCATGGGTGTCATGCTGCCCTCCTCCTTCGTTCTTCCACCTTTACAGTATAGTCGCAATTTAAGGCAGTTGAATAGTAGGTCGCGTTAACAAAGGGTAAAAATGGAGCGTTTCCAGCAGCGCATCCAGTTCGGCAAGGAGCTGCTGGGCTGTGCCGTTGTTGAGCAGGGTGTAATCGGCGATGGCGATAGGGCCGCCTTTTTCCAGCTTGTCGATTTCCTGAAAATCGCGTTCTTCAGCTTCGCGCGCGTTTAGCGGGCGTTCGGGGCGCTGCGCCAGGCGGGCATAGCGCAGGCTGCGCGCAGAAATGATGGCCACAACCACCATACGGCCTTCGAATTCGGCGTGCAGGGTGCGGTATTCGCTGAAGCTGTACAGGCCGTCGATGACGATCTGGGGGCGGGTTTGCAGGGCAGCGCGCAGATAGGGCAGGGCGCGCTTCGCCATGACATCCATGCCTTCGTTGTGGCGGAATTCTTCGCGCACGAGGCGTTCGTTTTCCGGGGTGAGCGGCAGGCCGCGCTGGTGGACTTCGTCCACGACGATGCTGCCAAAGCGGAACTGGTAAAAGCCGCGCTTCTCCAGATGTTTAGCGCACAGGGTTTTGCCCGCGCCCGGCATCCCCACGAGTGCCAGCACGCGTATCTGCTGCGAATCGATTTCCATCCCATCCTCAACAAGCTGACCACGATATGGCGTTATTATACATGAAGGATAAAGACCGCTCCTATACGGAACAAAAGCAGCGGCGGCGGCGTCCTGTAAACAACAGCGAGTGTAATGTAAACAGGGGGACGGACAATGCTAAGCGTTTCGACACGCAGTCTGATTATCGGCGGCATCGCGCTGCTGGGGCTGGCGGTGTGCGGCCTGGTGAGCCTGGCGCTGCTGGGCGCAGGCGGCGGGGGGGACGATGCGCGGCTGGTGGCGCTGCTGACGCAGCCGGCGACCCGATCGGATGCGTATCTGATGGCGACGGCGACGATGAGCGCTAATCTTTACGCGGCGCAGCCAACACAGGCGGCGGAACTTGAGCGCAGCGTGGGCAGCGCGGACGATGGCAGCGGCGGGGAACAGGATCAGCAGCAAAATCAGGATGAGCCGCAGCCGGGCGAACGCATCGTAATCCGCAGCGCCAGACTGATTATCACGGTGGATGATACGGCGGCGCGCGTCAGTGAATTGACGGCGCTGGCGGCGGCGCTGGATGGCTGGGTAGTGTCGTCGAACACGCGCACCAGCACCGACAATTTTGGCCGCGAGGTGGTGTACGGCGATGTCAGCCTGCGCATCCCCGCGCAGCACCTGGACGAGGCGCTGAACCGTATCCGCGCACTGGCCTTGCAAGTGAATTCGGAAAATATCAGCGGGCAGGATGTAACGCAGGATTATGTCGATACGTCCAGCCGGCTGCGCAATCTGGAGGCCGCCGAAGCGCAGTTGCAGACCATCATGGACGCGGCGCAGACGGTGGAAGAAGTGATGATCGTCTACAACCAGTTGGTGCAGGTGCGCAGCGATATTGAGGTAGCGCGCGGGCGGCTGCAATATTTCCAGCAGTCGGCGGCCTTTTCTGCGGTGACGATCACGATTTACCCGGAGATCGCGCCCTACAGCGCGCCGACTCCGACTCCGCCGCCCGGTTGGACACCGATGGTAGCGGTCGCCAACGCCTTCGGTACGCTGGTGCGGCTGACGCAAGGCGCGGTCGATGCGCTGCTGACGGTGTTGGTGTGCGGCGTGCCGCTGCTGCTGATCGCGGCGCCGGTTTTCGTGCTGTGGCGGCGGCGGCGTTAAGGGGGCGCGTGGGTGTGAGCCACGCTCGCCAACTCTTAACGCAGATTAACAAAATAAAAGGCAATCGAGTTTAGGGGCTTGGCGCGTGGTGCTACCAGATACGCAAGTGTACGGCTGTCCAAGTGCCAGACCCCTCCGGGTCTCGTGGAGACCTCGCTTGCGGGGGGAAAGGCGACCCCACCCCCCGGCTGCCTCCCCGATTTCAGGGAAGGGCGTGCGCGCGCAGGAAGAGCAGTTGGTTGACGCCGAAGGGCGTCTGCGCCGTGCCGCTGGCGGCGCTGCGCACGCTGTCCGCCCTATGTTGACTTGTTCTGCCGTCTGTTACCTGGGCACGTCGATCTTCGCCAGCAGCCGCTTGAACACCGCGTCCGCGTCCAGCCCCTCGATCTCGGCCTCTGGTCGAAAGATCACCCGAGGCCGCAGCGTCGGCGCGACCAGCCACTTCACATCATCCGGCGACACATAACCACGCCCCCGCAGCGCCGCATATGTCTTGCTCGCCAGCAGCAGCGCCACCCCCGCCCGCGTGCTGGCCCCCAGCGCCAGATCCGCGCTGTGCCGTGTCGCCTCCGTGATTGCCGCGATATAGTGCAAAATTCCCTCTTCCACCTGCACCGCCTGTACCTGCGCGCGCACCTGCGCCAACTGCGTGGGCTGCACGAGCGCCTGCAAGCCCGCCGCCGCCAGTTGATGCGCGTCGAAGCCCTGATGATAGCGCCGCAGCACATCCACTTCCTGCGCGCGCGCCAGATAATCGAGTCTGATCTTGAACAAAAAGCGGTCAAGCTGCGCTTCCGGCAGCGGGTAGGTGCCGTCCATCTCCACCGGATTCTGCGTGGCGATCACCATAAACGGCTCCGGGAGCGCCTGTGTGTCGCCCTCAATCGTCACCTGCCGTTCCTCCATGGCCTCCAGCAGCGCCGCCTGGGTTTTGGCCGGCGCGCGGTTGATCTCGTCCGCCAGCACAATATTGCTGAAGATCGGCCCGTGCTTGAGGTGAAAACGGCTGCTTTGCAGATCGTAAACCACTGTGCCGACCACATCCGAAGGCATCAGATCGGGCGTAAACTGAATACGGCGGTAGTCAGCCTGCACCAGATGCGCCAGCGTTTTCGCCATCAGTGTTTTGGCCGTTCCCGGCACCCCTTCCAGCAGCACATGCCCACGCGCCAGCAGCGCCACAATCAACAATTCGATCGCTTCTTCCTGCCCCACCAGTACCCGCGCGGCTTCCTGCCGCAGCGCGGCGCTCATCTGTTGTAAATCGTGCAATGCGTCGTCCACGCCCTTCCCTCAGTCGCTATACCGTCTTCAAAAAATCATCCAGCGCGCGCACCAGGTGCAGCAGTTCCGCCTCGCTGACCTGCTTTTTCGCCATTCCTCTCAGCAGCGCGCGCAGTTTCGGCGCGTCCAGCGCCGGCGCATGCGCCGCCAGCCGCTTCAGCAGTTCTTCATCAGATAAATGCGGGTCGAACCCATAGCGCTCGGCAGCCCGGCGTCCCAACAGCCGGCGATAATGGCGCAGCACCGCGCCGCGTTCGCCGGAACGTCGCAGCAGCCCGCCCATAGCCTGAATATATTCCACCGCTTCGCGCTGCTGGCGTTCCTCCGGCAGCGGCAGCGCCCGCCCGAAGCGCCTGCCGCGCAGCGCCAGATACACGAACGTCAACAGCCCCGCGCCAACTACGCCCCAGCCCGGCGGGGTCGTCGCCAGCCAGGCGAACAGTGTATCCGACGACTGGTCGAAGCCATGATGTGCCTCATCAAAACCGATTATGCCGCCCGGCGGCACCTGCGCCAGCAGATTCAGCAGCAACCGCGCGTGGGCTTCGTCGCGCAGTCCCGCGTTGGTGTAGGGCAGCAGCAGCCCCGATAGCCACAGTGTGCCCTGTGCTTCCAGATACGACGCCAGCACAATTTCGCTGCCGGCCACCAGATGCAGCGCCACATCGCGCCGCGCGCTGTCGATCACATAGGCGTTTTGCGGCGGCAGCACCGTCACGGCAGGCCGCAGCAGAGTCGGCGCCGCCGGCAGAATCGCTGCGGCGACCTGCGAACCCGGACGCAGGCTGAAATCCTCGGTCACCAGTGTGTTGACCATCAGCGGCGCACCTGCCACGATCAGCGTCTTCCCTTGTCGCAGCCAGGTATAAATCGCGCGGCGATCCGCGTCGTCAAAAGGTGTCAGCGGATTGAGCACGAACAGCGCATCCAGGCCGCGCAGATCATCGGGGAACGCCAGCACCTCGCGCGTGCGGTAGCCCAGACGTTCCAGCCACAGCCGCAGCGCCAGCGCGCCGTTCGCCGCATCCGAACGCACACTCAGCGGCGGGGCATTCTGCGCCGGGCGCAGCGCCACCGTCACGGCGGCCACCAGCGTCAGCGCCAGCAGCGCGGCCAGCAGCAGGCGCGCATCGCTGTTCAGCCACTTCATACCACCGCCTCGCGCTGCACCTGCTCGACCTGCCGGCAAAACGCGGCATACGCGGCGGCATCCAGGGCGGCAAAGCCGTACCAGACCTGATCGAAGGTCTGGACAATAACGCGCAGCGGCTCATACAAGGTTGGCTGCTGCATGACCTGCCGCAGATGCTCGCGGTTGGTCAACGCCGGGTCATAGCGCAGCACGCCGCGTTCATCCAGCGCCAGCAAACACGCCAGATAAACATAACGCAGCGCCGTGCGGTAGTCGCCGGCGTTTTCGGCCAACGCCGCCAGATCGTGCGCCTGCGCCGCCGTCACCGGCTCCTCGCCATCTAAAGGCGCTTCGACGCTGACGATCTGCGTGCGCAGCCCGCGCCCTATCCACAGCAGCCCGGCGAACACCGCCGCCGCACCGCCCACCAGCAGCAAAATCTGGCTGAGTTCTGGCGAAAGCAGCGGGAACAGGGGCAGCGTCATGGGCTGCATATCGCTCTCAGCATATTGAAAACGCGGGTCTTGCAGGATGGAGTCGAGCGCCGCCAGCGCCGCAGCGGCCTCAAGCGCGGCCCCGCCCTGCCGCGCGCGGTAATCCAGCAGCGCGTTGACATAAGCGCTCAACTGCGCCAGCGGCGTGTCGCTGTCCAGCAGCCAGCCCATATCCAGCGCCAGCGTTTGCCCGTCTGCCGTGAGCACAGCGCTGAAGCCCTGCCACAACGTGCGCAGTTCCGCCAGCGTGGAAAGGCGCGCGCTTTCTTCGGCGTTGTCCAGCAGCGCCGCGCTGCGTTCCAACCGTTCCCAGTACTCATTTTCGCGCAGCGGCGCCGCCGCCACTGGCAGCCGCCCGCACAACAGCGCCAGCGCGACCAGAGCGCCAACCAGGCACTTCCCCAGACTCACATCAGCCCACCCGCCGCCGAAAGCAGGCAAAACAGGCCGATAATCAGGCCCATCGAGAGAGCGATCATCATGCCGATATTGCTCAGGTCTTTGCCAGACAAAAACGGGTCTGTCGGCTGCGGCGAAGCGAGATCGGCGGGGCGCGCATCGGGGTTGCCGCTGCTTTTCAGCGCAATATCGAAGCCTTCGCTGCGCACGCGGGCGTCATAATACAGCAGCGTCATGGCGATCGGCAGCACCGGCGCCAGCAGAATCGTCACCAGCGCCTGCAAGACAATCGCGCTCACATCGCCCGCTGTGGTCGAAACCGCCGCCGCGTTCTGCGTGAACACCGTGGTCACCACCGCCAGCCCTAAGGCCACCACATAGCTGATGAGCACAACGGCAAGCTGCATCCCGGTAATCGGCCAGATACGCATTTTGCCCAACGACCACGCGCGCCGCAGCCCCAGCATGATATCCGTGCGTTCCAGCACCATCACCGGCACCAGCAGCGACGACGCTGCCAACCAGACATACAGCAGCACGCCGAAACCCAGCCCGCAGGCAAACAGGATGATCGACAGGCCGATCAGCAGCGCAATCATCAGGCCGAACAACAGAATCATACTGAGCGTCAGGCTGGTCATGCGGCCAAACACGACGCGGAACGCTTCACCCAGCGTCGCCCGCCGCCCAAATTGGCTCTCTGAAGTCAGATAGGTGATGATGCCGTTGAGCAGCACGGTCTGAAGCAGGCCGGTGACGACGGTGACAGCGCCGACAACGACCAACACATTGATGAACTCGCTGTTGGCGTTCATCAGCGACTGCTGCTGCGACGCGCTCATGCGTCCGCCCGCCGACAACTGGCGGAAGGCCAGCGAAAAATTCGCCAAACGCTCGCCATACCAGAAGCCAACGATGCTGTTGATAAGGGTCAGCGGGACGCTGATGACAGCCACAGGCACGATAAAGGTCAGGAAGTGGTCGCGGTAGATGCGGAAGGTGCGATCCAACATTTCCATGGTAGTTGCAGGTTGAAATGGATTGGAGGAGAGCATAGGTCGTCGTTTCCCTGATGAACGAGCGAGAAGTACGCTCTTAGTGTACCTGAAAAACGGCGAATTGCTGCGAAAAAGAGCGGCTTCGCTTCGGCGCTCGATATACTTTCCAACGCCCCACCAAGGGAAAGGCGACATCCTGCCCGCGTCCAGTCCCGTGCCAGCAGCAGGCACGCGGGTGTAGAAACGCGCGACTACGCCCCCTTCGGCGCGCCCAGCGCCGCGTATTTAGGGCACAGTAGGCGCGGCTACCGCCAGGTGAGCAGGCCACGCACGGGCGCCATCAGCCCGCCGCTGTCGATCGGCGCCAGTTCTTCCAGCAGATCGCTCATTTTTTCCAGCACACCGTCGGCATCGCTCACCGCCAGCGCCGCCTGAAAACTTTCCAGCGCGCGTTGAATAAAAGGCGCGCGCGCTTCGGCCACTTCTGCGCATAATGCCAGCCCGACCAGCGCCAGCCCGTGCGCGTAACGCGCCTCATACAGCTCGGCGCACTGCGCTAACTGGGCTTCGGCGTAGGCCATCGCCAGGTAAAAAGCGTCCTGCGCCGCCTCCATACGCCCCATCCGCGCCAGCGTGATACCGTGCAGCGCCGCCGCCAGATGATTGGTCGCCGGGTAGAGCGTCTGCCGCGCCCTGACGATGGTTTTCAGCGCGCGTTCCAGCAACCCGGCGTGCAAATACAGCCGCGCCAGATCCAGACGCGCCGAATGGGCGATGAAGGCGTGGCCGATGCTGTCGGCGATACGCACCGCCTCGACCAGGTTTTCCTCGGCTTTGGTCAAATCTTCGAGCAGGATATAGGCTGCGCCCAACATGCGCAGCGCGTAGGCTTCGCCGAAGTGCGTGCCGATCTCCACCGCCAGCAGCAGCGCGCGCCCGGCGCTGTCGAGCGCGTCGCCGGTTTTGCCCATATTGGCGTAGGTCAGGCTCAAATTGTTGAGCAGCAGGCAGGCAACCAAACGCTCGTTGACGCTGCGGTTGATCTCCTGCGCTTGGTGAAAATACTCCAACGCCAGCGCGAATTGGCCGATATGGGCGTAGGCGTCGGCCAGATGCAGCAGATCGTAAATCTGATTACGGCGGTAGTTGATGGCACGGTGCAGCGCCAGCGCCGCCTGCGCATATTGCAGCGCCAGTTCGATCTGTCCCAGCGTAATGTAGGTATCGCTCAGATTGCCGAGCATCAGCCCTTCGCCGCGCTGGTCGCCGGTCTGGCGGTAGAGCGCCAACGCCTGCTCGTAAAAGGTGATGCCGCGCTCGATCTGTCCCTGATATTCGTAAGCAATACCCAGCCGGTTGAGTACGCGCGCCTGCCCCTGCAAATCGCCGCTGGCGCGGTACAGCCCCAGACATTCTTCGAGCTGCTGTACGGCTTCGGTATAGCGCCCCTGATTAAGCGTGATCGAGCTGAGACCGGTCAGCGCGGCGCGGATGATGTCGTCGTTCTGCGCGGCGCGTGCCAGTGTAAGGCTCTGGCGATAGAGGGAGACAGCGTGCGTGTAATCGCTCAGCCCGTCGTAGCTTTCGGCCAGGCGGCAGAGCAGCCCGGCGCGTTCGTAATTGTCGAGAAGCGCGTCCAGCCGTTCCAGCGCGCGTGTAAAATAGTCCACGCCATCGCCAAAAAAGCTGAGGTTGAGCGCGCGGTGGCCGGCCCCCGCGGCGGAG
>JACAER010000006.1 GCA_013388745.1 Chloroflexota bacterium
CCTCACGCCAGTACAACGACGCCATCTGCAGCCCGGCGGCCCAGCCTTCTGTCTGGTGGGTCAGGACATCAATATCCGCATCATCCATCTCGACTTCATTCACCTGGCGGAGTAGGGTGGTGGCTTCATCGGGCTGAAAACGCAGTTCCTCCACACTCAGTTCGATCAGCTCGCGGTTAGCGCGCATCCGGGCCAGTGGCAAGGGCGGATCCGCTCGTGTCGTTATGATCAGATGGACATGATGTGGCAGTTGTTCCAGCACCCGAGTCAGACCGTCGTGGATAGGGAGATGGTCGATGACGTGATAATCGTCGAGGATCATGAACAGCGGCCTGGCGCTGCGATCCAGTTCCGAAAAGAACTCAGCCAGCCAGCGGTCAAAACGGCGCGGGGTATCCGGGTGTGGGATGTCTGAGATGGGCAGAGGCAGGGCGGGCTGGATCATGCGCAGGGCTTGCAGGACACAGAACCAGAAACGCACCGAATGATTGTCGCTTTCATCCAGCGACAGCCAGGCAGCATTCCATTTCAACTGCTGCACCACCTGCCCGACCAGCGTGGTTTTGCCAAAGCCGGCTGGCGCTGAGATGACGGCGAGTTTGGCGTGGGCAAGGGGTTTCAGGCGGTCGATCAGTCGGGGACGGACAACCAGGGGTGTTCGCAGGCGCGGTGGCTGGATTTTGGTGGCGAAGACGGTGTAACGGTTGCTACTGGTGTCAAGATCATTGGTACTTGCCATACCCATACCTGCACGTCGCTGTTGCCGCGTCTCATTCCTGATTACTTCAAAGGTTCAGCGTGGGCGAGGGTCTTTCAGACCGACAACCCAGTGAACAGCACACCTCCCTGGTTGGAAGCAGCGCAAAACAGTCAAATTAAACTTTGTTGTCTTTTCATTATACTGCCAAAGGGCATCAACGTTCAGTTAAGGTTTAGATTGGGTTAGTGCTTGTTTCCACATGCCTCACGATCCATTCTGTTCGCGCAGGGTCAGCGCCAGAGTTTCGAGCATTTGCAGGACGAAATCGATCCGCTCTTCCGGGAACATGCTTAACACCGCCGCTGCGCGCTCATGTCGGGTCATGTCCTCATCGATGAAGAAGAACATGATAGGTTTGCCAAGCGCCGCCGCCCAGCGTGGCAAATCCGGGGCATCAATGGTCGAGACGCCCGTTTCCACATTCGAGATGACCCCCTGGCTGATGCTCAGTTTCTCCGCCAGGTCAGACTGCTTCATATCGGCATCCAACCGTGCTCGCCGGACGCGCTCGCCCAGTTTTTTCTTTGCTTCGCTGCTCATAAACCATCCCCCAACCACCTTGACCATAACAATGATATTGTAGTTTCTGATTCGAGACCTGACAATCTAATAGATTGGGTTGTCAAACAGGTAAAATGACGTATATTAGATTTATGGGTATATCATTAGGTTAATGAGAAATGAGGTGTGCTGTGACCCGACGCAAGGTCAAGACCTTCCTGATGCAGCTCATCGAGCGCGATCATCCCGGCCAATCCATCGAGCAAATCCTGCTGGCTGCCTACTGCGAACATGGCACTGAACGGGCAGCAGCGCAGGCGTTGGGCATCACGCAACAGTCATTCAACGCCTGGAAGTTCCGTCTCGGACTGGATAATGCGATGCTGATGGAACACATGAGACGTTCAACAGGCATTCAGCGGGAGGAAGCATGACCCATTACTCCCAGTCCCTATCTCCCGAAAAGCTGCTCGAACGAGTGTTGCGGGTCGCCGACCTGTTGACTATCCCGGCAGAACGAATACACATCGAAAAGCAGCAATCTGGCAACCCAACTGATTCCATGATACCGACAGTAGAAATGGCGTCGGATGATAATGCGAAACCTGTGAAACGCCATTTTCGGGTAAAGTAGGGATATTCAAATACGTTTTGGTCACAGGCTTATGGCGCGCAAAAGACCGCGTTTAACACCCGACTCTGGCTTCGTCAAATATCTGCGTACCAGCGACGAAGAAGTGCAGTCGCCGGAACGGTCGCAGGCTGCCCAGCGCCGGGACATTTTCCAACGGCTGGTCAGCTATCTGTCGCTTCCAGACCTCGGCGAGTACGTCGACAACTATACCGGCACATCCGCCGACCGCAAACACTACCAGCAGATGCTAACCGACTCGCGTCAGGGCAAGTTCTCGCATGTTTTCGCCAGTACGCCGGATCGCTTCGGACGAGATGATGTGGAGGCGCTGCGCGCCATTGACGAGATGACCCGTCTGGGCATCAAAGTACGTTTCGCTTCCCACCCCGATCTGGACCCGTCCGACCCGGATGACCGTCTGTATCTCAATATTCTTTTCGGGATGGCGAAACGCGAGTCAGCCATCACCGGCAAGCGCACCACCGGCGGGATGCTCTCCAAGCTGCTCAGAGGCGAATGGACATGGCGCGCCCCCGATGGGTACGTCAACAAAGAAATCAGGATTGGTGAGCTGGAGCGAGAAGAGCAGCTGCAACATGCGCGTTATAAGCGTTGGGTCGAGATCGACCCGGAGCAGGCGCAGGTCTGGCGCTACGCCTGGGACTTACTGCTGCAAGATGCGCCAACGCTGGAGGATATTTGCGAGGCTTTGTTCGCGCGTGGCTACCGCCTGCGCGATGGCCGTCCGTTTGTGCGCGTTAACCAGCAGGGGAAGCGAGTCCCCAACAAACAGGCGCTCTCGCGGGCTTTCCATAACTGGTTTTACGCCGGCTGGGTGGTAGCAGAGAATGATTGGGCCAACATTCCACCGAAGACGCTGCGCGGCAACTGGCAGCCCGTAGTGTCGACGGAGGAATTTGAGATGGGTCTCGCCATCCTTGCCCGGCGCAATCGCAAACCGGTGCCACAGAAAAAGCATTTCTATCTCTTGCAGGGCCTCATTTACCTTCAGATGCCGGGCGGCGAGTTACTGAAGCTCACCTGCGCGCGACCGAATGCCACCCGCACACCGGAGGGGGTTTCCTACTACTGCGTGCCCAGCAGCTCCCTCAATTTCCTGTGTCGTGACATTGACGCGCAGATTGGTCAATTCCTGCACTCGATCCAGGTCAGCCCGGCTGTTCTCCCGCAAATTCGACAGACCTATCTCGCGGATATACACAGCCATTCATCCTCTCGCGTCAAAGAAATACAAGCTCTTGAACAGGCATTAGAGCGGGTGAAGGAACGGGAACTCAATCTGTGGCGCGCCTTCACCGAACATGGGATGCGCGCCGAGACATTCCAAAAGCTGGCGCGTGAGTACCAGGATGAGCAGGATCGCATCACATTTGCATTAAAAGCGATTCAACAGGAAAATAGAGAAACTATCGCAAATCTTGATGCAGCGTTGGCGATCATCGCGCAGATCGGGGAGCGATATGGACAGCAGGGGTCAGCGCGGCAGCGCGACATCCTGCGGCAGGTCGTCGATAGGGTTGTGATTGACCTTCGAGGTCAGGTGTTGAGGCTGGAGTTGAAATCGCCGTTTGTCTACCTGCACCAGTTAGCAGGGGGTGACAGCGGCAAGCAAGTGAAGCGTAAATCCTCGCCCAGGGCTGGAAAACAAACATCCAGCCTCAGCGGAACTGGACGTTCATTTCAGGTCGGCTTTTGTGAAGCCACCCTGATTCGAACCTCGGTAGTAGTCATCATCCATCCCAAAGGCAGAGAAAAAGTCCCATTCGGCCTCGTCATACAGCGCCATATAGTAGCGGATATTCATATGCCCCATCGCGTCGCGGTATTCCGGCGGTATCGTCTTGCGCAGAAACAACGGCAGCGTTTCGATTTGTTGGACACTTGGCATCGATTGGTTCACAGGCAAAGCCCTCTCTTGTATCTATGGCGAAAGGTCTATAATATGCGCTACAGGTCGATTCGTGACAAGGGCAAGGCATGACAAATGAGATTGAACCCATCGCGCCAGAAGAAGCGCGCCTGATCCTCGACAACGCAATACAGGAGCGGTTGGGCGTCAATTGGGAGGACGAGGGCTGGGTACTGGTGAGCGGCAACGACTTCATGGCGCGCCTGACACGCAAGCGTACCAATGTCGATTTTTATGTGGACTTACTCGGCAGCGTCAAGATCGAAGAAAAAGAAATCAACGCCGGCCAGGATTTGGGACGTCTTGCCGCCTGGGTTTTTCTGATCGCATCCTTGATTATTGCGCTGCTCATCGCGCGTATTGCGGGATACCTATAAATTGACCGAAAATTATCATCCTAGCGTCATCATTCGCCGCGCAGCAGCAGCAGACATCCCCGCGCTGCAAGCCTTTATTACGCCTTTTGTCAACGACGGCAAGCTTCTGCCGCGCACGTTGGACGAGTTCGAAGAACTGCTGCCTAATTTTTTCGTGGCTGAACACGAAGGCCAGATGGTGGGCTGCGCCGCGCTCGAAATCTATTCGCGCAAATTGGCAGAGGTGCGCAGCCTCGCCGTTTCGCCACAAGTGCAGGGGTTAGGCATCGGCAAGCGGTTGGTGCAGGCCTGCCTGGAACGTGCGCGCGAACAACATATTCTGGAAGTGATGGCAATCACCTCGTCAGATCGCTTTTTCCTGTCGTGCGGTTTTGAGTTCACCCTGCCCGGCGAAAAGAAAGCCCTCTTTTACCAGACACGCGACACAATCGAATAGCATCAACATGACTTGACCCAGGATTCAAGTCGTCGTATACTCTTGATTGAATGTTCAATCAAGATGTTGTGCAATGACCGAAAACGACTTCAATCGCCGCCAGCAAATCCTCAACGCCGCCGTAAAGGTGTTTGCCCGCGTGGGTTTCGCCGGGGCGACCATCAAAAAAATCGCCGATGAAGCCGGACTTAAATCGCCAGCCCTGATTTACTGGTACTTTCCCAACAAACAGGCGTTATTTGTGGCTGTGGTCACCGAATTGTCGCCGCTGTTGCAGCGCATCGCCGGGGATAATCGCGACCTGATGGCAGAACCGCCGCAGGATGTGCTTCTGTACTTCGCGCAGTCTGCGATTGCTTATGTCGAGCATCCTGGAGCTGGCAATCTGATGCGTATCCTTTTTTCAGAGATCAATCAGATCGAAGAACTGATGGAAAGCTATGCGACGCTGCAAAAGATGATCCTGGGCTTTCTGACAGCGTATTTGCAGCAGCAAATCGCGGCGGGGCGGCTGAAACCCCATGATCCGCAGGTATCAGCGCGCATGTTCATCGGCGCGCTGCTGACTTACGCCTTGTCGCGCCATGTATTCACCTGGCTGGCCGAGGGACTGCCGCCGGGTACGGAATATGCCGAACAGCTTGTCGCCCATTTTCTACACGGCTTACAGGCGTAGCGCACGCCAAAAGCGCTCCTCGAAAGGTTAGCCGACATGTTTTCTGGAAAAATGATCGAAAAATACACCGGTTTCCAGGCCTGGATACACGACACTTTGGTCACCCAACGCGCGCTCAATCTGCATTTGCTCTACCTGAACACGGAGAGGAACCCATGAACGATGATGCGGTCCATATCACTGAACTACGCAAAAATTATGGCAAATTCGAGGCCCTGCGCGGACTCAATCTGACCGTGCCGCGCGGCCAGATTTTCGGCCTGCTGGGCGCCAACGGCGCGGGCAAAACCACCCTCATCAAGGTGCTGATCGGTCTCGGACGCTACCACAGCGGACAAGTCAGTGTGCTGGGACTCAATCCACAGACGCAGGCGCGTTCGCTGCGCCGACAAATCGGCTACATGCCGCAGGAATCGGCGCTGTACGAAGACTTGTCGGCGCGCGATAATGTGCGCTTTTTTGGCCGCGCGCACGCTATTCAAAATCTCGAAGCGCGTATCGACCAGATTCTGGAGTTCGTCAATTTACGCGAGCGTCAGCATGAAGCGGTGCATCGTTTTTCCGGCGGTATGAAACAGCGGGTATCGCTGGCCTGCGCGCTGGTTCATCAGCCGACGCTCATGCTGTTGGACGAGCCAACAGCGGGTATCGACCCCAAACTGCGCGAGACCCTTTGGATGCATTTTCGGACGCTGGCGGCACAGGGCGTGACGATTATCGTGAGCACACATCAGATGGACGAGGCGCTGCACTGCGATCACATCGCCGTGATGCGCGAGGGCGTCGTCTTGGCATCTGATACGCCGCGCGGGCTGTTGGGACGCGGCACAGCCCATATCAAAATCTGGAACGGCGCGCAGGTGGTCGATGAAACACTCGCACAGTATCCCGAAGAACTGCCGCGCCTGCTCCAGCGCTTTCATCTCGATCCGACGGTCAGCCGGATCGAAGTCGTCGAAGATACACTCGAAGACATCATCCTTAATCTGATAAACGGCAAAGTGCCTGCCGCTTCGTAGCACAAGAAAGGCTGCTCTATGTTGACCCAGGTTTTCGCCATCGCCGTGCGCGTGCTGCGCCAGCTTGCCCACGATCGCCGTTTTGTCGCCCTCTCGCTGATCGTGCCGTTTTTTATCATCTGGATGCTCAACATCTTTTTCGACGCAGTGGAATTCCCGGTCTTTCGCCCTAAGCAGTTTATTGTGCCTGCTGCGGCCTTTATCGTCCACTTCCTGACCTATGTGCTGTGTGCGATTGTGCTGGTGCGCGAACGCACGGCACAGACATTGGCGCGCATGTTCGTCAACGGCTACCAGCGCAGCAGCATCATCACTGGCTACATTCTGGCGTATTCGCTGCTGGCGACGCTGCAAAGCCTGATTGTGCTCATCTCGATCCAGGTGTTTTTTGAACTCGATTATGCGCCAGAAACCATGTTGGCGATTTACGGCGTCTTCTGGTTGCTGGCGCTCATCAGCATCGCGCTTGGCATTTTTGTCTCGAATTTCGCCCGCAACGAAGGCCAGGTGTTCCCCTTCATCCCGCTGATGACCATGCCGTCAGTATTCTTTTCAGGGATGATCGTGCCAGTGAGCCAGATGCCGGATTGGGCGGGATTTTTGAGCACGTTCACGCCGCTGTACTATGCCATCGAAGGGCTGCACGCGCTGACCGACAACGGCGGCGATCTGGCGATGCTGTGGGGGCTGCCGCCGTATGGGCTGATTGTGCTGACGCTGGCGACGCTGACGCTGCGGGAACAGGAATAGGGGGGCGCCAAAAGCGGCCCCCGATGCACAGGGCATTTGGGGAGAATGTGTGCGCCAGCGGTTCAGGGCATAGACGTCGCGGCGGGAGTGCTGGTGGGCGTGCGTGCGCAGGTCGGCGGCGCGCAGCGCCCACATATGCATACGGTCGTGCGGATTACGCTGTTTGCGCGGCGGGCGGTTTGATTTCGACCATACGCCCCTGAAAGATATGCTCGACGACAAAGGCGACGAACAGTACGATCACGGCGGCGGCGTCCTGCTGGCGGTCAAGCAGGTAGAGCCACGCGGTGGCGCCGACAGCTTCGACAGCGGTCAAGAACAGCATGGTCGGGTTGGTCAGATAAAAGTGCCAGACTTTGCCGTTGTGTTCGGCCACATCGGCGCTGTGTTCCAGCAGCATGGCGACGAACAAAAAGGCCAGCGCAGCGACGTAGTTCAGGTCGCTGAGCGTGACGGCGATCCACAGCCAGACGACCCAGATGAGGGTTTCGCGCGCGGCCTGAATGATAAAACGGCGCGCATAGAGACCGGCGCGCTGATCCTGCGTGACCGGGCGCACCATGCCGACATAAACGGTGAAACGCTCTAAAAATAAGCCCGCCACAAGAATCGCAGCGCCGATGAGGTGGTTGTTGTCATCGGCCAACCGCAGCCAGAGGACAAGGCCGAAAAACTCAAACAGGTTGAGCACCAACAGGGTGAGCAGCGGTCGCAGTTGATCCATTTGAGCCCCCGTGAACGTGTTATCGATAGTATAGAACAAAGACGGAATTCAGCACAAAATCAGCATTTATTTGACTTAGAACCTGTGTTCGTTTACAATCTAGAACAACTATTCGTGACAGAGGATTACCGCGATGAAAAGTTACGACAGACTTTCGGAGAGACAGCGCAGCATATTGCGCTATATGGAGCAGTATATTGACCAGAACGGCTTCCCGCCGACCATCCGTGAGATCGGGCTGGCGACGGACATCAATTCCACATCGGTGGTGAATTACAACCTGAACAAGCTGGTGCAGGCTGGCTATCTGACGCGCTCCGGGCGTGTTTCACGCGGGCTGCGGCTGGTGGGCAAGGGCGACAATGAAATGCGCAAGATCGCGCCGGTGAACAACGGGCTGCGCGTGCCGATGGTCGGGCATATCGTCGCCAGCGAACCGGTGGCGATTCCCGAAGACGCCGGGCACTATTACGATCAGGACAGCATTATCAACGTGACGCCGGATATGCTCGGCGGGGCCGACCCGGCGCTGGTGTTCGCGCTGCGCGTCAAGGGCGACTCGATGATCGACGCCATGGTGGCCGACGGCGACATTGTGCTGCTGCGCAAGCAGGAAACCGCCAAACAGGGCGATATGGTCGCCGTGTGGCTGGACGAAAACGGCGAAACCACGCTCAAGCTGTATTATCCCGAAGGCGAGCGCGTGCGCTTACAACCCAAACACCCGCATATGGCGCCGATTTACGTGGACGCGCGCCACTGCCACGTGCGCGGCAAAGTGCTGACGGTGATACGGCGCGTTAACTGAAGAGAATCGGTTGAAATACGGGCATAAACAGAGCCATGCGTAACCATATCTCTGTTTTTAGTCCGTAAGATATTTTTTGAACCAGGTGAGAGTACGCTGCAAGGCATCGGCGGCGGCCTCCGGGCGATATGAAGCGCGGGTGTCATTAAAGAAGGCGTGTGGCGCGCCGGGATAAATAATGAATTCACAGGGTTTCTGATACTTTTTGAGCATACTTTCGTTGTTCTGAATCGTTTCCGGCGAAATGCTCTGATCCTGTTCGCCGTAAATGCCGAGCACAGGGGCAGTAACCGCCGCCGCGTCGCTGTCGGTCAGGCGCAGGCGTCCGCCATAGAACATGACGACCGCGCCGACATGTTCGCCGCGAAAAGCCATCTGGCCGGCCAAACCGCCGCCCATGCAAAACCCCATGACGCCAATCTGCTTCGGCTGCACCTGCGGCAGATCGCGCAGATAGTTGACCGCCCCCTGAATGTCTTTGACAGCCGTATCATGATTCAACTCCATCGCCAGTTTGCGGGCTTCGTCCGGCTCGGCGGCGATTTTGCCACGATAGAGGTCGGGCGCCAGGGCGACAAAACCCTGTTCGGCCATACGGCGGGTGACACTTTTGATGTGATCTTCCAGCCCCCACCACTCCTGAATGACGATAAGTCCAGGGCGCTTGAGGCTATCGTCGCTGTAAGCTAAATAACCCGGCGCGCTGGAACCGTTGGCCTTAAATTCCACCATTGAGGCTGTCAAACCGCTCATGGCTGCATCCTTTCAGGGTATCGATCCGTCAGCGCATAGTATAGAACTTGTGTAGCAAGACGAAAAGTCAGCTTTCGAAGCGCAGTAAATCGTCGAGCGCTTCGCGGCGGCGGACGACACGCCATGTGCGGCCATCGGCTCCGACAACGATTTCGGCAGGGCGCGGGCGCTGGTTGTAATTGCTGGACATCACTAATCCATAAGCGCCAGCAGTCAATATCGCCAGCGTGTCACCGGGCTGTGCGCTGTAGGTGAGCGTGCCGAGCACATCGGTGCTTTCGCAGACGGGGCCGACAAGCGTCACCGGCTGCGGTGCGGTTTCAGTGCGCACGACAGGCACGATTTCGTGGTGCGCGTTATACAGCGCGGGGCGTAGCAGTTCGCTCATACTGGCGTCACAAATGACAAACGCCGGTTCAGCGTACTCTTTGCGGTAGAGGACAGTGGTCAGCAGCAGGCCAGCGTCGGCGACCACCGCACGTCCGGGCTCCAGTAGGACTTCATAACCGGCCAGCAGCGGCGTCAGCGTGTCGGCAAAATCTGCCCACGACGGAACATATTCATTGGGCGCATAGGCCACAGGCAGGCCGCCGCCGATGTTGACTGTGCGGATATTGGGATAAGGCGCGATCAGTTCCAGCGCGCGTTCGATAGCAGCGCGGGTGGCGTGGGGGCTGCGCAGTTGGCTGCCAATATGGACATGAATGCCCGCAAAATCAAGAAACGGATAGTCGCTCTGCTGCGCCAGAATTGCGGCGATCTGCGCGGCGGGCAGGCCGAATTTAGCTTTGCCGTGCCCGGTGGCAATATGGGGATGCGTATCGGCCTGAATATCGGGATTGAGGCGCAGGGCGATGCGCGCGCGCTGGCCGTACTGCTGCGCTTGCGCGTCAATCAGCCGGCATTCGAGCAGATTTTCGACGTTGAACCAGCCGACACCCTGTTCGAGGGCGTAGCGGATTTCGGCCAGCGTTTTGCCAACGCCGGCGAAGACCACATGCTGTGGCTGCGCCCCGGCATAGAGCGCGCGCTGGATTTCGCCCATGCTGACAGCGTCGATGCCCGCGCCGGCGGCGATCAAAGCGCGCAGCACGGCCAGGTTAGCGTTGGCCTTGGCGCTGTAATGGATATGCGGCTTGAGCAGGGCGAATGTTTGCTGGATACGGCGGTAGTTGTGCAGCACGCGCGGCAGACTGTAGACGTAAAAAGGCGTTTCGTTGTGCGCCAGCAGTTCAGGAATCGGCACGTCGTCCATGTATAAGTGGTGGGCACGGTAGGCAATAGAGGTGTTTTCAATCATCTTCGGCTGTTTGTGGATGCGGATACTGGCGCAATGGTATCCATGCCGTTTGACCGCTGTCAATTAATCTTGTACTATCGCGCAAAATGTTGTCGCAATAGATTTTGGAGGAATCCTCATGAAAGCCGTCATTCTGGCTGCCGGGCAGGGCACACGCTTACGCCCGGTTACCCTGACCATGCCCAAGCCACTCGTCCCGGTTGCCAACAAATCGCTGATTGCTTACGCCATTGATGTACTCAAGCGGGCTGACCTGAAAAACATCGGCATCGTCGTGCATACGATGGACTCGCCGATCGTGACAGAATTGGGCGACGGCGCAAAAATGGGCGTCCATCTGCAATATATTGTGCAGGAGCAGCAGAAGGGGCTGGCGCACGCTGTGAGTTTGTGCCGCGATTTCGTGGGCAGCGAGCCGTTTTGTGTCTTTCTGGGCGACAACATTTTTCAGGACAAGATGGAGACGCTGCTGCGCGGCTTCGAGGCGTCGTTGTCAGCAGCGGCTGTCGCGCTGGGCGAAGTCTCTGACCCGACACGCTTCGGCATCGCGGAACTCGACGGGCGGCGCATCAAGCGCGTGGTCGAAAAGCCGCAGATTCCGCCGTCGAATCTGGCGATCGCGGGGGTGTATCTGTTCCGTTCCTCCATTTTTGACGCCATCGAGCAGATCAAACCGTCGAAGCGCAACGAACTGGAAATCACCGACGCTATCCAGCATTTGATCACGCACGATCTGGAGGTGCGCCCCTATATTCTGGAAGGCTGGTGGATTGACGCGGGAAAACCAGACGCGATTATCCAGGCCAACCAATTGGTGATGGGCGATATGCCCTATTCGCCCGCGCCGGAAGACCCCAATAAGGTGATGGGGAAGTCGCAGGTCTCGAACCGGGTGATACTGGGCGAAAACGCGCAAATTATCGACAGCGTGATTCGCGGACCGGTGATAATTGGCGATAACACGGTAGTGCGCAACAGCTACGTAGGGCCGTACACAGCGCTGGGCGACAACGTGCTGCTGGAAAACAGCGAGATCGAAGCCAGCATCGTGATGAAGAACTGCGTGATCCGCAACATTCCCGGACGCATCGATTCCAGTCTGTTGGCCGATAACTCACAGGTATCGGCGGCTGGGCACGTGCCGGCGGCGCACCGTTTCATTCTGGCAGAAAACAGTTACGTCCAACTTTAATCCAGGCAAAGGAAAATTTATGGCCGAACGAATCAAAAAGGCGAAAGCCGAACTGGAAGCGGCACGCCAACGCCTGAATCAGGTGTTGGATGCGGTGGGCGAGCGCACCGAAACGCCGGTATACGCCGATGGCGCGGCATGGAACGTGCGCCAGTTGGCGATACACCTGGCGGACGCCGACAGGGGACACAACAATCAGATCAAAGGCATTGCCGAAGGGCGCGAAGTGATTCCCGCCGATTTTGATCTGGAACGCTATAACAAACGCAGCGTGGAAAAACGCGCGGAAATGACGTTGGCACAGGCGCGCGAAAGCCTGAACAGCACACGCAGCGAATTGAACGCCTGGCTCGATGCACAGGATGAGGCGGTGCTGGATAAAACAGGCCGCCACGCCTCGATGAAGATCATGAGCATCGCGCAAATCCTGGATAACATGGCCGAGCACGAACGCGCCCATGCCGACGATATTGCCCGCGTGCTGGGGATTTAAAGATGGAAGCCAAACTGAACGAACTCAAAGAACGCCTGCGGGAAGTGGGCGATTATTATGCCATTTCCTCGTTGATGGGCTGGGATCAGGCCACGTACATGCCGCCGGGCGGCGCCGAGGCGCGTGGACGGCAGATGGCACGCATCGGCAAGCTGGCGCACGAAAAAGCCACCGACCCGGCGATCGGCACGCTGTTGGACGAACTGCAACCTTACGCCGACAGCCTGCCCTATGATTCAGATGACGCCGGGCTGATACGCGCGACGCGCCGCGCTTATGAGCGCGATGTGCGCGTGCCGCCAGCGCTGGTAGCCGAGATGTCGGAACACGGCGCGCGTTCGTACCAGGCATGGATCAGTGCCAGACCGCAGAATGACTTCGCAGCGCTGCGCCCGCTGCTGGAAAAAACGCTGGAACTGAGCCGTAAGGTCGCCGACTGTTTCCCCGGCTATACACATATCGCCGACCCACTGATCGACATGTTTGACTATGGCATGAAGGCGCAGAGCGTGCGGGCGCTGTTTGCGCAGCTCCGCCAACAGCTTGTGCCGCTGGTGAAGGCCATCACAGCGCAGCCGGTGGCCGATGATTCGTGCCTGAAGCGCCATTTCCCCAAAGCGGGACAACTTGCCTTTGGCGAAGAAATCATCAAACGCTACGGCTATGATTTTGAGCGCGGGCGGCAGGACTTGACGCATCACCCGTTCGCCACCAAATTCGCGATTGGCGACGTCCGTATCACCACGCGCGTGCAGGAACATGACCTAGGCGACTGCCTGTTCAGCACGCTGCACGAATCCGGGCACGCCATGTATGAGCAGGGCGTTGACCCGCTGTACGAAGGCACAACACTGGACGGCGGCACCTCGGCGGGCGTCCACGAAAGCCAATCGCGCCTGTGGGAGAACATTGTCGGGCGCAGCCTCGCCTTCTGGGAACATTATTATCCGCGTCTGCAAGCGATGTTCCCCGATACACTGAACGATGTGCCGCTGGAAACGTTCTACCGCGCGATCAACAAAGTGCAGCGTTCGCTGATCCGGGTGGACGCCGACGAAGTGACGTACAACCTGCATGTGATGATCCGCTTCGATCTGGAACTGGCGCTGCTGGAAGGCACGCTGGAAGTGCGCGATCTGGCGGAAGCCTGGCACGCGCGCTATGAGCAGGATTTGGGCATTAGGGCGCCGGATGACCGCGATGGTGTGCTGCAAGATGTGCATTGGTACAGTGGGCGCATCGGCGGCATGTTCCAGGGTTATACGCTGGGCAATATTTTAAGCGCCCAGTTTTATGAGGCGGCGCTCAAAGCGCATCCCCACATCCCCACAGAGATTGGGCGGGGCGAATTCGGCACACTGCACGGTTGGCTGCGCGAAAACATTTACCGGCACGGCAGCAAATACACCGCGCCAGAATTGATCGAACGCGCCAGCGGCAGCCCGATGAGCATTGAGCCGTACATGCGCTATCTGCGCGGCAAATATGAACAGCTATACAAGGTATAGATAGGTGATGGAATTCGCTCCCGAAACCCTGTCCTGGCAGTCGTTGTATAAGCTGATGATCGGGGCGGTGCTGCCGCGACCGATCGGTTGGATTTCGAGCGTGGACGGCAGCGGGCAGCGCAATCTGGCGCCGTTTTCGTTTTTTAACGCCATCTGTGCCAACCCGCCGAGTCTGCTGTTTTGCCCCATGGTGCGCGGTACGGACAGCAGCCCCAAAGACACGCTGAACAATGTGCGCCAGACGGGTGAATTCGTCGTCAATATCGTCAGCGCGCCGCTGGCAGAGGCGATGAATCTCACGGCGGGCGAGTACCCGGCGGAGGTGGATGAATTCGCGCTAGCAAAGCTGACGGCGATTCCTTCCGTGCGTGTGCAAGCGCCGCGCGTGGCGGAAAGCCCGGTTCAGTTTGAGTGCAAACTGACGCAGATTGTCGAGCTGGGCAGTGAGCCGGGCGGAGGCAGCGTGGTGATCGGGCGCATCGTGTATCTGCATGTGCGCGATGAGCTGCTAATCGGCACGGATAAGATCGACCTGAGCAAACTGCAACCGATTGGCCGCCTTTCGGGAAACAGCTACACGCGCCTGAGCGACACATTTGAACTGACGCGCCCGCCTTCGCAAATTACTCGTCGCGTGTAGTCTACTACAGAGCAAAACCCCGGTATCGTGCCGGGGTTTTTTGTTTGTGCTTCTCAGAAAAAGCGGTTCAGCCGGCCTGTGTGGTCAGCATGAACAGGTAATCCAGCAGTTGGCTGATCTGTTCATCGCTAAGCTGTGGATAGCCGCCGCGATAGGGATGAACGAATTCGCCAGAAGTCGCGATTTGCGGGTCTGTCAGCAGCGCGGTGAGCGCGCGGGTGTTGCGCCCCATTACATCCATACTGAACAGCAGGCTAGAAGCATAACCGGGTACACCGCGCGCGTCGAGGCCGTGACAACTGGCACACGCCCAATTGTAAGCGGCGGCAGCGTCAAATTCGCCGGCGGTTTCCGCAGCGGGGGGTTGTGCAGCTTCGGCAGGCTCTGCGGCAGTGGCTTCGGCGGCGGGGGCAGCTTCTGTCGGCGCCGCTTCAGCAGCAGGCGCGGCTTCTGTCGGCGCGGCAGCAACTTCTGTGGGGACAACCTCAGCCGGCGACTCGGCTTCTTCGGTGGCACGAGGAGCGGGGCGCGGCAGCAGCAGCACGAGAATCACGCCGACAATGACCAAAAACAAAATAACAGGCAGCAAAGGGTAATTTTCGTTTTCTGTCGGTTGGACAGGGGCGCTGTGTTCGCTCATCGGGTTTCCTCACAGTGACAGTGATAAGACACTTCATTGTGACTTAAGTCACACGATTTTAGCAAGTGAAATTCTTCCCAAAAGTACATGACAATTATTCCTTACGAGCTTAACAATAAATCAGTTAAGATGCGAGGAGTGTTTTTTCACCGCCTGTATGTAACTCCATAGAGTAAACTCCATATCGAGGGAACTATGACCAATCTATTGGGAAGACGTAATTTTCTGAAATTCATGGGCGGCGCGGGCGCGATGGGCGCAGCGGCGCTGGCCGGGGCGCGCCTGGGGACAGGCGGCGCAGCGGCTGTGAGCGGCGCACAGGACCCGCACTTGCAGCAGGCAGGCGGCGAAACCTGGCAGGAAATGGATCAGCATCATCAAGAAGTTGTGGAAATCTTTCTGGCGCAGGCCGGCAGTGACCCGAACTTTTTCCGTCCGGCGATGGAACCGGAAATGGACGGCGATGTCAAGGTTTTCAATATTACGTGCAGCGAGATCGACTGGGAAACCGCCCCCGGCATGGTGTTCCCGGCGATGGCGTACAACGGCATGGTGCCCGGCCCCACAGTGCGTGTCACCGAAGGCGATCGCGTGCGTTTCGTCGTCACCAACGAAATGACGCAAAGCACGGCCATCCACTTCCATGGCGCAATCGTCCCCAACGATCAGGATGGCGTGCCCTATATCACACAGGGTGTGATCACTCCAGGCAGCACTTTTTCTTATGAATTCACGGCACAGAACGCCGGCTCGCACATGTATCACTCGCACCACAACGCGGCGGAGCAGGTCACACGTGGTCTGATGGGCGCGTTCATTATTGACCCGGCGGATACCAGCCGCGAACCGGTGGCGGATGCCGAATACATCATCATTTTGAACGATACGGCCGTCGGTTTCACGCTCAACGGCAAGTCGTTCCCCTATACGCAGCCCATCATCGCGACACGCGGACAAAAGATTCGCGTGCGTTACATGAACGAAGGGCTGATGATCCACCCGATGCACTTACACGGTCTGCCGCAGTTGGTGTTCGCCAAAGACGGCTGGCATCTGCCGGTACCGTATATGTGCGACACGCTGAATGTTGCACCGGGCGAGCGCTATGACGTGCTGATTGACTGCACCGAAGTGGGCGTGTGGGCCTACCACTGCCATATCCTGACGCACGCGGAAAGCCGCAACGGGATGTTCGGCATGGTGACGGTGCTGATCGTGAACGAATAAGTCACGCAGAAGCAGCAAGTTAGACAGAACCACCCCCTCTTGGGGTGGTTTTTCGTTAGTAGGGCAAGGCGCGACGCGGGCGCATTTGCATTCGCTGAATCAGCGCGTCGGCGATGCGAAAAGCGGCGGGTTTGTCGTGCGTGTCGGCCAGCGCGTCGATCAGCTTATTGTGCTGAATCACCGTCGCGGCGTCGAAAAACCAGTACAGACCCATAAGCGGCGAGAGGCACACACCGGGAAAATGGTCGTTGTACATGTCATACGCGCCGAATTCACCGCGCACCGCCGGAATGATGCGTGTCGATATGTGGCTTTTGTGATGATCTTTTTGTTCCCAGACATAACGGCAGGCCGCTTCAAACTGTTGGAAGGCCAGCATTTGCGGTGTGAGGGCGCAGACGCCCAAAAATGCGCCGGCTTTGGTAAGCGCGGCCATATTTTCCAGTGCGTTATAGTGGCACACGGCTTCTTCGACCTCTGTGCCGAAACCGATACAGCCCAAAATTTTCACAGGGAGGGGAAGAGCGCGCACGGCAGCCAGTGACAGCGTATCTTCGACCAGTGTGCCCGAACCGGATTCGTCGCCGCGCATGAGCGAATCGACGCCGCCGTCAATGAGAATCAGGGCATCGACCTGAAGATGTTCAACCAAGTGCTGGTAAGCGCGTTTAAGCTGCCTGCCGCCGCTGTTGGCGAGCATCCAGATCGTGATGTCTTGGGCGTGCTGCTGCTGAAACCACTGCGCCAGCAGCGGCTCCGGCAGATACGACAGTGTGTGCTTGACGCGCCCACGCGCGCCGACGAGCAAATCGGGCAGTAGCGTTTCTATCTCGCTGACGAGTGCCGCCAACCGAAATTCGGTGAAGCTGAGATTCGCCAGATGGACATTTTTGCCGCGCGCGCGCAGTGTAAAATACAGCGGCAGGCCGGCGAAGACATCAAAACCCCCGCCCGCGCCGGCGATCAGGATACTCTTGCTTTCTGCGAGCTGTGGCAAAATCGGAAGATTAAGTTCCATGTGCGCCTCTGAAACTTGCCTACTGGGTTAATTATAGCGATTGGGGATGAAAATTCCACCCACTCACAGTGTATACTGTGTTGGACAAATGAGGCGAGGAGGAATCGCCATGCCGGGTGAGACGGTTGTCGTTGTGTTTCCATCGCGCAGTGTGTTGGTCAAGGCGTTGGATTATCTCAACGGTCTGGACTACCTCAAGATTGAAGACGCGGCAATCGTCGCCAAAGCCAACAGCGGCGAAGTCGTGGTACTGGACGGAGACTTGAGCGCCAATGAGGGCGGGATTGCCGGGGGCACACTGGGCGCCGCGCTGGCCGCGCTGGGGCTGGTGCATTTTGGGGCGCTGGCGCTGCCGGGCATTGGCCCGATTATTGCGCTGGGGACGGGGATTCTGATCGGCGGGATTGTCGGGCGGACGACAGGACGTTTCGCTACGTATCTGCGCGATGTGGGCTTTAAAAATTATCAGGTGGATGCGCTGGCGGCGCGTTTGCAGGCCGGGCACCCGGCGCTAGTGCTGGAACTGGCGAGCGGCAGTCCCGATGTGTTGCCGCGTTTGCGCGAAGAATTGAAGGCGTTTAAGGCCGAACTGGTCGAGCGCCTGCGCGAATCGTGGCCGGGCGCAGCGCTGGGCGAAACGGGCGACAAAACCAACGTCAAACGGCGCGGCCCTGTTGATTAGCGGATACACTCTAAAATAGATGCTGGAGTTTTGGGAGCAGATTTATGACGCATGAACGCAATCCGGGTATTCCGCTGGACATGGGCTGGGTGAACCAGGTGCGCGTCAATCTGAGCGCGACGGAGCGGCGCGCCGCGACACTGACCACACGGCGTTCGATCAAAAAAGAGTGGCAGGCGGCGTGGCTGCTGCACGCTATCACGCTGATTGACCTGACGACGCTGCAAGGCGACGATACGCCGGGCAATGTCATCCGCCTATGTGCCAAAGCGCGCCAGCCTGTGCGCGACGACTTGCTCGCGGCGCTGGATATGGCGGGAAAACCTGTGCAGGTGGGCGCGGTATGCGTGTATCACAGCCGCGTGGCCGACGCGGTACGCGCCTTGGAGGGCACAACGATTCCCGTCGCGGCGGTTTCGACCGGGTTTCCGGCGGGACAAAGTCCGTATAAGCAGCGAATCGCCGAAATCCGCGAATCGGTGGCGGCGGGGGCAAAAGAGATCGACATCGTAATTTCACGCGAGCATGTGCTGACAGGCAACTGGGAAGCGCTGTATAACGAAACGTGTGAAATGCGCGCGGCCTGCGGCGACGCCCACATGAAAAGCATTCTGGCGACGGGCGATCTGGCGACACTGCGCAATGTGGGCATGGCGAGTCTGGTGTGCATGATGGGCGGCTCGGATTTCATCAAAACCAGCACCGGCAAAGAGGACGTGAACGCCACGCTGGAGGTCAGCCTGGTGATGACGCGCGCCATCCGCGACTATCACGAGCGCACCCAGTATCAGGTGGGCTTTAAGCCGGCGGGAGGCATCCGCACAGCCAAACAGGCGTTGAACTGGATGATTTTGATGAAAGAAGAACTGGGTGACGAGTGGCTGCAACCGCACCTGTTCCGGCTGGGGGCCAGCGCGCTGCTGACAGACATCGAGCGCCAGCTATCGCACTTCGCTACCGGGCGCTACGCCGCTAAGCATCATATGCCGATGGTGTAGGGAGATAACGATGGTCGCTCATCCGGGAATCGAGGAAAAATTTGTCGATGAAGACGAATTTATGCAACTTGGCTCAGATGCATTGGTTGAAATCGTCGATGGGGAGATTGTCGAAATGCATCCAGCAGGCGGCGTTCATCATTTTATCGGCGGCAATGTTCATGATCCGATGAAAGTGTTTGCGACAAAACACCAGTTAGGCTTCGTGTTTATGGATGGCCTGCTGTTTCATCTTTTTCGAGAAGGAAAGCGTCTGAAAGGCGCGCGTGTGCCGGACGTATCGTTTATCCGTCGTGACCGCATTCCCAAGGATTGGGATATCGAAAAGCCGTTTCCGGGCGCGCCAACGCTGGCAGTGGAAGTGATGTCACCTGACGATGACAGCGAAGACGTACTGAAAAAAGTGCGCGAATACCTGGCAGCGGGGACAGAAGAAGTGTGGGTCATTTATCCGAAACAGCGCGAAGTGCATCAATTCCTCCATGACAATAAGCATATTACTACTTACACCGACGGCGACGATGTGATCGTCAGCACGGCGCTGGCGGGATTTTCCATGGCGCTGCGCGAGATTTTCGCGCTGCCGAGTTTTGAATAGTGGAAAGCTGAGGGGCTGAAAAATGAAAGTCGCAGAAATTTTTGAAACGCTGTCTTATGGCCCTGCGCCCGAATCGGCGGCGGCAGCCAACGCCTGGCTGGACGAACACAAGCGCAAATTCGATTTATTCATCAACAACCAGTGGCACGCGCCCAAAGATGGCCAATATTTCGCCACGCGCAATCCGGCGACGGGCGATACGCTGGCCGAAGTGGCTGACGCAGGCGCGGCGGATGTAGACGCGGCCTACCAGGCGGCGCGCGCGGCGTTCGAAGCGTGGCGCAAACAGAGCGGCCACACCCGCGCACGTTATTTGTACGCCATTGCGCGCGGCATTCAGAAGCACCAACGCCTGCTAGCGGTCATCGAATCGCTGGATAACGGCAAGCCGATTCGCGAATCACGCGATCTGGATGTGCCGCTGGTGGCGCGACATTTTTATCATCACGCGGGCTGGGCGCAGTTGATGGAACAGGAGCTGCCCGGTTATCAGCCGGTGGGCGTTGTCGGACAAATTATTCCCTGGAATTTCCCGCTGCTGATGCTGGCGTGGAAGATTGCGCCGGCCATCGCGATGGGCAACACCGTTGTCATCAAGCCCGCGCCGTATACGCCGCTGAGCGCGCTGCTGTTCGCGGAAATCGTCGCGGAAGCCGGGCTGCCGCCGGGCGTGATCAACATTGTCACGGGCGGCGACAAAAGCGGCGCGGCGATTGTCGAACACGCGGGTTTTGACAAGATCGCCTTCACCGGTTCGACCCATGTGGGGCGCATTTTGCGGCGGGCGACGGCGGGCACGGGCAAACGGCTGTCGCTGGAACTGGGCGGCAAATCGCCGTATGTGGTGTTTGACAGCGCCGATCAGGACGCGGCGATCGAAGGGCTGGTAGACGCCATCTGGTTCAATCAGGGGCAGGTATGCTGCGCAGGGTCGCGGCTGCTGGTGCAGGAAAATATCGCGCCGCGCTTTTTGAACAAGCTGAAGCTGCGCATGAGCAAGCTGCGCATCGGCGACCCGCTGGATAAGGGCATCGACATCGGCGCGGTAGTTGATCCGGTGCAGTGGCACACGATTGATGGCTGGGTCAAGCGCGGGCTGGCCGAAGGCGCGGAAATGTTCCAGCCAGAGGGCGAACTGCCGGCCAAAGGCTGTTTTTACCGCCCGACGCTGCTGACAAACGTCGGGCCGGCGTCGGCGGTGGTACAGGAAGAAATTTTCGGGCCGGTGCTGACAGCCATGACTTTCCGCACGCCGAAAGAGGCAGTGGCGCTGGCGAACAACACGCGCTACGGGCTGGCCGCCAGCGTGTGGAGCGAAAACATCAATCTGGCGATCGATGTGGCACGCAAAATCAAGGCGGGCAGTGTGTGGGTGAACTGCACGAACATGTTCGACGCTGCGTCGGGCTTCGGCGGCTATCGCGAGAGCGGCTTCGGGCGCGAAGGGGGCAAAGAAGGGCTGTACGAGTATGTGCGCCCGGCATGGCAGGCACGGCCACGCCCGCAGCTTTCCGGCGCGGCGGCCAACGGGACGTGGGGCAAGAGCGTGCCGGGGCGCCCCGCGCCGCTGAACGGCAAGGCTGGCGACGGCGTGGCGATTGACCGCACCGCCAAACTGTTTATCGGCGGCAAGCAGAAGCGTCCCGACGGCAATTACAGCCGCGCGGTGCAAGCGCCAGACGGGCACACGGTGGGCTATGTGGCGGACGGCAACTATAAAGACATCCGCGACGCGGTGGAAGCGGCGCACGCAGCCAGCAAATGGGCGGAGAGCAGCGGGCATACGCGCGCGCAGATTTTGTACTACATCGGCGAAAATCTGGCGGCGCGGGCGGCGGAATTCGCGGCGCGCATCGTGGCAATGAGCGGGCGCACGACGGAAGACGCGCGCGCCGAGGTCGATGCGGCGATTTCGCGTCTGTTCAGCTACGCGGCATGGGCCGATAAGTACGGGGGCAGCATCCAGGAAACGACGCTGCGTGGCATCACGCTGGCCGTGCATGAGCCGCTGGGCGTGATTGGCATCGCCTGCCCGGACGAGTATCCGCTGCTGGGCTTCGTGGCGCTGGTAGCGGCGGCCATCGCGCGCGGCAACACGGTGGTGGCGCTGCCTTCGCCGACGCAGCCGTTGAGCGCGACGGATCTGTATCAGGTCTTGGAAACGTCGGATGTGCCGGCGGGCGTGGTGAACATCGTGACTGGGGCGCGCGATGCGCTGGCGAAAACGCTGGCGGAGCACGACGATGTGGACGCCGTGTGGTATTTCGGCGACGCGGAAGGCTGCCGCCAGGTGGAAATGCTTGCGGCCAGCAATATGAAGCGCACCTGGGTGGGATATGGCGAGCGGCGCGATTGGCTGGACGCGCATCAGGGCATGGGCGAGGAATTTTTGCGCGAGGCGACGCAGGTCAAGAACATCTGGGTGCCGACGGGGGAATGAGGGGCGCCCCAGCACACGAAGATGCAACCCTGCCTCTACGAAAGGGTGCATTTCAAATTAATGCAGGGACTTTTTGTCACTGCCCAGCCATCGAATTTGAGGCTAAATCGCCCTCACCCCAACCCCTCTCCCTAACGGGCTTTCAGCCCTGGGAGAGGGGCTTCAACAGCATCGGGCACGGGTTTTCTCCCCCTCGCCTGGCCGCACAGCGGCGGTCGGGAGAGGGGGCAAGGGGGTGAGGGCTTGGGCGCACCAACTTGAAATGTACCCGCTACGAAGACACCCTCTTGCACGATTTGAGGTTAATCTATCTATGAAGCGTTGGAACACCCCCGCTTTCATCAATCTCCTGATGAGCATCGTCGGCATCGCCGCCGTTGGGCTGCTGGCGGCCAACCTTCCGCTGCATGATTTGACCGTATTGGCAGATGAGGAACGGCTGCTGGCGGCTTTTAGCACGGGTGGGATGAATATGCTGGCGCTGTTGGCGGCCTGTTTTGGGCTGAGCATGGCGTTGAATTATTTCGTCAGCGCGTTGGGCAAGGCGGCCAATGTTCCACGCCTGGGGCCAATTATGGTGTTTGCGACAGGGTTTTTAACGGTGGGTGGGCTGGTGTTGGGAGTCAGCAGTGCTGCCCTGCAAGGGATACAAACCATGTTGGTAATGAATACGGGTACAGGTCTCTTGTTTGGCAGTCTCATCGGCTGGCGCATCCGCCGCGCACAAACCGCGCCCTAACCGTCGCCGTTGCTGTGCCGGGGGCGCTGTGCTATAGTGGCTGTCGGCAGTTTAACCGGGCATACCCGGCGAGAAGTGAGGACCAGCCTATGCAGCGGCGTGCGATGTTGTTCTTGATTGCCAATGTGGCGCTCTCGATTGTGGTGGCGCTGGGGGTGATTTCGCTGTTTGGCCAGCAATTGAGCGGCGGCCAACCCCAACAAGTGATTGTGACCGTGCCGTTAATCATCACGGCGACGGCGGGGTCAACCCAGACGCCGTGGCTGATTACGGCCACGCCGCAGCCCGGCACGGTGATTCTGCCCACCGGGCTGGTGAGTCCCGCCGCTCCCGCCGAACAAACGCAGGTGGCCGCCGCAGGCAATGTCCAGACGCAAAACACGACGCCCGCCGTACAGGGCGCGACGATCAACGGCACGCCGCTTCCTGCCAACTGTATCATCCACATCGTGGAGCCGGGCGACGCGCCCTTCGCGTTGGGCGAAATTTACGGCGTTTCAGGCTTCGACATCATGGAGGCCAACGGGCTGACGGAAGAAACGGCCACACGCTTGCAGGTCGGGCAGGAATTGATTATTCCGCTGGAAGGCTGCACGCTGACTGCGCCCCTGATCGTGCCGACGCCGACACCCGAAGCGCAGGAAAGCAGCGCAGACACGCCCGGCGCCGAAACAACGGCGGAAGCGGGCACACCGACGGCTACGCCCACGGTCACGCTGGCGCCAACGGCGGTGAACGCCCAGGTAACGATTGTCAGCGTGGTGAGCGCGGGTGATGTGACGGCAGAAGGCGTCGAAATCCGCAACAACGGCGCCCTGGTAGACATGACCGGCTGGACGCTGGCCGACGCCGACGGCAATACGTTTACCTTCCCGCGCCAACTGGTGTTCACGGGCGGGCAGGTGACGGTCTACACGCGCGTGGGCGAAAATTCGCCGATCGCGCTGTTCTGGAATCGCAGCACGGCGGTGTGGGGACAGGGCGACGTGGTGACTCTGCGCGATGAGGATGGCATGGTGCAGGCTACGTTCCGCATTCAGCGTCCGGGCGCGCTGCCGTAATGGACTTTAATAGTGAAGAATAGTACAATCGCAGCTAAGGTTGGATAACGGGCTGCGAGGGATGCTATGGCACAGGACAATCGGTGGGAATCGAAAATCGAAGAGTCGATTCGGCAGGCTATCAGCGATGGGCGCGCGGGGCATCTGCCTGGGGCGGGCAAGCCGCTGAAGCTGGAGGATGACCCAAACACGCCAGAGGAGATGCGCACGGCGTACAAGATTCTGCGCGAGAACGATTTGCAGCCGGACTGGATCATGGCCGGGCGCGAACTGGACGAGAAGCGCGACAAGATTTTGCAGACGCTGCGCAAGGCTGCCGAAGCCTATCGCGGGGCGCTGGGCGATGCGCAGCGCATCCCCGATGCGGAACGTGCCAGCGAACGACGGCAAAACGCCGAGAGCGCGTGGCAGAAAATCCGGCAGATATTGGACGAAAGTGTCATGCGCTACAACAAGCAGGTGGTGACGTATAACCTGAAACTGCCGGGGGGCATCCCGCACAGGCCATATTTCGATGTGCAGCGCGAACTGGAACGGCGGCTCTAGAGCAATGACGAGTAAGGGGCGATCAAGCCCCTTATTCTTGCCGTGTGGTGCTTATTCGCTTTTTTCTGTTTGCTTTTCCTCGGCAGGCTGCTGCTGTGCACCAGCCTGCAAGCCCTTGCGGAAATTGGCGACGGCCTGGCCGAGTTCGCCGCCGATGCGCGAAACACGCCCAATCCCGAACAACAAGACAACGATAATCAGGATAATCAGCAGTTCTGGGCCACCGAATTGCATGGTTACATTCCTCATTCTGTTGGTCAATCAGGTCTGATTATATCACGTCCCAGAAGACAAACGTAAAGGGCAAACTCAGTGGCAGCGGGCGAAACAGTGATGTGCAGAGCGCATTTAACAATGCTACAATCGTACAAAGAATTACTGTACCACAGCAGAAAGCGAGAACGCGGTGCTTATCGGGCGCAAACTCGGCAAATATGAGATTACCGATATGCTGGGCCAGGGGGGTATGGCAACAGTGTATCGCGGTTATCAGGAAGAAATGGAGCGCTTTGTGGCGGTTAAGGTGCTGCCGCCGCATCCGGGGCTGGAGGCGTCGTTTGTCGAGCGCTTCAAATTAGAGGCGCGCGTGGTGGCGCGTTTGCAGCACCCGCACATTTTGCCCGTGTACGACTACGGCACGGAAGACGATATTCTGTACTTCGTTATGGCCTATGTCGAAGGCGGGTCGCTGAGCGATCTGATCAAACAAGGGCCGCTGACGCTGCGGCAGACGGAAAAAATTCTGCGCGAAGTGGCTTCGGCGCTGGATTACGCCCACCGGCAGGGCTACATGCACCGCGACATCAAGCCAGCCAATATTCTGATGGACAACGAAGGACACGCACTGCTGGCCGATTTTGGCATCGCGCGGCTGGTGGAGCAGGGTTCGGGGCTGACCGGGACGGGCGTGGTGGGCACACCGGCCTATATGGCGCCGGAACAAGCCAAAGGTCTGGAAGTTGACCAGCGCGCAGATATTTACGCCCTGGGTGTGGTGGTCTACGAGATGCTGACCGGTCAGCAGCCCTACCATGCCGATACCGCCATGCTGCTGCTGCTCAAACACATCAATGACCCTGTGCCGAGCCTACTGGGATTCAAAGATGTACCGGCAAAGTTAAACGAGGTGGTCGAGCGCGTGCTGGCGAAAGAACCGGAAGACCGCTATCAGAGCGCCGTAGCTTTCGCCCAAGATTTCAGCGCCGCCGTCGCCAGTATCGAGAAGGCCAGTGACGTGAAGCTGAGTCCGGCGGGCAATGTGGTGACGCGGGTGCTGCCCGGCACGCCCGCCGCCCCAACCAGAAGCCCTGCGCCCACGCAGGCCGCGCAGCCGACCGAAGTGCAAACGATGATCGTGCAGCATCCGGCGACGAATCCCATTGTGCTGATCGGCGCGCTGGGGTTAGTGGCGCTGGTGATTGTGATCGTAGCAGGACTGTTTTTCACGAATCTGAACAACAACGCCCCCGCGCCAACCGCGACGATTACTGCGCCGGTATTTACGGCGGTGCCGAGTTTCGGCCGCTTGAATTTTCTGACAACGACGAGTCTGGGCGACACCGTGAGTCTGAGCGTACAAGGCTTATCGGCGGCGGGCAGTGGGCGAGTCTACGCGGTCTGGCTGGTGAACAATGACAGCGGCGCGACCATGCTGCTGGGACGCTTAAATCTTGACCCGTTGGGCAGCGGCACACTCACATTTAGCGATACTCAGCGGCGAATGCTGGCGGCAAATTTTAACACGGTCATCATCACCGCCGAAAGCGAAATCGGCGGGCAGCCAGCCGGCGAAATCCTGTATAGTGGGCATGTGCCGCCGGCGGTCAGCCAGGCGATCACTGAGATTTTTGTCGCCTCTGACAACGGCCTCAGACCCGGTTCAGCGGGCGGCATGAGCGATTATCAGGTGACAGCGATTACTAACAGCGGGCTGCTGACAGGTGCGCTGGCCGAAGGTAGTATCGCCGAACAGCATACAGGGCTGGCAGCGCATGCAACCACGTTAGGCGGGGTGCGCGTCCATGCAGAACATACGATCAATATTTTGCGCGGCACACGCGACGATCTCGACGGCAACGGGCGCGGCGAGAATCCGGGGCGCGGCGTGGGCGTGTATGCCTTCCTCGATTGGATCGAGGAACAGTTGGACAGCGCCGTCAACGCGCCGGGCGTCAGCCTGTATGTGCAAAGTCAGGTGGAGTTGGTGCGTGTGTGCCTGGATAACGCGCGCGGCTGGGCGGATGAAGTGATCGCCCTGGAAACGGCTTTCCTGGCGGCAGCGGATTTCGAGTCGATCACGCCGCAGTTAGCGGAATCGACGGCGACGGCGGGACGCATGATGCGCGGGCAGGACTTAAACGGCAACGGACAGATCGAACCGTTCGAAGGCGAGTGCGGACTGGAGCAAATCAACGAGTACGCTGTGCTGTTGGGGAGTCTGGACATCGTAGCGGGCGCGCCGGCCAGCGGCGGCCCCGATAGCGGCGAATAAACAAACTTGAACAAATCCTATCAAACGCCGCGCGCAGATTGCGGATAGGATAGGGCAGGTTTGTTATGCAAGGAAAGCAGAACGCCTTGAAATCCAAATTGCTGTTAACGCTGGTCTGCCTGATGGGAATAGTGAGCGGCTGTCTGGGAAGCGCGCCGACGCCGGCACTGGTCGGCGGCGCAACCGTCACGCCGACCCCCATCCCGTTGCGTGAATCGGTCGAACCCATCAGCAGCGCCAATATTGCGCATATCGAAAATCTGGGACAGTTACAGAACCCCGACCCCATCACCACCGTGTTCGCCTACGCGCTGTCGCCCGATAGCACACGACTGGCCGGGCTGAACAATACGCTGCTGCTGGGCTGGGATCTGGTCACGGGACAGCTTTTGTACACTACCGACCGCGCCGGCGCGACGCGCGTCTTTTATTCGCCAGAAAAGACCGAACTGTACACCACCGACGAGGTTGCGCTGGTTAATGTCTATAGTGAAAACGGTCTCTTCCAGAACAGCTTTGTCGGCCACAATGCCTACAACCCTAACATCGTGGCGTATCAGCCAGAGGATGGCTGGTTGGCGTTCGGCGGCACAGATGGCACGGTCAAAGTGTGGGATACGGCAGCGCGGCAGTCGTTGGTGACGATCGCGGCGCATGAGTTTTACGTCAATTCGCTGGCGTTTTCGCCCGCTGGCACGCTGCTGGCGAGCGGCGGCGATGAGCGTGTAGTGAATGTCTGGGACTGGCAGACACGCACCCGGCTGCTGCAAATCACGCTCGACGCAATCCCGACGCGCCTGCTGTTTTCGCCGGATGGCGCCCAGTTGGCAGTGGGTACGCAGAACGACATCCGACTGTATAACACCGCCGATGGCACGCTGCAACATACGCTGGCGACAGGCAATCGCGGTGTGACCGAAGTCATGTTATATGATCCGAACGGACGTTACCTGGTGAACGGCGGCGGCATCGCCAATATGCAAATCTGGGATCCGGCTACAGGCATGCTGGTCGGGCAGATTCCGGGCTTTGGCAACGCGCGCCTGTCGGCAGATTTTTCGCCCGATGGCAGCACGATGATCACATCGATGGTCGGCGGCGGAGTCGCCCTGTGGGATTTGACGCAAATCACCGATGAAACGGTGCGGCGTGCCGATCTGCCGGTAGGCGTGACGACGACACTGATGGTGGATTGGACGGACGACGGGCGTCTGATGGTTATGCTGGACGCTGTAGGCACAATCAGCGTATGGGGCATCAGCCCGCGCGGCGCTGTGCCGACGGAGACGCCCGCGCCGTAACACCTGTTGACAGGGATCAATTTTCAGTTATCAGCGCAACCCTATTCCAGCGGGAACAGGGTTTCCAGCCCGTGCGCCAATTCATCGCGCCAGCAGGTGTAATTGTGGCCGCCGGCGTATTCGCGATAAATGACGTGATGGCCTTTGGCCAGCAGGCGCGGCAGCATCTCACGGTTGGTGTGGATAAGCCACTCGTACTGGCCGCAGTCCAGCCAGATGCGCAGCGGCGGGCCGTCGTAGTGATCGACCACAAAATTGATGAGCGGCGTCTGCGGCATGATGAGAAAATTGAATGCGCCGGATTGACTCATGACGTGGCGGTAAATATTTGGCAGGCGCAGCGCGGTATACAGCGCCATCAGGCCGCCCATCGACGCGCCCAGCGTGCCATAAGCGCCGGGATACTGATTCACATCCAGCAAATTAAGATGCTGGCGCGCCAGCGTGAGGATATGCTGCCCGGCGAGCGCGACGGTAGCCTCGTTGGCGACGTATTCGATGAAGCGCGCGCCTTTGACCGAAGACAGCGCTATCAGCGCCAGCGCCAGCGGGCGGATACGCCCCTGCGCGATCAGGTTATCGATGATGTTGATCAGTTTGGCGCGGCGCAGGTAATCATTGCCGTCGTAGACCAGCAGCAGCGGCACGGGGTCAGGCGTCGGCGGCTGGTACAGCCACAGATCGCGCTGGCCGCCCACCAGCAGATAATCGCTTTCCAACAGATGCTTGGTCAGCGTGCCGCGCGCGATGCCGGCTTTGGGGCGCAGCAGTCGGCTGTGCTGATAGCCGGGCATACGCACGTAGTAGTTGAACTTGCCCAAGCCGTTGCTGGCTTTGTGGGTGTTGAACGGGTCGGGCACACGCTCGCCTCCTTCCAGATCGTCAGTGTAGATATATTCGAGATAAGCGGGGGCGGGCAGGCTGACCGTATGCGCCCAGACACCGCGCCCCACCGCTTGTAGTTCGGTGGGCGGCATCCCGTAGCCCCACTGGTTAAAGTCGCCGAGCAAATAAGGCGCGCGCTGCCCCTGCCAAACGAAAGTGAGCTGCTGACCGTCGATCAGGGGCGTGCCTTCGGCGCGCGCGCGTTTGACTAGTTTGTGTAGTGCCATGTGTGCCTCGTGCGTTTTTGCGCACGAGTATAACACGTCAGCCCGCGCTTATCGGTACAGGACGCTTATGGACTCGCCAGTCCCTCACAGGGCGTTTCTGTCTCCACCACATCGGCGCGCATCGATTTGTTGTCGTAAAGTTGATGCCAGGCATAACCATCGTCGCCGGTCGTTTTCTTCGCGCAAACCGAATGCCCGATAGCTAATGCCTATCCGCATCACGCAGCAGCGCGCGCACCACCTCCTCTGGCGCATCCAATCCCCGTTCGCGTGCCCAAGCATTTGCCAACGCTTCTTCTCCCTCAGTCAAGGTCAATGTCACCGTCTGCGTCATCATGCACCTCGTCTCGAATAGCTTTAGCGTATCACACATCGCCAAAAACCCGTTATAATGCCCGCCATGAAACGCAAACACCTTATCACTGCGCTAGTCGTGCTGCTGGCACTCGGCGCGCTGCTGGCGCTGGACTTGCGCGGGCAGGGCGCTGTGTGGCACTTTTTCTGGTCGCTGACGGGCGAAGAAGCGCCGCTGGCGCACATTCGCGGCATGATCGAACTGCCGGGCAACCTGCTGCGCCCGCAGCCAAACACCGCGCCTATGACGTCGATTCAGCACGCCGGGTTGAATCCCTACGGCATCAACACTTTTTTGAATCTGGAGGCCGAACCCGCCAAGCGCGAAGAACAACTGCGCATGATCGCAGCGGCGGGCTTCACCTGGATTCGCCAGCAGTTTCCCTGGGAAGACCTGGAAATCGACGGACGCGGACAGTACAGCGACAGCCGCAACGACATCAACGGCGATGGGCAGGTCGATACAATCGACGCCTGGGCGAAATACGATCAGATCGTGGCGCTGGCGGAACAATATGGGCTGGCGATTCAGGTGCGGCTGGATAACCCGCCCGCGTGGACGCACGCCAACCCGGACATCGGCTCGTTCGCGCCACCGGACGACATCCAGGATTTCGTGAATTATGCTGTGGCGCTAGCGACGCGCTATCGCGGGCGGCTGTTCTACTATCAGGTATGGAACGAGCCGAACATTTACCCGGAATGGGGCGAGCAGGCAGTGAACCCCGAAGCCTATACAGAACTTTTATGCCGCACCTATGACGCGCTCAAAGCCGTTGACCCGCGCATCGTCGTTATCAGCGCGGCCATGGCGCCGACGATCTCGCTGACCGGGCGCGATCTGAACGATTTCATCTTTTTGCAGCGTATGTACGACGCCGGCGCGGCGCGCTGCTTCGATGTCATGAGCGTCAACGGCTACGGCCTGAACAGCGGTCCGACCGATCAGCGGATGCGCCCGACGACCGTGACTTTCGCGCGCAATATCTACATTCGCGACCTGATGGTTGCTAACGGCGACGCGCATAAACCGATCTGGATCAGCGAGGCGGCGTGGAATCCTGTGCCGGATGACCCGACGATTGTCAATCCGCTGGCGTTCGGCCAAGTGACGCCGGAACAGGCGGCGCGCTATATGCCACTGGGTTATGAGCGGGCACAGCGCGAATGGCCGTGGGTGGGCGTGATTTTTTACTGGTTCTTCACGCGGCCTGACGCTAGCTGGCACGCACAGCCGCAGTATTACTTCCGCATGGTCGAGCCGGATTACAGCCCGGAACACCCGACATTCACGCCGCTGCCGATTTACTCTGCCATGCAGGACTATATTCAGAATCAGACACCGATCCTGTATCCCGGCGTGTATCAGGCGGAAGACTGGCGCGTGAGTGTGTCCGGCGCGGCACAGGTGAGCGCGGTCGAAGGCGCGCAGTTTGGGCAGGCGCGCAGTGTGTCTGGCGCAGTGAGGTTCAGAGCCTACGGCACAACTGTCTCGATCAGGCTGGCGGGCGATTATGGCGTGCTGATCGATGGCGTCGTCGGCGTATCCGGCGCGGGAAATGAGCAAACATGGCGCGAAATTACTCTGTTTCGTTCGGTGTTTCCCCAGACGCACGAGTTCCGCGTAAGCTGCCCAAACGCCTGCCCGCTGCGCCTTGACACCATTACCGTGCTGGATCGCACATTTGAAAACGGCTACCCGATCGCTGTATCTGGGCTGGCACTGGGACTGTTTGCGCTTTGGGTACTGCTGCGCGCGGGACGGGAGCGGCGGCGATGAACGCCATCTTGCAGCGCTTAAACAACCGATATGCAGCGAGCATCGCGGCGAGCATCGTCATCCTGCTGGCGTTCGCCGTGCGCGTACATCTGCTCGGCGCGCAGTCACTGTGGCACGACGAAGGTAACAGCTATGTACAGGCCGGGCGTTCGCTAGTCGCCATCGCCGAAAACGCCGCGCGCGATATTCACCCGCCGGGCTACTACTGGCTGCTGGCGCTGTGGCGCGCGCTGACGGGCGAGAGCGAATTCACGCTGCGAATGCTCTCCACTCTGGCGGGCACGCTCACGGTGGCATGTACTTTCGCGCTCGGCAAGCGGCTGTACAGCGCGCTGGCCGGACTGGCGGCGGCGCTGTTCGTGACGCTCAACACCTTCGGCATCTATTACGCGCAGGAAGCGCGCATGTACGCACTGCTGGCGCTGTGGTCGGCGGCGGGCATGTGGGTCTTGGCACAGTTTTTTCTGCGGCGCGGCGACAGCAAGCGATGGGGCGCGGCGCTGGCGCTGCTCAATGCAGCGGGGCTGTGGACGCACTACGCCTACCCGTTCGTGATGCTGGCGCAGGGCGCGCTGGCAGCGCTGTGGTTGGGGACGCACTTTTTCCGTCAAGAACGCGCAGACTTGGGACGCAGGCTGGCGCAGTACAGCGCGCTCAATGCGGTGACGATCGCGCTGTTTTTGCCCTGGCTGCCCACTGCGCTGGAACGCATCCGCACCTGGCCCAGCACAGGGCAGGCCATCCCCGCTGAGCAAGCGTTGGCGACGATTTTCGGCTGGCTGACATTCGGCATTACTTACGAAGCGACAAACACCGCTTTCGGCATTGTGCTCTTTCTGCTGCTGTTCGGGCTGCTGGTCGAACGCTCAGAGGCCCATACGCCGCTGTGGTGGCGGATGCTGCTGCCGGTCGTTTGGGCGCTCGTGCCGGTGGGATCGTTTCTGGCTTTGGGGCTGTTCCGCGAGGCCAATCTCAAGTTTTTGCTGTCGGCACAGATCGGCGTGGCGCTGTGGCTGGCGCGCGGGTTGTGGGTGCTCTGGCAGGGGCGCATCACGCTGGTCGCGGGGCGGCGCAGGCTGCCGCTGCAAACCCGCCGGACGATTCTACGCGCGGCGGCGAGTCTCGCATCGCTCTGGCTCACGCTGAATCTATGGGCGGGACTAAACCCGCTGTATCACGACACCGCCTTCCAGCGCGACAACTATCGGGCCATCGCGGCGCAGATCGCCGCACAGGCACGCCCCGGCGACGCCATCATCCTCAATGCGCCCAATCAGCAGGAAGTGTTCGCCTACTACTATCGCGGCGATCTGCCGATTTACCCGCTGCCGGAAGGGCTGGGCGGCGATGACGCGGCCACGCGCGCGGCTGTCGAGCAGGTGATGGCGCGGCATTCGCGCGTCTTCGCCGTGTTCTGGGGCGAAACCGAACGTGACCCACAGCGCGTTGTCGAAAGCACGCTCAGTGCACAAAGCTTTGAGGCCGACGACATCTGGTACGGCGATGTGCGCCTGGTGCGCTATGTCATGCCCGCCGCCGCGTATCCGATCAGCGACGACACGCCGATTCGCTTCGGCCAACACATTACGCTGCGCAGCTACGCGCTGAACACTGACACCTTCGCGGCAGGCGATGTGCTGCAAATTCGGCTGCTGTGGTCAACCGACGCGCCGTTGGACACGCGCTACGTGGTAACGCTGCAACTGCTGAATCCCGATGGCACCCTGGCGGCACAGCGCGACAGCGAACCCGGCGGCGGGCTGGCGCTGACGACCACCTGGCAGCCGGATGTACTGGTCAGCGACAATCATAGCTTAGTGATTCAAAATGATTTAACCGAAGTTCATTACACGCTCATCATCGCTCTCTATGATAGAAATAACCCACAGGAACGACTGCCTGTGGGCGCTTTGAATTATGCGCAGCTTGATGAGATAACCATCCAACCAACGGGAGAGTGAGGCAATGACAATTCTGGTGACAGGCGCCAACGGCTATGTGGGCAACAATACCGTGCGCCGATTAGTCGAAATGGGCAAACCGGTACGCGCGCTGGTACGCAATATGGAAAAAACCCACAAGCGCTTGGGCGATGTGGCCGAAAAAATCGAGATCATACAGGGCGATGTCGCCGACCGCGAGGGGTTGAAACGCGCGATGAATGATGTGTCAGCCGTGATTCACACGGTTGCCATCGCGCTGGAAACCAAAGGGCAGACTTACGAAGAAGTCAACTATCAGGGCACAATCAACGTGGTGGATGCCGCCGAGGCGCGCGGTGTCAAGCGCTTCATCAACATCAGCCAGAACGCTGCCAGCAGCGCCTCGCCTTACCGCTTCCTGAAAAGCAAAGGGCGCGCCCAGGAGTATGTCGCTTCGTCACGCATGGCATGGACGGCACTGCGCCCGTCGGCGATTTTCGGGCCGCAGGACGAATTTTTCAATTCCCTGGCGCGCCTGATGCAGTTGACGCCCCTGGTGTTCCCGATGATTGGCGGCGGCACAGCGCAGTTCCAGCCTGTTTCAGTCTACGACGTGGTTGAGGCCAGCGTGCGCGCTCTGGACGACAACGGTACAATCAGCAAGGAATTTGAGCTGGGCGGACCAGAAGTGCTGACGTTGGGCGAAATCGAAAAACGGATTGCGGCGGTAGTGGGCGGCGCGCGCCTGTACTTCCCCGCGCCGACCTGGCTGCTGCGGCTGCCGGTGTTCATCATGGAAAAAACGCTGCCGGGCGCGCCGGTCAACGGCAACCTGCTCGATCTGCTGGCTGTACCCAATATCGTTAAGGACAACGCGCTGGTAAGCTATTTCCAGATGACGCCGCGCGCCTTCGCCGGGGAAAATATCGCCTACCTGAAAAACAACAGCATCAGCGCGACACTGCGCAAATTCTTCCGCAACGCCACCATCAATTAGGGCAAGTTATCAGTCGTCATTCCACTATAGACACTGACGACACGCAAAAAACACCGGAAATAAAAAACGACGGCCTCTACATAAGCGAGGCGTCGTTTTTGTGTGCGTACAGCGCTGGCTTAGCCTTTGGCTTCGCCGCTGTCTTCGCCGTCTTCCGGCATTTCGCGCACGACTTCGATCTTCAGCTTGGCGACCAGCGCACCGAGTGCGGCCAGACCGGCGAACAGCGGCATATACAGCGCCAGCACGCCGCCGACCACTGCGCCCGCCGTCAGCGGAACTTCCAACAGCGTGCGGCCTTCAGCGTTGCGGATGATCACGCGGCGCACGTTGCCTTCCTCGATCAACTGTTTGACACGCTCAACCAGGTCTTTGCCCGCCATTTCCAGTTCTTCGGTGAAGGTGCGCGCGTTCTGCGGATTCGGTTGTTCGGACATGAGTTTTTCTCCTGATGCTTGGATGACTTTCTATTTGATATATACGCAGCGAGTCGCCCAAAGGTTGTAACCTATAGTACCTAAGTTCAGCAAAAACTTTGTCAAGTTTATTTTAAGCTATACAATGGAAGGAGTTTTGAACGTACAGGCGGGAGACATGACATGATACGATATTATTGGCGGTTATCCGTTCTGCTGTCTGCCGTGATCTTGCTCAGCACCGGTTTGCTGTTCGACGCGCAGCCAGGCAAGGCACAGGATATTTTTGGCAGCAATTGGTCAGCCGTATATTACCCGACGCCCAATTTCAGCGGCACGCCGACGGTGACGCGCGTCGAGAATGCGATCAATTTTAACTATGGCGCGGGCAGTCCCGACCCACAAATCCCCGCCGACAATTTTTCGGCCCGTTTTACCGGCACGCAGACTTTTTCGCAGGGAACATTTACATTTACCCTGGTACGGGACGGCGGCGCGCGCGTCTTCCTCGACGGGCAGTTGATTCTCAACCACACGGAAGGCGGGCTGGCGACGTTCCAGACCACCATCGCCGTGACAGGCGGCGCGCGTAATATCGTCGTGGAATATATCGCGGCGACCGGCAATGCGCAGATCGTGTTTAGCTGGCGGCAGGCCAGCGGCAGTATCGGCGGCGGCGGCACAGGCGGCACGCTGACTTACGGCCAGACCGTGACCGGCACCGTGCCGGTGGGTGGCAATAACGCCTGGACGTTCAGCGGCACGCAGGGCGATGTCATCACCATCGCCTGCAACGCCGGCACACCGCCCACGCTCGACCCGACCATTACGGTGCTGGGGCCAACCGGGCAGCAGGTGGCGTTTAACGACGATATCGTGTTCGGCGTCAACCTGAATGCGCTGATTTCCAACCTGACGCTGCCGGCCACAGGCACCTATACAATCGTCATCGCCGGCTTCGCGGGTACGGGCGGCACTTACACGCTGACCTTGACCAGCACCGCTTCGGCAACGGCCATTACCGCTGAAGTCGTCAACGTGCGTGGGCTGTCACTGCGCACAGGACCGTATCTGGGGGCCACCTTTATCCAGGCGCTGCGCCCCGGCACGCAGTTCGCGGTGGTGGCGCGTAACCGCGACGAAGGCATTTACACCTGGTATCAACTGCGCGTGCCCATCGGCCAGCCGCTGGCCACCCCCGACCCGCTGGCGACGGCGATTCCAGGCGTGGCCCCGGTGGCACAGCAGTTCACCACCGGCTGGGCGTCCGGGCGTTATTTGCAGCTCAGCGGCGACGCCAACGCTATCCCCCTGCAAGCCACTATCTTTGACCAGATCGACGGAGCTGCCGATGTTGGTGTACTGGCGATTCCGCGCGCGCCGATGAATCTGCGCCGCCGTCCCAGCACGCGCACGCAGGTACTGGCGGAAGTACCCTGGGGTGGCGTCGTGCCGCTGATCGGGCGCACTGTGCAGGGCGGCGAAAACTTCTGGCTGCAAGTGCGCTATAACAATTTCGTCGGCTGGATTTATGCGCCCTTCGTGTCGATCGAAGGCGATGTGGACGCTGTGCCGATTCGCTGAGCAGTGTTTAGGAAACAAGCGATAGCAGGCAAGCAGGCGCGTGTCACGACATGCCCTGCTTAGCTTTTTTGATGAAGGAAACACGATGCCACAGAAGATTCTGTATATCGAGGATAATCCGCAGAGCGTGACGCTCATCAGCCGTTGGCTGACGGGCGCGGGTTACGAGTTTTTCGAAGCCTACAACGGCGCGGATGGGTTGGCCGCCGCTGAAGAGCATCAGCCAGATCTACTGCTGATCGACATCAATCTGCCGGATATGACCGGGATCGATATTGTGCAGCGGCTGCGGGCGCTGCCGGCCTTCGCCACAAAACCGCTGGTTGCCCTGACAGCCAACGTGCGCAAAGTGGATCGCGAGCAGTATCTCGCGGCGGGCTTCACGCGCCATCTGCCCAAACCTGTCACACAAAAAGAGCTGCTGAACACTATCAAAGAACTCATCGACGCCTAACATCATCAGAGGAACAATCTATGCTGGCGAAACGTATCATCCCCTGCCTGGATGTCAAAGATGGCCGGGTGGTGAAAGGAATCAACTTTGTCGATCTGCGCGACGCGGGCGACCCGGTAGAGCAGGCAGCGATTTATGATCGCGAAGGGGCGGACGAACTGGTGTTTCTGGACATCATGGCATCGCACGAAGCGCGCACAACACTGCTGGAAATGGTGCGGCGCGTGGCCGACAGCGTGTTCATCCCCTTTTGTGTGGGCGGTGGCATCCGCACCGTCGAAGACATCCGCGAGACCCTGCTGGCGGGCGCGGACAAGATCAGCGTTAACAGCGCTGCCGTCAAAGACCCCGATCTGATTAATCAGGGCGCGTGGGCCTTCGGCAGCCAGTGCATCGTCGTCGCCATCGACCCGCGCTGGAACGGCGAACGCTTCGAGGTGTATATCAACGGCGGGCGCGTGCCCACCGGCAAAGATGCCATCGACTGGGCGAAAGAGGTGGAAAAACGCGGCGCGGGCGAAATCCTGCTGACGAGTATGGATCGCGACGGCACAAAAGCCGGTTATCATCTGGAATTAACACGGCGCGTCGCCGACGCTGTGTCGATTCCGGTGATCGCTTCGGGCGGCGCGGGCACAATGCAGCATTTTTACGAAGCGCTGACCAGCGGCGGCGCGGCGGCGGCCCTGGCTGCCTCCCTGTTCCATTATAACGCGATGCGCATCGCCGATCTCAAACATTTTCTGGCCGAAAAAGGCGTGCCCATGCGTTTGTCTGGCTGGGAATACGCGGAAAGTTAACAGACCTCGGTTTTCAGCTCTCAGCAAGAGCGCAGTTTTCACATATGCTTCTGTCAACATGAAAAAGCGAGCAGCCAGAGCGGCACGGCCACCGCCCTGCTGCTTTTCTAGCGGTTCAGCACCGGTGTGCGCAGCGCCGCGATCATACGCGGGATGTCTGTTTCCAGCACTTCGCTTTTGCTGCGCCACTCAAACAGTGGGCCGATACCGCCGTATTCGCAGGCCACAATCTGCGGTTCGGCCCAGCGCCCGGCACGAATGTTCGCCAGCGCCCATTCGTAGAGCGCCCAGTCTTCGTCGCGCATGGGGAAATGGTCGCGCCAGTAACCGTTGTCGTTGAATGTGCCGGTGACGTGCAGCTCGCGCAGCCGGTACAGGGGCAGTTTTTCGATATACGCGCGCACATCCATGCCCAGATGCTGTGCCGCAATGGCGGCGTGCGCCAGGTCGAGCAGCAACCCACCGCCGCTGCTTTCGATCAGCCCGGTGACAAATTCGGGGTACAAAGCGAGTCGTGGAATATCGTATTCCGGGTCCCAGGGCACATTTTCGAGAATCACATTTTGGCCGCCGAAGCGCGCGGTAACCCGACACACATCTTCCAACATGAGCGCAAACATCTGCGCGCTGTGAGCGGCATCCGTGCTCTCTAAAGGGATGTCATGCGGCGTGGCGCAGGCCGTCAGATGCACATTCACGAAAGGCGTTCCCGTATCAGCGCGCAAATGAGCAACACGCTCCAAATCATAGTCATGACCGCAGCCGGTCATCAACGGAAAATGCACATAGACCGGACGCTGCCCGCGCGCAGTAGCGATCATATCGTCCCAGTCGGCGCATTTGTACAGATCAATATCGAAACGGCCCGCCGCCAGCAGCGCGGCGGCCTGCGGGGAGTAGTTGAGGGCAAACTTCAACGCGCGTCCTCCTGAACAAAAAACGAGGATGAACACCCTTTGACGCCGGGCAATCCAAAGCATATACACGCAGAGCCAGGCTTTTGCGCTATTGATCGCGGACAATGCCAAAAATAGTGTTGCCAGAAGCCAGGTAAATCATGCCCAGACTGGTGTCGGCCACCACACTGGAAAGCGCGGCAAACTGGCTTTCGTCAAAGGTGCGATAGCTGTGGAAAAATGTTCCTGCCAGCGAGGTTTCGTAGACAGTGCGTGTGCTGGCGTTGACGATAAACAGCACATTGGCCATCGGGTTCGGGTTGAGGAACATGGCGTTGGCGGTGGTGAAATTCTGCCCATCCGGGAAAGCGGCAAAGCCGAAGTCCTCACGTTCGCCGCGCCGGAAACGCATCACCGTGCCGTCAGAGAGCAGCATATACACGGCGCCGTTGCTGTCGATGTCAAAATCGATCGCCAACTGCATCGGGGGGCGGCTCTGCCCGCTGAAGTACTCCGAGGCCGGGCTGGCGTACACGCCACCAGACGGGTCGTAGCGCCAGATCTGGCTTGCTCCCGTGTCCAGCACATACAGGCGTCCCTGCCAGATAACGATCGCCACCGGATTGCTCCAGTTTTCCACGCCCAACAAACGGGTTGCCGTGCATTGCAGCAAAAAACGCGCCGGGCACGACACTATCGTGCCGTTGCGATCGACCGCCGTGATCACGCGCCCGCTGCTGGAGCCGCCGGCGTCTTCTGCCCATGCGATGTCGATAATATCTCCGACTTGAATCCCGCTGACCGCGGCACCCTGTCGCATATCGGAAATCGGCGTCAGCGAATTGGGCACGGCTGAACGGCCATCGCTGTTCAACTGCACACGGTAGACCAGATTGTTGGCGTTGTCCAGCGCGTAGAGATCAAGCCCTTGCAAGACGATGGTGCTGAGCGTCGCGCCCTGAAACGAGGCGATCACAATGCCTTCGCGCCGGTCAACCTGATCAAGCGCGTCGATGATGGTTTGCCCCTCGCGCCGCAGCGCGTTGAGTGTGGCATCGCCACCAGGGCGCAGCGTGTTGCAATGTTCGATCTGCAAGAGCACGGCATTCCACGCCGCGCGCATTCCTGTGCGGTCGGTGGAGACAATCCCGCGCGCGACGTTGGATCCGCGCAGCGCCTCGTTGACACACAAATCAAATTCGCTCTGATCCGTGCCGCCCAGCCACATGACGACCACCAGCCCCACCACCAGCAGCGGAATCAGGACGACGGCGGCGGCGGCCAGTGGCGACGAGAATAGACTCTTACGCTGTTCGTCGGGTTCGGGGAAGTAGTGCGTAAACACTTTTTGCGCGTTGTCCATGCTGTCGGCGGTTTTGAGCGCAGCGGCGCCTAACGTGCTCTTGGCATCTTCTTTCAGCTTATCGACCGCTTTGTTTAGCTGCTCGCTGCGCCGCTTCTGTGGATCGAGCTTGACGGCGGGCATTTCCGACGTTTTGGTGGTCGCCAGCGTGCGTGTCGATTCGCCCTCGCGCACATTAAGCGGCACCGGGGTTTCCGGTGGCACAAATTCCACGCCCAGTGCGGTCACGTTGGCTTTGAGCGAAGTGAGCAGCAGTTCTTTGAGCGCCACCAATGCCATGCCAATGTCGGCGGTGGGCGTGCTGCTTATCGCCGCTGTTTCGCCTGCTGCCGCAGTAGGGGCAGTGACTGGTTCGATGCTGCTTTTACCCGCCAACGCCCGCGTCAGTTTTTCGTGTTCAACATCCGCCAGGCTGGCATCCGCCAGCAGCATCCGCGAACCGCCGCCGATGGTATAGCGCGACATGCGCACATCCGGCATAGGATGAATGCCCAGCGGCGCGCGGTAGACGGCATCGTCATCGCTCAGATTTTCCGGGAAGGTAAGCATCTCGTTTTCGTGCAGCAGCAGCACAACGCCAGAACCGACTTTGGCGACGTACAGATCGCTGCCCTTGAGCACAGCGCAGAGCATACTGGCTTCGTAGTGGCGTTTGCTCTGTTGGTTATGCTCGACCAGATTTTGATTCAGCGTATCGAACACACTGCGCAAGCCCGCCGTGACACTGCCCCCGCTGGCGAAATAACGGTCGGCGGCTAACTGCGCCATGCCTTCGTAAAACCTGGTCGGCGCGACCACATCGCCCGACGGCAGCACCAGCGTAAAAAACGTGTCGGCTTCGCGCCCGCGCGCGGCTTTTTTCGGCGCGACTTCCACCAGCGCACCGGGCGGTGGCACGCTCAGCGCGCGCCCGCTGACAATATAGAGCTGACCTACCAGAGACTCGTAATCAAAGGACATAACGCATCCAGAAACTCAAACTGTGCGGAATCAAACAAGGCGAGCGCTGGACTCGCCTTGAAAGCTGGGAAAATCGGGACAATCAGGCGCGCACGCGCGCGATGGCACGCCGCGCAGCCTCGCGAACCTCGGCGGGCTGAATCGGCTTAAGGATAAACTGCGCATCAGGGATATTGCGAGCCACTTCTTGAAACTGTTTATGGGCGGTGGTGATAATTACCAGCGTGTTCTTGAGATGCGGCGCCGTTTGCAGGTAATCCAGAATCGTTTGGCCGTTGATGTAGGGCAGCAGCATATCCAGAAAAACGATGTGTGGCGTGTTGGATTGCAGCAGGTTCAGCGCTTCCGGGCCATTAGAAGCCTCCAGCACTTGAAACTGCATAGGTTCGAGAATCTGCCTGTAGATCAAACGCAGCGCGTTGTCGTCTTCCACAATCAACGCAAGGTACTGCATACGCGCCATTCCTTCTATGCTAGTTCAGCAGTCAACTGTATCAGATTATAAACCACTTCGGTAGTCAAGCCTATTATAACTTAGTTTGAAGTTCGGACAACCGTTTCGACATGCTGGCCACGCCGCTCGTGCCGCCCCAATACGCCGCCCTCTGCTGCGCTCAGTTGAAATTGTTGCTGCTCCATGCGACAATGCGGTTCGCTACACATCTGCTTTCACCTATCCACAAGAGGCGGATAGTTCATGAAAATCTACACCAAAACCGGCGATGCCGGCGAAACCAGTTTGTTTTCCGGCGGGCGCGTGCCCAAAACCCATTTGCGCGTCGAGGTCTACGGCACGGTGGACGAACTCAATTCGCTGCTCGGTGTCGTGCGCGCTCTGCGTCCCCACCCGCAGGTTGATTCCTGGCTGGAGCACGTCCAGAACCAGCTTTTTCAGTTAGGCGCGGATCTGGCGACGCCGCTGGAGGCCAAAGCCGATTGGGTGGTGCGCATAGATGCTCCCGCCGTCGCCTGGCTGGAAAACGTTATCGACCAGATGGACGCCGATCTGCCGGAATTGAAAAACTTTATCCTGCCGGGCGGAACGCCGGCGGCGGCGCAGATTCATGTGGCGCGCACCGTCTGCCGCCGCGCCGAACGGCTGGCGGTAGCGCTGCAAGACGGCGAGGCGCTGGGCGAGCATGTCATCCCTTATTGCAACCGCCTCTCCGATTTTCTGTTTGTTCTGGCGCGCTGGGAGAACCTGAAAGCCGGCATTCCAGAGGAAAAATGGTCGGTGCGTCCGTAAAAAGTCTATAAATCTATATGGCGGCGTAGAGCAATCGTCAGGTTAGCGCTCGCAATTCCCTCTATGATCAAAGGTAAGCTGTGTGATCCGGGCTAAACCGGATTACTCATTGATAAGCAACTTTATCAGGAGTGATTTCATGAGACGCCGAATCTTTATGGGAGTATTGGTGATCGTCGTGCTGGCGCTGGCAGCCGTCTGGCCGGCTGCCGCGCAAACCAACTTACTGCGTGATCCGGGCTTCGAAACCGAAAACTATGTCTTCGTCAGCGCTGACCCGCTTGACCCTTTCGTCACCTTTAACGTGCCCGCCGATTGGGGCGGCTTCTTCCTCACCGCGCCGCGCGACTCTTCGTGGCAAAACGTGCATCCCACCGGCTTTCCGCATACCGCCGGCAACCGCCGTTCGGGTTTCCGCTCTTACCATATCGCGCGCGGCGGCGGCACTTTCACCGCCATCATCTACCAGCAGGTGAGCGTCACACCTGGCACATCGCTGCAAGGCGGCGCCTGGGCTTTTCTCGAAACCGGGCAGGGACTCGTGCGCGCGGGGATCGACCCTAACGGCAGCACCAACCCCTTCGAAGCTGATGTTGTCTGGGGGGGCTTTTCCGGCACAATCTACGCCTGGAATCAGGTGACGGTGAACGCCACCGCCACCGGCACGACGGCCACGCTGTTCCTATATGCCACACAAACCACGCCCACCGACCCCAACGGCGTTTATTGGGACGACGCCTTCCTCAACGGCGTCAGCGGCCCGCCGCCGGGCAGCGGCGTGTCTTCGCCCACCGGCCAATTTGCGACGACCAGCGTGCAGGTCAACGTGCGCAGCGGCCCCGGCACCAATTTCGCGCGCATCGGGCGCATGAATCCCGGCGATGTCTTCGCCATCACCGGCCAGCAAAGCGGCTGGTATCAGATCAACTTCAACGGGCAGTCGGGCTTTGTCTCGGCCAGCTTCGTCAGCGTGACCAACAGCGCGCCCGCCCCCAGCAGCCCGACTATCAGCGGCCCCAGCTACAGCGCCAACGCCACCGTGCGCGTGCGCAGCGGCCCCGGCACCAGCTTCCAGATTTTGACGCGCATTCCCTTTCGCGGCGTGGCGCAGCTTGTCGGACGCAACAGCGACGCCTCGTGGTTGCAGGTCAACTTCAACGGCGTTATCGGTTGGGTATCGCGCCAGCTAGGCACCATTACCGGCGACATTAACGCCCTGCCGGTGACAGGTTAACCGCGCGGAAATTAAAGGGGCATGGCGTGTGCCGTGCCCCTTTGCAAATAACGGCTCTCAAGCACGAGCGCTCAATGAGTCTCGCACAGACTTGGCGCTGCGGCAGCCGCAGACTTTACTCTGTTTGGATGCATCCGTAAGCCAAAAGTTACAGCGCGCCCAACTTTTCGCGTTCGGCGCGCGGCAAACTCTGCGCCACCAGCTTATACGAGTGATCGATCATCTCGTACACCAGATCAGCGGGGACGCTGCCATCCACGATCACCGTGTTCCAGTGCGCCTTGTTCATATGATAACCCGGCGTGATCGCGGTATACGTCGCCCGCAGCACCAGCGCCCAGTTTGGGTCGCACTTCAGATTCATACGCGCCGGCGCGGCTCCCACCGGCATCAGCGCGAACATCTTGCTCATCACCTTCAGCACCGCCGTATCATCGCCGAACGGAAATCCCTCGCTCGCCCCTGCCTTTGCCAGACAATACACGCGCAGTTCGTCGTAAGTCATATTCGCCTCCTGGCGCATCTTCAAGCGTGTCTCTGTGCCCGAATCGTCGATTTTGCTGTAAACCGATAACTGACAACGGTGAACCTGCATTAGCTCATATGTCCTATTCTAGCACACCCAAACCTTTACTCAAAATTTCGACTTTCAGCGTTAAAATAAAATAACGGAACATCCCTGGAGCTTCGCTATGCCCAATGCCGCCGTAACACATTATGCCACCGACGAACGCGCCTCTGACGAGTCGATAGAACAAGACTTTTATCATTTTGAAAGCGATAAATTGACCAAAGAAATGTTAGACGCTGTGCCCGATCTGGTGCTGGTACTGAATCAGCAGCGGCAAATCGTCTACGCCAACGAATCGTGTCTGCAAGCGCTGCATCTCGCCACGCGCCACAAAGCGCTCGGCCAGCGCCCCGGCGAAATGCTCGGCTGCACGCACGCCAGGGAGGTACCCGGCGGCTGCGGCACCTCTGAGTTTTGCGCCACCTGCGGCGCGGTTAAAGCCATTATCAGCAGTCTCAAAGGCCTCGAATCCGTCCAGGAATGCCGTATCAGTCTGCATGAGGGCGACGCCCTCGATCTGCGCGTCTGGGCGCGTCCGCTGCTGCTGGATGGCAAAATTTACAGCGTCTTTTCGCTCCAGGACATCAGCAGCGAAAAACGCCGCCACGCGCTCGAACGCATCTTCTTCCACGACATCCTCAACGTCGCCGGCATCATCGCCAGCTACAGTCAGGTGCTGGAAATGTATCCCGACGAAGCGCAAAAGGTGATTAGCGTGCTCAACAGCGCCTCTGAACGTCTCATCGACGAGATCACTGCGCAGAAAAATTTGCTCGCCGCCGAAAACGGCGACCTGTGCCCGGAAAGCGCCATTATCGAGGTACGCACGCTGGTGGAAAAGCTGGTGCAGCAGTATCATACGACTGATCGTCCGGTGGTAGTAGCCGCCGCTGTGCCCGACATCATCCTGATGAGCGATTTCGCGCTGCTGGGGCGGGTGCTCGGCAATATGCTCAAAAACGCGGTGGAAGCCAGCAAGGTGGGCGATACCATCACCTTTTCCTACAGCGTCGAAGGCCTTACGCTCACTTTTGCTGTTCACAACCCGGTTTATATCCCGCGCGATACCCAATTGCAGATATTCAAGCGCTCGTTTTCGACCAAAGGCAGCGGGCGCGGACTGGGCACCTACAGTATGAAAATACTCAGCGAACGCTATTTGCACGGGCGCGTCTGGTTCGAATCCACGCACACGCTTGGCACAACGTTTTACGCCGCCTTCCCGCTCGAATGGCCGGAGCTGCCGCACTGACCATCACGGCGCAGCGGCGGCCATACGCCGCGCCAGTTCCGCCAGATACGCGCCTTTTTCGCAGCGCGCACGCCAGCTTTCCGGGATCGCCTCTAACCCCAGGCGCGCGCCCACAATGCCGCCAGCGATACAGGCAATCGAATCGCTGTCGCCGTTGCTGTTGGCCGCGCGCCGCACACACGCTGCGTAGTCGTTCGGGTAACGCAGCACGCAGTACAGCGCCAGCGCCACCGCTTCATCTCCTGTCCACCCCTGCCCGATGTGATCGAGCGCCGCTTCTTCGCTGCCCCAGTGCAGGCAGTGCCCCACGCGGTACAATGCCATATCAAATTCGTCGCTCATGCCGTCGGTGAATTCCAGCACCCGCCGCAGATACTCGTCTGGCGCGCTTCCGTTCAGCGCCAACTGCACCAGATACGCCGCACCCACTGCTGCCGCAACCGCCGCCGGATGCCGGTGCGTCAGCGCGCTGCTGGCGGCAGCCACTGCGCGCAGGCGCGCGCTGTCCTGCCGGTACAGATAACCAATTGTCGCCACGCGCATCGCCGAGCCGCAGCCTTTCGACTCTACAATGCCCGCTTCCTGCCATGCCATGCCGCTTTCCAGCCGCCGCACTCCCGCCATACACGTCGCCCCCGGCGCGCGATCGTTTTCCGGGCTGTGCATCCAGGCAATGAAACGCCGGCTCACCGCCTGCATCTGCGTGTCCAGCGGCGCATTCACGCCCGCGTCCAGCAGCCCTTCTGTCAGCGCGATCGTCATCTGCGTATCGTCGGTGAACAACGCCGGGTCAGGCGGCTGCTGAATGCCTGCCGCGCCATAGCGCGCTTTGATCTGGTGCAGCTTAAGAAACTCTGTCGGCCAGCCCAGCGCGTCACCCAACGCCAGCCCAAAGACAATCGCTTGCGCTTCCATAACAACTCCTCATCATCAATTTTGCCCAAAACCCCTATAATGATAATGCGGTTTAGTTGTGGAGTAATCACATGGTTCACCTGCTGCGCGCTTTCGGACAGCGTTTTCCCCACTGGAAAATCACACTGTTGATATCGGTTGTTTTCATCGCCGGTTTCACTTTCGGCCATCAATACAGTGTCATCTCAGCACAGGCCAATAACAACCTGTCGCAGCAGACCGAAGATGCCTTTGATGCCTTTTGGGAAGTGTATCACCTGATTCGTTCCAGTTATCTGAATCCCGTCAGCGATGAAACCCTGGTGGATGGCGCCATCACTGGTATGGTCGATGCGCTCGAAGACCAGTACAGCGGCTACATGAGTCCCGAAGTCTTCCCGCTCATGAACAGCGACATGTCCGGCGAAATCGAAGGCATCGGCGTTGTGATTCGTACCATCGAAGAAAGCGGGCGCATCGAAGTGGTGAGCGTGCTCGATGGCTCGCCCGCGCAGGAAGCCGGCATCCTGCCCGGCGATATGTTCGCCCAGGTCGATGGGCAGGATGTTACCAATTTCAGCCAGTTGGAATTGGCGGGCGTCGTGCGCGGCCCGGCAGGCACTGCGGTCACCATCATCATGGAGCGCGACGGCGAGTTGATAGAATTCGTTGTGACGCGCGCGCGCATCGAAATCCCGAACACCGAAACGCAAACTTTCGGCACAATCGGCTACGTGCAGCTTAACCAGTTCACCCCCAGCGCGCGTCAGGATTTGATCAACGCCATCGAATCGCTCAACCCCGACGAACTCACCGGGCTGATTATCGATCTGCGCGGCAACCCCGGCGGCCTGCTCTCCAGCGCGATCGACGTCGGCAGCATGTTTGTCCCGGCGGGCGAAGTGCTGCTCACCGAAGACTTCGGTAGGCGCGGCCAGCAAGTGTTCGAGGCCGACGCCGAAGATTACTATGAACTCGATATCCCCATCGTCGTTTTGGTCGATGAAACCAGCGCCAGCGCCTCCGAACTGGTGTCTGGCGCCTGGCAGGATTACGGCGTGGTGACGCTCATCGGCGAAACCACGCTCGGCAAAGGCACCGTGCAGACCTGGCAGGAACTCTCCAACGGTGGCGGCGTGCGCCTGACCATTGCCCGCTGGCTGCGGCCCAGCGGCGAATGGATTCACGGCGTCGGTGTTACCCCCGATATTGTCGTCGAATGGTCGCCAGAAAACTACGATGACATGCGCAATCCCGAAACTGATCCGCAGCTCAGCACCGCGCTCTCATACCTGGAAGACCCATCGCAGTTTGATCTCGACAGTGTGGTCGAGGCCGACGCCGCGCCCGACGCCGAAGCCACTCTCGTGCCCACCGAATTGCCCTAGCTTCAAATCTGCGTTTTCGTAGGGGCGACCGATTGTGTCGCCCCTGGAAATACTAAGCCAACCACCGTAGGTATTCCACGTCCACGTCCACGTCCCCGTCGCTCTGTGCTCGACTCCCCTCACCAATACGTTGATGAGGGGATTTTCTTTAACTGCTGGCTTAGCGCACGATCAACTGGCCGACGCCGCCCTCGTAGTGGATGCTGATCTTGTTTTCCGACGCCGCGAAGTTGGGCGTCTCCCATGTGCCGCCGCGCCCGATCAGGCCGTCTTCAGCGCTCACACGCACCAGGCGCGCGGGCACGCTCACGCTGCCCAGCCCGCCGCTGGCCGTCACACTGGCCGCCGCTTCCGCTGGCAGTTCGATTTTGATTTCGCCAATCCCGCCTTGAATCTCCATGTTGACGTGCGCGCCCTCCAGAATCTTGACCTGCACGCCGCCCACGCCGCCATCGACCTTCAGGTTGACCATCGCCTCTTTGGGAATCGTGACGTTGGTGCGTCCCACGCCGCCATCCAGATCGACATGATACAGATCGGGCATTGCCGGCAGTGTCAGATGTGTTTCGCCCACACCACCTTCCAGCGATAAGCCGCGAAGCTGCGCCGCGCTCAGGTCAATCGTCGCCGGCCCCACACCGCCGTCAACCTTCAGTTCCAGCGGCAGTGTTTCGCTCAGCCGGATGTCCCATTTCAAATCCTGGCCGCCCTTGACCACCGCGCCCAGCCCACGCTTGATTGACTGGCCGATAGCTTCCAGCGAGGTTTTCTGTGCCAATTTGATGTGCTTGATATCATCGCCGCTGGCCGAAAATTCTATCTCGCCCACGTAGGTGATGTCGGCTTCGAAAGCGTTTGCCATCTCGCTCTGCGTTTTGATAGTCGTCGTGCCCACCGAGGGATACAGTTCGACACGCGCCATGCTGGCGCTGTCAGCGGGCGCGCTGTAATGGTCGGTTTTCGCTTCCACTTCCCCGACAATGCCTTCCAGCGAACGCTTGATGCGATCGCCCACCTTCTCAAAATCAAACGTCCACTCCACTTCAAAGCGTTTGTTGTCGCTCATGGGGTTGTTTTTCTCCCTTGCTAAATGACGCATATCTGCTCCTTAATACGCGCGCTGCGCTCTTTTGGTTGCAAATTCGTCCCCACCGCCTCATTTTTTAAGAAAGGCCATCTTCCGCCGTGTATTCATATCGCGTTACAATAGCAAGGGAAACGCGCGCTGCGCGGGATTGAGGAGTTATGCGACGCAACCTGTTTATCTTCGCCAGTATCGTGGCGAGTGTTTTTTTTCTATGGCTGGCCCTGCGTGATATTGATATGGCGCAGGTCATCAGCGTCATCGCCCAGACCCATCTGGCGTGGTATGCCCTCGGATTATTCACCGTATTTTTGGGCCTGTGGACGCGCGCGGTGCGCTGGCGCGGACTGCTCGGCTTCAAAATCCCCCTCAGCCACGCCTTCCATATTTTGAACATCGGCATGATGCTGAACCTGATCCCGCTGCGCGCCGGCGAATTCGCCCGCAGCGTCCTCGTCATCCGTGACGGTGTGCCCTTTGTTACCGGGGCCACCAGCATCGTGATCGAGCGCGTGCTGGATACGCTGCTGGTGGTGGTCACGCTCGCCCTGCTGCTGACGCGCGTCCCCGCCGCCCCCGAATGGGTGACGCGCAGCGCTCTATTGTTCGGCGTTGCGTCAGTCGTCGCTTTCGTTGTCCTCATCGCCTTCGCCCGCTTTCCTGTTTTCGGCCATCGTGTCATCGACGAGCTGGAAAAACGCCTGCCGCTGGTCAAGCGCCTCGCCCTGGGACAATTGTTGGGCCACATGATCGACGGACTGGAACCGCTGACGCATCCGCGACGCTTCGCCCACGCCGTCGGCTGGACGCTGATTTCGTGGGTCGTTTCGCTCATCACCTACTACTGCATCGAGGTGGCCCTGGGCATTAATCAGGGCGATTTATGGTTGGGCGCCGCCCTGAGTATGACGCTGGCTTCGCTGAGCATCGCTGTGCCCGTCAGCGTGGCTGGTATCGGGCCATTCCAGTTAGCGGTACGCGCCGCCAGCGACATGGCCGGCATTCCGGCGACTCTGAGTGTGCCGCTGTCGCTCCTCGCGCACGCGAACGCCGTGCTGGTCTACGCCGTTTTGGGAACAATCGGCCTACTGGCGATGGGCGTTTCGCTCAGCAGCCTTTTGGGAGAACAAGCGAAAGTCAAAACCGACCAAACCCTATGAACCGACTGCTCTTATTTCTCGCGCTGCTGCTGCTGCTGGCTACAGACAGCCGCGCGCAAGTCCCCCTGCCGACTTCACCGCCGCTCTCCCAGGATTATGTGCGTTCGCGGCGATTGGGGCTGACATTTATCAGCTCCTATGATCATCCTGCCAGCGAGGAGCGCTATCGCAACGCCTTAGTTCTGGGCGCGGGCTGGAATCGCTGGCCGCTGTATTGGGATCGGGTCGAAATCTCGCCAGGCGTGTTCGATTGGAGCGCCTATGACCGGTTGGTGGCCGACGACATCCAGCACAGCTTGGGCATCAACGCCATTTTAATTGGCCGCCCCAGTTTTTATGCTGACGGCGGCAGCATCAGCGGTCTTAACACGCCGATCTTTAACGACGGCGGCGACCTGCCCGCGCCCGGCGCTACGATCAATCCCGCCAATCATTGGGCGAACTTCGTTTTTCAAGCCGCCACGCGCTATTCGCCCGGCGGCCTGCTGGCGCAGCAGTTCGGCTGGTCTTCCGGCGTCACCATCTGGGAAGCGTGGAACGAACCCGATCTGCCGCTGTTCTGGAGCGGCAGCGTCGAAGACTACGCGCGGCTGCTCAAAATCACCTATATCGTCACGCACTATGCCAGCGACAACAGTTTCGTGATGTTCGGCGGGCTGGCCTATGGCGACCCGGACACGGACAATTATCTGGCGCGTGTGCTCGATGTCTTCGCCCAGGACCCACTGCGTGAACAGTTCGGCTGGTTTATGGATGTCGTCGCCGTCCACAATTACGCTTATGCCCTGCGCAGCGGGCTGGTGGTGCAGCGCGTGCGCCAGACGTTAGGCAATTATGGTTTTGACCGCGCGATCTGGCTGAACGAAAGCGGTGTGCCGGTGTGGGACGATTATCCCGGCCCGACGTGGACACGCGCCAACCCGGAAATGCGCCAACTGCGCGCCACCGTAACCCAGCAGGCGGCGTTCGTGGTTCAAAGCAGCGCCTACGCCTGGTTGTATGGCGCCGACGCCGTGTTCATCCACCAGCTTTACGACGACTGTGGCAATCAACCCGGCGGCACCGATTTCGCGCCCAACAATGGCGATTTGTGTGTCGATGGCCGCGCCTGCTGGGGCGACGCCTACGGGCTGTACCGCAACACGCGCAGCAACGACTGTTTCCGCCAGCACCCACTGCCGGGCACACCGCGCCCATCGGCCTCCGCCTATCGCCTGCTGGCGCAGATTTTCGGCACGCAGCCTTTCGCTAACGGGCGCGAACTGGATTTCGGCGGCAGCATGGTTGTGCTTCAGTTCGAACGCCCGCAGAGCCGCGAGCGTATTCTCGTCTTCTGGAATCGCACATTAGAACCGCAGAATATCGTTATTCCGGCGGCAGGCAGCAGTGCCACACTGCATTCCACCGACATCACCGGCGCCTACAGCAGCATCACGCTCTTGCCCAATACCGAAAACACCTATGCCCTGAGTATGCCGCCCGCGACGCGCGACGATTATCCGTTTTTGCCAGAAGGCGAAGTTTCGGCGATCGGTGGCCCGCCGCTGCTGTTGGTCGAGCGCGTGAACGATGCAACACCCACGCCGCAGGCCGCACCCACGCTGACCCTACTGCCCGGCCCCGCGCCTACCACCGATCCCAGCCTAGACACGACACCGCCGACAGCCAGTGTGCTGCCCCTGCCCGAAGTCAGCCCGCCGACCTTCGATGTCGCTTGGAGCGGCAGCGATAACAGCGGCATTGATCGTTATCTGATCTGGGTGCGTGTCGATGGCGGTGACTGGCAGCCCTGGCTGGAAACCAACCGCACATCCGCGCAGTACAGCGGCGTCAGCGGCAGCCTGTATGAGTTCGCGGCGTGGGCGGTTGATCTGGCAGGCAATTGGTCGAGTTACAGCGACCTCGCGCCGCAGGCCCTTACCCGCGTGCAGTAACCGACGAACGGGACGGCAGCGCGTCGATAATCTCTGCCGCCAGATCGTAGCGCCCGAACTGCGGGATAATATACGCGCCCTGTACCATCCCGCGCATCGCCCGCAGCAGTTCCTGCGCGATCTTTACGCCTTCCTGCGGGGCGGAGTCGCTCGCTTCTTCGATACGTTTGAGAATGTGGGCCGGCAGCGAGAGGCCAGGGATTTCGTTGTGCAAAAACTGGGCGTGGCGCAGGCTGTACAGCGGCAGGACGCCCATCAGCACCGGCAGCTTGAGCGCTTCGCCGCGCACTTCCTGATAGCGCTGGTGAAAACGCTCGATCTTTTCCGGCTCGAACACCGGCTGGCCCAGCGCAAAATCTGCCCCTGCTTCCAGTTTTTTGACCAGCACTTTGATCTCTTTATCGACATCCTCCGCACCCATATTTAACGCGCAGCCCACCGTGAACGACGTCGGCTGGCCGATCGAATTGCCGGCCTGGTCGAGTCCGGCATTCATGCGCTGTTTGATGAGCGCGATCAGCGCCGACGGCGCGATATCGTAAGTGTCGTGCGCTTCCGGGTAGTCGCCGATGGCGGTGGGGTCGCCCATTGTCACGAACAAATTCCGCAGTCCCAGCGCGTGCGCCGCCAGCAGATCGCCCTGGATACGCAGCAGATTACGCCCGCGCGTGGGGAAATGCAGCACCGTCTCGATCTGCAACTGCGTGCTGAGCACATGGCATACCGCCCACGGACTCATGCGCATCCGTGCCGTCGGACTGTCGGCAATGTCCACGCAGTCCGCGCCGGCTTCTTGCAGCATCCGTGCGCTGTTGAGCGTTTTATGAATGGTATAGGCGCGCGGCGGCGCCATCTCGACAGTAATGACAAAATGACCGTGCGCCAGCTTGTTCGCCAGTTCGGTAGGCCGTTCGGCAGTCAGCGCGTCCTCCAACACCGGCATTTCTTGCGTTTGCAGATGGGGCAGCGTGCGTGTCTTGTCGTTCAGCGCCTGGCGCATGGCGGCGATATGTTCGGGAGTCGTGCCGCAGCAGCCGCCGATCAGCCGCGCGCCGATCGCCTTGAAAGTCAGCGCGTAATCGGCGAAATAATCCTCTGTCGCGCTGTACATCACACGTCCGCCGACGGCTTGCGGAAAGCCCGCGTTGGGCATGACCGAGCACAGCGCTTGCGGCACGGCGTGATGCATGGCCTGCAAAATCCGTGAGAGCTGCTCCGGCCCGCCGCTGCAATTCACCCCGATCACATCCGCCCCGGCTTCGTAGAGATCGCGCGCCACCCGCCCCGGCAGATAACCCAACAGCGTGCGATCGTCCGCGCCAAAGGTCATATGGCAGATCACAGGGACGCCCGACGCGACCGCGCGCGCAGCAGCCAGCGCCTCTAACATCTCTACATGGTCGGTGAACGTTTCCAGCAGCAGCACATCAACGCCTGCTTCGGCCAACGCCCCGATCTGTTCCTTGTAAGCGGCGCGTGCGTCTTCTTTGGTCAGGCGGCCATACGGTTTAAGGCGCACGCCCAGCGGCCCCACCGAGCCGCCGATGTAGACGTCGGCATGGCCGGATTGCGCAATCGCCAGCTTGACCAGATCGACTCCCGCGCGGTTGATGGTTGCAACGGTGTCCTGCAAGCCATGCTGCATCAACTTGTAACGGTTGGCGCTGAAGGTGTTGGTTTCGATCAGATCGGCGCCGGCGGCGATGTAGTCCTTGTGAATGCCGAGCACGATTTCCGGGCGGGTGATGTTCAACTCGTCGAAACACACATCCATCGGCACGCCCCGGCTGTGCAGCAGTGTGCCCATCGCGCCGTCACCGAGCAGCGGCTCACCCTGCTGCAATCGTTGGAGAAAGGGCAGTTTCATAATTTGAGTTCCTGTTGCAAATCCTCGACATTACGCGGCTCGACTTTGCGCTGGCCGCTTTCGATTGCTTTCATCATCCTGACCAGCGCGGCGTTCACAGGCGTCGGCACATTCACGTTCTGCGCTTGCCGCACCACATAGCCGTTGAGATAGTCGATTTCGGTTTTGCGTCCGCGTTCCAGACTTTGCAGGCTGGACGATTTTTGTTTGCTATAGCGCATTCCCACCACACGCACCAGCGCATTCTTGAACAGCGCCTGCACGAAATTCGCCCCGCGCGGCAGATACAGCAGTTTGGGATCGGTGGCGATGCGTTCCAGACGTATGCCCGACGCTTCCGCTGTATCGACCACTTCGGCATAGGTGCGCAGAAAGAGCTTGCGCACACGTCCATCCCGCACCAGTTGGCCGAGCGTTTCGCCCGTCAGCGCGCCAATCGTGGTGATGGTGCAGTTGATCGCCAGCTTGCTCCACAGCGCGCCGCGAATATTGTCAGTCACGATTACTGGCGTACAGGTTTCGCACACTGTCGCCAGGTTTTTCAAGCGTTCCGTGATTTTGCCATCGAGTTCGCCAAGGTGGATATTGCCGATAGTCGTTTTTTCGTACATGCCGATCTTATCCATCGTGCCGCCCCAGCCGATAATGCCGCTGATGACACGCTGCGCGCCAATCGCTTCGGCCACTATGTCCTCGACAATGCCATTCTGGAAGGTCACGACATAGCCGTCGGGCTTGAGCAGTGGCAGGCTCTTTTTGGCGGCGGTCACCACCCCGTCCGCCTTCATAATCAGGTACGCGGCGTCAAAGTCGCCGAAGGGCACATCTTCCAGCGCCGTGAAGATATTCGGCACAGGCACGCTGTAAAGTTCCGCGCCATCTTTGATACGCAGGCCGTACAGTTTGATAGCGTCGGTGATGGCCTGATTGTTCGTCACCAGCACCGGCGCATAACCCGCCTGAATGATCTTCGCAGCGAGCACTCCGCCGATGCCGCCAATACCTTCGATCAAGATGCGCTGCTGAATCATGATTCCCCCAAAATCTGCCCCACACGATCGAGACTGCCGACACTGTAGTATTTGGCATCAGGGTGATGCACGACGATGGCGGCGGTACTTTGCTCCGGCACAAGCTGGTACGACACCGTAAGCTGCATGTGCAGTTCGTCTACCGCCTGCGGCAGCAGCTTGAACACCGTTTCGTGATCCTGTAATTCCGGGCACGCCGGGTACCCCCAACTGTAGCGTTTGCCACGATGTCCGGCATACCCTAGTTCGCGCATGATGTGGCGGTTGACATAGTTGGCCGTCGCTTCCGCTGTCTGCACCGCCAGTCCATGAAAGAAATAGGCCTCGCTGTACTGGTCGGCCCGCTGCAATTTATCGAAGGCCTCAGAAGCCACCTCGCCGACGGTCACAATTTGCAGCGCCACTGTATCGACTTTGCCCGATGAAGCCGGCGCGAAATAGTCGCTGAGACACAGGAATTCGCCGCCGGGCTGGCGCGGAAAACGGAAGCGCGCGGCTTCGATTTTTTCCGGTGCTGCGCCGTTGGCCGCCGCGAAGGGACGATAATCCCAGACAATCAGATCGTCGCCAGCGCTGTTGACCGGGAAGTAACCGTAAACGGCCTGCGGGCGCAGTGTTTTGGCACGCTGGGCTTCGCGCGTCATGCGTTCCAGGCGCGCGTCGAATTCCGCTTCCAGTTTTGTCCAGGCATCACCGTGCGTGTTGGTCGCGCCCCACGACAGGCGGTACAGTTCTGGCTTGTGCAGATACTTAAAAACGATCTCCAGCGGCATATCGAGAATCGTTTTTGGCCCCCAGAACGGCGGTGTGGGGATATCCGCCGCCGGCGCGACGCTGCTCTGATTCATCACGCCGCGCGCGCGCTTGACCGGCGCGGGTTTCCCCTGCTCCTCATAAGCCTCAGCCACAATTTGCTCGACAAAGGCGCCGCGCCGCGCCGGGTCGGTCAGCTTATCAACCACTGCCAGCCCTTCGAAGGCATCCTTGCAGTAAAATACGCCCGGCGCATACGGTTCGCCCGAATCGTCCAGGAACAAGATGCGCCGCCCGAACTTACGATTGATGGCCGCGCCACCGATGAGTACCGGAACACTCAGGCCGCGCCGTGCCAATTCGTTGACCACCACCGGCATCTGCTTGGAGGTGCTGACCAGCAGCGCGCTCAGGCCGATGGCGTCGGCCTTGTGCTGCACTGCCGCCTCGATAATCGTGTTGACAGGCACCTGCTTGCCCAGATCATACACCGTGTAGCCGTTGTTGCTGAGAATCGTCTTGACGAGATTCTTGCCGATGTCATGCACGTCGCCGTAAACCGTCGCCAGCACCACCGTGCCTTTGGCGATGCCTTCGACCTTATCCATGAACGTTTCCAGATAAGCGACCGTCTTTTTCATGACTTCGGCGCTTTGCAGCACAAACGGCAGAATCAGTTCGCCCGCGCCGAACTTGTCGCCCACCTCTTTCATCGCCGGCAGCAGCACATTGTTGAGCACGCCCACCGCGTCCTGCCGCGTCAGGCAGTCGTCAATCAGCGCTTCGACGCCGTCTTTTTTGCGGTGCACGATCTGCCAGTGCAGCGCCTGCTCCGCGCTCATCTCCGCTGTCGGGTCTTCGACTTCTTTGCCGCCCATTTTGACGTTGTGCTGCTCAAAATACTGGATAAAACGTGGCAGCGCGTCCTGATCGCTGTTAAAAATCAGATCGTTCGCCAGTTTGCGCTGTTCTTCGGGAATCTCGGCGTAGGGCGTGATGTGCGCCGGGTTAACGATCGCCATATCCAGCCCGGCCTGCACAGCATGATACAAAAACACACTGTTGAGCACCCCGCGCGCCACCGGCGTCACCCCGAAAGACACGTTGCTGACGCCGAGGCAAGTCATCACGCCGGGAAGCTGCTGCTTAATGCGGCGGATGCCTGCCAGCGTCTCAACGGCATCCTGCCGCAGTTCTTCCTGCCCGGTCGTCAGCGGGAACGTCAGTGTGTCAAAAATCAGGTCTTCGGGTTTCAGGCCATATTCGCGCGTGGCGATTTCGGTGATACGCTGCGCGATGGCGAATTTTTTGTCGCGCGTGTGCGCCATGCCTTCTTCGTCAATCGTCATCGACAGCACGCCCGCGCCGTATTTTTGGGCGATAGGCAAAATCTTGTCGATGCGCTCGCGCCCGTTTTCCAGATTGTTGCCGTTGATGATACCGCGTCCCGGATAAATCGACAGCGCGGCTTCGGCCACGTCGGCTTCGGTGGTGTCGATAATCAGCGGCGCATCCACCGCCATCGCCAGCTTTTTAACCAGCGTCAGCATTTGCGCTTTTTCGTCGGCGCGTTCAGTCAGCGCCACGCACACATCAAGCATATGCGCGCCGGCTTCCACCTGTTCGACGGCGATCTGCACGATGCTGTCATAATCGTCAGCCAGCAAAAGCTGCTTGACCTTGCGGCTGCCCTGACTGTTGACGCGCTCGCCGATCATCGTCGGGCCAGGATTCTGCTGCATGGGCGTGGCGCGCATATTGGACGAGGCGACAGCCTGATGTTCGAGCTGGCGCGTTTTGGCCGGCTTACGGCGCAGCATCTTGTTGGCCTCCAGCAGGTCTTGATACGCATGTCCATGCACTTTGCGATACAACAGGTCGAGATGTTCGGGGCGCGTGCCGCAGCAACCGCCGACGATGTTGACGCCCCAGCGCGTGAATTCGGCTACCATCTCGCTGAACGGTTCGGGTTCCATCGGGTATACCGCTTCGCCATCGACGTTAATCGGCAGGCCAGCGTTGGGCAGCACGCTGATCGGCAGTCTGCTGTGTTCGATGAGATACTGAATCGGCGCGCGCATGTATTCCGGGCCGGTGGAGCAGTTCATGCCGATCACATCGATCGCCAGCGCTTCCAGTGTCGCCAGCGCCGAAGCGATGTCTGTGCCGAACAGCATTCGCCCGGAAGTATCGAGCGTCACCTGCACTTGCAGCGGCACGCGCACCCCCGCGCGCGCGAAATATTGGTTAATGCCGTACACTGCCGCTTTGACTTCCAGAATATCCTGACTGGTTTCGATCAGCAGCACATCAACGCCGCCTTCGACCAAGCCCTGCGCCTGCTCGGCGAAAACATCGGCCAGCTCATCAAAGGTGATGTTGCTCAAATCGGGATCATTGCCGCTGGGCAGCTTGCCAGAAGGGCCAATGCTGCCCGCCACAAAACGCGGGATACCGGTTTCGCGCTCAAAGCGGTCGCACACCCGTCGCGCCAGCGCTGCCGCCGCACGGTTGATCTCCAGCGTGCGCGCGCTCAGGCCGTACTCGCCCAGCGTCAGCCGGTTGCTGCGGAAGGTATTGGTTTCCACCGCTTCGCTGCCGACCGCCAGGAACGAAGCATGTATCACCTCGATAACATCCGGGCGCGTGATGACCAGAAAATCGTTGCAGCCGTTGTACTGCTCGCCGCCGAAGTCTTGCGCGCTCAGGTTGTAGCGCTGGATGCTGGTGCCCATCGCGCCGTCGAAGATCACGATATGGTCAGCAATGGCATCCAGATAGCGGCGGTTGCTGTAGGGGCGGGTGCGGGTCATGTACGGTTCTTTCTACCTATAGAAAAAACGAAGAAAAGACTCGTGAGCGTTAAGTAGGAGAAAACGAAAAATGAATTCCACGATATTGAAACACTCTTCACTCCAATCGTCTTATTATTAATTATACACCAACTGCGTTTTCAATCTCGCCTGTTCCCACCTGTTTTTCAGGAGATCGTTTGTATGGGGAGCAGCATATACCACGCTCCCCACCCCTACCTTTAATTGCAACCTGCCGTGCCAATGAAATCTTCGCTTGGCTCACATAGGCCAGCGCCACACACCAGCATACGCGGGCAGTCCGCCGGGCAGCGCAGCGTTACGCGCTGACCACCAGCGCCAGCACCAGCGCCAGCAGCGAGGCCAGCACGCCCAGATTGCGCAGCTTACGAAACGCGCGTTCCATCACCACCAACTGCGGGTCAATGTCCTTTTCCATGTTCGGCCCGAAGATCATTTTCCCGAATATATCCTGCGCGCGGTGGTCATGCGGCACAGTCGGGTCTTTCACCCCGGTGATCGGGCGGTAAATCCACTCAATCGGCGTATGAATCAGCCAGGCCATCGGCAGCGACCACAGCAAACAGCCCAACGCCAGCATGACGAATTCCGGGAACAAGGCGGCTTTGATGACCGACTGCACGCCGAACAGCACCATCAGCGTCCAGATGAAGAGCAGAATCGTCTTGACATAGCGCAGCACGATGCGCCGCAGATACAGGATGTGGCGCGTGATCGACATTTCGGTTTTGGCGACTTCCTGCACCAGATCGCGCTCAAAAGTGCGCGCGATCGCCATCGCCGCGTTGAAGTGGCGTACATCATCCTCCGTAACATCGGCGGCCACCAGTCCGGCAGCGCGCAGATTACTGGGAATGCGTTCGGTTTGCACCTCATAGGTGATGCCGCGCGGGTCAAAACTGTCGAAATATTCGCGGCGCTTGCCTTTGCTGAAAGGAATCGTAAAGTCGATACTGGCTTTCTGATACTGATAGCGCAGAACCTCGCGTTTGACGCGCGGCGATTCGTCCGACGAAAAGGTCACGCCGGTCAGGGCGAAGGTCGGGTTTTCCAGCGTCTCCGGGAAGCCAGGAAAGTGAATCGCGAAGTAAAAGTCGATGATGTCCTTAAACGTCAGGTACAGCGCGCGCAGCGGCAAAAACAGCAGCAGGAACAGCACATACGCCAGCGCCACATACATTGCCAGCGTCACGGGCAGGCCGGCGCTGTTGGCCGTCGGTCCGAAATCGCGCAGCAGCACTTGCATCAACTCGCTGACCACATCCTTAAAAAAGACCGGAATCAGCACGATGATACCCGCTCCGCTGATGAAGGCCGTCGCGATCCGATGCAGCGTCGAAAGCCGCACTTCGCAGCGCTGCAAATAAGCGCGCATGGCGTTGCGTTCGGCATCGGTTAAGGGTTGGGTGTCGCTGTGGGATTGTGTCGTCATTGGGCTTCTCTCGAATTTGTGTGAAAATAGCGCCTACAAGCGTACCACTGCTTCGACAGCCAACCAGAACAGTTTCTCACGCGAAGAGGCATTTTTGTGCCAACCGCGCGGATCCCATGTCTCGCCGCTGACATCATCACCGCCGTACAGAATTTGGCCGAAGCGCACGCCGCGAAACTGGGCGACAGCGAAAAAGGCCGCCGCTTCCATTTCTACGGTAATGCAGCCCTCCGCTTTGCGCCGCGCCACTTTGGCCGGCGTTTCGCGGTAAATGGCGTCGGTTGTCCAGGTCTTGCCCACCGTATAAGGGATTTGATGCGTGGTCAAGGTGTGTGTGATGACCTGCACCACTGCGGCATCGGCGGCCACTTCGCGCGCGGGCGGCAAGTAATGAAACGAGGTACCTTCGTCACGCAGCGCCGCATCCGGCACCACAACATGCCCGGCGGCGATCTCGCGATTCAGCACGCCAGAGCCGCCGCAGGCGATGAACTTGCGACAGCCAAAAGCGATCAACTCGTCAAGAATGGCGGCAGACATCGGCGCGCCAATGCCAGGATGCGCGATGGCGATGCGCGTATTCTGCACGTGCAGAGCATACACCGGGTTCGGGCCGATTTCGCTCTTCAGATGCTTAACGACTTCCGCACCAGCGCACACCTTCTGAATCACTTCCTGAAAAAAGCACAGCACACAGTATTCCGGCATCGTGTCCAACCGCTTGAACACTTGCGCGGGTTCGATGATCGCCGGGTTTGCCGGATCGTATTCCAGAAGCGGGAAATGCATGCGCGTCCACCTTAATCAAAAAGCCCCTCCAGCAGTCTGAAGGGGCACGTGAAGCGTATCACTGTCCCTCATCTTGCAGGTTTACCTGCCGGATTTAGCACCTTCCCGACGCTTCGGGGGTTGCTGCGGGTTCATTGGGCCGATCCCTCACCCGCTCTCGATGAGCATGTTTTCAACATCCTAGCACTGCTGCAGAGGAGAGTCAAGAACTTTGTTACAGGGCACGCGCGGCCCAGAAAGCTGAGCAATCCCATTTCTTAACACAAATTGAGCATAATTTTTATAAATAGTGCTTGCAATTGAACTCAACTTGTTGTTAAATATATGTTAAGCTCAATAACAATCATTTAAACAACAAGGAGCGAAATGGACACCAACACTGCCCGTCAGATCGTCGTCGAAGTTACCGCCCTCAGCGAACTCGCCACCGCCTTTCAGGCCAAATATGGCAAAGGCTACAGCCTGAAAGCCGACAGCGCGCCCGAAGCCTGGACATTGCACAACCGGATGCGCGATCACCAGCGTACTCTGGCTGGCCTGCTCGATAGCGAAGCGCTGGCGCAGCCACAAATCCGCAATCGCTGGTGGGAACAGCACGATGCGATGGACATTCGCACGACGCAAGACCTGTTCTTCGAGGCGTACCAACTGCTGACGCGCTGCGTGTACGCCGAATCGGCCAACCATGATCTGCGTCAATCGCCGGGGATCACCTGCTCGCAGGCCATTATCGCTGGGATGCTGCATCCCGCTGCCCGTCAGGATCCCGTCAGGATGGTGTATGCGGCTTAATCGGCACACACTCAACCGTTCCTGAAAACAGCGCGTTCTCTCCACAAGAGGCGCGCTGTTTTTTTTCGGGCGCAGCGCCGCTATAATCAACTCTATTCGCTCCCTTTCCATTCGTCAGGCGGTCATGCGCGCAGCGCTTTTTGGCATTTGTCTGATAGTTGTGGCGGCCTGCCAACCGCTGGCGCGTCAGCCAGCGCAAACCTTCTCATTGGGCGCGTTAGTCCTGCGCGAAACATTTGATGATGCGTCTGACTGGGAAACATGGCGCTACGCGGACATCCGGCTGCGCGTAGAAAACGGCGGCTTTCGCATCACAGCAGGCCAGCAGGGTTACGTCTGGTCGCTGAACGATCAGGTGCATACCGATGTGGTGATCGAAGCGCACACACGCCAGCTTTCGGCGCACTTGAACAACGGCTACGGCGTTCTATGCCGCGCGCGTGACAACGGCGATGGCTACTACTTCCTCATCAGCGGCGACGGCTACTATTCGATCCGGCGCGGCGCAGGACGCGCAGTGCAGCCGCTCGTCGAATGGGAAGCCTCTGCCGCGATTCAGCAGGGCATGAGCGCCAACGATCTGCGTGCCGTCTGCATTGGCCGCTATCTGGCGCTGTATGTTAACGGCCTGTTCGTAGCGGAATATGAGGACACTGCCTACACGCAGGGCTATCCCGGACTGACGGCAGCCGCAGAAAGAGGCGATGTGGACGTGACTTTTGACGATGTGATGATCTACGAAGCGAGCAGTTATGGCGAATGAAACGTATGATGTGATCGTGATTGGGTTGGGGGTAGTCGGGGCGGCGGCGGCTTATCATCTGGCGGGCAGCGGGCTGCGCGTGCTGGGGCTGGAACAGTTCCCGATCAACCATGACAAAGGGAGTTCCTACGGCGAATCACGCATTATCCGCTACGCCTATCAGGATGCTGTATACGTGGAGATGGCCAAACAGGCCTTTCCGCTCTGGCGCGCGCTGGAAGCCGAAAACGCCTACCACCTGCTGACCGTCACCGGCGGCTTAGACTTCGGCGCGGCGCAGAACGCGGCACTGCGAGCGACACGCAGCCAGCTTACGGCGGCGGGCATCGCGCACGAATGGCTGACACCCGGCGAAACTGCGCGGCGTTTTCCCCAGTTTCGGCTCGATGACGACATGATGGCCGTGTACCAGCCGGATGCCGGCGCCCTCAACGCTTCGGCCTGCGTGGTAGCGCTGGTGGCCGAAGCGCAAAAACGCGGCGCGGTGCTGTGCGACAATACGCCGGCCTACCATATTGATGTTCAGACCGACTCAGTAGTCGTTCACAGCGCGCGCGGCACGCACAGCGCGGGCCGGGTTGTTCTGGCGGCAGGCGCCTGGATGGGCAAACTGCTGCGGGCGCTGGATCTGGGGCTGCCGCTGCTTCCCACGCGCGAGGAGCAGGTGTTTTTCGAGACGCACAACAACCCGGATTTTCAGGCCGGGCGTTTTCCGGTGTTTATTCAGCACGGCGCAACCGTCTATTATGGCCTGCCCGACGCCGGCACAGGCTTAAAAGTCGGTATACACGGGCGCAGTCAGCACGTGGATCCCGATCATGTCACGCGCGAGGCTGACCCGGCTTATGCGCAAAAAGTGCGCAATTGGACAGGGCGCTATATCCCTTCTGGCGCGGGCGGCGTGCGCGAAACGCGCGTCTGCCTCTACACTATGACGCCCGACGAACACTTTATCATCGACACGCACCCCGCGCACAAGCATGTTGTCATCGGCTCGGCCTGCTCCGGGCACGGCTTTAAGTTTGGCATTTTGACCGGCAAGATGCTGGCGGGACTGGCGCAGGGCGAACGGCTCAACCACGACTTGTTCAACCTCAGGCGTTTTCTCTAACCGCTGACTCACACAACGGGGCGCAGCCATAGCACGCCCTTTTGCACACGTTTTCCGGCACCCTGTACTCAACAAAAAGGCGCAGGCATGACAGTTTTGTATCACGAAGACGATGGCGATCTCAGCGTATTGGCGGGCAGGCAGGTGGCCGTCATTGGTTACGACGGCTTAGGGCAGTCCTTCGCGCTCAATCTGCGTGACAGCGGCATTCCGATTATCGTCGGCGTCGATGAGCGCGCACAGGCCAATGCGGCGGCAGAAGACGGCTTGCGCGCCGCAACCATCGTTGACGCCGTGACCGATGCGCAGATTATCCTGCTGCTGCTGCCGGATGAAAATATGGCGCAGATTTATATCGAGCGCGTCGCGCCGCACCTAGAACGCGGCGATACGTTGGTTTTCGCCAGCGGTTACAACGTCGCCTTCGGCTTCATCGAAGCGCCGCCCTTTGTCGATGTCGGCCTGATCGCGCCGCGCACACTGGCTGCTGCCGTGCGCGAACGTTACCTCAGCGAACAGGGCTTTTACAGCCTGGTCGCGGTGGGGCAGGACGCCAGCCGCCGCACCTGGCCGACCGTGCTGGCGCTGGCAAAAGCCGTTGGCTCGCTCAAGGCCGGCGCGATCGAGGTCAGTATCGAGCAGGAAGCCGAACTGGATCTGTTCGTGCAGCAGGCGATTCTGCCGGCGTTCCACCATTTGATGACCACCGCCGCCAATCTGCTGCTGAAAATGGGCTACCCCGCCGAAGCCGCGCTCAGCGATTTATATATCTCCGGCGAATTCACCGATTATCTGCGCCAGGCCAGCGCCAAAGGGCTGCTGCACGCCTTACAGCAAACCTCGCTCACCAATCAGTACGGTACTATGAGCCGTATGGAGCGCTTCAACGATTTGAAGTTAGAACGCCTGATGGAAATCACGCTGGAAGAAATCCGGCGCGGCGGGTTTGCCAAGGAATGGGCGCGCGAATACAGCACCAATTCCCCACGCCTGAAAAAGCTGCAAAAAATACAGGCCGAAATGGATTTGTGGGAACTGGAACAGCAAACACTGGAAATGTTAGGGCGCGCAGTGAAATAGCCGAACAAGAGGCATGAACCCTTTTTCCCCCGTGTGATCCGCAATCACCGTTTTGCTAACGTGCGCGCCTAAGCCCAACGATATTGTCGATCAGCGCCAGAAACACGAACAGGTTAGGGATGCTGCCCGCCGGCACATTCGCCCAGTTGAACCATTTGCCCTGTTTCTTGAAGGTCACGAAACCACTTTGCACCTGCGCGCCTTCGACTTCTGACCACGGCAGAAATTTTTTGCCGTAATTGATGCCCTCCTTGCTGATACTGAACGCGCCGAACTGCACCGGCTGCCCCGCCTGATACGTCAGCATCGCCTGCGGAAACACGCGCTTATTCACTTCAGTTTGCAGTGTTTGCCCCAACGCAGCAATGCCATTGATTTCGTTGCTGAATTTCAGCTTGCGGCCGTCCGCTGTCTGGAGAGTATAGACATATACACTGCGCACGACACGGCCATAGCGCTGATAATGCGTAATGCTCTGCCATATGCTGCGAACCTCATCCCAGCGCAGCGCTTCCACTTTGCTGCCTTTGACGCGCGCCAGCCCATTGCTATAAACCTGCACGTACAGCCCGCGATTATGAAAGCCAATACCATACATCAGCGCCACGCCCGCCACCACACTGCCGATAGCGAAGACTAGAAACAAGGTTTCACTGTTCGAATCCCTGAAACGATCGTTGACCGCATCGAGATAGCCGGCGAAAAACACACCCGCCAGCACCATACAGCCGATCAACAGCGCAATTGCCAACCCCATCTGATTCTGTGCCGGATAACGCACGCCCGGCGTCCCCAGCGCCGACAGCGCGTCCTGTCCCATTTGCGCTTGTGCCATAAAACCGATCCCTTCCTGGTAGACGAATAATGGCAGAGTGCGGTGTTCATTATCTACAATTGTGTTCATTATAAGGGCAATTCTGGAAGGCGCGTTGTAACAAATCTGCAAAAAACGCGACTCCGATGTGTGCAGGATTCAAGGTTTTCGCAAGGAGCATAACCATGTCTTTTCAGGGCAAAGTGGTGATCGTCACAGGGGCGACGGGCAATCTGGGGCGCGCCGTCGTCCAGCGCTTCGCCAGTGAGGGTGCGCGATTGGTGCTGGTAGACCGCAACGCCGAAGCGATCGAGAAATACGTGACCGAAGCCGGCATCCGCGACTATCTGCCGTCGATCACCGACGCGGGTAATCCCGAATCGGTGGAAGCGATGATCGCGGCGGTCGAGCAAAAATACGGCCAGATCGACGTGCTGGCGCACACGGTGGGCGGCTACGACGCGGGTAAAGCGGTGCATGAGGCCGGCAGCCTGGAAGTGTACGAGAAGATGATGAATCTCAACGTGCGCCCGATCTATGTGTTGGCCGGGCGTGTCGCCCGCTATATGGTCGAAAAAGGCGCACCGGGAAAAATCGTGGTGGTGCTGGCGCGCGCGGCGCTCAAAGGCGGCAAAGGCTCCGGCGCCTACACCGCCAGCAAAGCGGCGGCGCTGCGCGTGGTCGAAAGCATGGCGGCAGAACTCAGGGACATGGGCATTAACGTCAACGGCGTCGCCCCCAGCATTATCGACACGCCGCTCAACCGCAAAGACATGCCCAACGCCGATTTCGAAAAATGGGTCAAGCCGGCGCAGTTGGCCGACGCCATCGCCTTTTTGGCCTCAGACGCCGCCCACGCGGTTCACGGCACGATGCTGGAAGTTTACGGACGCGCGTAGGTAAATTCTCTAATCTAATATCCAGGCTTTATGAGTTCGATTTGTAGCAATTTTTCGCATGCGCGCGCTATAATCGAGCGCAAGGAAATCGTAATGGGTCGATTTCCAGCGCTACAGTCTAAAAAGTCTGGAGATAAGATTATGTCGAATCGTAAGTTTTATGCACTACTCCTGTTGACAGCAGTGCTGCTGACACTGGGCATTGCCAGCCTGTCAGTACACGCGCAGGACGTTTCCGGCGACCTTGAGATTTTCTCGTGGTGGGTCGGCGGCGGCGAAGCGGCGGGTCTGGAAGCCCTGATTGCCCGCTTCGGCGAACTGTATCCTGATGTAAACGTAATTAACTCGGCGGTAGCGGGCGGATCGGGCGTTAATGCGCAGGCTGTACTCAGCAGCCGTATGCAGGGCGGTGATCCGCCTGACACTTTCCAGGTACACGCCGGGTCGGAATTGAATGACACCTGGGTGGCCGCAGGCGTGATGGAACCCCTGAACTTCATCTATGAAGAAGAAGGCTGGACGGAATCGTATCCCGAAGGCCTGATCTCGCTCATCAGCGATGCCGAAGGCAACATTTACAGCGTGCCGGTCAACATTCACCGCTCGAACGTTATGTGGTATGTCCCCGCCAACCTCGAACAGTGGGGGGTGACCGTTCCCGCGACGTGGGAAGAATTCGTCACCACGACCTGCCCCGCTCTGCTGGCGGCGGATGTGACCCCGCTGGCCGTTGGCCAAGCGTGGACGCAGATGCATCTGTGGGAAAGTGTGGCGCTCGGTGTGCTGGGGCCAGAAGCCTATGCCGGTCTGTGGACGGGCGACACCGATTGGGCCAGCGCCGAAGTGACCAGCGTCTTTGAAACCTACGGTCAGGTGCTCGCTTGCTCCAACAGCGATCGCGATGGCTTGAGCTGGCAAGATGCCTCGCAGCGCGTCATCAACGGCGAAGCCGCCTTCAATGTCATGGGCGACTGGGCCGCGGGCTACTTCCTGGTTGACCTGGCGCTGGAACCGGGTGTGGGCTTTGCCTGGTCTGCCTCTCCCGGCACGGAAGGCGCGTTCCTGATGCTGTCCGACACCTTCGGGCTGCCGGTAGGCGCGCCCAACCGCGAAGCCGCTGTGGCCTGGCTGCGCTTCCTCGGCAGCGCCGAGGCCCAGGATATCTTCAACCCGCTCAAGGGTTCACTGCCGGCCAACACCGACGCCGACATCGAAAACACCGAACTGTATAACGCCTACTTCCAGGATGCCTACACCGACTGGACGACCAACGCCATTGTCGGCAGCCTGGCGCACGGCGCGGTGGGTTATGGCGAATTCAAGGACGGTTTCAGCAATATTCTGGCCGTGTTCGCCACTGATGGCGACGTGGCCGCTGCTCAGGCGATCGCCGTCGAACTGTGGAACGAAGTCTACGGCGAATAAGCTGCTGCGCAGTCAGATGGGCGAGGTCTGAACTTCGCCTCTAAAGATTGTTCGACAAACGGCGAGTCTCTACAGGCTCGCCGTTTGCGCAAAAAAAGGAGCCACCGATGTCCAAAGCAGGGCGCATCACCGCCTTTTTCGTGCTGCTGCCATCCATCGTGTTATTAGCTATTTTTGTCTACGGTTTGATTTGGGGCACACTGACCACCTCGCTGACCGATCTGGAGCGTGTAGCGGCGCTGCGCGGCCTGCCCGGTCAGTTTATCGGCGCGGAAAACTACGAACGTCTGGTCAACTCCGGCCTTGAGCGCCGCTTTCGCATCGACATGGTGAATACGGTTTTCTTCACGCTGTCGTTCATCGCTGCCTGTCTTGCCAGCGGGCTGGGGCTGGCAGTGCTCATCGATCAAAAAATCCAGTTCGAGGGTGTTTTTCGCACTATTTTCCTGTTCCCGATGGCCCTCTCCTTCGTCGTCACGGGGGTCGTCTGGCGCTGGTTATTCCAGCAGAATTCCGGCCTGAACGTCTTGCCCACCGCCATCGGCTTGCCGGCGGGCAATTTCTCCTGGCATCTGAGTCAGGATAAGCTGTTTACCTTCAATTGGGCAGATGTGCCCAATATTCTGGTCATGGTCGTCTGCGGTCTGGTGATTTACTTTGCGCTCAACGCCTACATGAAAAAGAAGTCGCAGCGCGCCGCGTTTTTGGCCGCGGTTGCGTTTTTACTGCTGATGCTGGTCACGTTTAATGTGCCCAATCAGGCCGCCCCGCTGCGCAGCGAAGAACACGGCTTTAATGTCGCGCTGTTTTCGATCACGATCGCGGCGGCCTGGCAGATGAGCGGCTACACGATGGCGATGTATCTGGCCGGGCTGCGTGGTATCAGCGACGATCTGCGCGAAGCCGCGCGCGTGGATGGCGCGACCGAACTGGGCGTTTACCGGCACATCGTCCTGCCGCTGCTGCAACCGATTACCCTCAGCGCGATGATTATTCTGGGGCATATTTCGCTCAAGATCTTCGATCTGGTTTACACCATCGGCGGCGAAAACCCGCTGCAAATCGACATGCCGGGTCTCTATATGTATTTCGTGACCTTCCGTTCCGGCGATTACGGACGCGGCGCAGCCATCGCCACCATCATGCTGATTATGGTCGCGATCGTGATTGTGCCCTATCTGGCAACCAGCCTGCGCAAGGAGAGAAACTAACATGGCCGCCACTTCTGTCCCGCTCGGCACAACCCGGCGTCCAGCCATTAAACCCGGACGTATCTTGATCTACGCGCTGCTCATCCTGTTCCTGCTGCTGTTTTTGCTGCCCGTGTATATGGTGATTATCACCAGCTTCAAGAGTTTTCAGGAAGTCGATCTCAGCCGCATGTGGCAGCTCCCCGTCAGCCTGAATTTCGAGAGTTTTGCCCGCGCGTGGGAGGTTTTGGCGCCTAACTTCGCCAACAGCCTGCTGCTGGTCGTGCCCGCAACCGCCATCTCGGCCATCATCGGCTCGCTCAACGGCTATGTGCTGGCGAAATGGCGCTTTCCCGGCGCCAATATCCTCTTTCCGCTGATGCTCTTTGGCATGTTTATTCCTTATCAGGCGATTCTGATCCCGCTGGTGCAGTTCTTGAACTCTGTCTGTCTCGTGCCCAATGCCGACGGCACATGCTCGACGAGTCTGTATGGCAACATTTTCGGGTTGATTCTGGTGCATGTGGTCTACGGCATTCCGATCACAACGCTGATCTTCCGCAACTACTACACCGAAGTCCCCGACGAAATGCTGGAAGCCGGCGCTATTGACGGGTCGGGCTTCTGGGGACTGTACTGGTATATTGTGCTGCCAATCAGCCTGCCCGGTTTTGTGGTCGTCATCATCTGGCAGTTTACGCAGATCTGGAACGAATTTCTCTTCGGCGTGACGATTGCCGGTTCCAGCGCGCAGCCGATCACGGCGGCGCTGCAAAACCTCTCCGGCAGCCAGATCGTCGAATGGAATGTGCAGATGGCCGGCGCGTTTTTGACAGCGCTGCCCACCCTGCTGGTGTATATCCTGCTGGGACGTTTTTTCATTCGCGGCCTGCTGGCCGGCAGCATCAAAGGCTAAAATCTCAACAGCTTGCGGCAAGAAGGCGTGCCGGCCCGGCGCGCCTTTTTTAGTGTGGCCTGAGCGCCCACACCGGCTTTTGCCCATTGACATGCTGTGCCTGCGGGTGATAAGATGCTCCTCATATTGCGGGGTAGAGCAGAGGCAGCTCGTCGGGCTCAAGTCGCAAAGTTGGTTAACAACTGAGCAAAAGGGCGGCATCAGGAGAAATCCTGGTGTGCTTTCCTGTCAAATTCGGGGAAACCCTCTTACTTGTAGGGCAATCCCGAGCCAAGCCCAGAAGATAACTTCCGGGAAGGTGTAGAGACTTGACGGCAGGCACCTGACTGGCGCAGCGCGCCAAAAGGTGAAGAGAAAGTCCAAAGCGCAACTGTGAACAGGTTCACAGCCAGCGAAAGTTGGAGCGTTTGCATAACCCGGAGGTCACAGGTTCGAATCCTGTCCCCGCTACTCATATCCATATCTTTATACTGCCGACGTAGCTCATTCGGTTAGAGCGGTTCACTCATAATGAACAGGTAGTAGGTTCGAGTCCTATCGTCGGCAACACAGCACCCTTTTCACAAGGGTGTTTTTGTTTTGCAACCTGCGTCTGTGCGCCTTAATGGCATTGGTATCCCCCGCCGTTCCTTGTTAAACTCCCCTGCGATTGCAGCATCACAATAGAAACCTTAATCACCAGGAATCGTTCAAGGAGTTTTCTGTGTCCAAAATGCGGCTTTCTCATCGAGCAAGATTGTGCGTCTTGCTCCCGCTGGCGCTGCTGCTCTTCAGCATCATGCCCAGCGCATTGGCACAGCAGCAAGTCATACAACCCGATATGGTCGTCATCCCTGGCACGCTTCAAAGCCTGCTGGGCTGTGACGGCGACTGGCAGCCGAACGGCGCATGTACCGCGCTGACCTACAGCGAAGAAGATGCTGTCTGGATCGGTACATTCGACATCCCCGCCGGCGAGTACGAATATAAAGTCGCTATCAACGGCACATGGGACGAAAACTACGGCGGCATGGCCGATGCTGGCGGCCCGAATGTCGCGCTCGTCCTGACCGAAGATACCAGTGTCACCTTCATCTATGACCATATCACCCACTGGGTTTCGGACAGTGTGAACCACATCATCGCCAACGCGCCCGGCAGTTTCCAGGCTCAACTCGGCTGTCCCGGCGATTGGGCGCCGGACTGCCTGCGCTCGTGGCTGCAAGACCCCGATCTGGACGGCGTATATACGTTCGTCACGACCGGGCTGGTAGCCGGCGACTATGAAGTCAAAGTCGCGCTCAATCAGACATGGGACGTAAATTACGGCGCAGCAGGCGAACCGAGTGGCGCGAATATCGCTTTTAACGTCCCCGCCGACTATGTGCAGGTTACGTTCAGCTTCGACACCGCCACCAATGTCCCAACCATCACGGTCGATGAGACTGTTGTCGGCGGCCCCGTCGAAATCATCGCGCCCGCCGCGCCCGCCGAAGCCCCTGCCGCCGCCCAAGCGCCCGCCGATCAGCCCGACAGCGTCGTGATCGCCGGCACGATTCAGAGTGTGCTGGGCTGCGCAAGCGACTGGGATCCGGCCTGTGGCAATTCCGGCCTCAGCTTCGACCCCAACGACAATGTGTGGCAGGCAACCTTCGATCTGCCCGCCGGCAGCTATGAATACAAAGTCGCCATCAACGGCACATGGGACGAGAACTACGGCGGCATGGCCGACGCCGGCGGCCCGAATGTCGCGCTTGTCCTGGCCGAAGACACCAGCGTTACCTTTATTTATGACCACGCTACGCATTGGGTGGCCGACAGCGTGAACCGCCTGATCGCCAGCGCGCCCGGCTCGTACCAGAGCGAAATCGGGTGCAGCAGCGATTGGGCGCCGGACTGTCTGCGCTCGTGGCTGCAAGACCCCGATCTGGACGGCGTCTACACCGCGACTATCCCCGTTATCCCCGCAGGCCGTTACGAAGTCAAGGTCGCCATCAACCAGTCGTGGACGCTAAACTACGGCGCGGAAGCCCGGCGTGACGGCCCCAACATCCCCTTCGAAATCCCGGATGGCAACGGCTCGATCACCTTCAGCTTCGATTCAACCACCAATCTGTTGACGTTTGAAGTCGGAGAACCTTTGGCAGAACTCGCCGCCGAAGCGCTTTATCCACCTGTCAACCTCAATACGCAGACGGCCAACTGGGTCACGCGCGATGTCATCGCCTGGGATCTGCCGGAAATGCCGCTGGACGCAGTTTACCGTCTGCACTATCACCCCAATGGGCGCATCCGCTTTGACCCTGATCTGGACTTTGGCATTGTCGGCGGGCGTGCGCTGACGCTGACGGTTGACCCCGACGGCCTGAGCGAAGAGGTGCTGGCGCGCTTCCCGCATCTGGCGGGCTATACTGCGCTGCGCATCGCCCCCGAAGACGTAGAGCGCGTGCCAGAAATCCTGCGCGGCCAGTTCTATATCTCGGCGGCCTCCGGTGGGACACTGCTGACGGCGACGGGTGTGCAAATTGCCGGCGTGCTGGATGATGTTTACAGCGGCGCGGCTGCACAGTCCCCGCTCGGCATCCACTGGCAAGACGGCGCGCCAACGATTTCGGTCTGGGCGCCCACCGCGCAGACCGTGCGCTTGCATCTGTTTGGCGATTCCAATCCCAACAGCACAGCTACCGTGCTCGACATGACCCGCGACGATGCCAGCGGCGTCTGGAGCATCACCGGCGAGACAGGCTGGGCCTTCCAGTATTATCTCTTCGAAGTGACCGTGTGGGCGCCAAGCGTCCAGCAGGTGGTCACCAATCTCGTCACCGACCCTTACTCGGTCAGCCTGGCGACGAACAGCGCGCGCAGCCAGATCGTCGATCTGGACAGCCCAATTCTCGCGCCCGCAGGCTGGGACACGGCCACTAAGCCCGAACTGGCCGCGCCGGAAGACATCGTGATCTACGAACTGCACGTGCGCGATTTCAGCGCCTTCGATGAAACCGTCGCCCCCGAATATCGCGGCACATTCATGGCCTTCACACAGCTTGAATCCAACGGGATGCAGCATTTGGCGGCGCTGGCGCAGGCCGGGTTGACCCATATCCACTTGCTGCCGCTGTTCGATATCGCTACCATCAACGAAAACGCCAGCGAACGCACCGAGCCGAGTGTCGAAGAACTCAGCGCGCTGCCGCCCGATTCGGAAGAACAGCAGGCGCTTATCAACCCGCTGCGCGACCTCGACGCCTTCAACTGGGGCTACGATCCCTTCCACTTCAATGTGCCCGAAGGCAGCTACTCGACTAACCCCGATGGCCGCACGCGCATTGTTGAATTCCGCGCGGCGGTACAGGCGCTCAACAGCATCGGCCTGCGCGTGGTGATGGATGTCGTCTACAATCACACCAACGCCTCCGGTCAGAACGAACGCTCGGTGTTTGACCGTATCGTGCCCGGCTACTATCACCGCCTGAACGCCGACGGCAGCGTCGCCACCAGCACCTGCTGCCAGAACACCGCCACCGAACATGTCATGATGGAACGCTTCATGGTCGATTCGGTAGTGCTGTGGGCCACGGATTACCGCGTCGATGGCTTCCGCTTCGATCTGATGGGGCATCATATGCTCGATAACATGCTCGCTGTGCGCGCGGCGCTGGACGCCCTCACCGTTGAAAATGACGGCGTGGACGGCGCCAGTGTTTATGTCTACGGCGAAGGCTGGAACTTTGGCGAAGTGGCCGATAACGCGCGCGGCATTCAAGCCAGCCAGTTGAATCTGTACGGCTCAGGCATTGGCTCCTTCAATGATCGTCTGCGCGACGGCGCGCGCGGCGGCCCGTTCGAAAATCAGCAGTTCCAGCATTATCTGGCCGGGCTGTATCTCGCGCCTAATGGCATCACCGAAGGCACGCCCGAAGAACAGCTCGCGCGCCTCCTGTCCGACAGCGATCTGATTCGCATCGGGCTGGCGGGCAATCTGCGCGATTACATGCTGGTCAACGCGGCAGGCGAAACCGTCAGCGGCGCAGAACTGAGCTATAACGGCGCGCCAGCGGGTTACACGGCTGACCCCCAGGAAAACATCGTCTATATCTCCGCTCACGACAACCTAACGATCTGGGATCGTATCATGCTGGCGGCGCCTGCCGAGGCCACGATTCAAGACCGCGTGCGCATGAACAACGTTGGTCACAGCCTGGTAGCGCTGGCGCAGGGCGTGCCCTTCTTCCACGCGGGCGACGACATTCTGCGCTCGAAATCCGGCGACGGCAACAGCTACAACTCCGGTGACTGGTTCAACCGCCTCGACTTCACCTACACCTTCAACAACTGGGCGGTGGGGCTGCCGGTCAACCGTGAAAGCTGGGAGCCGCTGCGCGGGCTGCTCGCCGACCCCAATCTGATGGTCACACAGGACGACATCCTCGATTCGTCGGAAAACTTCCGCGAATTCCTGCAAATCCGCCGCAGTTCGCCCTTGTTCCGCCTGCAAACCGGGCAGGACGTGATGGATCGCGTCTCCTTCGTCAATGTCGGGCCGGATCAGACGCCGGGCGTGATTGTCTATGTTATCTCCGACTCGGTCGAAGGCGCAGACCTCGACCCGAATCATGAGATGATCGTCGTGGTCTTCAATATCAACGCCGACGCCGTGACGATTGGCGACGCCGCGTTCACGGGCATGGACTTCCAACTGCATCCGCTCCTGCAAAATTCGCGCGATGAAATTGTGCGCGCTGCCGCCTTTGACGGCGAAAGCGGCGCGTTCACTGTACCCGGACGCACTACCGCCGTGTTCGTGGTCGGCGAATAACGTTTGACGGGGGCGCGTCGCTTTGTGGCGCGCCCCTCTTCAATACCTGATAGGCGCAGAACTGCCGCGCGGCGCGCTGTGCGGCAGTTGTTTTTTCTGAGCATAAAATCGGCTGTCGAGCGCCTTTCACACGCGCTCTGACAAGAAGTTTTTCTGGCAGCTTTCTACCTGCACCGAGGGAGACATTATGTCCACGCCGTTTGTCGCCGAAACGACATTTCATGTGCGTTATGCCGAAACCGATGCACAGCAGGTAGTGCATCACGCCAATTATCTGGTGTATTTTGAAGAGGGGCGCAGCGATTACATCCGCCAGCGCGGGCGCAGCTACGCCGATTTTGAGCAGCAGGGCTTTTTTCTGATCGTGGCCGAAGCCGGGCTGCGCTACGCCAGAGCCGCGCGTTACGACCAACGCCTGACGATTCGCACCTGGATTGCCGAAGTCAAGAGTCGTGGCCTGACCTATCAGTACCAAGTACTGGCGGCGGACACGCGCGAAATTCTGGTCACCGGCTTCACCCGACATCTGTGTATCACGCGCAGCGGGCAAGTGACGAGAATACCTGATGAGTGGCGTACCTGGATAGGAAGTTAAACACTTTTGACTCCCCCCCTATCCCGGCCTATACTTAGTTAATCTAATGTAGATTAAAAAAGAGGTTTGGGAGCAAAATATGGTTACTTACGCTGACAGACCGTGGACGAAGAAATACGATCCCGGTGTCCCCGCATCGCTCGCGCCCTATCCCGCTGTACCGATTCAGTACTTCCTCAAAGAAGCCGCGCAGAAAAACCCGGATCGTCCGGTGCTCATCAGCACGGCCAAGCTGCCGCTTTTGGGGCGCAACGCTTCGGCATTGACGTATAGCGAACTTGACCGCAAATCCGACGCGCTGGCGGCGGGGCTGGTCGAGATGGGGCTGAAGAAAGGCTCGGCGGTGGCCATGATGATGCCCAACATCGCGGCCTTCGTCATCAGCTACTATGCCATCCTGAAAGCCGGCGGCGTTGTGGCTGCTTGCAATCCCACGTATCCGGCAGACAAATTGCAGTTCCAGATCAACGACTGCGACGCTGAATTCGTCATCACCATGAGTCTGTACTACAAAATGATCAAGGAGATACAGCCCAAGACGAAAGTCAAGACCGTCGTGGTGACCAACGTCAAGGAATATCTGCCGCCCACCGCACGTTTCCTGTTCACCATCGCGCGCGAAAAGAAAGAAGGCCACCGCATCGAGCAGTTGGCGCAGGGCGATGTCTGGTTCCAGGATGTGCTGACCCGCTCCGAAGGTAAACAGCCGAATGTCGATGTCAAAGCCGAAGACCTGGCGCTGTTCCAATACACAGGCGGCACAACCGGCGTCTCCAAAGCGGCGATGGCAACCCATCAGGCGCTCGTCTGCAACACGCTCCAGTGCAAGTCCTTCCTCGCCAGCCAGGGCGTTCCCGGCGAAAAAGAATCCTTCCTGGGCGCGATTCCTATGTTCCACGTCTTCGGCATGGTGGCGGTGCTGAACTTCGCCGTTGGATTGGGCGCGCGCATCGTGCTGGTGCCCAACGCGCGCGATATTCAGGAAGTGGTCGAAGTCATCGATTACTTCAAGCCGACATTGTTCATGGGCGTGCCGGCGCTCTACAACGCCATCAATAATCACCCCGACGTGCTTTCGGGCAAAGTCAGCCTGCGCTCAATCCGTGCCTGCCTGAGCGGCTCGGCGCCGCTGCCTCCCTCCACCAAACGGGAATTCGAGCGGCTGACCGGCGGCACACTGCTGGAAGGCTTCGGCATGAGCGAAGCGCCGACAGCCACGCATTGTAACCCGCTGCTGGGCGAAAATCGCACCGGCTCGATCGGCCTGCCCATGCCAGATATGGACATGCGTATTGTGAGTCTGGACGACGGCGTGACCGAAATGCCGGTGGGCGAGCCGGGCGAACTGATTATGCACGGCCCGCAGTTGATGAAGGGCTACTACAAGATGCCCACCGAAACCAACAACGTCCTGCGCGAAAAAGACGGCAAGCTGTGGCTGTACACCGGCGACATCGCGCGCATGGACGAAGACGGCTACTTCTACATTGTGGATCGCAAGAAAGACATGGCGCTCATCGGCGGCTTCAACGTCTATCCCAACAATGTCGAAAAGATCATCGCCGATCATCCTGCCGTGCTGGAAGTTGGCGTGGCGGCTGTCCCGCACCCAGAAAAAGAAGGCCAGGAAGCCCTGAAAGCGTGGGTGGTGCTGCGGCCTGACATGCAGGCGACAGAGCAGGAATTGATCGAACACGCAGCCAAGAAGCTGGCGCGCTACGAAGTGCCGACACGCTTCTCGTTCGTCAAGGAACTGCCCAAGACGGCTGTCGGCAAGACACTGCGGCGCGAACTAGTGCGGCTGGAGCTGGAAGAACGCGAAAAGGCCAACAAAGACAAGGTCAAGTAGCCGCGATCCGCTGCAAAAATCTGTGACAAATTGCACAAGGCAAGGCCGCCGGGTCTTGCCTTTGTCGTTTGTGGATGTTAACTTTGGGAGAGAGGCGAGCAAAAGGATAGACCCATGACCGATTATTTGTCGGCTGATGAGCTGATGAAGCATGTCAAAGCGCTGTCGGTGGATATCGGGCCGCGTCCACCCGGCAGCCTGGAAGAAGCGCAGGCGCGGGCCTATATCCGCGATGTGATGAAGGCGCACGGGCTGACCGATTTGCATGAACTGCCGTTTACCGCGCCTGATAGCTGGGGCTACGCCGGGACGCTGCCGTTTGTCATCGCTTTTGCTGCCAATATGTTGGGCAAGGGCAAGATGAGCCGCTTGGTGGGCGCGCTGGCGACACTCGGCGCGGCCTTTACGCTGTGGAAGATGTTCAGCGCGCAGCGTTCGCCGCTGGAAGCCCTTGTCCCCAACAAGCCGACGGCAACGCTGGTGTTCCGCGTGGCGGCCAAAAACGAGACCAAACATAAATTGGTGCTCATCGGGCATACGGATACCAACAAGCACCGGCTGACGTTTATGCCACAGGTAAAGCGGGAAATGATCCCGCTGTTTACTTATGGGCTGGGTGCGCTGGTCATCAACGGGCTGGCGCAGTTGGTCGGCGTCACCGGGCTGAAGATCGCCGAACCCCTGCGGCAGATGAGCCTGTTGAGCGTGCTGGCGGGCATCGGCATCGGCGTGGCCGACGAGTTGGGCGGGTTCGTCGATGGCGCCAACGACAACGCGACGGCGGTAGCCTGTCTGCTAGGGCTGGGCGCGAAACTTCAGGCGCAGCCGTTGGAAAACACCGAAGTCTGGCTGGCATTCACCGGCGCAGAGGAATCGGGCTGTCTGGGTATCCATGCGCTGATGGATACGTATGGCGCTGAACTGGCGAACGCCTGGTTCCTGGACTTCGAGATGGTGGGCGCGGGTGAACTGGTCTATGTCACCGAACACAGCGGGTTTTCATACTTCAACGCTTACGTGCCCGACGACGAATCGCTTCAGTGGGCGCTGGAGACGGCGCGGGCGCACCCGGAAATGAGCGTGCGCGGCGCGCCTATGACGATTGTTGAAGAAATCGGGGCGCTGCGTGGGCGTGGCTATCGGGGCATCTGCCTGGCCGGGCAGGGGGCAGATGGCTGGCTGGTTAACTGGCATCAGTACAGCGATAACATCGCCAACATTCAGCCGGAGGCGATCGCCAAAGCGGCGCGCTTCGCCTGGGCCATGATGGAGAAGCTCGACACGAAATGAGGGCGTGCCGCGCCATAGTGCCACAACATGCCGCTGGCTGCGTTTTTGTGAAGCGCTTCCACGCTCGCCGCTGCGGGGGAACTGTCACCGGCGAGCGTGTTGATTCACTACAGGGGATGCCGCACGAAAGATATGTTTTCAGGGTAACATGAAGCAGGGCGAATTTGCGTTCCTTTTGCGCCGGAAATTAGGGAACATCGTTTTGTGAGGCGAAAGCAGGATGTAAGATGGCAGACTATCCGCTGATGGGACGTATCGTGGTGTCGCGAGAGGTGTGTCATGGTAAACCACGTATCGTGGGGACACGCATTATGGTGTATCAGGTCTTGAATCTGTTGGCGGCAGGAAAAACGATCGCTGAAATCATATCGGAGGACTACTATCCCGACATCAGCGCTGAGGATGTGCTGGCCTGCATTGCTTATGCCAGTCGAGTCGTCCAGAACGAGGAGATTATCCCCACGCCATGAGCATTTTGTTGGACAACTGTGTACCTCAGAAGTATGTCCGATTGCTTCGGTCATGGGGTTACACTGTTACCATGGTTAAGCAGCACATCGCCCCTGACGCGCCAGATCCGAATGTTCTGGCGCTGGCACAAGAGCTTGATGCGGTGCTGGTAACCGAGGATATGGATTTCTCAAGTGTTGTGAATTATCCGCCGCAAAACTATGGAGGCATTATCGTTTTGCGTTATGATCCTCTCGCTGAAGCCACCATAATCCCTACTTTGCAACAGGCACTCAAAGACTTATATCGTGATGAAATGCGCGGTGCTATGGTTATTGTCAAGCCCAATCGCTATCGTATACGTCGTCTACCAAAACAGGCAGATTCATGATGTGCAAGAAAATCTCTGCATATATCGACCCTGATTAACCTGAGTTTCGGATAGCCTGCTGCTTTCTACCTCACCCTCCGCTGCACTGCGCTTAGCCCTTCATTGTATTTTAAAGGAGATGGAGTCAGGGGGGGAGGCTTTGAGGCAGGAAAAATCTATCCAAAGCTGAGGTTAATTAGCCTCCTTACGCAGGGCATTTGTCAGGCGTTTTGCGGCCATTAACGGCACATGCCGGTTATGGTAGTATCGTGCTGCTGTAGCTTCGCTCTTTTTTGTGCCAAGAAAGCGCAGGATGTATGACCCTCACCATTGTCGGGCTTGGCCCCGGCCCCATTGACGATCTTTCGCGCCGCGCCTGGCGTGTGCTAGAAAACGCACGCCTTGTTTATCTGCGCACGACGCGCCATCCCTGCGTGCCGCTGCTGCCGCCCAACGCGCGCCGCGACAGCTTCGACGCCGTATATGAGTCCGAACGCGATTTCGCCCAGGTCTACGCGACGATCTGCGCCGCCGTGTTGGAGGCCGCGCAGCGGGGCGATGTGGTCTACGCTGTGCCTGGCGACCCGCTGGTGGGCGAGGCGACAGTGACGCGGCTGCTGGCGGCGGCCAAAGAAGCGGGCATCACAGTAGAGATCGTATCCGGCATCAGTTTTGTCGAGCCGTCGCTGGCGCTGCTGGGCATCGACGCGCTCGACGGGCTGCAAGTGCTGGACGGCCTCACGGTGGCCGCCATGCATCACCCGCCGCTCAACCCTGATCTGCCGGCGCTGCTGGGGCAGGTCTACAGCCGCGAAGTCGCCAGCAATGTCAAATTGACGTTGATGAACCAGTACCCGGAGGAATTCACGGTGACGCTGCTGCACGGCGCGGGCACAGAACAGGCGCGGGCGGAGCAGATGCCGCTGTACGCCATTGACCGCAGTGAGCATATCGACCACCTCACGTCGCTGTTTGTGCCGGCGCTGGGGGATATGTCCAGCTTTCAACAGTTTGAAGAGATTATCGCCCATCTGCGCGCGCCAGAGGGCTGCCCCTGGGATCGCAAGCAGACGCACCAATCGCTGCGCCCCTATCTGATCGAAGAAGCCTATGAGGTGCTGGAAGCGATCGACGCAGGCGATTGGCAGGCGTTGAGCGAGGAATTAGGCGACCTTATGCTGCAAGCCGTGCTGCACACACAGATCGCCGTCGATGAGGGCGAATTCCGCATGACCGACGTGCTGCGCCAGATCAACAACAAGCTGATACGCCGGCATCCGCATGTCTGGGGCGATACGCAGGTCAGCGGCGCCGAACAGGTGCTGGCGAACTGGGACACACTGAAGAAGCAGGAACACGCCGCCAAAGGCACGGCCCGCGCATCGCTGCTGGACGGCGTGCCCAAAGGACTGCCCGCGTTGATGCAGGCCTATCAATACCGCCAGAAGGCCGCCAAAATCGGCTTCGATTGGGAGAAGGTCGAAGATGTGGCGGCCAAAGTGCGCGAGGAAATCGCCGAGATCGCGCAGGCGCAAGACAGCGCGCAGACTGCCGAAGAGGTCGGCGATCTGCTGTTCGTGCTGGTGAACTGGGCGCACTGGCTGGGCGTGAGCGACCCGGAAGGCGCGCTGCGGGCGGCCAACGCCAAGTTCTACCGCCGCTTCCGCTATATAGAGGCGGCGCTGGCGCAAAACGGCGCTGTGGAAGGCAGGTATCCGCTGGCACAGCTCGACGCGCTGTGGAACGAGGCCAAGACAAAGGGGTTATGAAAGGGAATATAAACGCAAAATCCCACTCATAATGAGTGGGATTGTTGTCGGGGCGACGGGATTTGAACCCATGACCTCTTCGACCCGAACGAAGCGCGCTACCGGGCTGCGCTACGCCCCGCTATCTACTCTCAGTGTAGCCCAAAACGAGAGGGGGGACAAGAGTCAATTTGCGGCGCAGGGCATTTGCAATTTCAAATTATTTGTGCAAATATTGTTTACAGTTATACTGTTTTTTTTAGATTCTTTGACCGGGCGAGGCTGCACAATGGTTATGTTATTGATGGCCGCTGGGCTGACCCTGCTGGCATTGGTGACTCTGACCTCGTACACGCTGCGTGTGCGGCGCAAACGGCTGCGCCGTATGCTCAAGCTCACGCCGTTAAGCTGCGGTCTGCTGCTGACGATGCTGGTCAGAGCCGCCGATACCCCCTTTATCGCTGATTCCTGGTATCAAAATCATATGACGGGTATTTTGCAAATTCTGGGCGTGGGGCTGGCCGTGATCGGTGGCAGCGCGCTGCTGCCGCGGGTGCGTTTTTCGCGCCTGCTGCGGCCTCCGGGCGTGCCTTTTGCCCCCGAACCGACCTTCGAGAGCCGCTATGGGGACTCACCGTCGATTCCTGTGCCTGCGCTGCCGCTGGTGGACAGCAGCACGCACCTGAGCACGCACCTGATGAGCCTGGGCGAGGCGGCGCGTTTTTTGCATATCTCAGAACACGATGTATGGCAGTTGGTGGACGAGGGCAGCATTACCGCGACACGCACCGGCGGCGGTTATTTGATCGCCCGCCGCGCACTGGACGACTTCCTGCGGCACGAGCGCTTCGGACTGAATTAGCGTCTATGGCCGATCCCATGCCGGGGGTGCTTTCCGCTGCGGTGCCGCGCAGGCCTGCGCGGCCCTGACCGAATCCCACCGCCGCGAACTACAAATCCACCGGTATCGCATTCTGGGCACGCTGCAAGACGCCGAAGATATTGTGCAGGTGATACTGCTGTGGGACTGGCGGCGGCTGGAAACATATGCCGGACCGCCGCACGATCCGTCACGCTGAATCTCAGGCAGCCAGATCTAGCCGCTGCCGCCCAACAGCCGCTTTTTACGCGCTTCGAGCTGCGCGCGGATGTCGGCATCGTCGATCGGCTTGCTTTCGGGCGCTTCGGGACTCGGCTGCATCGCCGGAAGCGACTCGACGGGCGGCGCGCTGCTTTCCGGCGTTTCGGCGCTGGGGCGCGATTCGACGGCGTTAGCATGGGTTTCTGCCAGCATATCGCCGATGTTAGGCAGCGCGCTGGTGACCTCTGGCGCGGGATTTTCCGCCATCGTTACCACCGGCTCGGCAGGTACTTCGGCTGCGGTGGGAGTTTCCTGCGCCGGCAGTGCCGTCGCCCGCGCGTTCGCCGATGGCGGCGGCACAGGCACGGCCTGCCGTTCGCGCAGCGCGCGCGCCGCTGCGGTACGCACATTCGGGTTGCTGTCGTGGTCGGCGATGTCTTGCAGCAATGTGTCGAACAATTCGCCTTTGACTTCTGAAAGCAGCGAAACCAGCCGCGCGCGCGCGTCCCATTCCAGCCGGCGTGTGGCGTCGATCGCGCTCTGCGGGCTGAAGCCGACGAGATCAACGAAGGTGTGCGCATTGCCGCTGAAAGGGGCGATGGTGTCCGGGTTCAGGCCGGCTTTGCTGGCGCTCTGGCTGGCGCTGAGCAGCGTTTGTTTGAACGTTTTGTTGCCGTAACGTTCGTTTTCGCCCACCGAGCGCTTGAGCGCGGCCACCGCCGGCTCCAGCAGGGCGCTGTTGTCCAGCGACAGGCGCCACAGCGCGCTGCCGATACCGAACCAGGCGTTGGCGTTATCCGGTTCACGTTCGGCCAGCAGCGCGAACAGCCCCACCGCTACCGGCCAGGCCCCCGCTTTGACATAGAGGACGGTTGCGTCTTCGATACGGCGTTCTTCGGGTGTGAGTGTCATAGCGCAGCCTTCACTGTTGATGAACGGAATACTCTCTATCCCTGTATACGCAGTGCCGCTGTCCGCCGTTGCGCGCCCCTATTCAGGGGTGCCCGCCACCAGATTGACGGTGTGATGCGTGCGGAACAGACTGTACTGCCCGGCGCGCCCCGGCAGTGGGTTCAGCACATTTTCGGTCACCATGATCGAAAACCACAGCTCCAAATCCCACTGTCCCTGCGGGTCGGCGGTGCGCAGATTGGCTTCCGAGATCAGCATGTTCTTGTCATATAATTGCAGCAGCAGCTTGATGAACGCATCGCGCTCGGCCAGGATTGTTTTCAGCAGCGCATGTCCCCCCAGCAGCGTAATGCCCTTGGTGCTGTAGTTGCTCTGCGGATTCGGGTATTCGTTGACCTCCGCCGCGTTGTTGGCGATCAGATATTCCACCGCGCGCTGAAAGGTCATGCCGGTATCATAAGCGCGCAGGCGGCGGTGCAGACTGCCCAGCGGACACCAGGCGAACCCGCGAAAGCTGGTGAACTGCTCGACGCTCACCACGACGCGCACAATCATGTCCACCGTTTCCTGTTCGCTTTTGCCCAGTTCGTCGATGGTCATTTCGGCCCATTCTTTTTGCAGCGGCGGCGGTGCCACGGGCTTGATCTCCTCGCGCGCCACAACCTGATAATCGCTACGCAGCTTGATGACCGGCACGAGATCGTCGGGGTTATGGCGGTGGGGCACCAGTTCGCGCGCTAACACCTGTTCGCGCACCAGTGCATCGATCCAGTGCGAGCGCCACTGATCGTTCTCGTTACAACCGGGACGATCCAGTTCTTTGTCCATCGCCAGCCCTTTGAGCAGGAAGCCGTAGTTAACGTATTCCCAGCCGCGCACTTCCAGCGTGTTTTCCACGCGCCGCACGATGCGATCGCGGATAATGCGCGTTTTTTCGACAATCGGATGGGTAGGATTCAGCGTGACATTGCCATTGCCCGTCACCGCCTTTAACAGGCCGAGCGACAGCGCTTGCGACACCAGGTCTTCCCCACGCGGGCGCGAAATCACCGCGCCCACGCGCTGCAACTGCTCGATCAGTTGGCGCGCGGGAATCGTTTCGATATTCAATTCCGTCGCCATACGGTCAAACTGGACAATCACGCTCGTCCACTGCGACGGCGTGAAGCTGGCCGCCTCTGTGCCTTCGCTGACAGCGGCGGTGCTCAACGATTGGTGCGTTTGCAGGTTGGTGAAATCGTCGATGTATTCCACCGAGACGCCCGGATTTTTTTCCAGTTGGCGGCTGGTGCTGCCGCGCACACCCCACACGATCACGGTCTTATTGCGCGAAAGCAGCGCGTTGAGCACTTCGTTGAAGTCGCGGTCGCCGCTCGCCAGAATATACACATCCGCCGAATCCGAATGTCCGGCATCGGTAATGACATCGCGCGCAATACGCATATCGGCGCTGTTTTTGCCCGGCAGGTTAAATACCGGGTCGATGTTCGCCAACATCAGCCGACTGGGAGCTTCGTCCATCACCTCGCGCCCCTGCGAATCGACCAGCGGCGGCAGACTCCCACGCTGCCCCCATGGCGCATAGGCCGCCATCGAAACCACATGCCCGTGCGCTTTGGCCTGCATCACGATGCGATCAATCAGATGGTCAAGATTGACCGTAAAACCCTGTTCGTTCAGGCTGATGGCGATGTTTTCGAAGTCCACGTAGACAGCCACATTTTTGGTCTGAATGCCCAACAGCGATTCAAGCGGCTGGAAAATGACGGAGGCGGCGAATTCTGTGCCTTTGAGCACATCTTCTGAACCCCAGACGCGGATGCGGGCGTTGCGCGTGGTTTTGACGCGCCGCGCCAGCGGGATTAAATCCTGGCTGGTCGTCGCCAGAATCAGTTCATCTACTGGATCAGGGTCGAATGAGAAGTAATGCATAATGAGCGCGTCGGCCATGCTGTCGCGCTCCGCCACGTCGAATGTGTCGTAACCTGCCGCTTTGAACTTAGCATGCACCTGGGGGGTGTGGGCTTCCCAGTTGGCGACGGCCACTGCCTTGAGCTTATCGGCGCTCACGAGGCCAGCAGCCAGCGCTGCGCCCCCGCGCAGTCCGACCGCAAGTTCCTGTAGATCCACCGCGATGCCCCGCTGACGAAAGCGCTGGAGTACATCGTCCACATCTACAATGAGATACGCAGCCATAAATCATATCCTAAAAAATAAATGCACAACCTGGACAGGGTTTGTCCGGTGTGCCGCACAATTTTTATCTGTGCTGAAAAGTGAATCCCTTGTAAATTCTATTTTTCAACAGTTCAATGATCCCGCTGTCTGTGGGCTGTCTGCGCCAGTCGCCCACCATAAGTCCGCGTTGATACGGTAATCGTTTCAAGGATAACAAAATCCATTACCGTAATCAATTGTGTGTTTGATTCATGTGAGAAGGCTTTCACAAGTGGAAACGCTTCCTCATATCCGGCATTATAATCCAAGCGCATTAAATATAAGTTAGAATTTTCGTTAAGGTGTTCCCCGTGCGTTAATGCAATTCAACACTGCTGTGAGGGAGAAACGATATTTTATGCCCGCGTTATCGATAGCTTATGGGCAAAATCATACTGCTATGCGTCCGCTTCGCCATAATCGGCGCAGATCAGCACAATCGAATCGCCGCCGTGCCGTGTCAGCACCAGCGTGCGCGTATGTTCGCCTTCCAGCTTGATGCGCGGCAGCAGTTCGTCGGGCGTCATGGGCACGCCCCGCTTTTTGATGGTGATGTGCCCCACGCCCTCCGCGCGCAAATACGAAATCAGCTTCTTAAGGTTAAACGGTATCCAATCGAGGATTTGCCACGCGCGCAGCAGCCCCGCCCACTCACCTTGCGGACGCTCCGCCGTCGTGAAATAAGCGATCGTGTCGTCCAGCAGTGTGCCGCCGAAACGCGCCGCCAGCGCCTGCACCAGCCCCGCGCGCAGCACTGCCGGATCGGGTTCACACAACCAGCGCTGCGGCGGCCCTACCGGCGCTGCGGCCTGACTTTCTGTCCCCAGATGCAGCGCGCTGTCATGCCGGATAACCGTCGCCTGGCTGCCTTGCCAGCCGAAGCCGCGCCACAACACCGCCTCTTTTAGTTCGCCCGATACCGAGATGAATTCCACCGCGCCGCCGTAGGGTTTTAGCTGGCTGACATCGACACCCGGCGCCAGCTTAACTATCATACGCCCGATGTGCGTCCACTGTTGAATGAGCGACAGCGGCGGCTCATAGCCTTCGACATCAAATATCCGTTTGCCTTCGTCCGTGCGCCGCGCCGGATCGAAAAACAGCAGATCGGCGGCGGGGATACCCCGTGTCACATCTGCCGCGCTAAATTCGACATTCGTCAGGCCGCAGGCCGCCGCATTGAGCGCCGCCATACGCACACGCACCAGGTCCCAATCCAGCCCGATCACATGATGTCCTTCGGACAGCTCGGCGAAAGCCAGCGCATCCGAGCCAATGCCGCAGCACACATCCAGAATCGTGCCCGAACCGGTTTTGATCTCTGTGAAATAGCGTTTGGCGCGGTAGCCGCGCACCAATTGACTGCTGGCCTGTTCCAGCGCCTCGCGCGTGAAAAACATCTGCTGGGCAGCAGCGCCGAACTTTTCGACAGCTTTTTTGCGCAGCAGCGCCGTTTCCAGCGCGGCAGCGGCCTGCGTCATGTTCAGTTCCTTGCGCAGCGCCGTCAGCACGCGCATACGCCGCGTGTCGGAAATATCCTCGCGCGCCAGCCGTTGCAGCACGCGCTGGCCCTGCTCAGATGTCAGAAAATCGAGGTCTGGCAGTGTAAATTCCATGTCTCTTATTAAAACACAGAATTCACAGCGGCTTTACGGCGTCTTCCTGGGCCAACGCTTGCAAGAACCTGGGATTCGCCACCTGCAACTGTTCCACGCTCGTCGTCAGCACATGTTCGAACAGCGCGGCCTTCTGTGCCGCGCCGTCGTAGTCCCCGGCGCGAATCTGCGCGCACAACTGCTTGTTGCGCTCGCGCAGCGCCGCCGCCTGCTGGCGCGGGTCATCCGGCCTATCCTGCGGCGCGCTCAGCGCGTCCAGCCGCGCCCATTCATGGGCCATATGATCGGGGGCAAGCTGCAATTCACGCTCGACCACGCGCAGCACATTGATCGCCACCAGCGTTTGAAAGTACAGCTTGCCATCGCCCTTCACCGCAGGGACGACATGCGTTTCCAGATGCGTGCGCACCGCGTCGAGCAGTTCCGGCGCTGTCGGACGATCGTACATAAGCCACCTCTCCTAGAAATAGCTGTTAGCAAAACACGAAAACTGCAAAGAAAGGCCGTGTTTTCATCCCGCGTGGTGAGCATTCGCTCATGGATACTCGTTCCATCTTCAACAGCTCTGCGCCATTGGGCAAGTATCTACCATGATACCGCAAGAACTGCGCTCCTCGCGCGCCAAAATCAATCAATCGCAGCACAGCCCACGTTCCCCCCGCGCCGATTGCCCCCTTGTCGCAAGGCACATCCTGCGCGCACAATACAGAGGGAACTGCGATGATCTGCTGTCGATTTTCTGAAAGTTCAACGGGTGCAGGAATCATGAGCATTCTGATTATTGGCGCGGGCGGGCACGCCAAAGTCGCCGCCGATATTCTCCAGCGCTGCGGCCAGCCGGTACGGGGCTACGTGGACGATGACGCCGCGCTGTGGGGGCAGACACGCTTGGGGCTGCCTGTGCTGGGCGGAATCGACACTTATGCGCAGCACGCGGCGCAGTCATTCGTCATGGGCATCGGCGGCAATGCTATGCGGCGGGCGCTGGCCGCGCGCGTGGGACTGAGTGTCCATTGGCGGCAGGCGATACATCCCAGCGCCATCATTGCGCCATCAACACATTTGGGTGTGGGTGTGCTGGTCGCGGCAGGGGCCATCATCAACCCCGACGCGGTGATCGGCGACTTCGCCATTATCAACACGGGCGCCAGCGTTGATCACGACTGCGTGATCGGTGCATATGCGCATATCGCGCCGGGAGCGGCGCTGGCCGGCGGTGTACAGGTGGGAGAAGGCACACTGATCGGCATCGGCGCGCGTGTCATCCCCTACAAACGCATCGGCGCATGGGCGGTGATCGGCGCGGGGGCAGTGGTGGTGCGGCATGTGCCCGATAGCGTGACGGCAATGGGCGTGCCCGCGCGCTGGACTACGGAATGACGCGGTGGCTGAGCATCTCGTTGATGAGCTTGACCAGACGGCGCAGTTCGTCTTCTAAATCCTCACTGATGCCCTCTTCGATAACGGCCTCGCGCAGCAGATCGCGCGCTTCACGCAGATGCGTGTGTCCCTGCCGCAGGCGGTTGAGTCCAGCGCGCATCCGTGCCCGCGCCTCACGGTTGGCCGGGCTGGCGGTGTAATCGCTGAAGTCCCAACCATGCCGCACGCCGACACGATGCAGCGCCATGATAAATTCATCGATCTGGGCGATCTCCTGCGCGGCGCCGCTTTGCAGCAGTGTTTTGAGATCGGCGCTCAAGGTTGGCTCGACGCCAAAATCCAGTTCGGTCACATCCTGATAGCGGTTTTCAGCCTCTTCGCGCGTGCCGGGCTGCGGGCGCAGCGTCATCTTGTAGGGCGATAAGCCCGTGAACAGCGGATAGAGAACGCCCACGCACAGGTTGTGAATGTCCATGCGGAAATAATGGCTGTGCGCGCCTATGTCGCCTTCAAGCTGGCGCGAACTGTTGAAGTCGATGATCTGCAACTGGGTGCCGTCCCAGTAAACATGTTCCAGCTTATGATCCATGTAAACGATGCCCATGCGGTGCGCCAGCCGCAGGGTTTCGGCAAACTGCAAGGCCAGCGCCAGCCCTTCTTCGCTCGGCAGCCGCCAGCGCGTACTCGCTTTGTCCGGGCGCATCAGGTACAGCAGATTGAAATAACGCGGCAGATAGGCCAGCGCCAGGTAGGGGCGCCAGCCCTGTTCGGCGTAATCCGGCATGGCCTGCACAAAACCGCTGCTGTCATGCTTAAAGGAGACGATTTCCCCACCAGCAGGGGCTTCGCTCGTCGAAGACAGATAGCCGCAGTCGAGCAGGTTAACGACCTGCGGACTGGCGGCCAGGCGTGTGAGCAAATGCGCCTCATTGGCGAAGGCGCGGTATTCCCAGCGCAGATCACCGTTAGCCGATAAGTGCTCCGGGCGCATGACCTTAAGGGCGACATTCTGGCCGCTGCGCAAATCCAACACTTCCAGCACACGCGCATAATGCCCCAGAGCGAAAGTGTCGATAAATTGGTCAATGCGATACAAGGCAGCCAGTTCAGCCATACGCGCCCTGAAAGGTTGGGATAAATTTGGGATAACGGCTGTTACTTTACCACATTTTGCCCTGATACATAGAGCGGCGATTCTATCCCAAGCAAATCCAACAGCACCAATTTACCATTTTAGGATTACTATTAGGTAGGGCGCGGTTGTATTTTGTAACTGTGCTTGCATCGCGCGCCCTGTTCAGTAGAATAAGAGTCATTGAGACATTGCAAGGAGCCACGTATGCCCGGCCCAGAGCACATCCGCCTGCGCAGCAGTGCGCGCTCCCATATGGGGCAAGTGCGTGAAAATAATGAGGATTTTGTGCATCTTTGGGCACAGGATCAGCTACTGCTGGCGATTGTGGCTGATGGGATGGGCGGCGCGGTGGCCGGCGAAGAAGCCAGCCGCATCGCGGTAGACACGATTCAGAAAGACCTGACCGCCAAAGAGCACAGCGTCGACCAAATCGAGCAAGACGATTTATCGGATAAATTGGTGGCAGTCATTCGGCGTGCCAACATGAACATTGTCGAGCATTCGACCGCGCGCCCGGAGCTGAAAGGGATGGGCACGACGGTAACGCTGGCACTGATACGCAGCAAAGAAGTTATCGTGGCGCATGTCGGCGACAGCCGCGCCTACCTGATCGACGGACAGGACGGGCTGATAACGCAGATTACTTCCGATCACAGTTTTGTCGAAGCGCTGCTGCAAGCCGGACATATCACGCGCGAACAGGCAGAAGACCATCCCATGCGCAACGTATTGTATCGGGCGCTGGGGCAGGCCGAAGAAGTCGATGTCGATTTGTACTATCACCATTTGCATATCGGCGACTGCATGGTGTTGTGTTCCGACGGGCTGACGCGCCATGTACGCCCGGAAGAAATCGCCCAGCTTACGCTCGGAGAAGATAACCCCGAAGTCATCAGCCAAAAACTGGTCGATCTTGCCAACAAGCGCGGCGGCGAGGACAATGTGAGTGTGATTGTCGTCAAGGTCGATGCCGACGACACCGGCGAAAAGAACAAGCGCGCCGTCGCCACCTATGACGACGAAGAAGATACTGTCCTGATGCCGAATCACCCCGCGCTTCAACCCAGCAAAAATCAGGAAGAGGAATACCACGACGAAGACCCGACGCTGATCGACAAAGATCGCAGTTTCCGCGCCGTGCGTTCGTTCAGCGGCGGCGAAGGCAGCGACCCTTTCAAACCCACGCAGTAAACGCGCAGGTTATGCCCACACGATTAACACGCTATCAGCTATAATGTTGAGCGTCTGTCCGATGTCATTACAGGCTGCTCATCATGTCTCTGCTCACCACTTACAACGTTAGCAAACAATTCGGCCCGGAAGAGATTTTCGCGGGCGTCACGCTGGAAATCCCGCAAAAAGCCCGTATCGCCCTGGTCGGCCCGAACGGTGCCGGCAAAACCACCCTGCTCAATATCCTCTATGACAGCGAAGCGCCAACCAGCGGCACAGTGACTCGCGCGCGCGGGCTGCGCCTGGGCTTTTTGCCGCAGCGCCCGGAACTGGAAGGCGAACATACGCTGTGGGAAGAACAGCTCAGCGCGTTCGCCGATTTGCTGCGGCTGGAAGAAGATGTGCAGCATTTAGAGAATCAGATGTCCTCAGCCATGGGCTGCACTGTGCCAGGCGCGTTGGAAAAATACGGACAGTTGCAGGAGGAATTCGAGCGGCGCGGCGGTTACACCTACGAGAGCCGCATCCGCATGGTGCTGCAAGGCATGGGCTTTAAGCCCGAAGACTATCCAAAGCCGCTCGACCAGCTTTCGGGCGGGCAAAAAACGCGCGCGCTGCTGGCGCGGCTGCTGCTGCAAGCGCCGGATGTGCTGCTGCTGGACGAGCCGACCAATCATCTCGATATCGACGCGGTGGAGTGGCTGGAAGGCTTTCTGCGCGATTTTCCCGGTGCAGTGCTGGTCGTCAGCCATGACCGCTATTTCATGGATCATGTCGCGACGACCATCTGGGAGATGGATTTTGGCGAGGTGACGGTGTATCGCGGCAACTACAGCGCGTATCTGGCGCAGCGCGGCGCGCGCTACGAACGGCTGCAAAAAGAATTTGCGGCGCAGCAGGAGATGATTGCCAAAGAAGAAGACTATATCCGCCGCAATATTGCCGGGCAGAATACCAAACAGGCACAGGGACGGCGCACCCGGCTGGAACGCCTCAAACAGAATCCCGAACGCTACGGCCTTATCACACGCCCGCCCAAACGCCAGCAGCTCAAATTAGCGCTCGTCAGCAGCGGGCGCAGCGGCGATCGGGTGCTGCACACCAAAGGACTGGTCGTAGGCCGCGAGGCGCACAAACCGCTGTTCAGCGTGCCAGACATCACACTGCAACGCGGCGAAACAGCGGCGCTGATCGGCCCCAACGGCGTGGGCAAGACGACGTTGTTGAAGACCATTCTCGGCCAACTGCCAGCGCTGGCGGGCACAAGCACGATTGGCGCGGCAGTGCAGATCGGCTATTTTGCCCAGGCACACGAAGCGCTCGACGAGAAGAAAACGCTTCTCGACGAATTATTGAGTGTCAAAAACATGCCCTTGAGCGCTGCGCGCGATTATCTGGCGCTGTATTTGTTTCAGGGTGACGATGTGTTCCGCCACGTGAGCACGCTTTCCGGCGGCGAACGCGGGCGGCTGGCGTTGGCGAAGCTGGCGCTGGCCGGCGCGAATTTTCTGCTGCTGGACGAGCCAACCAACCATCTGGACATCGCCAGCCAGGAAATTTTGCAGGATGTGCTTAACCAGTTCGAAGGGACGATTCTGCTGGTCAGCCATGACCGCTATCTGATCGACGCGCTGGCAACGCAAATCTGGTCGGCGCGTCCCGGCTCACTGCGCGTCTTCAAAGGCACGTATGCGGCGTTTGTGGAAGCGCGTGCGTTGGAAGAACAGGCCGCCGCACAGCCCGCCGCCGCCAACCAGCCGCGCCCGGCCAGCGCCAACAAAAAACAGGGACTCAACCCCTATGAACTGCGCAAAAAGATCGCCGAAATCGAGGACAACATCCATACGCTGGAGACCCGCCAGCAGCAGTTAAGCGCCGAAATCGAGCGCGCCAGCAGCAGTGGCGACACGGCGCGTGTGCTGACACTGGGCAGCGAATACACGCAGGTGGAAAACGCACTGCACGCCGCGCTCCATACCTGGGAACAATTGGTGGAATGATTACTTGAAAAGCGAGGGAAAATCCTGCGGCAGAGAAATAATTTCCGACGACCTGGTATCGAAACTGCGCGATGACGATTAATGCAGCGGAGCGCGAATTCGAAGAAACGCGAGGGACGGCACTTATCAGCGAAGACGAGTATTAACGTTTATGGCGGCAAATCCCAGAGCGGTTGACTGGGCGCTGTGAACATAGGAGCGATATCGCATATGAAACGAAGTCCTTTGTTTATCCTGTTTGGCCTACTGGCTGCCTTTTCCTGTCTGCTGTCGGCAGCCGTGATGGGCGTGTCGCTGCTGCTGCCAGACGCCATGACGCCCTTTTCGTCGTTTTTCTGTGAGCCGGGCGAACGCTTGCAGGGCGAACTGTGGATGAGCAGCTCGGAAACGCGCTCCAGCGTGGGCACGTCGTATGTCTGCATCGATGAAAACGGCGGCGAACGCTCGGCCACCGGCACAGTACGGCGCGACACGACCATCCTGTTTCTGGCGCTGCTGTTCGCCGGCTTCGCGCTGGGTTTCGTCGCCCTGTGGAATTCGACACCCAGCCGCAAACGCAAAAATGCGCCGCCCGCTCACAGCAGTATGCCGAGCGACTTGAGCACAGCACTGGGCGAACTGGAACAAGCGCGCGCCAAAGCGCTCATCAGCGAAGACGAATACCAGCGCTTGCGGCAGCAGATTCTAGAGCGTTTCGCTTAAGTTCAGCGCCACAGCACATCGGGCGTGACTTCGGCCAGCGATGCGCAGCCGCACAACGCCAGCGCCAGTTCGAATTCTGCCAGCAGCAGATCGAGCACCTGCCCAACCCCGACTTCGCCATCCACCGCCAGCCCCCACAGCACAGGGCGCCCCAGCAGCACGCCCTGCGCGCCCAGCGCCAGCGCCTTAAGGATGTCTGTGCCCCGCCGCACACCGCCGTCCATCAGCACCGCCGCGCTGCCGCCCACCGCCGCCACTACTTCCGGCAGCGCCTCGATGCCTGTGATGGCCGTATCCAACTGCCGCCCGCCGTGATTCGAGACGATCATGCCCGCCGCGCCATGATCGAGCGCGCGTTTGGCGTCGTCGCCGCGCAAAATGCCCTTCACCAGCAGCGGCATTTTCGTTAGTCCACGCAGCCAATCGAGATCATGCCAGCCCAGATTGGCGCGCTGCGCGCTGGCGGCATACGCGGCCAACCCAGAATCCCCCTGCGCTGGGTGGATATGCTGAAGCTGCGCGTTCGCCAGATTTTTGGCCTCGTAGCCCGGCGGCAGATGAAAACGGTTGCGAATATCGGCCTCGCGCCGCCCCAACACCGGCGTATCAACGGTTAGCACCAGCGCCGAGTAGCCGGCGGCTTCCGCAAGCGCCACCATCTGCTCGGTAGCCGTGCGACTCTGATAGACATAAAGCTGGAACCACTTAGCGGCCGCGCTGGCCGCCGCGATGTCTTCCAACCCGTAATTGCTCATCGTGCTAACAACATAATGAATACCGCGTGCAGCCGTCGCCCGCGCCACCGCCAGTTCACCCTCCGGGTGCGCCAGCGCCATAAACGCCATCGGTGCGATCAACAGCGGCGCCGCCATTTTTTCCCCCAGAATCGTCGTCGTCATGTCGTACTTTTCCACGCCGCGCAGCATCCGCGGGCGCAGCCGCAGCCGCGCGAACGCCGCGCGGTTTTCCGTCAGCGTCACCTCATCATTCGCGCCGCCCGCGTAATAGTCATAAACCATCTTGTCCAGCTTTTCGCGCGCCATAAGTTCAAATTCGTGCAGATTGATTGCGTTTGCCATGATTTTTCCCGCATGAAGATCACCTATCGCGCCGATTATAACGCAGCGTAGGGCAAGCGTAGGCCAGCCGTCAGGAACGCTTACGCAGGCAGCGGTGTCTACCACAAGGTAGATAGAGGAGTGTTCACCATGAGCAAATTACTCGACAGCCGTCATTACCTGCCGCTGCGTTTTGGGGTCGCGCTCGGCTATACCATCTTTGTGCTCATTATCCTGCTTCAACCCGCGCGCCAGCCGGTGATTGATCTGCATATCGCCCAGGAGCCACCCAGCCTGGAGCGCGAATTGTGGTTCGCGTTGGGGCATGTCGTGCTCTTCACGGCGCTCAGCGCGCTGTGGTATTGGGGCTTCAGCGGCCATCTACCGCTGCGGGCAGCGGCGCTGCTGGCCTTTTGCGTGGCGCTGCTGATCGGCGTTGGCAGCGAGCTGGCGCAGCTTATGACGACCTCGCGTAATCTCTCGCTGCTCGACCTTTCCGCCAATGCCTTCGGCGGCCTGCTGCTGATTCTGCTGATCTATGGAATCAGCCGTCGACGTCGATAAACCAGGCGCGGTCACGCTGTGCGCGCATCTCGATGAGCTGTCGTCCCGGAAACAGATCGAGAATCTGCTGGCGCGTCGTTTCGTCGCCGAAGTTCCACGCCGCGACAATCGGGCTGTCGAAATAGGGGCTGGTGACAACGTTAAGCGCGGCCAGCGCGCGCCAGCGCACACGGTTATCGCCGCTGCCGGGACCGGTGATCAGCACCAGCGCCGGCTGCCCATTAGTCATGCGCGCCTGAACCGCTTCGATCACCTCGCGGTTGATCGCGTTAAATCCGTAGAGCGCGCCGATGCGCGGCATACTGTAGGCATACAGACTGTAGAGCAGCGCCAGCAGCAGCCCGCCGTATACAGCGAATTTCAGCCGCGCGAAACGCCGCGCCAGCCACGCCAGGGGCAGCGCACTCAACAGCGCCATCGCCGCCAGCGCTTCGAAAAAATAGCGCGTGCTGTACAACTGCGAGCCGATCCAGTACATCATCTGCACCACAATGATCGTTAGCGGCAGTGCCAGCAGCAGCCATACCCAACGCTCACGCCGCGAACGGAACAACAGCACCGGCCAGTTAATCCACAGCAGCGCCACGCCAATCCACGTCCACGAAAAACTCGGATTCTGCAATATTTCCGGCGCGGCGTTGACGGTGCGGATCAGCGCTATCCCGCTCAACGCGGCCCAACAGCCGACCAGCAGCGCCCGCCGCCCCCAGAAGCCCACCAGCAGGCCGAACGGCAGCAGCAGCCAGCTCATCCCCCACACCGGGAAGTAGCCAGCGTTGGTGCGCACATGCTCTTGCAATTCCGGCGTAAAGGGCGCAAGCTGCAAGCCCTGTCCGGCGCTGAACGGCGTGATCTGCCAGCCGAACAGATCCGCCGCCAGCAGCGACAGATCAAAGCGCGCGTGGCGCAGCCCTTTTTCCAGCATGTGGCCGTTGCGCCCATAGCCCGCGCCAAAGCCCACCCGGTCATATTCCCACACCAGCGTATACAGATTTTGCAGCGGATCGCCCGTCGCCGCGCGGTTAAACGCCGGAATCGCCAGACTGATGAGGATGGCAACCAGCCCCACCAGCAGCAAGGGGCGCAGTGTCAGCAAGAAGCGCCCGTCGCCACCGATTTTTTCGCGCCGCTGGCGATATGCCGCGCACACTCGTTCGATCAACCAGCCGCCGCTGCGCACGACAAACGGCAGCGCCAGGGCCACTGCCGTCAGAGGCCGGCTGATGGCGACCATGCCCAGTGCCGCGCCTGCCACAAGCCCCCACCATACGGCGGGCCGTAAGCGCGCGTTTCCCCGCTGATCTGCTGTGCGTTCCAGTCGCCAGAAAGCGTACATGAACAGCACCGTAAAAAACAGCGCCGACGTGTGATTCATCAGCGTCGCGTTCAGCAGCAGCGCCATTGGCGAAAACGCCACCAGCGCCGCCGCCATCAAGCCCACATCGCTATTAAATAACTCCCGCCCCAAACGATAGACCAGCGCCACCGTCAGCCCGGCGAAAAAAGCGTTGACCACCCACCACTGCCCCAGATTAATGCCCAGCGCCAGCAGCAGCGGCCAGCCCGGCGTATACTTGCCGAAGCGCTGCAAATCCTCGCCGTTGGGGGCAAAATCGATCACGAATGGTATCCAGAAAGCGCGCCGCGGATTGGGCGAATCGAGCACGACCTCGCCGCGCGCGAACACCCGCGCCTGAAACAAATAGGCCATCTCGTCTTCCAGATGCGGCAGGCGTTCAAACACGCGATCACTGATGATAGCGGCCATCCCAAAAGCGAAAAGCACTAACAGAATGGCAATGAGGGTGTGCCAGCGCAGGGAGAAGAATGTGTGTGTCATAACGCGCATTATACTCAAGTCGGACGCTCTTGCGACACGGAACTTCCGGGAAATTTGCGCGCTTCAAAGGCAAAGACCGCAACCCACAGGGCCATAGCTGCGTACTCATCACAGCGCACAAAAGCAGCTAAGTTGTGTTATGCTTGAGGCGCAAACAAACGCACAGTGGGAAGCGCAAGATGAGACGTGGCATTGTTATTCTGCTGCTGTTTTTGCTAGTGGTGGGCGGCATTCTCGGCGTGAGCCAACTGCTGCGCCAACAGCCGCCGTTCGAAATCACCATCGCCGTTGATCCATTAGGTGCGGCATGGGTACGCAGCGCCGCCGAAGCCTTTAACGCCGGCGAAACGTTGGTCGGCACACGGCGTGTTCAAGTGACGATTCAGGAAATCAGTGATATCGATGTATGGCGCGGCGAAAGCGAGTGGCGCGCAGGCAGTCACCCGGAGGGCTGGATTGCGTCGTCGAGCGTGTCACTGGACTATGCGGCGACACTGCCGCTGGAGACAGTCGAGGCATCGCTGGCGCGTACCATGCTGGTATGGGGCGGCTTTGGCAGCCGCGTGGATGTGCTGACTCAAGATGGCGCGCAAGCCTTTGATTGGGAGGCGCTGGCGGCAGCCGCGGCCTCTGAAGGTGGCGCGTGGGCCACGCTGGCCGGCGGTCAGGCCAGTTGGGGGTTTTTGAAGTTCGCTTTCCAGACACCGGAACGCGCGATGAGCGGCGTCGCTGTGCTGTTCAGTGGCGCGGCGCAGTTCAGCGCGACCACAACCTTAAACGGGTTGGAAACCAATTCGCGCGATTTCCGCGCGTGGCTGCTGCCCGCAGTTCAGGCCGTGCCGAATTTCCAGACATTGGGCGCCGACCCGGCGGCGACCATCGCTTCGCGCGGCACATCAGTGGTTGATATAGCGCTGCTGCCGGAAAGCGAATGGCTCATCAGCATCCAACCGCTGGCAAGCCAGGATTTCCGCTTCAGTTACCCGGCCTATCAATTCGTGTTCGATTTTCCGCTGGCGCGCTGGGAGGGCGACGAAACCACCGACGATGTGCGCGCGGCGCTGGCGGCCTTCGGCAATTTTCTGCTGAGCGAAGCGCAGCAAAATAACGCCATGAACTTTGGTTTGCGCCCGGCGGCAGCCGATCCCAGCGGCACGGAACGCTTATTCGCGGCGGGGGCCGCCGGCGGCATTCTGCCCGCGCCGCTGCTGGATAACGTAGTGCATGCGCCGTCGCGCACTGATGCGCTGAGCCTGATACAGTGGTTTATTCAGTCACGATGAGCTTGCGATCGAACAGGACGGAGTTAAGTAAGGAGCAGCGTATGCGACGAATCGCTTTAGTGTTTTGGGTCATGATGTTGGCGCTGCTGCTGGCGGCGTGCCAGGGCGACGACGGCAGCACAACCAGCAGCGGCGGTATTCCCGCCAACGCCATTCAGATTAGCATCGTTTACGCGCCGGAATCGGAATTGTACTTGCCGCGCGCGATCGAAGACTTTAACCGGGCGTATGCCGAAGGCCGCAACCCGCTCACCGGGCAGCCGCTGGCGGCGGGCGAACGCCCGATTTACATCACAGGCGAAGATGGCTCATCGGGCACGGTTATGCAGGGCATCGTCAACGCTTTTATCGCGCCCAACAATCAGAACGTCTCGCGTCCCACGATTTTCGCACCGTCGGTGAGCCACTGGCTGGCGCTGGCGAATTATCAGAGCGGGCGGCAGATTTTTGATCTGGCGGCGGCGCAGCCCACCGCGCTGGCGCCGGTCGTGATCGCTATCTGGGAAAGCCGACTTCAGGCGATTCGCGAGACGGTGGGCTACGATGAGATCGGCTGGGCGGAGCTGTTGGCCGTGCTGCAAAGCCCCAACGGCTGGGCCGATTACGGCATCGCCGACGGGCGGCGCGCGGTCTACTACGGCCACACCGATCCGCTCATCAGTTCTACCGGGCTTTCGACGCTGATCGCCGAATTTTACGCGGCGGCGCGCGCCGAGGGCTTCGCCGGGCGGCGGCTGACGCTGGAACAGGTCAATGACACGGCGGTGCAGCAGGGCGTGCGCAATATCGAAGAACTGATTCGCCACTATTCGCGGCGCACCACCGAATTTAAGGAATATATCGCCCAGGGGCCAGAGTATCTGGACTTTGTGGCGCTGGAAGAAAACGACCTGATTTACATCAATCAAGGGTTGACGCAGTACCAACCGCCTGAACGCCTGGTAGCGCTCTACCCGCGCGAGGGCACTTTCTGGCACGAGCATCCCTTCGGCATTGTGCAGGTGGACGTGGCGCAAGGCGGCTGGACGACGGCGGAACAGCGCGAAGCTGCGCGCGTGTTCACCGAATATGTGCTGACTCCCGCCGTGCAAGAGGTGATCGTGCAGAACGGTTTCCGTCCGGCCAATCCTGATGTCGAACTCGGTTTCCCCTTTGTGGAGGAAAACGGCGTGACAGTGGCCGGGCCGGCTACGATCCTCGATGTGCCCGAAGCGGATGTGATCGCAGCGATTCAGCAAAGCTGGGCGCTGGTCAAGAAGCAGGCCGATATTCTGATCGTGATGGACACCTCCGGTTCAATGCAGACCGACAACAAGATCGGTCAGGCCATCGACGCCGCTATCGCCTTTTTAGAGCAAATGGAATCGACTAACCGTGTCGGGCTGATGTTGTTCAGCGAGAACGTGGAACTGCGTGTGCCGCTCGGCAACTTTGAGAGCGTGGAAAACCAGTTGTACTCCAACATCCGCGGGCTGCGCGCCGACGGCGGCACCGAGCTGTATCAAGCGCTGCTGGAGGCGGTTAACCTGATGTCTGACGAGCCGGACGAAGACCGCATTCGTGCGATCGTGCTGCTCAGCGACGGCGCGGACACAGGCGATTCGGGCGTGACACTGAATCAGGTGACGGCGGCGATCAACGCGACCGACGACTCGCTCAATCCGGTGATCGTCATCCCGGTGGCCTATGGCGAAGACGCCGACATCAACACCTTGAGCAGCATCGCGCGCGCCAGCCAGACGCGCGTCCAAAGCGGCGATGCCAGCAACATCCTCAGCCTGCTGGAACTGATCGGCAGCTACTTCTAGCGCACGGACAAGGCAGACCTTGTCCCTCTACCCAAACATGCGAATAATACTGGCTTAGCGTCTGGCCAACCTCACTTGCTCACCCGCTCTGAAATCAGGGCGGGTTTTTCATTTTTCGGCCATTTTGCCTGCTGAACAAAAGTTCAGTGAGCAGCCGTCAGGTTTGCGGCGGGTTTGCGTCCTGAAACCGATGGCCTCCTTGCGTTAGAGTGTAGCTATAAAGAAATTGCAAAAACAGCAGGCGCAGCACAAGCGCATAGATCTTCAGGAAATGGTGTTGGGACACCGCACCAACCAGACCGCCGCCAGTGGGTTGAAGGGCAATAAAAAATGTTCAGTTCAAAAAAACACTTACTTGCACTGCCTTTTTATATCGTGATCGTCGTGGTCTGCGCCTGCCAGCCCGCCGAGACACGGCGCGGTGTGGCAGTGAACCCGCCGCAGGGAACGCAGCGCCGTATCTACAGTTTCACCGCCAACCCTACACAGCCAACAACGCTGCGTTTTGATGCGGCACAGCCGAGCGCGCCTTTCAGTGTCGAGGTCATCGACAACAGCGGGCGTATCGTGGCGACATTCAGCGGCAGCGGGATGCAAACGGCATCGCTGACGCTGGCGCCGGCCAATGGGCTGTATCAGGTGGCGCTGGCGGCGGCAGACGCGGCAGCCGCCAGCAGTGTGCGCGTGTCGATTGTCGATACGCAGACACAGAATTACGGCAGCCAGAGCGCACCGGCAGCGCAGGTCTGCACCATCACGGCCACGCATCCCGGCGGCGTGAATATGCGTGCGCAGCCCGCCTTGAACGCGCCGGCGTTGGGTGTATTGGCGGCCAACAGCAGTTTGCCTGCCGATGCACGCAGCGCTGGCGGCTGGTATCGCGTTTACAGCAGCAGCAGCAGCGGTTGGGTTGCAGGCGATGTAGTGAACGCCAGCGGTATGTGCGCCGATCTGCCGCTGCAACTGACGCCGACGACGACAGACAGCGCCGCCAATGCCGCGACAGGCACATTCGTCAACGCGCTGAGTGTCACGAATTATGCGCCCTACGACGCCGCCTCGTTTTACTTCGACGTAGACGCGGACAGCGGCGCGACATTCAGCGAATCCGTCTCGTTCCCCGATGGCGATAGCAGCGACCGTGTGCTGCTGGCGGTGAGCGGCCTGGCGGCAGGCATCGACATTTCGCGACCCTTCGCCTTGACGATGGCGTGCAGCGGCGCGGGCAGCGCTGAGCTGCGCTGGGGCGGGGCGGACAGTCCGGCCCTGCGCTGCGGCGAAACAGCCCAGATCAATTTTACGACGCAATATGATCGGCAAATGCTGCTGGTGACTCTGCCGACAGGCAGCACGCAAAGCTATGTCACCTACACACTGCGCGCGGCGCCGATTGCACCGAGCGATGCGCCCGTGCTGGATATGGGCATTGATCTGAACAGCGGCGGCCAGTTCACCGACAGGGTGTCGTTCCCTGCCGGCGATCGCGCAGACAGTGTGCAAATCGGCGTGGTAAACTTTGCCATGCAAACGGCGGATAACTATCGCGATGTGCTGGTGTGGCTGGAATGCGGCGGCAGCGGCGTGGAAAATGTGCGCTGGGGGCTGCCGGGCGGCACGGCGCAGGGCTGCGGCGGCGCACTCTCGCTGGCGCTGAGCCAATTGGATAACATCAAAACGCTGCTGGTCATCCTGCCCGACAACAGCAGCGGCGAAAGCTATGTGCATTACACGCTGCACGCACTGCCCGTCGCCCTACCGGATACCGAAGCCTTCACCTTTGGTTTTGACCGCGATGCGGGCGGCGTGTTCAACGAAACGCTGTCCGCGCCCTTTGGCGACAACAGTGACGCGATCATGGTGAACGTCAACAACCTGACGGCCACGCCGCCCCACAATTATCGCAGCATTCAATTAACGCTGATCTGCGGCGGGGTGGGTATTGAGCAGGTGCGCTGGGGCACGCCAAGCGATGTGTCGCTGCTGTGCCATATGAACATCACCGTCCCATTCCTGTATGGAGAAGGCGGACAGCCGGTCATGGTAGTCCTGCCGCCCGGCAGCGCGCAAAGCTACGTGCGCTATACGCTCTACGCGATCCCTGTGCCTTAAAAACCTGTTGGGCCTTGTTGAAGCGCATAACCTGCTGCCGAACAAAACGGCCAGCAAAGCGAATATCGAGCAAATGGTTAATCTGCGCGGCTGCGCCCGAAAAGATACCCGACAAAGGCCGCCGCCGCTGCGGTTACAGCCAGCAGTGTGCCCCACATGCGTGTGCGCGGGTCTACCGGCGCCATGTGCGGTCCCCATTGGCGGCGTACAGCGCTGCGATACGTCTGCACCAGCATGTTCGTGCCGAACGTGTCGATGGCAAAATAGGCGGGCGCAGGCAAACGCATCGGCGGCGGCGCGGCGGTAGGCTGCGGCGGCGTTTCGGCCAGCGGCACTTCGGCCAACGCGAAACCGTCGCCGTCACTTTCTACACGCGCCCGCACCTCTCCCTCTCCGTCGATCACTTTGGCGAAGTGGCCGTAACCGGCTTCCAGAATCACTTCATGCGCCTGCTTAACATGTTCCCACAGATCAGCGCGCGGGCCGAGCATGGCGGCCACCGAAAGCTGCGGCATGGGCATGGTCGAGCAGAAGGTGCCCGCACCCTGACTGGCGATCACGGGCACACCCAACCAGGCGGCGTGATCGTCCATATCCTTGTCCTGAAAATGCACGTCATCCGCTAACAGCGCGCCACCGATAGTCACCGGAATACGCGCGCCATCCGGGAAGAGCAGATCGGCGCGGTGCAGCAGCGGCGGGCAGCTTGTCACCACCAGCGCGTCGATTTTACCCGCATAGCGCTGCCACAAATCGGGGTGCGCGCTGTCCCAGCAGATCAGCATCCCCAATTTGCCCAGATCGGTGTCGGCGATGGTCGTGCGATTGCCCTCGCGGAAATAGGCACGTTCCCAGTTGTAAGGATAAATTTTGTCGTAACGCCACGCGCGGCCATCAGGGGCGATAATAAAAGCGCTGTTGTAGATATCTTCGTTATCCAGCAGTAAAAACGAGCCGGCCAGATGCACATTGTGCTGCGCCGCCTGCTGTTTCATCCACGACAGGGTCACGCCGTCCAGCGGTTCGGCCAGCGCATAGTTGCGTTCGTGGTATTGGTAGCCTGTGTTGAACAGTTCCGGCAGCACGACTAATTGTGCCCCCTGCGCGGCGGCTTCCGCGACGATACGAGCAGCGCGCTCCAGACGTTGCCCAGTGGGCGCGGGCGTGGCCTCCATCTGAACGGTGGCGACTTTTAACGTGCGCGACATAATGATTTTACTCCTGCTGAGATTTCAAAGGAAATTTTGACACATGGCACTATTTTTGCCAACAACGGTGTTCTATATTTAAGCGCTAAATTACAGGCAAACAATTGGAGATCATAGCACTGTGACAGACAAAATCCGTGTAGCGATTATCGGCGTGGGCAACTGTGCATCGTCGCTGGTGCAGGGCGTCTACTATTATCAGGATGCGCGGGACGACGAGATCATTCCCGGCATCATGCATCCTAATCTGGGTGGCTATCGTATTCGCGATATCGAATTCGTGGCGGCCATCGACATCGACATCGAAAAGGTCGGCAAAGATCTGGGCGAGGCCATCTGGGCAGGGCAGAACAACACCGTGCGCTTCGCCGAAGTGCCGACGCGCACGGGCGTAACAGTGGCGCGCGGCATGACGCACGATGGGCTGGGGCCGTATCTTTCGCAAAAGATCACCAAAGCGCCCGGCAGCACCGCCAACATCACGCAAATTCTGAAGGATAACAAGGTTGATGTGGTCGTCAACTATCTGCCGGTAGGCAGCGAACAGGCCACCAAATGGTATGTCGAGCAGGTCTTGAACGCCGGCTGCGCGTTCATCAACTGTATCCCCGTGTTTATCGCCCGCGAACCCTACTGGCAGGAACGCTTCCGCGAGCGCGGGCTGCCCGTGATCGGCGATGACATCAAGAGCCAGGTAGGAGCGACCATTGTCCATCGCGTGCTGACGAATCTGTTCAAAGATCGCGGCGTGGTGCTGGAACGCACCAGTCAGTTGAACGTCGGCGGAAACATGGACTTTTATAACATGCTGGATCGCACGCGGCTGGAAAGCAAGAAGATTAGCAAAACCAACAGCGTCACCAGCCAACTACCGTATGACATGGGCGAAGGCAATGTTTACATCGGGCCAAGCGATTATGTGCCCTGGCTGGAAGACCGCAAATGGGCTTATATCCGCATGGAAGGCCGCACCTTCGGCAACGTGCCGCTGAATATCGAACTGAAGCTGGAAGTAGTGGACAGCCCCAACAGCGCCGGCGTGGTCATCGACGCCATTCGCTGCGCCAAGCTGGCGCTGGATCGCGGGTTGAGCGGCGCCATCGAAGCCCCCAGCAGCTATTTCTTTAAGTCGCCGCCCATTCAGCCGCCAGACGACGTGGCGCGCGACATGCTGGAAGCCTATATCGCCAATCAAGGCTATGTGTGGCAGGGTAAAGAGCGCACCAAAGGCACAGGCGAGAAGAAGGATTAGTGTGCCGCGCACTATCCGCGTGCAGCGAGTCATGACTCGCCCCCTGCGCGCGTATTTCCTTTCCAGCGCTTACGCAGACACATCAAGGGGCGACTCCCTGAGCCGCCCCTGCGCGAACCCCCTTTTTTGAAACTCTGACAGCAACCAGGGCCGCCTATCAACCGCCCCTGCGCTGATTTATGCTTCAAACGCCTCAATCGCCGGCAGCAGCAGGTCATCGTAAAGCAGTTCATCTTCGCCGCGCGTGCCGCCGATGATGATAATATAGTAGCGTGCGCCGCTGTCGGCCTCTGCTGTCGCGATCGTGCCGTACCCGCGAAACTCTGTGACTGGGAAGCGATAAATGTCCCAATCGAGTCCGCCGCCGCTCACCCTGTCATAAGCAGCGGGGATTTCTGCGCTGCCGGTATAGTTTTCTAGCAGCGGCCCCAGAAAATCGTTGCCATCGGGACTGACCAGATACCACAGAATCGTGCCATTGGTGCTAGCGGCCACAAAAAAGCCTGTATCGACTTCCTCCCACCCTTCTGGCCTGACAGCGCTGATGCCCAGACTGCGACTGCGATACTCGACCAGATCGACGCTCTGTACCGGAATATCGAAGACGATGCCCATCGCGTCGATGCAACTGCTGTCGGGTTGGCGGTCGGGGCGCGCCAGAAAATCGTTGACGATCTGGCGTGGGCATTCGGCGCTGGAGAACGACGCGCCGTGTCCGGTGGCCGGGAAGGTGAAGACATAACTGTTGGGCAGCGTTTCGGCGGCCATATCGCCATTAGCCGCGGGCGTCACCGGGTCAAACTGGCCGCTGATGACCAACGTAGGAATATCGCTGCTCACCGGCTCATTTTCCAGCGCCCCTGCCGGTTCGGGAATCCAGGCCTGGCAGGCGGCGAAATACAGGTCAATATCGACATAATCGTCCGCCGCCATCCATTCGGCCATATCAGGATACTGCTGGTATTCGGCGATGATGGCCTGCGGATTGTTGAACTGTTCTTCGTCGTGGCAGCGCACCGTATAGTACGCGCCGACGCTGATGGTGTTGTCCTGGAAAAAGCCTTGCAGCAGCGCGATCCAGTCGTAATCGCCCTGTGAGGCGTTGTAGATCATCTGCGGGATAAAGGGCAGAATCGAGGTGGCATAAAGCGCCTGGAAAACCGTGCTGTAGAGACCGTTGCCGTCCAGCAGCATTTCGTGCTGCTCGCCGCTGGAATCCAGCGTGATGTTGATCGTCACCGGGTCAGCTTCGAGGCGCGCGGCGGTTTCCAGCATAATGGCTTCGAGATCGGGATAGGCGCTGCTGCACACGTCATCGGCGGCGCAGGCGTCGAACAACGTGCGAAAAGCGTTGTCATAGGTGGCGGGACGGCCAATCCCGCTGGCGGTGTCCTGCACCGGCACCACAGCGTCGATAATTACGCTGCGAATGCCTTCCGGGTGGTCGCGCATGACTGTGAGGGCAATGCGCGTGCCGAAAGAAATGCCCAGCAGATTGACTTCGTCATAGCCCAGAACCGTGCGCAGATCGGCAATATCCGCCGCCATCGCCGCGCTGTTATACGAATTCAGGTTCACGCCTTCACTGACCATGCGCGCGCGGCAGGCTTCCACCGCGCCGTAATAGCCGCTGGCCCACTGCGCGTCGGTCAGGTTGACGTTGAGATTCGCCAGCGAAAAATCATTGGTTTCCTGGCAAAAAAGCGACGGCTGCGAATAGCCTGTGCCGCGCTGATCGATCAGCACAACATCCCGATCTTCGGCATAAAAGGCCAGCGCGCTCCCTTCCCAGTTTTCCGCCGCGCCTTCCAGCGTGGGACCGCCAGGGCCGCCGTCGAGATAAATCAGCGGGGTGGGGTCAGCGCCGCGGCCTGCGCGATAAATGGCAACCGCCAGGCGGATTTCCGGGCTGTTGTCGTCGCCGCGCGTTTCCGGCACGACCAGCCAGCCGCAGTCCACATCCACGCCATCGGGGCGTTTAAACGGGCAGCGATCTTCCTCAAAACGGGGCACATTGCCCTGAGCGCGCAGCGGCAGCATCCCCAACAGCAGAACAACACAAACAAACACGATTGGCAGTAAACGCTTCATCAGTCTCTACCTCATTCCACAGTATCAGGTTGGAATATGCGCGGCGGAACCACCGGCGCACAGCTCCTATGGATGTTATCGTACCGCGAAAAGTGTAACTCGCGCAGCAGAAGGCGGTGAGAAATTGTTACAGTGCGGCAATCGACGGTTCTGAGCGCGCTGTAGGCCAGATGCACGCTTGCGGTTAAAATCGACGCTGTTCATCGGCTGAATGCTGTCAGAGGAAATCATGCGCCGCTTATCGTGGGTCGAAATCGCGGGTTATGCGCTGCTGGTGCTGGCGGTCTTGGGCGTGCTGCTGCTGGTCATCGGCTTTTTCGAAAGCATTCCGCCAGCGCTGATCGGCACGCTGGCAATCGATTGGCGCGCGCTGTACGCCGGGCTGGCAGGCGGCCAACTGCGTTACGGCACGGGACTGCTGAATCCGCCCTGGGCGGCGTTGTTCGTGCTGCCGTTGGGCTGGCTGTCGCTGCCCGCGGGCTGGGGGGTGTTGGTTTTTGTGACGCTGCTGGTAGAAATCGTGAGCGTGCCGCGCGTGCCGCAGCGCTGGCGTTATTATGTGGCGATTCTGCTGCTGGTCACGTCCTTCCACAGCCTGCGCCATCTGGCGGACGGCAATTTTGAGGCGCTGACGATCGCCGGCGTGTGCCTGACACTGTGGGGGCTGAAGCGTGCACAGACAGGCGGCGGCCTGGTCGCGCTGGTGATCGGTCTGCTGCTGACTTCGGCCAAGCCGCAAAGTGTGTTTCTGTTTTTGCTGGTCTTGGGCGTTTATATCCTCTGGCAGTGGCCCCCGCGCGACTGGCTGCGGCTGGCGGGCGGGCTGGCGCTGGTGATCGTGCCCACCCTGCTGTGGAAGGGCAGCGAATGGCTGAACACGATGTTCGCCATTCGTGAGCGCGGTAGCCTGATGGATATCAACATTACGGCGGCGCTGACGCGGCTGGAACAACCGCTGCTGGCGGCTGTGTGCTGGCTGCTGCTGGCAGCCGTCACGCTGTGGCTGGTCTGGCGCGCGCGCCAGAATGCGCCGCTGCTCACGCGCGAGATGGCGGGAATGCTGGTCGCGGCGTCACTGCTCCTTGCGCCCTACAGCGCTGGCAACAGTTTGCTTTCTGTGCTGGCGATTGGCGTGATTCCCCTGTTTCTGCGGCGCTGGCTGCCCGGTCTGGCGCTGATTCTGCTGCTGAACAGCGCGGCATTTTTTAACCGCCCGCAGGATGTGACGTTTTCGGCCACTTACACAACCCTTTTGCTGCTGACCTGCTGGGGTGTGCTGGCGTGGCAGACATGGCAGACGCACGCAGCCGCAAATAAAAGCGGGGCATAATATGCCTGCCCCGCAGTTGAAGGTTGCTGCCGATTCGCTTTTCCCCTAGCCGCCGTTCATGCGCTGCTGCAAGGCATCGCGCGCTTCGATGGCCGGGAAGAAGTTGGGGTTAAAGTCGATGGCGGCGTTGTAGTTGCTCATCGCGCGTTCCAGTTCGCCCATCCCTTCACGTGCCTGCCCGGCATAGTAGTAGGTTTCTTCTACATACTGCCCGCCGCCGTCATTCAGGTTGGCCTGCGCGATCGCGATCACATCAGTATAGCGCCCGACCGCCAGATAGGCTTCCAGCGCGCCGAACTGATACCAGAACATGCGCCACGGCAGCCCGACGCCTACGGTGCGCGCCTGATCGAAGGCCACCGCCCCCTCCTGATACATGCCAAGCGCGACAAAGTTGCTGCCCATATTGTGCCAGGCGAAGGCATTCGTCGGATCATCCAGCGCCATGCCGCGCGACTGCTCCAGCGCGTTGATCGCATTCTGGCGTTCGTCGGCGTCTGTGCCGAGCAGCGTCAGCAGCAGGCTTTCGCGCTCAGCCTGGTACAGCACGATGTAGGTGCGGTTAAAGTGCGTCCAGAATTCTTCGACATGCGCATAAGTATACGGGTAGTTCTGGCCGTCGAAGCTGTCATAGGTGGTGATGGTTTCTGTCGCATCGTCGTAGCCGACGATCAGCAGGTAATGCCCCATCCAGCCCTGATCGTCTTCGACCGGGTCATAGCCCGATTCGATCAGAATCGGAAATTCGTTGACCAGCATCGTGCGGATAGTGTCGAGCGTGCCGCCGACGCGCAGCAGCGCACCGACGCCGCTGACATAGGTGTTAACGTAATCGACCATCTGCCACGGGCTGACATTTTTGTCTTCGTAGTTGGGCTTCAGATAATCCGCCGCGAGCTGCTGGTCGGCGGGCCAGCCGAAATAGGTCAACCCCATGGTCAGTGTAGCCGGGCCACAGTTGTTCCAGGTTTGGGGGATATAGGTGAAGCCATAGAGCGTGAAGGCTTCCGGCAGCGGCTGCGGTTCTTCATCCTGTGCGTGAGCCAGTTGCAGCGTGAACAGCAGCGTTAAGATGAAAATGAACAAACGAGCGCCTGTGCGTGACATCGTGGCTACCTCTAAAATCGCCGTTGGTGTTTCATTGTTTAGCATTATATATCGCCGCGCGTCACTTTTCCTCGATGACTGCTGCGCCACTACCTTACGATTGCCCACCGTTCTGTTGGCGCTATCTGGTAATCTTCGAGCGATTTTCTGGCGCACATTCGTTATAATAGATGCGCCGGGGCAAAAACGCCGAGCAAAGGACAGCAGCAATGCAGGGTGACGAATTTATCGGCAAAGTAGTGCGCGATTTTGTCGTGCAGGAGCGCATCGGGCGCGGCGGCATGGCCACTGTCTACCGCGCCTTTCAGCCAGTGGTGAATCGCGACGTGGCGTTGAAAGTGATGCGCCTGGACAAAGAAGGTGAAATCGAAGACTTCCGCCGCCGTTTTGCTCACGAGGCCAAGCTGATCGCCGCGCTGGAACATATTCACATTCTGCCGATTTACGACTACGGCCTGTATAACGCCAACGCCTATATCGCCATGCGCCTGCTGCGCGGTGGCACCCTCACCGACCTGCTGCGCGACGGGCCGCTGCCTATCAACCGCGCCGCCGATCTGTTCACACAGGTGGCGCGCGGGCTGGCCTATGCCCACAGCAAAGGCGTCATCCACCGCGACCTTAAGCCGAGCAACATTCTCTTGGACGACGCGGGCAACGCTTATCTGACAGATTTCGGGCTGGCAAAGCTGATCGAAAGCGAATCGCAGATCACCAAATCGGGCAATGTGGTCGGCACGCCGGCTTATATGGCGCCGGAACAGCTTCGCGGCGATCCGCTCGATCACCGCTCCGATATTTACAGTCTGGGGATTATCCTGTACCAGATGGTGACAGGTCGGCCACCGTTTGAAGCCCCCAGCGGCGAGGTGATTTCGATCATCTATAAGCATCTTGAAGAAACGCCCAAGCCGCCCAGCGAAATCAACCCCGACGTGCCACCGCAGATCGAAGAAATCATCCTCAAGGCGCTGCAAAAAAAGCCGGAAGACCGCTATCAAAGCGTTAACGACATGATCGACACGCTGAATCTGGCGCTCGGACGCCTGAGCACCATCGAACAAACCACCGCGCGCCAACTGCAAAACGCGCTGCGCAAACGCGAACAGCGGCAGCGAAAAATGCTGACGCGCGCCGGTATAGTGGTCGGCCTGGTCGCGCTGCTGGCGCTGATCGGGGGCATTTTCCTGCTGACCAGCGGCGCGCTGCAAATGCAGGCGGCCACCCACACCGCCGCCGCCATCGAGGCGCTGCGCCCGAACGTACTCGAAGGCGAGCAGGGACAGGTGGAAGACAATGTGCCGAACCAAGCGGAGGTGACGCTGGCGCGCGAACGGTTGGGCGAAAGCTTCATCGCCTATATCACCTGCACCCTGGATACCGCCTATCACGCCGGGCAAATGCGCGAAGTCACCAGCTTTTTGACAGAATATGGCCTGAATTATCAGGTATACGACGGCGATACCGACTCGTATTTACAGGTCACGCTGGTCGATCAGGCCATCGCCGATGGCGCATCTGCCATTATTCTGTGCCCGCTGGATACAACGCTGCTGGCCGACAGTCTGGCAACAGTGGAACAGCGCGGCATTCCGTTGGTGCAGTTTATCGGCGCGCAGCCCAGCTACGGCGGCGTGCTGCTGGCCGGCGATGATTATGTGATGGGCGTGCGCGCCGGGCGTCTGGCCGGGCAGATTATCGCCGCCGAAATGAACGGCCAGGCGAACGTGATTATCCTCGATTACCCCGATCTGCCGCAGATCGTACAGCGCGCCAATGGCCTGCAAGACGGCCTCTTGAGCTACGCGCCCGACGCTAATATCATCGGACGTTATATCGGCGCGACGCCAGAACTGGGGCGCGCATCGGTGAGCGCTTTAATCACCGATGGCGTCGAATTTGACGTGATTTTGAGCATCAACGACGCGGGCGCGTTCGGCGCAACCGAAGCCATGAGCGCGGCGGGCATTGACCCGGCGGACGTGATTATCGTCAGTGTGGATGCCGAACCGCGCGCGCAGGAATACATGCGCGCGGGCTTCTACTTCCGCGGCTCCGTAGAAGTCAACCGCACCGAATTTTCGCACGCTGCTGTCTACGCCGTCGTAAAACTGCTGACAGGTAATCCGATCCCCGAAACGCTGCTCGTCCCGCCCGGCGAAGTCATAACGCGCGATTCGCTGGCCAACGCCGATGCTACCGCCACCGCGCAGAGCGCAGCGCCCGCCGCCACGCCCAACAGCACTGCGGACGCCAGCGCCACGCCCAATCCGTGAGAGTGAGAGAAAAGGCGCTTTTGGAAGAACGCTCGTATACGGCTTTTGCCACTCCCTATTTGCTGCGCGCGCTGCTGGCAGCCAACGGCTGGGGACTCGTGATTGTGCTGCTGGTCATCTGGCTGGGACATGCCAAACCGCCGCCGCGCGAAATGCTGTACATGTCCGACCGTGACGGCGATTGGGATATTTACAGCCTCGACGCCGATCTGGGGCTGAGCCTGCGGCTGACCTATGACCCGCTGTTCAATTTTCCCAATACGCTGATTTTTAACCGCTACCCTGCCTGGTCGCCGGATGGCAGTCTGATCGCCTTTCACGCCAATCCCTTAGGCAATTATGACCTGTATATCATGAACGCCGACGGCACGAATCTGCACCAGTTGACCGATTCTCCCGCTGACGACGCCATGGCGTCGTGGTCGCCAGACGGCACACGCCTCGTGTTTCATTCACAGCGCACCGGCAATTGGGATATCTGGACGCTGAACGTGCAAACAGGCGCGCAGCAGCAGGTGACTTTTTACGCCGGCGACGATAATTTCCCCGTGTGGTCGCCGGATGGCCGCAGCCTGCTGTTCGTCTCAGATCGCAGGGGAACACAGGAGATTTATGTGCGCAGCGCGCTGACCGACGCCCCACCCGAAGCGCTGAACGGTTACAGTTTGCGCCAACTGACGAACAACAACCGCGATGAATGGACTCCTGTGTGGTCGCCGGATGGGCGCTACATCGCCTACAGCGCCGAAGAACCCAGCGGGCAAGAAATCTTCGTGATGCACGCCGATGGCAGCAATACGCGCCGCCTGTACAGCACGATCAGCGAAGAATGGAATCCGGCGTGGCTGATGACGCCTGATGGGCTCGCGCTGACCTTTGTTTCGACGCTGGACGGCACAGTGCAGATTTATCTGCTGGATTTTGACGATTTTGATCGCGGTTACGGCCCCGCCAACCGCATCACCGTCCCGCGCGATCCCGACGCCGAGCAGTGGGCGCCCGATTGGCGCCCGCGCTGAACGTCGGGCGCGAATTTTTATGCGTTTTTGCGATTATGGTTATAATGGTGTGCCGTTGGTTCTGCGGTTCAAGGGGGAGCATGGGATATGCAAATCGGATTGATCGACATCACGGTCGAATACTGCGCGGTTTGAAACTATCAACCGCGCGCTGTCAGTTTGACAGCCGAAGTTCTGGGTGATCGGGAAATCGAAGCCTTTGTGCGCACCTGGCAGATGATTCCAGCCTCCGGTGGCAAGTTCGAGGTCACGGTCAACGGCGAGGTGTTGTTCAGCAAAAAAGCGCTGGGACGGCACGCCAAACCGGGCGAAATCAAAACGGCTATCAACAAAAAATTGCAGGGCTTACGCCAGCAGCTCAAGGTCGATTAGCGAGGGAACGCCATGCCCAAACAAGGCGCTGAACAGGATGACGCTGCGCAGACTACCAGGGGCTTAGTCCCCCTGCTCAGAACACCCGCCAGGCTCATGGCGGGACTGCTGCTGTTCGCGCTGCTCGTGGGCGTGGCCTTCGTCTTTGCGCAGCAGGCCGGGCGCACACCGCAGCAGCTGGGGCCGATCACGCGCGCTGTGCTGGAACGCGGCTATCTGATCTGCGGCGTGACCGACGATTTGCCGGGTTTCGGCGCGCTGACCGACGCCGGCGAATTTGCGGGCTTCGACATCGATTTCTGCCGCGCGGTAGCCGCCGCCATGCTGGGCGACTCTGCGGCTGTGGAATTTGTCGTGCTTATCCCGGAGGAGCGCGCGGCGGCGCTGAGCGAAGGCCGCATCGACATGCTCTCGCGCAATACAACCTGGACGTATACGCGCGACGCCGGCGCCGAGTGGGACGCGATTTTCGGCCCGACAACTTTTTACGACGGGCAGGGCATTATGGTGCTGATGGCCAGCGGCATCCGTTCGCTGCGCGATCTGGCGGCGCGTGTGCTGTGTACCGCGCGCGGCACGACCACCATCGAAAACATGCTGGATGTGATGGAAGAACGCGCCATGCCGCCCGAAATTATCGAGTTTGATGAGGTGAGCCAGGCCTTTGCGGCGCTGCTCGACGGCCAGTGTGACGCTTTCACGACGGACCGCAGCGGGTTGGAAGCCTACCGCGCCACGGCTCCTGATCCAGGCCAACTGGTCATTCTGGATACGATTCTTAGCAAAGAGCCGCTTGGCCCGCTCTCGCCGCAATCTGATCCGCAGTTCGCCGATATTGTGCGCTGGACGGTTTACGGCATGATTCAGGCCGAAGAAACCGGCATCACCAGCCAGAACATCGACGCCTTTATGAATAGCCCGCGCCGTTCGATTCAACGACTGCTGGGGCTGAACGATACACCCTCCGGTGTGTATATGGGCATTCCTAACGACTTTATGGTGCAGGTGATTCGCCAGGTGGGCAATTACGGCGAAGTCTTCGAGCGTCATCTGACGCCGCTGGGCTTGCAGCGCGGACTCAACGATTTGTGGATTAACGGCGGGCTGCTGTACGCGCCTCCCTTCCGTTAGCAATCATTTTTACAGGAGCAGGCTCATGCCAGATGCAGAGATAAAACGCGAAGAACCGATTATTATTTGCCGCAGCGTCAACAAATGGTTCGGCGATTTTCAGGTGCTGCGCGACATTTCGGTAGAAGTGCAGCCGCGCGAGGTGCTGGTGATTATCGGCCCGTCGGGGTCGGGCAAATCGACGTTTATACGCTGTATCAACCGCCTGGAAGAACATCAGGAAGGCGAAATCGTCGTCGATGGCATTCGCATGGGCAACAATGTGCGCAATATCGCCGCCATTCGCCAGGAAATCGGCATGGTCTTCCAGCAGTTTAATCTCTTTCCGCATCTGACCGTGCTGCAAAATATCGCGCTGGCGCCCATGCAGGTGCGGCGCTGGTCGCGTGAGAAGGCCGAAGCCAAAGCCATGGAACTGCTTCAGCGCGTCGGCATCCCGGAGCAGGCGCAGAAGTATCCCGGACAGCTTTCCGGCGGGCAGCAGCAGCGTGTGGCGATCGCGCGCGCGCTGGCGATGGAGCCGAAAATCATGTTGTTCGATGAGCCAACCTCCGCCCTCGACCCGGAAATGATTAAAGAAGTGCTGGACGTGATGAAAGAGCTGGCGCTATCCGGCATGACCATGCTGTGTGTGACGCACGAAATGGGCTTCGCGCGCGAAGTGGCCGACCGTATTCTGTTTTTCGATCAGGGGCGCATCGTGGAAGAAGGCACGCCCGAACACTTCTTCGAAACTGACGCGGTACATCACCCGCGCACACAGTTGTTCCTTTCGCAAATTTTGTAGCGCGCCAAGCAGGTCAGGCAGAGCGAGCACAACGAACACCGTGAATCCCGGCGTGATGAGCGCCAGCACGATCAGGCCAACCCCGAACGCCGTGCGACCGAGTACGGCCATGCGGAAGAAGGCCAGCATCTCGCTGCGGGCGGCATAGACATAATAGAAGCCGATTTTTCGGGCAGCCTATGCCGCTGCTCCGACACTCGTCTTCTCACCCCTCACTGGGCGATGATCGGCACTTCATAGGGCTGCATCAAGATATCCGCTGTTGCCGCACTGATCAGCACGAGCCGGATGCGGTAACTGCCGGGCGGCAGCGGCGCGAGCCATTCAAGCTGGCCGTTAATCACGTTCTGGTTGTGCGTTTCGCCCAACGTTGTCCAGTTGCTCCACTGGCCTCCGATAATCTCGATTTTGTAGTAGAGTACGTCGTTCGGGTTGAACTGCGCTGTGCCCATGATCGGCATTCCCCCGCTGACAACCTGATTGGGCGTCGGCGAATTGATGACGGCCACCGTGCCCTCCGGCACAGAAGGCGCATAGACCGGCATCTGCATTGTCAGCAGTTCGGGTGTGCAGGCAATCGTCGGCAGGAAAGCCAGCCCTCGTCCACGCGCCCATTCTTCGGCGCGGGCGGCATCATCCGCGTTGGGCGGCGGGGCGATAAACAAGAGCGACTGTGAGGCGGGCGCGGTGGCCGCCAGATCGACAGGGATTTGACAGTAAATGGGCGAGGGCGGGGCAGCTTGTCCGGCAGGCGCAGGAATCGTAATCATGGCGCTGATCTGTGGCGGAATGGCCTGCACCAGCACGCGGTACACGCTCGGCGATTCTTCCACCATATAGGTGTTGCCGGGCAGCACCGGGCTGGGGAACGAGCTGTTGGGATACATCAGCCCACCCTGTCCATCAGGCACGCCCGCCGGATAATCCAGCATCCACTCGTTCATGGTTGGGCATTCCACCGCCGGGTCAACCAGGCGGCGCACATCGCAGATGCGCGTGTAAGTCATACCAGGCGGGTTTGGCCAGATTTCCGGGTTCAGCCCGCCGTTAACAGCAAAACGCGCCAGCCATTCCGGGTTGTTGTAAATCGAGGTGATAACAGTGTTCCAAATAGGCGCGGCGCCGGTCAAGCCCGACACGTTGTTCATCGGATCGCCGTTGTTGTTGCCTACCCATACGCCCACCACCACATTAGGCGTAAAGCCCACTGTCCAGTTGTCTTTATAGTCGTTGGTGGTGCCGGTTTTGACCGAAGTGATCACATTGCCGGTGTTGAGCACGCTGTTGCTGCCCATGGCCGCGCTGCGCGCCACGTTGTCGCGCAGAATATCGCTCATCAGAAAGGCGATGCGCGGGTCCAGCACCTGCGCGCCCAATCCAGTGCGGTTGACGCTGTTGCTCGTCAGGTTGCCGCGCGGGCAGCCGTTTTCGTACTGATAGATGATATTCTCGTTGTTGTCCACCACGCACAGAATCGACGTGGTTTCAACATAGACACCCTGATTGGCGAACACGGCGTAGCCGCGCGCCAGTTCCAGCAGGCTCACCTCGCCGCCACCCAGCGTGAGCGAAATCCCATAGCGGCTGGCGTCTGTGCCCAGACTCGTCATACCCAGCCGGTTGGCGAAGTTCAGCAGATAATCGACACCGATCAGACGCATGGTTTGCAGCGCAGGGATGTTGTAGCTGTTGGCCAGCGCGGCGCGCATCGACATCGGGCCGTGATAACCGCCGTCGTAGTTGCGCGGCGGCGTGCCCTCCGGGTATTCCGGGCGCATCAGGGTGGGTGTGTCCCAGATAACGCTGCCGGGCGTGATAACGCTCGCTTCTAGCGCCGCCGCATAGGTGAAAACCTTCATGGTGCTGCCGGGCTGGCGCACCGCCGTAGTGACATTCACACGCCCGTCGATGGCGTCGTTGTAGTAATCGACACTGCCCACCATGCCGAGGATTTCGCCGGTTGTCGGCTGGAGAATGATAACCGCGCCGTTGGTCACGTTGTTGCCCGCCAGCCGCGCGACCTGCGCCGCCGCCGCCTGCTGCGCCATCTCGTTAATGTCCAGATCGAGCGTGGTATAGACATGGAAGCCGCCTGCGGCGATCTGTTCCGGGCTGAGGCCGATTTGGCCGAGCACATCAACAAGATCGTCCTGCGCATACACCGTGAAATGCGGCGCGCGCAGCGAGACATCGGACGTGGTGTTGTAGACCAGGCCGGCTTCGAGCGCGGCGTCGCGTTCGGCGTCACTGATGAAGCCTTCCGTGACCATACGATCGAGCACCGTGCGCCAGCGAATGTCTACGGCGGCCTGCACATTGGGATCAGGGTCGAGCGGGTCGAGATCGGCGGGGGCCTGGGGCAGCCCAGCGAGCAGCGCGGCCTCGCCCAAGGTCAGTTCGTTGACCGATTTGCCGAAGAAAATCTGCGCGGCGGCCTCTGCGCCGTAAGCCAGATTGCCGTAGTAGATTTCATTCAGGTACAGCGTCAGAATGTCTTCTTTACTTCGCTGCTGTGTCAGCGCCAGCGCCAGAATGATCTCTTCCAGCTTGCGCGTTAGGCTGCGCTCGGCGCGGTATTGAAAATCGAACAGCACGTTGCGCACCAACTGCTGCGTGATAGTGCTGGCGCCTGACGAGCCGCTGACAATGCCGAGGTACTGCAAGCCGGCGCGGATATTGGCTTCGACTTCGATGCCCGGATTCGTCCAGAAGGTGTCGTCCTCGATGGCGATCGTCGCCTCGATCAAATACTGCGGAAAATCGCTGTAGGAGACGTTGCTGCGCCGGCCTTCGTTAAAGGCTTCGTAGAGCAGCGTGCCGTTGCGGTCATAGAAAAAGGTGCTCTGGAAATTGGTGTAGTTATCCAGCGCCGTCAGTCGTTCGCGCGCCAGCGTATCGACACGGTTATAGGCCCACGCGCTGATCGTCACGGTGAGGCAGGTGAAGCCGCCGCAAAAGGTGAGGAATGTCCCCAGAAAAATATACAGGCAGCCGATGGGCAGCCCCAGAAATGTCTTGCGCCGCACGCCATTTTTGGCCCTGCGTTTGCTTTTGCCGGGCGGCGCGGCCTGCGGCGGCGCGCTGGCGCCGGGGGGCAGGGGCGGCAGTGCGCTCTGCTGCGGCGTGGGCAGCACCTGCGGCGGGCGCTGGTACGGGCTGTAACCCTGATTCGGACGATAAGTCGGCTGATTAACACGCGGCGGCGGCGTGGGCGGCTGCACTTTGGGGCTGCGCATCGTCGCTTCGGGGCGCGGGTAAAAATCCGGGTTGGGGTCCAGCCCGCCGCTGCCCATCAAGGTATTGGCCGCAGACGAACGCGGCGGCTCCTGATACACCGGCATCGTGGGCATTTCGTAAGGCTGGTACTTTTTACCGCCGGGTGCGGGGTCATCAATCGGCGGCAAATCGGCGGTCTCGTCGTCGCTGCTGCTGGACGCTGCATCGCTGGCCAGCGGCAGGCGAAAAGGCACATCGTCCTCGCTGCTGTAGGCCCGCGGTTCGCTGTATTCTTCGTTCGACGACGGATTGTCCGAAGCCAGCAGTTCCTCAGACGGCATGGTTTCGGCTTCCGAAGCATCGTCATCGGGCAGGGGCGCTAAATCGCGTTCGTCAGGCATACTGTGCGCTGCTCCACTCCAATCATAAGAACACTTCTGATTGTAGCAGAGATATGGCGAATAGGGTGACGCTGCGCGCCTGACGCGCGCTCTACGATCAGGCAACTGTCCCGCGGCGCAGGGGAGGCGTGCCGCCCGTATAACCCTTTTTGCCTCACAATCTCTAACAACGATTTAAATAATGTATGTTATAGTAAAATCTGTCTCGGTCTTTGGACACAGTTTTGGGGCACGTATGCGCGCATACCGCACAACCCTTGCAGAAAGCGATTCGGCCTGGGCGCGGCTGGTTTCCGATCTGGTCAGCCCGCCGGTGGTGTGGATGCTGCTGGGCATCGCCATCGCCTTTCGCTTTGCCGAAAGCGGTTCGCAGGCGCTGCTGTGGGTGACCATCTATGTCGTGCTGATCTGTGTGCTGCCGGTCATTTATATCGTGTGGAATGTGCGGCGCGGCAAGATCACCGATATTCACATGAAGGAACGACGCCAGCGCTTGCGCCCGTTTTTGTTCTCGATCATGTGCTCGGCCCTGGGCTGGGTCGTGCTCACCCTCATGAATACACCCCAGATCATCTCGGCGTTCGCCCTCTTCAGCCTGCTGCAATTGGGCGTGCTGATGGTCATCACGCTGGTCTGGCAGATCAGCATCCACGCCATGAGCATCACCGGCGTGGTGGTCGCCACCGGCGCCATCTTCGGGCTGCCGCAAGCGCTGGTGCTGGTGCCCCTGGTGCCGCTGGTGGGTATGGCGCGCATCAAACTACACCGCCACACGCTGTCGCAAGTGCTGGCCGGCACGCTCGTAGGCGCGCTGCTGCCGCTGCTGCTGTTCATCCTCTTCGTGCCCAATTAATGTTCACAAACCCACTCATCGCGCGCTGATTTGCCACAAACGCTCTTGCGCAGCCTTGGCGTGTGTCTAGGCATTGGCACTTTTCCCACATCCAATTACCCGCTGAATAAACCTTTTATCAGGGCGCCGAGTCTCTGTGCTGGCGCGCCAGCCCGCTTGCTCGGCTTCCCGCCCACCGCCGGCGCACGCAAATCTCATGAGAATCTTACTGAAAACTGTTATTTTGGTGCTGTATAGAGGTTCGAGGATATGCTATCATCCATCATCAACAGGCTTCTCAAACTAACACAGCCATCCATGACAACTATCCTTTTGGTCAGGCACGCCGTCAACGATTATGTCAAGACCGGCAGATTAGCAGGCTGGACACCGGGTGTCCATCTGAACGACGAGGGCAAAGCGCAGGCCGAAGCCCTGGGACAGCGTTTGGCCGCGGCGCCGCTCAAGCAGTTGTATTCCAGCCCGCTGGAACGCACGATGGAAACGGCTGCCGCTATCCAGAAACATCACCCGCACCTCACGATCCAGCCCCATGATCAGATCGGCGAGGTGCGCTACGGCGACTGGGAAGGCCAGTCGATTGCCGCGCTCAACGGGCGCAAAATGTGGCAGGTCGTGCAGGAATATCCGTCGCGCGCGGTCTTCCCCAACGGCGAAGCGCTGCGCACGGCGCAAACGCGCGCGGTCAATGCTGTCGAAGAACTGGTCAGCCGCCACCCGCGCGAGATGATCGTCCTCGTCTCCCACGCCGATATTATCAAGATGGTGCTCGCCCACTATCTGGGAATGCATCTCGACCAGTTCCAGCGCCTGGTCATTTCGCCAGCGTCTATCAGCATCATGGAACTGGGGCACAGCCGGCCTTATGTGGCGGCGCTCAACGATATGGCCCACATCACCCAGATAGAACGCGAACGCCAGCAGCAAAAAGAGCAGTGAGCCTATGTCCAGTGTTGAAATTGAACTGAATCCAGTAGACTTCGTGACTGTCGGCACGATTGGCCCCAAGGGCAAACGTGTCTTCCATCTGCAAGCCGGCAAGGGCAAGCAGCTTGTTTCGCTGGTGATCGAAAAAGAACAGGCGTGGGCGCTGAGCGACGCCATCAAAGAACTGATGGAAGACCTGGATAACCGCTTTCCTCACCAGCAGACCGAACTCGATTTGAGTACAATAGATATGGAGCTGCGCGAACCCATTGAACCGGTGTTCCGCGTAGCCCAGATGGCACTCGGTTACGACGAAGAGCGCGATCTGGTCGTCTTAGTCGCGCAAGAACTGGTTGTGACCGACCCAGAGCGGGCTGAAAAACCGCAGCCCACCAATCCCGGTGTTGTGCGCATGTGGTGTAGTCGCCCGCAGATGCGCGCCCTCAGTCTGCACGCCATGTCCGCCGTACAGGCCGGACGCGCAGACCCCAAGCAGAACGGCAGGTTAGTTTACTACTGGCTCTAGCCCATGAGCGACAACGACAGTTCCAGAAAAAATGTCTCGGTAGAGCGCGTGTTAGAAGCCCTCAGGCAGGGCAAAATCGAATCCGAGCACGGCTTGATGCGCTGGAGTTCGAACTACACCTTTCTTGTCTCGGTGACACAGGAAGATCTGCGGCTGAATGCCGTCTACAAGCCGCAAAAAGGCGAGCGCCCACTGTGGGATTTTCCTGATGGGACACTGTGCTACCGCGAAGTAGCTTCGTTCAACACTTCGCACGCGCTCGGCTGGCAGCTTGTGCCCCCGACAGTGCTGCGCGACGGGCCGCGCGGGCTGGGGTCGGTGCAGTTTTTTATCGACCACAACCCGGAACAGAATTATTTCTCGTTCGAAAAAAATCTCGCCCCGCAGTTGATGCGCCTGTCCCTGTTTGACTATCTGGTGAACAACGCCGACCGCAAGGGCGGTCACTGCCTGCTGGATACCCAGGGTCATCTGTGGGGCATTGATCACGGTATCACCTTCCACGCCTCGCATAAGCTGCGCACGGTGATCTGGGATTTCGCCGGCCAGCCTGTGCCCGCTGACCTGCTGGCCGACGTGGAAAAATTGGCGCAAGCGCTGGCCGATTGCAACAGCGCCTTTTACAAAACCATGCAGTCGCTGCTTTCTGAAACCGAAATCCACGCTTTCGAGGCGCGCATGCGCCGCATCCTCAAGAGCAAGAAGTATCCTCAGCCCGGCCCCGGCCCCAATTACCCCTGGCCGCCAGTATAAATTCTACTAAAAACGTTAGTTTGTTCTTCATATTTTGTTGAACTTCCGATAAAACCACTACAGGACACTCATCACTGTCACGATTTTGTAGAGAGGATAGTGTATGTCTCGTCACTTAACGCTTCTGGGTTGTTTGCTGCTGCTGCTGGCGCTGCTCGCTCCGGCAGCCAGCGCGCAGGACGAAACGTTCTCGCTCACGCTCATGCACACCAATGATACGCACACCTGGCACGAGCCGCAGGGCGACGGCAATGGCGGCGTCGCCCTGCAAGCCGCTGTCGTCAACCAGATTCGCGCCGAAGCCGCTAATTCGCTGCTGCTGGACGCGGGTGATCGTTTCACCGGCACGCTCTATCAGGTGCAGTACCAAGGTCTGGAAAACGCGCGTATCATGAATCAGCTCGGCTACGACGCGATGACGCTGGGCAACCATGAATTCGACTACGGCGAAGACGTACTGCAAGCGTTTTTGGCTGCGCTGGAATTCCCGGTCGTCACCGCCAATGTCGATTTTACAGCCTTCCCGGCCATTGACGAACTCGTCAGCCCCTACACACTGCTGGAAGTCGGCGGCCAGCAAATCGGGGTGATCGGCATCACCACGCCCGATACGCCCATCGCCTCCAGCCCCGATCCCGATGTCATTTTCGGTGCTGATCTGGTGGCTGCCGCGCAAGCGGCGATCGACGAATTGACGGCGCAGGGCGTCAACAAGATTATCGTCCTCACCCACATCGGTATCACCGCCGATCTGGAGCTGGTGCCTCAATTGAGTGGTGCCGATGTCATCATCGGCGGACACAGCCACACACTGCTGAGCAACACCTATCGCTCGGCCTTGCGTGAATATCCGGTAGTGCTGGAAGGCGCGGACGGCAGCCCGACGCTCTATGTGCAGTCCGGCTCGCAGAATATCTACCTGGGCCGTCTGGATGTGCAGTTCGATGCCGAGGGTATCCTGACACGCTGGGCGGGCGACAGCATCCTGCTTTCGCGCTACATCACGCCCGACGCTGACGCCGCTGCGCTGATGACAGAATTATCCGGCCCGATCGAAGAACTGCGTGCGCAGCCCACTGGCGCGACTTCCGGCACCTATCTGGTCGGTGATCGCCGTGTATGCCGCGTCGAAGAATGTAATCTGGGTAATTTGATTGCCGACGCCATGCGTCTGGAAGTCAACGCGCAGATCGCCATCATGAATGGTGGCGGCATCCGCGCCGACATTGACGAAGGTGAAGTTACGATTGGCGAAGTCTTCACCGTTCTGCCCTTCGGCAACACGCTGGCGACCTTTGAACTCACCGGCGCGGACGTGATCGCGGCGCTGGAAAACGGCGTGTCGCGCATCGCGCTCAACGATGCCGGGCAGATCGAACGTGACGGCGCCGCTGGGCGCTTCCCACAGGTGTCGGGTATCCGCTTCAGCTTCGACCCCACACAGGAAGCCGGCAGCCGCATCGTCAGTGTGGAAGTCTTGGGCGCAGACGGCAGCTATGCTGCGATTGACCCGGCTGCCACCTACTCGGTGGTCAGCAACAACTTCCTGCGCCAGGGCGGCGACGGTTACAGCGTGTTCCTGGATAACGGCCTGAACGCCTATGACTTTGGTCGCCCACTGAATGATGTGGTGGTCGATTATATGGTCGCCAACAGCCCGGTGAGCGCCGCTGTCGAAGGCCGCATCACCCCTGTGAACGCCGAAGTCGAACCGCTGGAATAGTTCCTGAGCTTCGTTCGTCTGGCATTTCCTTCCGAAATGCCCTGAACTTCACACCCACGCTTTCGTAGGGGCGGCCCATCGTGTCGCCCCTCCTTCTGATAGTCTGACCGGGTATTTATGACGGGGCGCGCACATTTGGCCGCAGCCACGCACACATTCCCCTGCCTTACCCATTTTTTCATCAGCAAAGTCCGCTTTTTGTCACAAATAACGCCGCAAAATAGCTTCAATCGCCCCCTCTTGCAGCATCTCTGCCAATGCCGCGTCCACCGCCTCGAACAGCGTCGTCCTGTCCAGCCGCACCGCGATCACATACGGGGTGTGTGTCAGCGGCGTCAGCACTGGTCTCCACTCCGCGTGCTCACGCAGGTACAGCCGCACGCTTACGGCGTCCACCAGCGCCGCATCTGCCACGCCCAGGCGCGCCGCGTCCAGCGCGTACTGCGGCAGTTCATAAGGCAGCGGCATGAACGGCTGCTCCACCAGCCGCTGCCAGCGCCGCACCTCCTGATCGCCTACCGAGCCAAATTCATAGGCGATGCGGCGTCCCGGCGACTCTTCCATGCGCGTCAACCCGCCCACCAGCACCAGCCCGGCATCGAAATAAGCGCGGGTATAGCGCACCTGCCCGCGCCGCGCCGCGTTGGGGATGAGCGCCGCCAGCACAATATCGACCTGATCGGTGCGCAGCGCATCGTACAACCCGTCGAAACCCATATTGACGAAGCGTACCGGCGCGCCCAGACGTGTTCCCAGCGCCCGCCCGATCTCAATATCGATTCCCCACAGATCGTCCGCTGTGGCTACGGCGAACGGTGGATAACTGGCGTCAACGGCGATACGCAGTTCGCCATACGGCAGCAGAATCGGCGGCGGGCGTGTCGCCGCATACAGTATGACACCCGCCAGCGCCAGCAGCGCCAGCGCCGCGCTCAAGCGTTTGTGCGCGCGGATCGTCTGAATTATGGTTCTTGCGGCGGCGGAAGCCATAGCAGGCCGCTCTCCTCTCTCCCGCGCGCGTAGGCTTGCAGCGCGTAGTAAATCGGCCTTAGCTGAAAATCTGTGCCCACCAGCGCGAAATTATCCGGATAGCTGTAGGTCAGAGTCGGGAAACGAAACGCCCAGATACACAGGTTTTCCAGCCACGGCCAGTGATTTTCTGCCCAGCGAAAAGCGTCCAGCGTATAGGCGATGCGCAGCGACGGGCGCACGGCCTTCGTCCAGCGTGGGCTGTCGTTCCAGCCGCTTTCGGTGATAAACACCGGCGTGTCGGCGTCGCCGTATTCGACCATCAGCGCCCGCAGCAGTTCCGCGCGCCGGAAATTGAGCGCATCAGGCGCGGGCTGTGCTTCCGGCGCTTCGGTGAAGCCATAGGTATGCACGGCTAGCGCATCGAAGTAATCGGCTGCGCCCGCTTCATACAGCGCGCGCAGATACAGCAAATCGTTCAGGCCGTGCGGACTGCCTTCTGGCTCCAGCGTCGGCGCCAGCGCCCCCGCCAGAATCATCACATGTGAGTTCGCGGCGTGCGCGACCGCATAAACCGCTTGCAGCAGCCGCGCATACGCCGCCGGATTCACCTGCGCGAAGCCCCACTCAAACGCCAGATTCGGCTCGTTCCAGATGATGATATGGTCAATGTCGCCGGCATAACGCGCGACAAAATCGGCCACGAACTGCGCGAAATCATCATACGACTCTTCTGGCAGCGTGTTGAGCGTGGTCAGCGCTTGCGCTGTTTCTGGACGTGCCCAGAACGGCACCAGTCCCAGCCGCGCGATAATGCGCAAGCCCTGATTACGCGCATGGCGCACGATGCGATCAAACACAAACCAGTGGTACGAGTCCCGGCGGTCTTCGACATAGGCCCAGGGGAAAAATTCGACAATCGTGCTCGCGCCCATCTCGCGCACCAGTTGCAGCGTGCGTTGAATTTTCCATTCGTCGGCCTCGTCGATCAGGCGTGTGTGTACGCACACCTGGGGATGCAGCGTGTCTACGCTTTGCGGCGTTTCCAACAGCGCGCGCGGCCCCGCCGGGCGCAGCGCCCCCAGCAGCAGCCACAGCAGCGCCAACCGTACCGTCCAGGCTGTCACCCGCGCCAACATTGGCGCGCCCCACGACGCAAGACGCTTAAAAGCAGCGATAACGCTCTCCTTTATCTCAGGTGGACGGAAGCCGCCAGCGCGCAATGATCGGATGCCTGTGACTGTGGGATCACAAAAGCGCTAAAAAGTGCGTCTGGCGTGCCGAAAATCCGGTCGATGCGCACGGTGGGATTGCGCGAATTCGCCGTGAAAGCCGCCGAATCGCCGGCTTCGTCCTGCGCGCTGATAAACCCGACATCAAAGAACATCTGCATATCGACAACCCCCGGTTGGCTGTTCATATCGCCCGTGACCAATGTGTATCGGCGGCAGGGGCAAACACATAATAGGGCATGTTCAAACGCGCCGCCAGCCAGTCCAGCATCTCCAGACTCCCGCCGTTCAACCAGCCGCGCGCCACCTCTTGCAGTGTCACCACATCGGGATTCTGCGCGGCGATCACCTGCGCCTGCGCTTCGGGATCAACCACACCTGCTGTATTGACACCGCGAAAACTTTCGGCGTCCGGCAGCGCGTTCGTGGACGGCGGCGTGCGCACAAACAGAAACAGCGCCGCGACGGCTAATGCGCTTGGCAGCGCGAGCGCCCACGCCAACCCATAGGTTCCGACCTTATTTTCACGCGGGCGCGCCAGCGCGTTCAGCGCCAGCAGCAGTGTCAGCGCAACGAGCGCCATATGCGGCGGTGATTTTTTCATGTTAAACCAGCTTTGTGGAAAGTACCCTGATAAACGCCTCTCAGTTTAACAAGGTTAGGGTAATTTTTGTCAAACGCGATATAATTTTTTTAATTCTTGGGTTCCGAAGGTGCGGCCTATGGAAACCGGCTCTGTGGATCTACAGTTAGCCCGTCTCTTAATTGTGGATGACGATCCTGCCAACCTGATGCTGCTGCGGCGCATTTTTGACCGCGATTACAGCGTAGACTGTGCCCAGAACGGGCAAGAAGCGCTGGTCGCGCTGGCCCAGGGGTCTTGCGATCTGGTGCTGCTCGACATCATGATGCCCAAAATCAACGGCCTGCAACTGCTGCAAATCATCCGCAGCACGCCAGAAACCTCAGCGCTGCCCGTGATTCTGATTTCGGCGCTGACCGACGCGCATGACATCGTGCGTGGGCTGGAACTGGGCGCCAACGATTACATCACTAAACCGGTTGATGTACAGGTGGTCATGGCGCGCGTGTACACTCAGCTTACGCTCAAACGCCTGATGGAAGAACGCAACCAGACCATTCGCAACCTGCAAGTCACGCAGGAAATGCGCGAACGGTTCTTCCGTATCGCCGCGCATGACCTGAAAGGCCCGCTCGCCAATATGCGTTTGGCCTGTCATCTGCTGCGCACCTCCACACGCGAACTGCCCGGCACACAGGAAACGCTCGACGCGCTCGGCATGTCGCTGGAAAAAATGCAGGAAGTCATCAATGATCTGCTCGATTCGGCGGCCATCCAGAGCGGCAAACTCGACCTGAAAATCGACTGCGTGCCGGCAGACCGCCTGATGTGGGACATCATGATGCAGTACGAACCCGCCGCGACGCGCAAAGAAATCACGCTCGCCGTGACCAGCGCCAACGGCATGGCCGAAATGGACTATGCGCGCATGTGCCAGGTGATGGCGAATCTGGTGAGCAACGCTATCAAGTATTCGCCGCGTGGCAGCCGGGTCTCGCTGTGGAGCGAAGAACGCGGCAACCAACTCGCGCTGTGCGTAGCCGACCAGGGTCCCGGTATCCCCGAAGCAGAGCGCGCCAAATTGTTCGGCGAATTCAGCAAGCTCAGCACCCGCCCCACCGAAGGCGAATCGAGCACCGGCTTAGGGCTGTGGATTGTCAAGCATCTGGTAGACTTGCACAAAGGCGAAGTCGGTGTGGACAATCGCGAAGGCGGCGGTTCCGTCTTCTGGGTCAAACTTCCCCTGTGTCAAACCTGATCTTTGTCCCCCTGCTGCTCGGCAAAACGCTCGACAATCGCTTTCTGCCTGTGTGTCGGGCGCACAAACGGACGCACCAACAGAATATGCTGCCAGGCCTGTGTGGGCGTTAGCCCGGTGCTGACCAGATAGGCCGCCGCCAGTGTAGGCGCGCGCCCGATACCCGCCGCGCAGTGGACATAAACCTTGCCGCCACGCGCGATTTCCTGGCGGATGAATTCGACGCCCGCGCGCAGGTGTTCCAGGCTTGGCGGGGTGGCATCGATCGTTGGCAGATAGAGATAACGCAGCGGGGCGATCCCCGCCGCCGCATCGTCGTATTCCTGGCGCAAATTGACGACTGCCGTAATCCCAAGAGCGGCCAACTGCGCCCAACCGTGCCGCCGATGCTGGCCGGAGACATAAAGCTGCGGGGTGATGCGGCTGTAGCGCTGTGGCGGTGCGCCTGTCACATAGCGATGACCAAATTCGTACAGGCCCAGCAGCAGAGGATGCAGCCCGCCCTCGACAACCGTCTGGCGCAGACTGCGCAGTTGCAGCAGAAAATCGGCGCGTGGCAACAGCTAACCTGTGAGCGCCCACGCCCAAATATCACGAAAACGGTCGGCAGGCGAGGCAATGAAGCCCAACTGCACACCGCTGACGCGCGTCGAAACCGCATAGGTGTACAGCGGATAGTACAACGGAAGTGCGACGGCGCTCTGGATGAAATCCTGCTGAAACTCGGTGTATAGCTGGATACGACTGACGCCGTTCGAGGTCTGTCGCGCGAATTCGAGCAGTTCGCTCAGGTGGCGATCGTTTACATTGCCGTAATTGCGACCATCGGGGTACTGCCCCTGATGCCAGTAGGCATACACATCCGGGTCGGCGCTGTAGCCCATCGGCAGTTCGGCCAGCGCGGCGTCAAAATCGCCCGCTTCCAGCCGTGTTTGGTAGCTGGCGCTGTCCACCGCGTCCACGCCCACTGTGATGTTATACTGCGACCACTGGTTAGCGATTTCCTGCGCCACAGCCATCAGCACGGGGTCATTGGGCGTCAAAATATTGAAGCTGAACAAAATGGTAGCGGGCAGCAGCGTCGGTATGGACGTAGCGTTCGGGTCGGGCGTCACACTGGGATCGCTGGTAGGCACGGGGGTTTCGCCCGCGCTGGGGATGCGCGCCGATGCCAGTTGACCGCGTGCGGCGTCAGGATTATAGGCCGGCCAGGGCAGAGCAGCGTTATAAGCCCATGAACCGGGCAGCAGCGGACTGTTGGCCTGCACCGCCAGATTCGGCAGTTGTCGTTCGATGATCGAAGCGCGGTTCAACCCCTGTTGCAGCGCCTGCCGCACGCGCTCCACACGAAAATAAGGCCGCTCCCAGTTAAACAGCAGCAGGCCTAAGGTGGGTTCAATCGCGGTAATCGGGTTAACATTCACCAGCGCCAGCAGCGGGCGGCGTTCGTTACGGCTGCGCGCGGCCAGTCCCAGCACATCGCCGCTTTGCAGCGCCGCCAGCGCCGCATCAAAGCTGTTGTATAGGTGGAAGCTGACACGCTCCAGCGCATAACCGTTCTGGCCTTCGGGCCGCTGGCGATACACCGGCGCAACACGCAGATCAACCTGTTGAATCGTCGCGCCATCAGCAGAACGCAGGGACTCAAGCTGATAGGGCCCGGTGCCAATCGGTGAAAAATTGAAAGGATGCGCCGCCAAAGCTGCCGCCGACGTGCCGCGCAGCGCATGTTCGGGCAGCAGCCCGATACTTAGCGCGTCCAAAAAGCTGCCGAGCGGCTGCGTCAGGCGGAAGCGCACTAAATGTTCGCCGAGCTGTTCGGTTTCTACTGTGCGCCAGAACGCGCCCAAAGCCGCCGTGCCTGGAAAATCCGGCGCGCGTAAAATCGCCATTGTGTAAACGACATCCACCGCTGTGAACGGCAGGCCATCCTGCCACAGCACATCCTCACGCAGCCGGAACACATATTCCAGTTCATCGGACGAAACAACCCAATCCTGCGCCAGATTCGCCACCGGTTCGCCGTGCTCATTGATGCGTGTCAGGCCTTCAAATATCAGCGCGCTGATGTCTTCATCGACAGGATTCAGGCTGGCGAACAGCGGGTTCAAGCGCTGCACGCGGCCAACCAATGCTTCCGTATAGGTAGGGATACCATCGCTGCTGGTAGTCGGCAGCGGCGTGCGCAACGGCGCGGGTGTCGCGGCGGCCTCGCTGTAAATAGTGGCAGTAATCGCCGGCGTATCCAGCGCCGACGGCCCACTGGGCGTCGCCGTCACAGGCGCGGGCGGACTGGAACGCGATAACAAGCTGATGACAAATAAAACCGCTGCTAAAATCAGCGCCACCAACTGCCAGCGGAATCCACGCAGCATAGACCACTCTCGCAATACAAAAAGGGGCTTTGCGCCGAACGCAAAATCCCCCTCCCCCAAAATCTAAAAGCTGTCTAGAGGCCGAACTGCCTCTGTTTGGCCGCAGAACAAATGGTTACTGCTGGGTGACGGCCACTGAGAAGATCGAAATCGCCAGGAAGGCGATTGCCAGCCCGATCGTCAATTGGAACAGGCGCTTTTCCAGCCCGCGCCGTGTACGCGCGATACCGCCGCCTGCCTCGCCGCCCAGCAAACTGCCCAGGCCGCTGCCCTTCACTTGCAGTAGAATCAAAATGACCAGCAGGATCGAAACCACAATCGAGGCAATTTGCAGCGCGCCGCCTAAAAGATTCATGCCAAAAGCTCCTCTGTCATCAACACGCGCGCAGTATAGCACGCGCTCCAGGCTTTTAAAAGGCTGCGCCCTGAGTATAGATGCGGATGCTGTCGGCTTCGTCCTTGATCAGCGCCGTTGGCGGATAACGCAGCGCCAGCCACGTCATCCACAGATCGCCGATGGCACCGCCCGCGTTCACCGCCGCAGTCAAGGCAATGTACAGCCCCAGGCGCTCCGGCAGCACAACAGATGCCAGCAGACACAGCAGCGTGATGCCCAGCAGCGGCGCCAGGGCGATAATGATGAACTGGCCGCGCCGAAAATAACCGCCATCCGTAGTCGCATACAGGAAAATCGGCAGCTTGAAGCGCCCGAAATCGGCGTATTTCGCGCCGTAACGCACCGGAAACCCGAACGCGTTGATCGCCACACCGTGAAAACCCTCATGCAGCAGCAGCACGCCCACCAGCGCGAACAGCAGCCCCAGCGCGTCGAGCCATTCGCTGCCCCCGCTGATCGGCGCGCGCTGTGTGCGCAGCCACGCCTGCCAGCCCATCAGCCCGAAATAGGCCAGCAGCATGGGAATTAGCGCCAGCAAATTCAGACGCAGCAGGATTTTGGGATCGCTGGCTGTAAAGTGTGCGGCTTCGCGATAGTCGGGCGGCAGTTGGCGCAGGGCGGCCACTAGCGCGATACCCATTCCGCCGGCGGTGTGATGTCATCCGCCGGACGATCACCCGAACTATCAGCGTCACCATTGGAAACACGATAAACCGGCTCGACACTCATATCCTGTCGGCACAAAATCTGGCAGCTCAGCCGCACTTTACCCACCAACAGTCCTGCCGTCAGCCGATCACGTTCAGCGCGTGTCATCACGCTCGGCTCGCCGGCACGGAACACCACACGGCAGGTGGTACAGCGCGCGTTGCCACCGCAGCGGTGCAAAATATCGATTCCCGCGTCTTCCAACGCCAGCACCAGTCGTTTGTTCTCTGGCGCTTCAAACGATGTGCCATCGGGCAATGTGATTTTTGGCATTCCTGTTCCTCGCTTACTCTACCTGAAAACTTGTGTTAATTTTTAGAGCGCTGCGTACTCCCGCATCCACTGCGGGCTGAGGGGCGGCGGCGCATAAAAATCTGTCCAGGGGCGCGCCTGTGTTTTGGCGGTCTCCGAGAGCGTCTGTAAGCGCTGCACGCAGGTTTCGCCGATAAAGCGCTGGCGGGCGTCGGCAGGCATTTTGATCGCTTCCTTCCAGATGGCACGCCCGGCCAGAAAACCGCTTGCCCCCGATTGACAGGCAATGCGCGTTTGCTCGGCGAACGTCCCAAAGTCTACGCCCGCGCTCAACAGCACCCAGGGCAGCTTGCTGGCCGCACTGACGCTGGCGCAGGCTTTACGCCACACGCTGCGATCACTTTCATAGCTCACGTCCACCGGAAATTCCAGCTTAAGCACATCCGCTCCGGTTGTGCTCAGGCGCGCGGCAGTTTCGCGCACAACTTCGGCGCGCGTTCGGGCAAATTCCACGCTTTCTTTGGCCACATGCGGGACAAGGCTGTACGACAGCGGCTGGAGAAACAGCGGCAAATCGCAGCGCTGACACTCTGCCGCCACCGCACGAATCACCGCTTCCACTTCTTCGGCCAGCGCGCCCGAATGGGGATGATAGTAGGCCAGCAGCTTAACCGCCGCCGCGCCCATACGTTTGATCTTTGCTACTGTCCAATCAGGGTCGAATTCCACACGGCGGTAGGTAGTGTCGCCGCTGTAGCTGCTTTTCGCCAGCGCCATCAACAGGCCGCAGCTGCGCGCCAGATGCAAGGCCGCCAGCAGCCCATATTCAGTATCCAGCAGCACGGCGCTGGCATACAACGAGAGCGTGCTGACCGCTTCACTTTTGATCGTCACCGCTGTTTCGAAATCGCTGCCCGCCGGCAGCAGCTTACGATAGCTGCTGCGCTGGTCAAACGCCAGAATCGTAAAAACATCGCCCTTAACGCTCGCCTGGCGCAGCCCGCGCCACTTGCCCGGCGTTAATGTCTGTGCCACCGTACCAGTTCCTCGCCGATCTGTTCGTCGCAAGGATATTTTTAACCTTTTTTGGCGGACGCTGCCATAAAAAGGGCGCAGTCGGAACCACGCCCTCAATACCCTGCCCTAGACGCTGGATGCTACGCCGCCGGGGACTGCGCGGCAGTTTTGCTGTCCGCCAGACCGGGACGGTGGCGGTAGACGAACAGACCCAGCGCCGCGACGAACGCCACTACAGACATCACCTGCGACGAGTTAATCATCGTGCCCCAGATATAAGCCGGCTCGACCTTGATGAATTCCAGGAAAAAGCGGATGAACGCATACTGGATAACGTACAGCAGGAAAATGTCGCCGGCCATCAAGCGGCTGCGGAAGCGCAGATATAGGTTCAGCAGCACGAAAAAGGCGATCATGCTCCACAGCGATTCGTACAGAAACAGCGGGTGAAACAAGGTTTCTGCCGGGAAGTCGATTGTGCTGGTATAGGGCGCGACACGCTTGCTGCTCTGAATCGTGATACCCCAGGGCAGCGTTGTGGGGATACCGTAGAGTTCCTGATTAATGAAGTTGGCCCAACGCCCGATGGCCTGCCCCAGCGGCAGTGCTACGCCGGCGATATCCAGCCAGGGCCAGATAGGCAGTTTGTTGCGCCGCAGATACAACACTGTGCCCAACGCGCCGCCGATCACCGCGCCGAAAATGCTCAGCCCGCCGCTCCAGATCGCAATCGCGCCGTTGTTGACATTAAAGAAGTTCTGCAAGAACCACAATGTATTCTGGCACACCGCGCCCGCCGCCGCGTTTTCGATACAGCCTGCGGTCAGTGTGCTGGGGGGGAACAGGATGAACCACAAGCGCGCGCCAACAATGCCGGGGATGATCGCCCATGTCAGCGCGCCCCAGACATGATCGGGGTCATAGCCGCTGCGCTTGGCCAGCCGCGCCGCCACCCACGCCGCAATCAGCATCGCGAGCACGATGATGATGCCGTAGTAACGAATCTGAACCTGGTTAAATAACTCGATGTATTCGCGTTGGAACTCCATTTTAGGCCTCTTTGCTGATATGTTTGTAGACAAACCACAGGCGTTGTAACGCCGTAAAATTTGTGCCCAGCGCCAGAATCCACAGCGCCGCCATTAAGGTCGCCGGCACAAGCAGTGCAATCAACATGACAACCAGCCGCACCAGTCGATCAAACAGCCCGATTCGCACCGACAGCCCCGCTTCGCCCGCCCGCGCCCGCACATAACTGACGGCGAACGCCCCGGCCAGCGCCGCTAACGCCAACAGCACTGCGCCCGGTTGATTTTGCACCGCAAAATGATAGCACAAGGCGCCAAAAATCAAACCGTCAGCATAGCGATCCAATGTGGAATCCAGCACAGCGCCGAATTTGTCTTTGCGCTGCATAGCGCGCGCTACTGCTCCGTCCAGCGCGTCCAGCGGCACGCCCAGCAGCAGCAGCACGCCGCCCCACTGGAACTGCCCACTACCGATCACCAGCGCGGCCAGCGCCACCAGCGCCAACCCCGCCCAGGTGATCCAATCGGGGTGAATGCCCAGTTTGTGTACCGCCAGGCCTGCCCGCCCGACCCAATTGCCTGTCAGTGTGCGCACACGATCTGCGAAAATCACCGGCTGCGAATCGGTCATATAGTATCCTTGAAAAAGCCAGTCTGTCTATTTTACATTCTGGCGCCATGCTTTAGATATTCGACAGGATACCAAATAAAGTGTGGTACAATAGGACAAAATTGAAAAATGCTTCTTTCTTGTTTGTAGACTGCTCTGAGTTAAATAACTTTTGCAGTAGGTGAAACCACACAGGTGGTTTCATCTGCGCCGTATTGAGTTCAGACGGTAGTTGTAAGTACATGACAAGAAAGGAGTCGGTGGCGTTTACGTTGATTTCTATTGTTGCCGCGAGCGTCACCCTATAGGTATGGCAAAAGCACCCAAGTCCCCAAAACTGCGTATCATTCCCCTGGGAGGATTAGGGGAAATCGGCAAAAATATGACCGTGTTCGAATTAGGCAATGATGCCATTATCGTCGATACGGGCATCATGTTCCCCTCCAACGACATGCTCGGCGTGGATTATATCATCCCCGATTTTCGTTATTTGCTGGAACGCAAAGACCTGAAAATTCACGGCATTCTGTTCACGCACGGCCACGAAGATCATATCGGCGCTGTCGGTCATGTGGTCGAACAAGTGCGGCGCGTGCCGCTGTGGGCCACGCCCCTGACCGCCGGGCTATTGGAAGTGCGGCTGCGCGAAGCGCGCATGTTGAACGAAACCAATATCAACATCTTCCGTCCGGGCGATACCATCAAAGTCGGGCCGTTTAAGGTCGAAAGCTTCCACGTTTGTCACAGTATCCCCGACTGTGTAGGCTTCGGCATTCATACACCCTATGGCATCGTCGTTCACACTGGCGATTACAAGTTCGATAACACGCCGCCCGACGGCAAGCCCACCGATTACGCCAAAATCGCCGATCTCTCGCAGCGCGGCGTGCTGCTGTTGATGGGCGACAGCACTAATGCAGACAAAGCCGGCTGGACGCTGTCCGAATCGGTGGTAGAAAGCGCCTTCGACAATGTGTTCCGGCAGGCGAAGGGGCGCATCATGGTCGCCACCTTTGCCTCGCACATTTCGCGCATTCAGCAGGTCGCCAATGCCACCAAGCGTTACGGGCGTAAACTGGCGTTTGCCGGGCACAGTATGGCCGAAAACGTCAAAATGGCGCGCAAAATCGGCATTCTGGATATTCCCGACGACATCCTGTTGGATGTAACGCGCGTCAACAGTATATCCGCCAATCAAATTGTCATCATGGTCACCGGCTCGCAGGGCGAACCGAGCGCGGTGCTGGGACGGCTGGCGACGGGCAATCACCGCCTGCTGGAAGTGCGCGACGGCGATACCATTGTGCTGTCTTCGCACCCGATTCCTGGCAACGAAGAGGTGGTCTCGCGCACGATTAACCAGTTGTTCCGGCGCGGCGCGGATGTGATTTATGACCCCATCGCGCAGGTACACGTTTCCGGGCACGGGCGGCAAGAAGAAATGCGCCTGATGATGAATCTGGTCAACCCGCGCTATTTCCTGCCGATTCACGGTGAACTGCGCCACCTCAAGGAGCATGCTAAGCTGGCGATCCAGACAGGCATCCCGCAGGAGCGCGTGTTCGTGGTGGAAAACGGCATGGTGATCGAAGCCGATAAATTCGGTATGCGTGTCGGCGAGCGTGTGCCTGGCGGTTATGTGTTTGTCGATGGCAGCGGCGTCGGCGACATCGGCAAGGCGGTCATCAAAGACCGCGAGATTCTGGCGCGCGATGGCTTCATCATCGTCGCCGTCAATGTCGATCGCAGCGGACGTTTGATGGGCGAGCCGGAAATTATCTCGCGCGGGTTTGTCTATCTGCGCGATTCCGATAACCTAATGAAGATCGTCAAGGACACGGTACAAGAGACATTGACCAACAGCAACGGGGCACGCAACGGCAAACAGCGCGACCGCCTGCAAGAGAGCCTGAGCCGCGTGCTGTTCAACGAAACCAAGCGCCGCCCGATGGTTTTCAGCATCGTCAACGAGCGCTAAGAGGGATTGACCGGGCATTCTGCCTATGTTAGAATGCCCCTACAATGGCTTGCCATTGGAGAGGTGCCAGAGCGGCCTATCGGGACAGTCTTGAAAACTGTTGTGGCGGTCACCGTCACCGTGGGTTCGAATCCCACCCTCTCCGTCCCGCCATTTAACAACTCCATTGGGGAGGTGCCAGAGTGGTCGAATGGGCCCGCCTGCTAAGTGGGTATACGTAGGTAACTGCGTATCGGAGGTTCGAATCCTCTCCTCTCCGCAGCTCAGGATGGTAAGCGAACATTCCATCTTGGGGAAACCGGTGAAGATGACTTCACCGGTTTTCTTTTCGCTATTCGCCAGATGGGCTTCCTGTGCCTGCTTCCCCTTGCGCAGTTCATCATTGATATTCTGAAGGTAGGCAAAGGGAGCACGCAGCTCCAAACTGATTATTCCCTCGTTGTCGATCACGACCCGAGATACCACGTGGCGCAGCAGTTCTTTCTGATCGCTGCGCTCCAGTGTGCGATTGATGAGCAGGTCAATATCCCACAAGCGATAGCGCAACACGGCGAACGTCAGCGTGACCGCGATAGACACGGGTGCCATTGTGAGGATCAAATAGCCCGGCGTGTTGAAAAGCACCCGCGCTTCGGCAGATTGGATCTGAAATGCCTGAAACGCAATCACCCAGATGAAATTCACAATGATAACCAGCAGCAGCCCGAAGCGCAGCCATTTCGTTTGCTGGCGTTCTTCGCGGCTGGCACGCCAGCGATAGCGATAAAACTGCGCAATCACCCCTACCCAGAGCAACCCAACCGAGGTAACAATCCCATACGCTTCGGCAGGATCCCATACCATGTCCCCGGTAATCAACCACAACAGCACCACAAAAGTGGGGATCAACAACAGCCAGCGCAGCCACCCTGGAGAAAAACGCCGTTAGGAAACGTGAATAAGAAGTAGAAAAAGGCAATCCATGACAAGCCTTTTAGAACCTGATACAGTAGATACCAACCCGCATGAGATTGCGCGAGATTGAGCGTAATTTCTGACATTAAGACCGTCGCCAGCGCGAACAAGGTATAGGCTGTAAGATAACCCATCGCACTATGCGGGGAGGTCGTCCTGCGTATGAGAAGTAGCGCCAGCGGTGCCATGAAAATGAGATAGATCAGTTCGGCGGCAATCTGGAAAACAGCATACCCTTGCTGTGTCCAACCATTTTTTCGTGACACAGAGAGATCATCCATGGTGAGGGTGCGCCGCGCGCAGCCGGAATTCTCACAAATCTGCATCACAGTGTCATAGCGCGCGGGAATCCCCGCGATTAGCATCATCAGCCCCAATGCCGATAGTGCGAGGATCACGACACGTATCCAATGATCAGGTAGGATATTCCGGTTTGCTCTCATGTTTCTCCTGCACCGCTTTGTGTTTGATTGGCGATATATCGCTCCACCCACTTCACCGCTTCTGTCAGACCATCCTCTGCGCTAATCTTCTTGCCAAGCGCGCGTGCATTCGCTTGGATGGTGTGGTTCGTGGTCGCTTCCGTAATCGCTGCCGCGAGATTATCCGCCGTCAGTTTCTTGCGTGGAATTGGGTCTGTGCCGACAGCGAGGTGCTTTACAGTTCTGCCCCAGAAACCCTGGTCACCCTGGTGTGGCACGACAACCGTCGGCACACCCGCACGCATTCCAGACGCGGTTGTGCCTGATCCGCCATGATGAACCACTGCCGCCATGCGCGGGAAAAGCCAGCTATGGGGCGCGTACTTCAGGATATGGATATTCTCCGGCGCATCGTCCACGCCCAGTCCCGCCCACCCGGTCAGGATAACCGCCCGCTTGCCTGATTGCCGGGCTGCGTCCAGGATCGTCCGGGTGGTGGCTCGTGGTTTGCTATCGGGCATACTGCCAAAGCCGATATAGACCGGTGCTTCGCCTGCCGCCAGGAAATCCACCAAATCCTGCGGCGGTGTCCAGTCCAGGTCATCGTCGAAGAGAAAACCGGTTACCTGCCAGTGATCGCCCCAATCCGAAGGGCGCTGAAAGACGTGCCGGCTCACAGTCGTCAGGGCCGGCGCAGTATCGACCACAGCGCGGAAGTCTTTGTAGCCGCTTTTCGGCAAGCCAAGCTGCTTCGCCAGGGAATCGCGCCCTCCGGCAAGCGCTCGCCATGATGATTGCCGCAGCACCGAATACCCTAGACGGTTGTACCACCCCTCAAAGGGGAACCAACCCGGCTTTGCAGGTAGAACGGTGTTCGACTCGCGGGTGGGGTTGATCGGCGCGGGATTGATGAAGATCGGTTTCAGCTTATTCGCCTTTATCACGTCGAGCAGCAGCGAAGCACCGAATTCGACCGTCATCAGCACATCGGAGTCGCGGGTGGCTTCCATCACTTCCAGCCCCATCTGCGTGAAAATTGGCGCGATGCGCGTCCGCAGGGTTTGAAGCTGGCTGATGAAACCCTTGTCCATCAGATCGGCGTTTTCCCTGGCGAAGGTGTTGACGTCCGTCGTCAGGGGATAGAAACCCAGTCCCCGGTCACGCACCCACTTTTCATAGCCAGATGAGGCGATGACCTGAACCTCATGCCCGGCTTTTTGCAGTGCCATTCCCAGCACCACATGCGGACGAATATCGCCCCAGGTTCCGTAGACAAAGATTGATATATGCATCAGATACGCTCCCGAACGCGAAGGTTTAAACCGGGATAAGGACGCAGCGTGAAGCCTCCATCCATCAGCACAGACTGATTTGGATCGTCCAGCAAGACCTGATAATGCCTGAGGATGATTTGCAAAATCACTTTTGCTTCAATCTCAGCCAGATACGACCCTATACAGACACGCGGCCCGCCGCCAAAAGGCATGTAGGTATAAGCGGGGTATTTCGCTTTCCAATCGCCTTCAAACCGTGATGGGGCAAATTCGTCCGGATTCTCCCAGAACTTCGGCAAATGATGCTGTATGTAAGGGCTAATATAAATGACACCACCTTTTGGGATGGTGTGCGTGCCTACTTGAATATCTTCGACCACCCGTCGCATGAAAAGCGACCATGCCGGCGGGTACATCCGCAGGGCTTCTTTTAATACATGATCCAGCAGTGGTATTTCGCCAGAACTGCTGATGATCTCGTCATGCAGTTGATCCTGCGTGGCGGGATGTTTTGCCAGCAGATACAATCCCCAGCTTAACCACAATGCCGTTGTCTCATGCCCTGCGACGAACAGGCTGTAAAGCTCATCGCCTATCTGCTCGTCCGTTAACGACTCCCCTGTTTCCGCGTCTGAAGCCAAAAGCAGGGCTGATAACACATCGCCACGATCGGCATCTTCTTTGCGGCGACTTTGAATCACATCCTGCAAGTAGCTGACAAGAGTTTCCTTTGCATGTCGTTCGCGCTTATTGCGTTCCGAAGGCAGCCATTTAGGCATAACAACCAGCGACCAGGCATCGATAACAAACTGAGATAACAGGGTATCGATAGCCTGACTGAGCGGCGCAGCCTCACGCTCAATGTCCTGAATGCCAAACAAAATTTCACCAATGATGCCCATCGTAAGCCCTGTCATTTCGTGTTTGATGTCATAAACCTGATCGGACTTCCAACGCTGCGTCAGCTTCAGTGTATGAGTTTTCATCAGGTTCAAATAATCCTGAACACGCTCCGTGTGAAAAGCCGGGGTAAGCAATTTGCGTTGTGAACGCCAGACCGCACCTTCCAGAAAAACAATATTGAATTTGGCGACTCGATCGGACGCTTGGGTTAGACGTTCCCATTTGATGGTTTTCGTCCACTGCTTTACGAGTACTTCACGGATGTACTCAGGTTCAGTAACAAGATAAATATCGGCAATTGGACCAAACTTGAAGTATGCAATCCCACCCTGAGATTCAGCCAGTCCCATCAGAAATCCAAATGGGTTCGCCCGCAATTTTGCTAGATTAGCCAAACCCAGAAAGCCACCTGTTACATCTGTGAGCTGCCTTTGCTGGTTCATAGTTTTCTTTCTCTGTTAAAACAGTCAGAGATGGACAGTATCATCGCTGCCCATCTCTATATTGTATCCGGCAATGATTTATTCGCTGCCTATGCCCGCCATGATATCTTCGACTGTCCCGGTGAATTTGAACTTGCCCCGATTCAGTGGAGGAAAAGCGAAGAGACAGGTAGACTAAATCGAGGAGCAGAAAACCATGACAACAGAACGCAGGAAGTACACGGAAGAGTTCAAGCGCGAAGCGGTACAGGTGCTGGATGCCGATCATGAAGAGCCGATTGAACTCCCTTCTGGCGCGGTGACACTGCTGCTGGATATTCTGGGGGCGATGGCATCCGGGCAGGGTGTCACCCGAACTGGCAGTGAGTCTGCTGCCGGTTTGCGTTTCTGAATGCATCCCCAGATGAGAAAGCGGTTGCTTCTCTGTGCAGCACGGTTATAATGTGCAGTATCGTTATGTGATGGAAGCAGTGTTATGTTTCGAACTCAACCACGCTGTCGCGGCAGCGGATAACTATTAGACAGCTTTCAATCACATAGTCTCGTTTTCGCCTGTCGGCACTACACGCCCACAGGTTTTTTCGATTCTCCCTGCTCTCATGAAAGGACAATCCTATATGTCGCTCCGCGCTGTGCTGGCCCGTCGCGCCAGTCTCTTCGTCTTTGTGCTGCTTGCCATCGAACTTCTTGACGAGTTTATTTACGGCGCGCGGGAGGCCGCCTGGCCGCTGATCCGCGACGACCTGAATCTGAATTACGCTCAGATCGGCCTTTTACTGGCTGTCCCCGCCCTGTTCGCCTCATTCATCGAGCCGTTCCTGGGTATTCTCGCCGACACGGGCAAACGCCGGGTGCTGATTCTAGGCGGTGGCCTGTTGTTCGCGCTTTCCTGCCTGCTCAGCGCCATCAGCCGCGATTTCACCCTGCTCCTGCTGTCCTTTATGCTGTTTTACCCGGCTTCAGGCGCCTTCGTCAGCCTCTCGCAGGCCACACTTATGGACATCGACCCCGCACGCCACGAACACAACATGGCGCGCTGGACACTGGCCGGCTCGTTGGGCGTGGTTGCGGGGGCGTTAGGTTTGGGCGCGCTGGTCTTGTTGGGCTTTGGCTGGCGTGAGGTGTTCTTGCTGGCGGCGCTCTGGGCTTTGGGTCTGTTTTTCCTCGTGCGCCGTATGACTTTCCCGCAGCCGCAAACCGAAGATGGCGCGGAAATCGGCTTTATGCAGGCCGTGCGCAGTGCCGGGCGTGCCCTGCGCCGCCGCGAAGTCTGGCGCTGGCTGCTGCTGTTAGAATTCTCCGATTTTCTGCTCGATATCCTTCATGGTTATCTCGCCCTGTATTTTGTCGATGTCGTGCGGGTCAGCGAAAGCGAAGCCGGTATCGCCATCGCCGCCTGGACAGGCATCGGCCTGATGGGCGATGTGCTGTTGATCCCGCTGCTGGAACGAGTGCGCGGCCTGACGTATCTGCGCTACAGCGTGCTGGCCTCGCTGATCCTGTACCCGCTGTTTCTGCTTGTGCCCGGTTTCTGGCCCAAAGTCGTTATCCTGGCTCTGTTGGGTTTTGGCAACGCCGGCTGGTATTCGATCTTGCAGGGGCAGGTTTACAGTGCCATGCCGGGGCAAAGCGGCACGGTTTTGGCCTTGAACAACCTCGTTGGTTTTATTCACCCGCTGCTTCCGGCTATCATCGGTTTCGCAGCGGAGCGGTTCGGACTCGACGCGGCGCTCTGGCTGCTGTGGAGCGCACCCATTGTTCTGCTGCTGGGTATCCCGCGCCGCACTGCGCCAACCGAACCCGCGCCGGATGTGGTATCTTCGTAGCGCATAGAAGCTTTTTTGGGAGAAGATCATGGCAGATAAAAAACGGTTTAAAGTCGTAGACGGGCCAATCGGTGTACGCAGCGCGCCCGGCGGCGACAAAACAGGCGTCAAACTGGGGCAGGGCGAAGAAGTCGAAATCCTCGCCGATGCGGTGGAAAAAGGCGGCTATGTCTGGTTGCAGCACAGCAAAGGCTGGTCGGCAGAACGCAACAGCGACGGCGACGAAGTTTTCATGCTCGACATCAGCAGCCGCGACCCCAATCTGCCGCGCATTTTCCGCGTCGTCGCCCAGACCATCAGCATCCGCGAGACAGCCGGCGGCAAAAAGCTGCCGCAAAAGTTGGTTTACGGCACAGAAGTGCGTGTCGAAGGCAGTTCGCGCACCGAAGCGGCAGGCTACATCTGGTGGAAGCACGACAAAGGCGGCTGGTCATCCGAACGCAGCGTGGATGGCGATGAAGTCTTCATGAAAGAGGTTTTCGCCACTGCCGCCAAAGGCGCCATCGACCCTGCCAAGAAAGTGCAGATTCCCGCCACATGGAAAGGGACGAAGGTGTTTCAGGTCGCGCAGCAGGGCACCAAAGTCCGCGACAAGCCTTCGACAGACCCGCGCGGCATGATTATCAACACCATGAAACGCGGCAAATCCGTCACGCTCGATCTGGACAACATTGTCGAAGCCGACGGCTTTTATTGGGCGAAACACGAATCCGGCTGGTCGGCCATCATGAGCGTAGACGGTAAAACCGTCTTTTTGGGCGAACCCGGCACGATTCCCGGTCTCGTCTACATCGGCCCCGATGGCCCCAAAGCTGCCGACCTGCCCGGCTACCGCGCGCTCATCACCCGCTTGCCGGTCACTATCGAAGACACCGACTGGTTCCAGTACTACGGTAATAACATGTGGGCTTTCACCAATGGCAAAAAATACGGCTACGATAAGTATTCGCAGGCCTTACACGGCGGGCTGGACTTCGGCAACAGCGCGCGTTCTGGCATCCGCATCTACGCCGGCATCAGCGGCCAATTCGTCAAAGCCGAGTACCCCAGCCCCAATAACGCCCGCATTTTTATCCAGAGCGGCGACTATCAGTTCATCTACCAGCACATCACCAGCATCCAGAGTTTTGCGGCGGGGCAGGCCATCACGCCCGACACCTATCTCGCCAATATCGAGCATCAATCGATCAACAATGGCTGGAATCACCTGCACTTTGAAGTGCGCTACATGAACGAGTGGATTATCAACCCACTGCTGCTGATGACCGAAGCGCTCTACAACCAGATCACAAGTAAATTCAAGCCCGACAAGCCCAACAGCAACTTCACCCAGACCGATTCCCTCAGCAACTTCTTCTACAAATCGGCGACCTGGACCAAATGGACAACGCCGCTCGACCAGCCGATGATCGCGCTGGCCGGGCAGCCCATCGGCCCGCGCTACGAGAAAAAAGAAGGCGTCTGAGCACAAAAAATACCCCCTTGCCACATGGCGAGGGGGTAAGGGGGCAAGTACCCGGCCAACGCGCGCGGCTTCAACGCATCGCCGCGCCCATCGTGATACACGCCCGGCATTCGTTTCCGCGCACAATGGCATAGCCTTGCTGCGGATCGGCGCCGTAATTCGTCGAATCCACGTTCCAGATAATCATCAGACGCACGCGGCGGCTCTGACGCGCCAGCGTGACCGACTGCGCCAGCCATTCCGCCTGATTTTGCAGCGTCACGTTGGCCGCCCACGAGAAAGCCGCCGGCAGCGGCCCCAGACCTTCAGGCGTCAGATAGCCCAGTTCTGTGAAGCACAGCGGCTTGTTCGGAAACACGCTGCTGTACAAATCAACCATCGTGCCATAGTAGCGCGTATAGTGCCCGCTGTTGCCGCGCGGGTCGCCGCTGCGCGCCGTCGGCGGCACGATGCCTTCGTTATAGTGGATGCCCACGCAGTCCATATTATTGGCCGCGCCGGCATCGCGCATCTGCCGCAGGAAAATGTCGTCATCGCAGCCGTTCGTCTGGCACGTCCCGCCGAAGAAACCGGTAGGCGCGGGGGCGCCGCTGATCACCAGAATGTTAGCGTTCACGCGCTTGATGGCGCCGTAAGCCGCCGCCAGCATTTGCGCGTAGTTCGCGCCGCTGATCTGCCCGGCGGGCCACTGGCGGTCAATGTTCGGTTCATTCCAGACTTCGATACCATCCGGCCCCAAAGCGGCCACCTGCGCCAGATAGTTGGCGAAATCCTGATAGTATTGTGTCGCGCCCGCCGCAATTTCCGAAGGCACGCCCACAATGCCCAACAGAATACGGAAGCCGCGATCACGCGCCTGCTGAATCGCGCCGGCGGCAGCGCTCGTATCCTGGCCGCGACTCCAGGTAATCTGAATCTTGGCCCACGTCATGCCCGCGCCGCGCATCTGGTCGGGGAACGAGAAGCCAAATACATGACCGCCCAGCTCAAAGCCGCCCGCGATCGGTACGCCGCCCGTTGTCGTGCCGGTCGTCGTCCCCGTTGTCGCGCCGCCTGTGGTGCCGCCGGTCGTTGTCGGTGGCGGTGTCGTGCCGCTGGGGATCGTCAACACCTGCCCCGGATAGATCAGGTTGGCATTGGTGATGCCGTTGGCGGTAGTGATCGCCTGCACCGTGGTGCCGAAGCGTCGCGCGATGCTCGACAGCGTATCGCCACGCACTACCGTATAGCGCTGTGTCGTCCCGCCTGTCGTGCCACCCGTCGTGCCACCCGTCGTGGTGGTCGTGGTGCCCGTGGTGCCCGTCGTGCCGCCCGTGGTGGTGGTGGTGGTCGTCGTCGCGCCCGGAATCGTCAACTGCTGTCCGGCAAAAATCAGGTTGGCGTTGGTCACTGAGGGGTTCGCCGCCAGCAGCGCCGCCAGCGTCACATTGCAGCGCAGCGAGATACGGAACAGGTTTTCACCAGCACTTACAGTATAAGGATTAGGACAACTGCTGGTTTGCGCCTGCGCTGTCGTCGCGGCAAAGCCGATGATCAGCGCGACGGCTGCCAGAATAAGAATCAATCGACGCATAGAAGTCGCTCCTTTGGTGTACTCTTTGTGTTAAGCACTGAGTTTAACATGATAATCCGCATTACGCCCAACTTTGCCCTCTGTTCTGCCGAACCCCTTTTCACCATTTTTGGGCATTTTCACCGCTTTTTTAGTGATTTTCCCTATGTTTCATGAAGTTTTAGTCACTTTCACTATAAAATTCATCGTTTTTTGGCTAAGTTTTGCCCAGAAAAGTCTTTTGGTCGATTCTTATAATACATTTCATCGCGGCGCGCTGCCGCTTCTTTAGCACATTTAACCATAGGGAAGTACAATGACGACCGAACGTATTCCGTCCGATGCGATCAAAAAATCGCCGGAAAAACTGCTCGAATGGGCCAAGAAAAACGGTGCCGTTGAGGTTGATGTCAAATTCACCGACGTGCGCGGTATTATGCAGCACTTCAGCATTCCCATTGATAACTTCGACGTCGACGTGTTTAAAGACGGCGTGGGCTTCGATGGCTCCAGCATTCAGGGCTTCCAGACGATCAACGTCTCTGACCTGAACCTGATCCCCGACCCTGACACGGCTTTTATCGACCCCATCCCTGCCAAACCGACACTTAACCTGTTCTGCGATGTGGTGGATGTCGATCTCAAGCCCTATGCCAAAGACCCACGCGGTGTCGCCCGGCGTGCCGAAGAATATCTGAAGAGCAGCGGCATCGCCGATACCTGCTTCTTCGGCCCGGAAGCCGAGTTCTTCATTTTCACCGGCGTGGCCTATGATTCTGCGCCCAACGGCACCTTCTACAAAGTCGAATCCTCGTCGGCCTTCTGGGGCACAGGCGAAATGGGTCTGGGCTATCGCCCGCGCATCAAGGAAGGCTACTTCCCGGTATCGCCCACCGACAAGCTGCAAGACCTGCGTTCGGAAATGACCTCGACGCTGATGAGCGTCGGCGTAGACATCGAAGTGCATCACCACGAAGTCGCCAGCGCCGGCCAGGCCGAAATCGACATGCGCTTCGATACCCTGCTGCGCATGGCCGATAAACTGCTGATCTACAAGTACATCATCCGCAACGTTGCCTACAAGCACGGCTATACCGTGACCTTCATGCCCAAGCCGGTCTTCGCCGACAATGGTTCGGGGATGCACTGCCACCAATCGCTGTGGAAAGACGGCAAGCCGATGTTCTTCGATAAGGACGGCTACGCGCTGCTCAGCCAGACGGCGCTGTACTATATCGGCGGCATCCTCAAGCACGCGCCGGCCCTGCTGGCCTTCACCAACCCCACCACCAACAGCTTCCGTCGTCTGGTGCCGGGCTACGAAGCGCCGGTCAATCTCGTCTACTCTGCCCGCAATCGTTCGGCGGCGGTGCGTATCCCCATGTACAGCAGCAACCCCAAAGCCAAGCGTATCGAAGCGCGCTTCCCGGACGCCACCTGCAACCCGTATCTGGCCTTCTCGGCCATGATGATGGCCGGTCTGGATGGTATCCGCAACAAGATCGACCCCGGCAAGCCTGCGGATTACGATCTGTACGAACACACCGACAAGAAGACCCCCACCGTGCCCGGCAGCCTTGACCGCGTGCTGGACGCGCTGGAAAAAGACCACAAGTTCCTGCTGGAGGGCGGCGTCTTCACAAAGGACTACATCGTCGATTACATCGCCTATAAGCGCGCGCATGATGTCGATGCGGTAGCTCTGCGCCCGCATCCCTACGAATTCCTGTTGTACTACGATGCCTAAACGCGGCTGAGTTTTCACCACACACACACACACAAAGGAGCGAGTCGCGGCGACTCGCTCCTTTGTGTGCCCGCCTTATTGCAGCGTCAGAGCAAACGTCTTGGATGCTGGTTTGGGAAAAGCGTTCACAACAGTTTTTAACAGATGTCAACCGTTGTGCCCCCACCCTAATGCCATATGACTTGTACCGAATTTTTTATGGGGGGCGTTTTTATCGGGAACGCCCGAAACCCGTATGCGACACATGGCGGCGTGCGCTGTATGTGTCGCCTCAAGCTGCGGAAACTACTTGTGCGCCGCTTGCGCATCGGTCAGCAGTTGTTTGAGCTGCTGGCCTAAGACCGGCACATTCTGCGGAATGAAGACCGTGCAGGGATCGCCGGGAATCTGGTACACCGTCGGCGCGTCGGTCAGCACATCGCCCCATCCCCATTTAGGCCGGGACGAAAAGGCTTCGTACCAGCCCGGCGGTAGGAACAACGCTACCTGTCCAGTGTATTTTTCTGGCGCGACAAAGCGATCCGTCGCCCGGCGCACCGCGAATTCCTCATAGATGCCGGTGCGCAGCCTGAACGGCAGTGGACGCCCCGTCAGCCTGGAGAAACGCACCGCCGCTTTCCAGAACCAGCGCTGCGCCGTTTCGGTGAATTCTCCGTTGAGCAGATTCGTTTCGACCAGCGTGGAAACCGTGTCCCACCACTTGGCCGGCCCGCCCAGCAGCACTTTCTTGAACTTACCCTGTGCGCGCTGGATCGTGCTGCGGAAACGCGGCACGGTCGCGATAGCAGTCAGCAGCGCGATTTTCTCGCCGCGCAGATGCAAACGGCGCGCCATTTCCAGCGCGACCAGGCCGCTGGCGAAACAACCGCCAATGTAATAGGGGCCTTGCGGCTGGATACGTTTCATTTCGGTGATAAAGGCTTCGGCGACAATATCAACTGAAGCGCTCATGGTTTGGTGCGCGCTGAGGCCTTGCCAGTGCAGCGCGTAGAACGGCTGGTCATCCCCAAGTTGGCGCGAGAGGTGATTGAGGTCGAGCACCCCCCCGCCGACACAGAAAAACGGCGGCTTGCTGCCTTTGGTCTGGATTTCGACCAGCGGCGACAGCGTCGTCACTTCTTCGATTTCGGCAACCGTGACCAGGCTGGCAAGCGCCTCGACCGTCGGCGCGCGGAACAGCGAGGCCAGCGGCAGGCGTTTATCAAAGCGCTTTTCGATCTGCGCGAACACCCGCACGGCGATCAACGAATGCCCGCCTAACTCGAAGAAGTTGTCGTACACGCCCACGCGCGGCAGCCCCAGCACCTCCTGCCAGATTTCGGCGATCACTTTTTCCGTCGGGCTGCGCGGCGCGATGTAACTTTCCTCAAGTTCAGCGGCGCTGCGTTCCGGCGCGGGCAGCGCTTTGCGATCGACTTTGCCATTACTGGTCAGTGGAATATCGGCCAGGAAGATGAACGCAGCGGGCAGCATATATTCGGGCAGCCGTTCGCGCAGATAGGCGCGCAGGTCGTTGCTGTGCGGCGGTTTTTCGGCAACCAGATACGCCACGAGGCGCTGATTACCGGGACTGTCTTCGCGCACAATAACCACCACTTTTTGAATATCCGGGTGCTGCGCCAGCACAGATTCGATCTCGCCGAGTTCGATACGGAAGCCGCGCAGCTTGACCATATGATCGACGCGGCCTAAAAATTCAATCGTGCCATCCGGCCAGAAACGTCCGCGATCCGCTGTTTTGTACAGGCGCATCCCTGGCGTGAAGGGGTCAGGGATAAAGGCTTTGTTGGTGCGCGCCTCGTCTTTCAGATAGCCGCGCCCCACGCCAATTCCGCCGACATACAATTCACCGATCACGCCCACAGGCACAGGCTGAAGATAGGCATCCAGCACGTATAAGCGCATGTTGGGAATGGGCGTGCCGATGGTCATGATCGGCATGGGATAATCAGCGGCTACGCTGCGGATCGCGATATGGCACTGATCGTCTGAACATTCTGTCGAGCCATAGGTGTTTAGCAGCGGGATACGTGGATAGAGCTTGAGCCACGTCCGGCAGAGTTCGGTGGGCAGCGCTTCACCGGTAGGCACGACCCAGCGCAGCTTCGCCAACGCCGGACGCGCTGCGCCGCGCTGCGCCGCTTCCTGCGCCATGGCCGTCAGCAGCGCTGGCACGATTTGCAGTACCGTGATTCCCGCGCGCTCGATTTCGTCCAGCAGCGCGATCGGGTTATAGGCTACTTCGTCGGAGAAAATATGGACTTGCGCGCCGACGATCAACGGCGCGACAAACTGCCACACCATGATATCGAAGCTCTGCGGGCCATTTTGCGCCAGTACCGTGTGCTCGTCCATCTCCGTATCTTTGATCTTGGCATAATTGTGATTAATCATGCCGCGATGCTCAACCATGACGCCTTTGGGCGTGCCTGTCGAGCCAGAGGTGAACATGACATAGGCCAGATGGTGCGGCTGGCAGCGATCGGGCAGATTGCTTGCATCGCGTTTTTCTGCCAGGATGTCCTTAATCAGCGCAAGTTTGGGCGGATTAGCGCTCATCTGGCTCTGCGCCTGTTGCAGCACCTCGCTGTAAGCCGTTTCAGTCAGCACCAGCGGGGTTTCGCTTTGTTCAAGCACCTGCGCCAAACGCTGCGCCGGGTGGCGCGTATCCATGGGCAAAAACGCGCCGCCAGCCTTGTGGACGGCCAGCAGCGCCGTCAGATAATCGACGCTGCGATCGGCCAGCAGCGCCACCAGCGTATCGGGGCCAATACCCTGCTCAACCAGATAGTGCGCCAGACGGTTAGCGCGGCGGTTGAGTTCAGCATAGGTCACCTGGGTGCTGGGGTCAACTGCCGCTGTCGCTTGAGGGCGCTTTTCCGCCTGCATTTCGAACAGACGGTAAACAAAAATGTTGTGCTCATAAACTTTATCGGTAGCGTTCCAATCGACTATTACCTGTTGGCGCTCTTTGTCGGTCAGCAGCGGCAGATGCGTCAGCGGCTGTTCCCCGTTGGTGACAATGCCTTGCAGCAGCGTTTGCAGGTGTCCGACGGCGTTGTCGATACGCCAGCTATCGAACAAATCGGGATTGTATTCAAACACGCCCGCCAGGTTCGTTTTCGTCTGGCGCATGGTCAGGCTCAGATCAAAAAACCCGCTGGCATTGTGCATCGCAAACGGTTCGAGCCGCAGCGCCCCAAAGTCAAGCGTGTTGATCGGATGCTCGTCATAACGAAACATGACCTGTACCAGCGGGTGTCGGCTGAGATCGCGTTCGGGTTTCAGCATTTCCAGCAGTTTGGCAAACGACAGCGCGGCGTTCTGCTGGGTTTCTTTTGATGCGGCTTCTAAACGCTGCGCCAGCGCCAGAAACGCCGGTTTAGCGCTGAGATCCGCACGCTGCACGGTCAAATCGGCAAACGGGCCAACGAGCGTATCGAACTGGGCAGCGCGGGTGTATGTGCCGATCAGAATGTCTTCCTGGCCCGTGTAGCGGTAGACCAGCGCAAAAAATGCCGCCAGCAGCAGCGTGGATAATGCGACATTGTGTTGATCCGCGTACTCGTGTAGAGCAGCGCTGAGTTCAGGCGTCAAATCAAACGGCCTGGCTGCGCTTTTAAAAGCTTGTACGGCAGGCCGCGCGCGATCCGCCGGCAGGTCGAGCGCGAACGGTGCGCCGGCCAGATACTTACTCCAGTAAGCAAAAGAGGCCGTCGAATCAGGCTGCGCTGTCACAAACGCTTGATAAGGGGTGGCAAAATTGATCGGCGTCAGTGATTTGCCCATCACCGCCGCCTCATAGCCCGCCGTCCAGTGCAGCAGCAGGAAATGCAGCGAGTCGGTGTCGAAAATAATGCTGTGCGCCGTCAGCAGCAGGATATGGTCATTGTCTTGCAGCCGCAAAAGCTGCGCGCGCAGCAGCGGCCCCTGTTCCAGATCAAAAGATTGGCGCGCGAACTCTGCCGTCAACTGTCTGGCTTCCGCCTCATCGCTGACGGGAACGACCGGGATTTTCAGGTATACCAACGGCATCAGCGTTTGCTGCGGGTGACCATCAACGGCTTTGAAAAGCGCGCGCAGCGGCGCATGGCTTTTGACAACTTCGTTCAGACTTTGTTCCAGCGCCATCGGACGCAGCGCCCCGGAGAGCCGAAAAGCCGCCGTGATGTGCTGCGCAGGATTGTTAGGTTCTAATTGATGCAGAAACCACAAACGTTCCTGCGTTGTCGAAAGCGGCAAAGTATGGGCTGTCAGATGACCATTGGGGCTGGTTTCTTTGACAAGCTCTACAGTCATTGGGTTAACCTTTTCTTTTCACGGAATTTACAAATGTCTGGAATATTGTCCGATATCGTAACAAATATAAATTTCGTACATGTAATATTCTAAGGATAAAGTCGGCACAAGCAATCAAAATTCAGAAAAATTTGACAAACAGACAGGCAATGCAAGTTTGCAGTTGTCAGGGTTCGGTTTTCCGTCCATCGCGAACATCAAGCTGACGATTTTGCCCCGGAAACTTGTATGCAGATCAACTAAATCGGCACTTGAATTTTTGAGGCTGCACCTTTGTTGGCAGCCTCAGGGTTTGCCGTATAAGGCGCAAAATGAAGGGCGCAATCGCTTAGAACCCTTTCGTCATTATTGCACAGGAGGGTTTGATAAACAACTGATCTCGGGGTTATGATTGTATCGAAGCCATAAAAGGGGGCGATGATGACACCCATTCCACACCATGAGCATGAGCATCATGACGACTCCCATCATCATGAGCATAGTTGGTGGGAAGGCATCGCAGAAGCGCTGCATCTGCCCGGTTACAGCCACAGCCACGACCACAGCGCTTTAGTGCGTCAGGCCAACGCCGAAGCCAACAATCTGGCGATCCGCACAGTTTGGCAGGCGCTGGCCGTTTTGGGTTTAACAACAAGCATTCAGATTTTGATCGTAGCAGCGAGTGGCAGCGTAGCACTCACTGCTAGCCGATACCATTCATAATCTTGGCGACACACTCAACTCGGTGCCGCTGCTGCTGGCGTTTTATCTGGCGCGCTGCCCCGCCAACCGCCGTTATACCTATGGCTATCACCGCGCCGAAGACATCGCCGGTGTATTCATCGTGCTGTCGATCGCTTTTAGCGCCGCTTATATTTTATGGGAATCTGTGCAAAAACTGCTTAATCCGCAGCCCCTGGACAATCTCAGTTGGGTGGCCCCTGGCATAGCCACAGATGGCGCTCAGGAGCGTAGTGAAGCGGTTTTGCCAGGGTCTTTATCTACAATCCTTGTGTTTCTTCTGTCGCTAAGCGACCGCGCCGTTTGCGTTCCGCCAACCGGTTGAGGTTAGATTCGGCAATGCCGCGCAAATCGGCGTTCAGCTCTGGCGCTAGCACTTCGATATAGCGCACAATTTCGCTGGTTGGCAGCAGCAGCTTGGGAATATCATACTGGTCGATCAGGCCGTTTTTGTCGCGTACAATTTTCGCCCACTGGCGGCAGGCCTCACGCGCATGGTTGACGATGGCCCAGATATAGGAACGGTAGCTGGCCTGCGGCACGCGCGTCGAAGCATAGTTTTCGTAATCGGCGAATTTAACGTCCAGGGTCGTAAAAATTTCAGAGCAGAACCACAACAAATCGCCGGCCTTGTTCTGCATTGTGCCATCGTTATTGTCCAGCGCGGCATTATACAGCGTGACCGCTTCAACCAGCAGCGTGGGGAAGAGGTAGTGCCGTGCCATCGCCTGCGGATAAATCGCCAGTTCATGCGCAAGCTGCTGATAACCGTTCAAAAAAGCTTGGGTCATAGTGAGGGCCTTCATGCCGAGATACATCCAGTCTGGTTACAAATTCTAAGCTTAGAATCTGTTCTAGTGTAACATTATTCGATAAAGTGTGGGAGCGTGTCCGGGTTTGAATCCTTTAACACCCTTAACGTTCTCGTCAAAGCGCTGCCCTGTCGGCGGCTGTCGCGGATACCTCCATATGCCGCACGGCCAGCCCCCACAACCCCAGCGGCAGCAGCGCCACCAGACTCGTTCCCAAGGCAACCCAATGGATAGCGCCGTTGCCCAACGCCGTCACCAGGCTGCCGTGTACAAGCGTGCTGAGCACCGTTGCCAGTTGAAAGCCGGCCATGTCAAAGGCAAAGACGCGCCCCAAAAAACGATCGGGCACGGTTTTTTGGATAATCACCGAGCTATACGTCCAATTGATCGAACCGCCCATCGCGCGCACAATCATCGCCAGCGCTGCTATCCACAGTGCCGCCGCGCCGCCCAGCACCAGCCATCCGGCGAAAGCCAGCGCAAAGCCCGCAACGACTAAGCGCCGCATCCGCCCTACCGAGCCGTCGTTAAAACGGTTGGCGATAAACGGCCCGATCACCGCACCGAAGCCAAACGCGCTGTAAAGAATGCCCAGCGATAACTGACCGTCGCTGCCCAAAATGAAAATTTGTGTGGCGAAAATCGTCATCAGGGTATCGACATTGCCCAGACTGTTGCCCGCTTTCACCAGCAGCACCGCCAGTGTCGAAGGATGCGCCGCGACATAACGCAGCCCCTCGCGAAAACCGCCGCTTTCAGCCGTCTCTCGCGCCGGGTGCGCGGTCTGCGCTTGTCTGTTCACTTTGATGGCAGCGATCAGCCCCGCAGCCAGCAAAAAACTAAGCGCGTCGAACAAAAGGGCCGCCGCCGCGCCCAACAGCGCCGACACGACACCGCCCAACAGCGCTCCCAGCGCCAGCATCGCCGACCAGGTAACGCTTGCGAGGGTGTTGGCCGTCACCAGATCGCGTTCGTCCACCAGCGCCGGCAGCAGCGCCGATTGTCCCGGCTCGAACACCGCCGAAAGGACGAACTGAATGACCGTCAGGAAGTAGATCAGCCACAGCATTTCCGGCGCCGTCGCCAGCAAGAAACCGCAGACCACTACCGCGCGCAGCAGGTTGCTGTAGATCAGCAGGGTTTTACGATCAAAACGGTCTACCAGCACCCCCGCCCACGGGCTGACGAGCAGCGGCGGCAAAAACCGCGCCAGAAACAGCGCCGCTACCGCCAGTCCGGCGCGTTCCGGTCCCGCGTAGCGGCTGACGAGTGTTCCCAACACCACCGTGTTGAACCAATCGCCCGTCAGGCTGACGACCTGCGCCCACCACAGAAGCGAAAAATTACGATTGCTGCGCAGCAGGCGCACATAATCTGACAAGCGATTTGCTCCCTTAAGCCTGTGCTATACTGAAACCATGCCAGCGGCAAAATGTATCCCCTTAATTGTGCCCGCGAAATAGACAAAAGGAAATACGATGATCTTTAAGAGTCCCTTTCCAGATGCGGTGATTCCCGAAAACATGGCGCTGACGGCTTTTGTGCTGCAAAAAGCCGGCCAGCATCCTGACAAGCCCGCGCTCATCGACGGCCCCAGCGGACGCACCGTCACTTACGGGCAGTTGGTCGGCGCGATCCGTCTGGTGGCTTCCAGCCTGCACAAAAAAGGCTTCAAAAAAGGCGATGTCTTCGCCATCTACAGCCCCAATATCCCGGAATACGCCATCATCTTTCACGCTGTCGCCACACTCGGCGGCATCGTCACGACGGTCAACCCGCTGTACACGGCACATGAACTGGCGCAGCAGTGCCAGGACTGTCAGGCCCGCTTCCTGATTACAGTGCCCATGTTTTTAGAGAAGGCGCACGAAGCGCAGTTGATCGCCGCGTGTGTCGAGGAAATTTTCGTCTTTGGCGATGCCGAAGGCGCGACGCCTTTTGCTTCGCTGCTGCAAGGCGACGGCAAAGTGCCCGAAATCCATGTCAACCCCAAAGAAGATTTAGTTGTGCTGCCCTATTCCAGCGGCACGACCGGACTGCCCAAAGGCGTCATGCTGACGCACTATAATCTGATCGCCAATCTGTGTCAGCTTGACGGCGTGATCGACTTTAACAGCAGCGATGTCATGATCGGCGTGCTGCCCTTTTTTCACATTTACGGCATGGTCGTCGTCATGGCCTATATGCTGTACGTCGGCGGCACCGTCGTCAGCCTGCCGCGCTTTGAACTGGAAATGTTCCTATCGGTGCTGCAAGAGTACAAAGTGACGCGCGCCTGCCTTGTCCCGCCGATCATTCTGGCGCTGGCGAAACATCCTGTCGTCGCCAATTATGATCTCTCACACCTGAAGCTGATTTTTTCCGGTGCCGCCCCGCTCAGCGCCGATTTGCAGCAGGCGGTGCAGCAGCGTTTGAACATCACTACCGTGCAGGGCTACGGCCTGACTGAAACCAGTCCCGTCACGCACGCCACCCCCAACGATCCCGCGCGCATCAAAGCCGGCGCGGTCGGCCCCAGCATTCGCAGCACCGAAGTGCGCATCGTGGATTTGAGCAGCGGGCAGGATTTAGAGGTTGGGCAGGAGGGCGAGGTGTGGATACGCGGGCCGCAGGTCATGCGCGGCTACCTGAACCGCCCGGATGCCAGCGCGCAAACCATCGACAGCGACGGTTGGATTCACACCGGCGACATCGGCTACGTGGACAGCGATGGTTATTTGTATGTGATTGATCGCCTCAAAGAACTCATCAAGTACAAAGGGATGCAGGTGGCCCCCGCTGAACTGGAAGGACTGCTGCTGGCGCATGAGGCAGTGGCCGACGCTGCCGTTATCCCTGTGCCCGACGAAGAAGCGGGCGAAATCCCCAAAGCGTTTGTCGTCCTCAAACCGCATCAGGGTATCGAGGCTGAAGAATTGATGGACTATATCGCCGAACAGGTCGCGCCCCACAAAAAAATCCGCCGTGTGGAATTCGTGACCGAAATCCCTAAATCCGCCTCCGGCAAGATTTTGCGGCGCGTGCTGGTGCAGCGTGAGCGTGACAAAGCGCACTGACTCCACAGCGCATACAGACCTCGCAGCGGAAACGACTCTGCTGCGAGGCAGCCCCACAACAAAACAAATGTACTGCACTGGCATAATATCGGTGTGTCGCAGGTGGATGGTGCTGGAGGAATAGGCCATGACGAAAGACGATATTTTGCAGCGCTTGCAAGCGCTGGCGAACCCGACCAATACAGCAGGCCTAGCGCGCTACGGTATTCGCCCGCAAACGATGGTGTACGGCGTCTCGGTAAACATCCTCCGCGACATTGCCAAAGAGATCAAGCGTGACCACGCGCTGGCCGAAGCGCTGTGGGCGACTGACGTGCATGAGGCGCGCCTGCTGGCGACCATGATCGCCGACCACAAACAAATCAGCGCCGACGCTATGGAACGCTGGGCCCTCACCTTTGATTCATGGGATATTGTAGACCAGACCTGCAGCAATCTGTTTTACAAAACACCCTTCGCGCAGGAGAAAGTCACTGCCTGGACTGTGCGCGACGAGGAATTTATTAAACGCGCCGGGTTCGTGCTGATGGCGGCACTCAGCGTTCACGACAAAAAAGCGCCCGACGAGCTGTTTTTGAGCTTTCTGCCAATCATCCAGCGCGAAGCGAGCGACGCGCGTAATTTCGTCAAAAAGGCGATCAACTGGGCGCTGCGCCAGATCGGCAAACGCAATCTGCGCCTGAACGCCGCCGCTATCGCCACCGCCGAACAGATTCAGCAGATCGACTCGAAAGCCGCACGTTGGGTGGCTGCCGACGCCCTGCGCGAACTGCGCAGCCAAAATACGCAGGCCCGTCTCCAGCGCAAAGCCCAATAACACAACGCTGCAACCACAGCGCTCGCTGCCACGTATTCTATCCTGCGCCCTCTTGACAGGATAGAATATTTGTTCTATGATTAGGCTCATATGTCCCCGCACATCACAATCCGGTTGGCGGGATTCCAATCCTAAAACGATCGCGTTTTGGGGCGGTGTCTTGCGTTAGAATAAAGACGCCGTATATTTTCGTTGTGATGTTTATTGTTATGAGGTGTTCATGTCGGCTCGTAGTAACCCGCGCCTGATCGCGCCCCGCGCGGCGACAAAACCCGCGCGCCTCCCCAAACAAAGCGCGCTGCTGCGCTATTTCCCGCTGTGGATGGTGCTGGTGGCGATCATGGCGCTGGCGCTGCCCAACATCCTGCTGGCGACGATCAATACCACGGCGCGCGTAGTGCGTTCCGTGCCTACATGGTTGGGTGGTTTGTTCGTGCCCAGGCAGCAGGTGATCGCGCCGTTTTTCACCGCAGAGGTCAGCTATTGGGCGCAGGACATCGCGCGCTGGGCAGAAATCTACAACCTTGATCCCAATTTGCTGGCGACTGTAATTCAGATCGAATCCTGCGGGCATCCGACAGTGCGCAGTTATGCCGGCGCGCAGGGTTTGTTTCAGGTCATGCCCTTTCATTTTGCGCCCGGCGAAGACCAACTGGATCCCGAAACCAATGCCATGCGCGGCGCGAACTTCCTGAACGAGTGTCTGGGCTACGCCAACGGGGACGCCGGGCTGGCGATGGCCTGCTACAACGGCGGCCCATCGGTGGTCAGCCGCCCTTACGCCAACTGGCACGAACAAACGCAGCGCTATTATGTCTGGGGCACGGGCATTTACGCCGACGCGCAGTCCGGCACGCCTTACAGCGAGACGCTGCGGCGCTGGTTGGATGCAGGCGGTGGGCATTTATGCCGGCAGGCGGCCAACACACTCGGCATCATGCGCTAAACACACAAACGCTCCCATCAGCAAAAAGGGCCGCGCTGAGAGCGTTTGTTATTCTGCTGTGCTTTAGTGAATCTGTTCCAGCTTATCCATCTGCGTTTCGATCAAATCGACAACCTGCTGCATCGTCGCCGTGTCGAACGCGAAGCGCGCGCCCGCCGCCTGGAAGAATTCAGGAATGCCCACGGTGCCGCCCAACGCCAGCGCCCGACGGTAAGCCGCTACCGCGCCTGCCTGATCGTGCAGCGCGTTGCCCCACACCTGTGCCGCGCCCATCTGTGCCAGCCCATAATCAACGTAATAAAACGGCACCTGGAAGATGTGCAGTTTGCGCTGCCAACCGGTCACACGGATGTCTTCCAGCCCGCTCCAATCGACACCCGGCTTAAAGCGTGACCACAGTTCGCCCCATTTGGCATCGCAGTTGGCGGTATCCAGCGCGTCCTGGGGATGCGTATAAACCCAGTGCTGGAAGGCATCGACCACCGCCATATACGGCCAGAAGACCAGCATGTTTTCCAGATGATCGAGGCGCGCGCGCGCAGCATCCTGCGGTGTGTAAAAGCCGCCCTTGTCCTGTGTCAGATACGGCGCGGCCAGCAGTTCCATCGCCATCGAGGCGACTTCGGCCATTTCCATCGTGTAATCGGTCTGCTGATAGTAGGGCAGGTGATTGGTTTCGTAGACATGGAAGGCGTGCCCGGCCTCGTGCAGCAGCGTTTGCACGTCGTCGTGAATGCCGACCGCGTTCATGAAGATGAACGGTACACGTTCCGCCGGGTACGAGGTGCAGTAGCCGCCCGGCGCCTTGCTCTTGCGGTTGGGCAGATCGAGCAGTTTGTGCTGGCGCATGTGCGCGAAATGTTTGCCCAATGCGGCATCCACCTGATTAAAAATCACCTCGCAGCGCGCATCCAGATCGGTCACATCCTCGAAAGGACGCAGCGGCGCACGCCCGTGCACATCAAAGCCGAAATCCCAGGGACGGAGGGCCGCGAGTCCGGTCTGCTGACGGCGCTTTGCGTTCAAGCGCTGCACCGCAGGCACAACAGCCGCTTCGATCGCGGCGTGGAAGGTTTCGCAGTCCTGCGGTGTGTAATCGAAGCGTTTGAACTGCTTCCAGCGCAGCGCGCGATAGTCCGGTTCGCCCGCGTTTTTCGCCATCTGGATACGCAGTTGCAGAAACTTCGCCCACAGTGCGTTGAGCGTCTGCCGATCCTGCAATTTGCGCTCCATGCGCAGCCGCCAGGCTTTTTCGCGCACGCTGCGATCCGGGTCTTCAAAGAACGGCAGAAGCTGCTCGACGGTCATTTCCTCGCCATTCCACAGCACTGTCTGCGCGCCAATGATCTTGTCAAATTCGACCACCAGCTTGTTTTCTTCCACTTCCAGCGCGACATTCGCTTCGCGGAAGATTTCCGCCGCCACCCGCATTTTCTTCAGCGGCAGCGCGCAACCCTGCGGTTCGAGGCCGCTGGCGAGCAGTTTTTCTTTGAGCTTTTGCTCGGCCATTGTTGCGGGCGGATAAATGTTCTCCAGGAACGCCATATAGCGTTTTTCTGCGACTTCATCGGTGGTGTCGAGCGTATGTTGTACGGCCAGACGGTTGTAGACATCGTTGATGAGGTCGTAAAGCTTCGTCCAGTCTTGCATCCATTGATTCACGGCGGCGGCGCTCAGGCTGCGCGCCAGCAAATCCTGTACATACGGCTCATACTGCGCCCACTGCCAATCGAGCGCGCCCAGACCAGTTTTCGGCAGCGAATCAAACATCCCTACATCACCCTTTCACAGTACTTCACGTAGCGTATTGTATCATAAGGCCACAAGGGGTCAATGAAGGCCGGGAACTCAAAATGAAAAGGGGCGACGTAGGATCTGCGCCGCCCCTTTGTTCTGCGCGCTCAGCGCGTATAGTTGGTTGGGTTGCTCTGTGTGCCCTTTCTACCGTCCGGCCAGATTGTGCGTTCATCAAAACGCACGCCAATGACCACCGCGCCTGTCATCGTCGCGCCCTGCAAGTTCGCGCCATTGAGGATAGCGTTGGTCATGTTCGCGCCGTTCAAGCGCACGCCCTGCATATTGGAACTGGTGAAATTCGTACTGGTCAGGTTAGCTGCATTCAAGTCGGCGAAAGGAAGCTGCGCCAGCGAGACGTCAGCGCCCGTCATGTTGGTGCTGCGCAGAATCGCTTCCTGCATGTTGCAGGCCTGCATGTTCGCGCCGCGCAGAATCGCCCCTTCCAAATTGAGACGGCGCATGTCCAGCGCCGTCAGATCCACGCCCGCCAGACGCGGGTTCGCGCCAGCAGGGATCAAGGCCATAATCAATTGTTGACGATTAATCTCAGCCATCCAGTCCATGCTCCTTGTAGTAAGCGATCATTTGATCAATGGTCGTATCCAGCGCCGTCGAGGGAGACCAGCCGGTCATGGCGTTGATTTTGGCGAGGCTGGGCACGCGGCGCGGAAAATCTTCAAAGCCTGGTTCATAGGCTTGCTCATACGGCACAAATTCGATGCGTGATGGGCTGTCGGTGCGTTGTATAATGCGCTCCGCAAGCTGCAAGATCGAGATTTCTTCGGCGCTGCCGATATTGAAGACCTGCCCCACCGCAGCGGCCGCAGCGGCTAATCGCGAAATCGCATCGACTACATCGAAAACATTGCCAAAACAGCGCTGCTGCGTGCCGTCGCCATATACCCGCAGCGCTTCGCCCTTCAGCGCCCAGCGCACGAAACGTGGCACAACCATCCCATACTGACCGCTCTGACGCGGCCCGACGGTGTTGAACAGGCGGAAAATAACCACCGGTAGGCCGATTTCACGGTGATACGCCAGCGCCAGAAATTCGTCGATGGCCTTCGATGTGGCATAGGCCCAGCGGCTGCGCGAAGTTGGCCCCATCAGGCAGTCGTTATCTTCTTCGAACGGGAAGGCGACACCCTTCCCGTACACCTCGGAAGTCGAAGCCAGCAGCACTTTCTTGCGATAGCGGCGCGCGGTTTTCATCACCACTTCGGTGCCGCCGACGTTGACTTCGATGGTGTTGATCGGCTCGCTGACGATCTTTTGTACGCCAACGGCCGCGGCCATATGATAAATGATGTCGCATTCGCTCACGAGCCGATCCATCACTGTCGCGTTGCGGATGTCTTCGATGGCATACCGGAAACCAGGGCGGCCTTCCAGATGGGCGATATTCTTAAAGCGTCCGGTGCTCAGATCGTCGATGACCGTCACCTGCTGCCCGCTGGTCAACAGCCGCTCGGCCAAATGGCTGCCGATAAAACCGGCGCCGCCCGTAATAAGCGCATGTGTCATGAAAAATCCTGCGGCAAGCACCGCGCTGCGGCGCGGTTTGGCAGGTGCGCCGCCACAAAAGTGCTAAAATAGATTGCGCCGGATGTTACCGCAATCATGAACGGCTCACAAGGCTGAGAACAACCCTACTTGCGCGATAGTTAGGCTCGTGATAGAGTCAAGTTATAAGGTTTGTATTCTGTAACTTCGGGGGAACCATGCCAGAAAAAATACTGGTTATCGATGATGAAGAAACCACCGTACAGTTAATCAGCATTCTCCTGGAACGGCGTGGCTACGATGTCATCAAAGCCTACCGCGCGGAGGATGGGCTGCGTAAAGCCTATCGCCACCAGCCTGATCTGGTGCTGCTGGATATTATGATGCCCGACATGAACGGTTGGGAAGTGTGTAAACGCCTGCGTGAAATGTCCGATATGCCGATTATCTTCCTGACAGCGCTGGACGACATCAAAGATGTCGTGCGCGGACTGGAACTGGGCGCCGACGATTATGTCACCAAGCCCTATGACAACGACGAACTCGTCGCGCGTGTCAAAGCGCATCTGCGCCGTTCCCCGCGTCCCAGCGTCAGCGAGGAACTGTCGTTTGATAACGGCGATTTCCGTATCAACTTCATGAACCGCGAAGTCTATGTGCGCAACGAAATCAAACATTTGACGCCAAAAGAATTCAATCTGTTGGGTGTGCTCGTGCGCAACGCCGGGCGCGTCGTGACACGCACAGAACTGGTGACGCAGGCCTGGGGCGAAGAATACGCCGACGCCATCGACAGCCTGAAACTGTACATCCACTATCTGCGGCAGAAGCTCGAAGTAGACGCGCAGCAGCCAGATTACATTTTGACTTCGCGCGGCGTCGGCTATCGTTTCTCGCCCAAATAAGCCGTTTTTCGCTCAGTCGAGTACAGCGATCGCCTCGACTTCGACCAGCGCATCCAGCGGCAGGCGCGCCACCTGCACTGTAGAGCGCGCGGGCGGCTGCTGCCTGAAAAATGTGGCATAGACACCGTTCATCGCCGCGAAGTGATTCATATCCTGCAAAAAAACAGTGGTTTTGACCACATTGTCCATTGCCGCGCCCGCTGCTTCCAGTACTGCTTTCAGGTTGGTCAGCGCCTGACGTGTTTGTTCTTCGATCCCGCCTTCGACGAACGTGCGCGTGCCGGGAATCAGCGGAATCTGCCCGGCGCAAAACACCATCTTGTTCACCACTACCGCCTGCGAATAAGGCCCGGCGGCGGCGGGCGCTTGATCGGTCTGCACAATACTCTTGCTCATAAATCCTCCTGACGCCTGAAAAGATCACCAAACGCATAGTGTAGCAGGTCAGATACGTTATAATCAAAGCGCGTTGACAAGCGGAGACACCTTATGCGCACACTGATAAGCTGGCTGTTGGGATTTTCGTTGGGCGCGGCGTTGGGCGCGGCGCTAGTGATGTTGTTCGCGCCACTTTCCGGTCAGGAACTTAAGGACGCGCTTAAGCAGCATTACGCCGACGCGCTGGAAGCCGGGCGACAGGCCAGCGCAGCCCGCCGCGCCGAAATGGAAGCGCAGTTGGCGCAAATGCGGCAGCGCTGAGTCTGCGGGCATGCGTCGCGAAAATTTGGCGGCGCGAAAATTTGGCGGCGGCGCTTGCAGTCTATAAAATAGACTTTTATCTACTTTATTTTAAGGAGTACACAATGGCTGTTCGTTCTGCTGAGGCAATTTGGCAAGGCACACTGGCCGATGGCGGCGGCACTGTAAAGATGGGTAGCGGCCTGCTGGAAGCTCCCTATACCTTTCAAGGCCGTGTCGAAGAAGGCGAACCGGGCACGAATCCCGAAGAACTGCTGGGCGCAGCGCACGCCGCCTGCTTCACCATGTTTTTGTCGGCACAGCTTTCGCGCGCGGGCTTTAACCCAACACGGCTGCACACTACCGCCAAAGTCACGCTGCGCCGCGACGAAAGCGGGCTGAAGATCACCGCAATCGAACTGCACACCGAAGGCCAAGTGCCGGGTGTGGACGAAGCCAAGTTCCTGGAATTGGCCGAAGTCTCGAAGAAAAACTGCCCCGTCTCTGCCGCGCTTGCCAGCGTCGAAACCACGCTGCACGCCACACTGCTCAAGTAGCTTCGCCTTGTGAGGGGGTAGGCATGCCCCCTCATTCACCTGCTCTCCAGCGCCTCTTGCCTTAGAGCAGTTCAATATACTGTGTTGTAGCTTTGTTCAGATCACTGTAGATGCCGCGTAGTTCGGGGTTGGGCAGCGCCAGCGCCAGTTGGTACATGGCCTCGTCGGTCATTTTCGCCATTTCGTCGCGCGGGATACGTGGGCGTCCGTCGGTCTTGAAGCGAAACGGACGGCCAAAATGAATATGGATCGCGGCGCGCTGCAATTTCTTGAGCTTTTCTTTCCAATCAATAGCCCCCGCTGAAACGCCCATCGGCACAATGACAGCGTTAGCTTTGGTCGCAACATACGTCATGCCGTCTTTGGGCTGTGTCAGACCTGTAGGTGTGCGCGTGCCTTCGGGGGCGATCAGCACCAACTGCCCGCTCTTGATTAACTCAATCGAGTTCAGCAGCGCTTTACGGTCAACCTCGCCGCGCCGGATAGAATACGCCCCCCACGCGCGGATAAACGGCGCGAGAAACGGGTTGTTCAGATTTTCGATCTTCGTCATCGGAATGACGAACCGTTTGTCCAGCGCGCCAATCGCCAGAAAGGGGTCAATCGAGGAGATATGATTCATGATGAGCATGGTCGGGCCGGCATCAGGCACATTTTCTGTGCCCGAAACAGTCACTTTCCACATGAAGGTAAAACAGAGCCAGCGGAAGAATGCGCGCAGCAGACGGCGCTTCCACGCGAAGCTCGGCTGCATGGCAATATACTGTTCAACCGTCAGATGCTCGTTCATGGGCGCGGTTTTCTCCTCGGCGGTTTGCCGCTGGCAGGCCGCGCGGGCTTATCGCTGCGCCGCGCCTTGCCTGCCGCCGGGTTACGGGGCGCGCGTTTGGGGCGTTCCGGGCGCGAACTGTCGCCGGAAGCAGCGGGGCGCGGGCGGCGCGGCTTCGCCGGGCGCTTGTCGGAATCGCTGACATCAGCAGGAGCGCGGCGCGCTTTACCCTGTCCGCGCAGCGGCTTGCGCGCCGGGCGTTCACTGGCGCCAGCCTCGCGCGGGGCGCGGCGAGAACGATCGCCTTCGGCGCGCGTTTCGCCAGAGTGAGCAGGGCGAGCACGGCGCGGGCGGCGCTCCAGAATCGTGCGCAGCTCGTCCGAAGGCGTGCTGAGTGCCTGGACATCGCGCGCGTCGAGTTCGCGCCATTCACCGGGACGCAGCGTGCCGATTTCCAGTTTGCCGATCTGTGTGCGCAGCAGCCGATGCACGGGATGGCCGAGCGCGGCGGCGATGCGCCGAATCTGGCGTTTGCGGCCTTCGGTCATGACGACGCGCAGCGTGGTGATTTCGCGGTCGCCTTTGACAATCTCCACTGAACAGGGGGCGGTTTTATAGGATGTGCCGTCTTCATCTTGCAGGGTAATGCCCTCGCGCCAGCGTTCCAGTACTTCCAGCGGCGGCAGGCCATGCACATACACCTTGTACGTCTTGGTATGCTTGAATTTGGGATGCGTCAAGCGCTGCACCAGTTCGCCATCGTTGGTTAGCACGACCAGGCCTTCGCTTTCGGCGTCCAGGCGGCCAATCGAAAACAGGTGGCCCTCGATAGGCACTAGCGAACGCACTGTCGGGCGTTTGTCCTGCCGGTTGCCGAGATTGGTGGTCAGCACATTGATGGGCTTATGCAGGGCGATGTAAATCTTGCGCTGCTCTTTAAAGCTCAGGCGGTGGCCATCGACCTCAATCACATCGGTCTGGGGGTCGGCTTTGTCGCCAAGCTGCGCGATCACGCCGTTGACGCGCACCCGCCGCTGTTCGATGATCTCTTCACAGGCGCGGCGCGAACCGAGATTGGCGCGCGCCATAATTTTCTGGAGTCGTTCTTGCACTACAGTCGAATTTCTACTCTGGTACGGATTTGGCGCTATTATAACAAAGCGCGCGGCACTTTTCGCCGCCGAGAAATCCACTCTTCTAATCGCTGGTTCCCCTGCGCAGGGTACTTTTCGTCTTGGCGTATATGGACGAGCCGCTCAGCGTAAAACCGGGCGGGTTAGGCCTCCGGTTTCAGCGGCTCGTCCAGATGAATGCCCGTCAGTTTTTCGTAGACGGCGATCACCGCGCTGTTATCCAGATCGCGTCCGCCGCTTTCTACCAGCGCCGTGTACAACTGCTGGATCACCGCCGTCACAGGCAGCGGCACGCCGTAAGTTTTGGCCGTCTCCAGAATAATGCCCAGGTCTTTTTGCTGCATATGCGCTTTAAAACCGGGCTGGCGGTTGCCCGCGAACAAACGCGGCGGTTTGACATCCAGCGTCCACATTTGCGCCGCGCCGCCCTTGATCGCATCAACGACGCGCGCCGGGTCAACGCCCGCTTTCTGCGCCATAATCAGTGCCTCGGCCATCGACGCCATCTGCGCGCCGACGATGATCTGATTACAGGCTTTGGCGATCTGCCCTGCGCCGCTGTCGCCCACTAACACCGCCGCCTTGCCCATCGCCATGAATAGGGGATAAGCTTTGTCAAACGCCGCCTGCGGGCCGCCGACCATAATAGTCAGGGTGCCATTGCGCGCGCCCACATCGCCGCCGCTCACCGGCGCATCCAAGGCCGCGATGCCAACATCCGCCAGTTTGGCCGCCAGCATTCGCGCTGTTTCCGGCTTGATCGTGCTGTTGTCGATATAGATCAAGTCCGCATGCGCGCCCTGAACAATGCCGTTTTCGCCCAGCACCACTTTTTCGACATCCGGCGTATCCGGCAGATTGGTAAAGACAAAATCGACCTGCTGCGCCACTTCACGCGGAGAAGACGCCGCCTGTGCGCCTGCGCTCACCAACTGCTGCACCGCGCCCTGACTGCGGTTATGGACGACCAATTCATGCCCGGCTTTCATCAGGTTGCGCACGATCGCGCCGCCCATAATGCCGAGTCCGATATAGCCAATTTTTGCCATGTTGTGTTCCTGAACTGCTGTTCGTCGGGTAATTACCAGTCAGTTATAACCGGAAACAGGGGGCTTGGCTAGGGAAAAAGAAACGGGACAGCCTGTGCCATCCCGTTCACTAATGCAGTGTGTCGGCGGGGTTTTATTCGCCGTCGGGGCGCGCGGCGGGCGGCGTGCTGGGAGCGGCAGCCGGGCGTCCCGGCAGACTCACCAGCGAGGGCAGGCCATAATACGCGCGAATCTGATCTTCGATTTCGTCGGCCACTGCCGGATTTTCGCGCAGGAACTGCTTGGCGTTTTCGCGCCCCTGGCCCAAAAGGCCGTCGTTGTAGCGCAAGAACGCGCCGCGCTTTTCGATCAGGCCCAGATTGATACCCAGATCGATAATTTCGCCCATCTTGCTGATGCCGTTCTCGTAAAACATGATGTCGAATTCAGCTTCGCGGAAGGGCGCGGCCACCTTGTTTTTAGTGACGCGCACTTTGGTGCGGTTGCCGATCACTTCGTCACCCTGCTTAAGCGATTCCACACGGCGAATGTCGAGGCGCACGCTGGCGTAGAACTTCAGCGCCCGGCCACCCGTAGTGGTTTCTGGGCTGTTGTGGACGACGACACCATCAACGACATAGCAATGATTGCCTTCGACCTCAATATCGAAGCGTCGCATACTGCGTGTGATCGGTTTGCGGCGTATATCAATAATGGGCATAGGAATAGGCTCAAGGCGCTCACACGGGTCAGCAGTTATGGGGATGAAGCGGCCACGCATTTCTGGCAGTAGTTTATAGTCCATTGACGGATGCACATAGCGCGCAATCATTTCGTGAAACTTGACAGTCTCGCTGACATTGAAATTGATACGCCTACGTGAATCAAGTTTAGGATAAATCCCATATTGATTGAACCAATCTACAAGCAATTGCGCTTTGTCGTTCGAAAGGCCAGTGACGCAAATGCTGCAACGATTCTGACGTTCCAAATCGAATGTCCCATCATCCATGTACCAGATCGCAACAGCAAGCGGTGAGAGACTCTGTACAAAGTCAGCAGACGGGGCTTTTTTGTTGCCAGGACCATAGCTAAGCTGACGTAACTGTGTCAGCTCATGCAGGGGTATTGTAGAAAAAGTGTGCCCCCCTTTCTGATGCGTGCCACTGAATCCGATCAGCCCCGCAAAAAGCGATTCTTTCCAACGGCAATAATCGTCCTGCTCAATGCCATGCACAATGCGCAAAGCTACTTTCCCATTTGCACTGGGCTTCAGATAACCATCTCCCAACACTGATCCCATTACCACCTGCATATGAAGTGGTGAAAGATAGTGCTTTACAGCGGCCACAAGATTATCGTTGATGTTAAGCTGGTCTGCCGGTTGATATCCATGTTCAGTAAGCAGCAAATGGTTGGGAGTACAGGCAAAACTGCTCCTACCGTTACCACCCTTCCGACGAACAGTGAACTGGAGGAAGTGGTCTGTATTCCCATTGTTGAACCAACTGACAATAGGGCGCGTTTCAAACTGTCGCGTCCTGGTGTTGTACGAGAGAACTTCCACTTGCTTTTTCTGAGTGACGATCTTGCCGATTTTTTCTTGTGATCCATCGGCCAAAGTAATGCGGGTGGAGTAGTTAAAACATCCCCACATCACCCCCACCTTTTCGCGCAGTTGGTTAGTAAACACCACCGAAACACGCGATTGTTTGATCGCGCCGGAAAGTTTGCGCAGCGCCTGGCTCATCAGACGCGCCTGCAAACCGACGTGACTGTCGCCCATCTCGCCTTCGATTTCCGCGCGCGGCACCAGCGCCGCCACGCTGTCGACCACAATCACATCCAGCGCGCCGGAGCGCACCAGCGTTTCGGTGATTTCCAGCGCTTGTTCGCCCGTGTCCGGCTGCGCCACATACAGCGTCTCCATATTGACGCCCAGGCGCGCCGCATAGGTGGGGTCAAGCGCGTGCTCCATGTCGATAAAAGCGCACAGGCCGCCGCGTTTTTGCGCTTCGGCGATCACATGCAAGCACAGCGTCGTCTTGCCGCTGGACTCCGAGCCGTAGATTTCGGTGATACGCCCACGCGGCAGCCCGCCGACGCCGCTGGCCACATCCACCCCCAGCGAGCCGGTGGGGATGACATCGACCATCATATGCGCGGCGTCCCCCAGCCGCACCACGGTGCCATCGCCGAAGCGTTTGGTCAATTCGGTGATGGCCGTATCCAGCGCCTTCTGCCGTGCCTCATCCTGGCCGTGCGGCTGAACAGGGGGAATATCCTGCTTTCTTTCCTTTTTCGGGGGCATGATCTCTTTCCTTAGCGTATTTGACGGTATGCGTTTAGTGTAGAACGAAACGCATCGTTTGTGAAAGTGCTTTTTAGTTTAGCACACGTGTTCCAAATACACAAGGCGTGTGTGGGGTGAAAACGCAGCAGAGGCCGATTTTTCCGCCCGGATTCTTTCCGCCTCTGCGCTGCATATCGGTTTAGGGTTCGCTGGTCGTTTCCGCGGCGATGGCCGTCTGCGTCATATAGGCCGACTGCTGCGTCTGCCGCACCCAGAGCGCTGCCTCGCCCGTCGGCGGAATGGGCGTGCGCGGCACGGCTGTCGCGCTGCCGCTGGGAAGTGGCGTTGCTGCCGGGGGGCGTCCGCCAATCGGCGGCTGTGTCCATGTCGGCGAAGGCGTCACCGGAATCGGCGTGGGCGAAGGCGTCAGGGTGATTGTCGGCGTGGTTGTTGGCGTGTTCGTCTCTGTCGGCGGAATACGCGGCGTCGCGCTCAAGGTTGGGGTAGGCGTGGACGTCGGCGTGTCCACAGGAGTCGCGGTTTCCAGCGTGACAGCCTCGGTGGCCGTAGCTGTTGGTGTGTTATCGGGTGTCGTGGCTGTAGCGGTGGCCTGCGGCGCGTTCGAGCTTGGCGGCGTCTCTGGCGGCAGCGCCAGGGTGCCATCTGGCAGCACTTTGACGATATTGACAATATCTCGGTACAGCGCTTCGCTGCCGGGCGGCGGGTTGACCGTCGTCAGGATATTTTCGGTGTCGCGCATCTGCTGAATCAGCAGCGGATTGGCCGTGCCAGCATAACGAATGGCCTGCGCAAGCGCGCGGTACAGCTCAAGCAGCGCCGCATGATTCAGCCTGCCCTGTGCTTGCAGGCGCATAACTTCATCCAGTCGCGCTTGCCCGATCTCCAGCCAGACCGAATCCGTCTGTCCCAAGGCCTCCGCTACGAACAAGCGTATGTTTTCCCAGAGACGCTTGACAGGATAGAGCGTATCGCCGGGCAACGTATCTGCCGACGCCGCCACCAACCCCGCGCCGCTGCCAAAGGCCAACAGGCAGACAATCAGGACAGCCGCCGCCAGTCTCAGCAGCGATTGATAGGGCCGCGTGCCGACTTTGGGCCGCGCCTGTTTTGCCATCTGCGCACGCAAACGCTGGTCCAGTGCCTGCACAGCGCGCTCGGTCATTTGTGGCGCCTTCAGCCCGCGTGTCAGCCGCGCGACTTGCAGCAGCGGACGCAGCTCGGCGGCATACTGGGGATACAGCGCCAGACATTCGTCAAGCGTGCGTTCGCCGCGTAACAACGCCTCCACACACTCGGCCACAATCGTATTCAATTCGGGGGAAAACTGTGCTTCGTTCAAAATAACCCCGACCAAAGCGTTTCAAGGTCTAGACCGGTTTTTGCTAACCGGCTCGCCAGCGTGCGCAGCGCCCGGTGTTGCAGCGCTTTGATCGCGTTGGCGTTTTTGCCTATCAGTTGGGCTACTTCTTCGATGTGGTAGCCTTCGATGAAGCGAAGAATCACCACCTGCTGTTGTTCGTCTGTCAGCGTCGCGATGGCTTCGCGCAGCGCGCGTACCGCCTGCCGCCGCAGCATACTCTTGTCCATATCGGGCGTGACCGCGATGTTTTCCAGCGTTTGTTCGCTTTCTTCTGTCTGCCGCGCGCCGCGCCGATAATAGTCAACAATGCGCGCGTGGGCGATGCTGTACAACCACGCCACAAACGGTTTACCGCGATCCTGATAGCTGCTCAAGCCCGCCAGCGCCCGCATAAACACCTCGCTGGTCAGGTCTTCCGCCATCTGCACATCATTCACCCGATAGTGAATGTAGCGGAAAATAACCTGCACATGAGACTGATACAAACGTGAAAACGCCTCGGCGCTGCCGCGCTGCGCTTGCTTCAGCAACTGTTGTTCCTCAACGCGATCCAACGGCTGCTCCTGTCTGCAATTCGCGTTGATTGCACTATATACCGCGCCAACGATCAAAAGGATTCGGGATAAAGATCATCTATTGCGCCGTCCTCTGCGTTCAGTATAATCGCAGGGTAGCGGTTATTGATATTAAACCAACAGGCAAACCTTGGATAGGCAAAGCGATCCTCAACCCCTTCCTTCCACGCTGTATACGGAAGAATACTTCCGCACCGCCTGCGAGGGGTACGACGAATTTAACGCCAGCGAAGGCGCGCATCTTTCGCGGCGGCTGGCGGCGGCCTTTGCCCTGGCCGAAGTCAAAGCGGGGATGCAGGTGCTGGATGTGGGCTGCGGGCGCGGCGAAATTCTGCGCCACTGCGCCAAATTGGGCGCCGATGTTTATGGTATCGATTATGCCGCCGTCGCCGTCAGTCTCTCGCAGCAGGTGATCGAAACGACCGATGATGTCGTGCCAGGAAAAACAGGAGTCGCCCAGGCCGACGCCAAAAAACTGCCTTTTCCCAGCGCCTATTTTGACCGCGTGTTGATGTTCGATGTCGTCGAACATCTGCATCCCTGGGAACTGCACAGCGCCCTGCTGGAAGTGCATCGCGTGCTCAAACCGGAAGGGCGTTTCATTGTGCATACCGCGCCGAATATGTGGTACGATCGTTATGCCTATCCTGTCGTGCGGTTGGTGCGCACGCTGATGGGACAGGGCGAAAAATACCCCAAAGACCCGCGTCAGTTTCTGGTCAACGTCAACCAACATGTGCATGTCAACGAGCAGTCGCTCTGGAGCATGGCGCAGACGCTCAAGCGCGCGGGCTTCAAGGGCAAAGTGTGGCTGGACAGCCCGCCCCAGAATCGCCGCGAAAACGCGCTGCTGGCAGCGCTGCGGCATGTGGCCTTCGATATGCCGCCTTTCCGCTGGTTTTTCCAGCGTGAGGTATTTGCGGTCGCAGCAAAAATAGAGTGAAAGCCAATATCCGGTGTTGTAGTAAGCGGCTGATGGCCTAATCATGCGCGATAAACGACCTGTTGATGAACTGTCGATCGAAGAATTGGAGCGCGTGCTGGCGATTCGCCGCCGCGAAGAACGCCATAAGCAGATGCAGCGGATGCAGCGCACAGGGCGTGTGTTGGCGCAAAATGAGTCGCTATCCTCATCGGCTCTTCCCGCTGCTCCCGGAGTCAGCAGCGCGGATCTGCCCGTGAAACTGTCTGTCTCTGCCGCCGGCCAGAGTCCCCGTTTTGAAGACGAGCCGGGCAGTGGGGATTACGACGCGCTCAACAGCGAAGAAAACAAACGCACCTGGCGCAATTTCGTGAACCGTTCGCTGCTGCTGGTCGAAGTGCTGGCTGTCGTTGGGCTGGTCGTGCTCGGCGTGAATCTGTTCGGCGCGATCACAGCGCTGGAGCGCGAAACCGCCAGCGCCGCCCAGCTAGCCGATGAACAGCGCCGCGCCGGCATCCCCACCCTCGAACCCACGCCTGTCCTGCGCCTCGATCAGATCGTGCTGCCCGGCGGCCATGTGTATGTCGAAGGGGCGACACCACAGTTTAATTACGCCGAAATCCCCAGACACTTGCTGGCGAGCGTGCAAAGTATGGTCATGCAGCCAGTCCTGGCGCGCCCGCCGCAAACCTCCGAAACCGCCCTCATCCTCAGTATCGACAAGCTTGATCTTGACCAAACGATTGTGCAAGGCGTAGACTGGGAAGCGCTGCGGATGGGGATTGGTCAGTTGACCAACGGCGTGAATCCCGGTGACAACAGCGGCAATGTGGTGCTGGCCGCGCATAATGATATCTACGGCGAATATTTCCGCTACCTGGATCGACTGGCGCCGGGTGATCGCTTTACCATCCAGACTAGCACCCACGTCTACACCTATGTTGTGACCGAGATTCAATTGGTTGCGCCGACCGATGTTCATGTGATGGACAATCGTGCAGGAGCCACCGCAACACTGATTTCATGTTACCCCTACCAGCAGAACACACAGCGTATCGTCGTGTTTGCCGATCGTATCGATACTTAACGCACCTAACTCAGTCAGGAGAGTCGTATGTCCAAGCGCCGCAGCCGCAGCAGCATCCCCGAAGAAACTCTGGAACGCGCGCGCCGGCAGGCCGCTGCACAGACAGAAGAAAGCACCCCCGCTGCAAAACCCGCTCCCGCCAAAGTCGAAGTGGCGGCGTCCCCGCGCGCCCGCGCCGGCACGGCGGCCGCGCGCCGCAGCGCCGCGGGCAGCACCGCGCGTAAACGCAAAGAAGACGAAAAACTGACGCCAGAGATGGTCGCCGATATGCTCGCGCACCCGACCAAAGAAGTCAGCGAAGCTGAGCTTGAACAGCAGTATGGCTATGTTCTGCGCGACCTGCGCAGCATGGGATTGCTGGCCGCTTCGCTGATGATCGCTCTGGTGGTGTTAGCGCAAATTTTGCCGCGATAAGTCAATGGACTGGACGACTATTCCCTATTTCACCGGGATCGATGCCGAGGGCATCAACCGTATCGAGCAAGAGGCGCACCGCCGCTTGTATAATGCCGGCGCGACGATTTTCTGCGAGGGCGAAAGCTGCGCCGGTTTCCATGTTGTGCTGGATGGCCTGGTGCGCATCTACCGCGTTAACGGCGAAGGCCGCCTGCACACGCTCAGTCTGCTGCGCCCGCTTTCCACCTTCAACGAAGTCGCGGCGGTGGATGGCGGCCCGAATCCTTTTAACGCCGTAGCTGTCACCCATGTCACGGTGTTGCAGCTCAGCCACCGCTGTCTGCTGGATCTAATGTCGTCGCAGCGCACCCTGCTCGGCAATTATGTGCAGGCGTTGGCGCACATGAACCGCGAGTATATCGAACGTCTGGAGGATATGACCTTCCGCACGATTCCTTCGCGCCTCGCCAAGCTGTTTTTGCACGAGGCGGCCTACGCCGGGCAGATCGCCCAGACCCCCAGCCAACTGACGCAAGAAGAGATCGCGGCGGTGCTGGGCACAACGCGCGAAGTGGTCGGGCGCGCGCTGCGCGAACTGCTGAACGCCGGGCTGCTGCGCAAAAAAGGCCGTCATGTCTATATCGCTGACCGCGAAGGGTTGGAATATCTGGCCGATACCAACACCATGCCCGCCGGCGCGCGCACGCCGCAGTGTCCGCTGCCTTCGGCCACGCTCGAATGAAAGCCTTGCGCACGCTCGTTTTGCTGTTGGCGCTTTTCGCCCTGCTGTTGGCGGCCTGCACGCGCGGTCAAACACTCGAAGACCTGCCGACACCCGTTAATCCTGACACCTATCCTACTGAAGTTTTCCTGACACAGAACGCGCCGCCCGCAGGGTTTTCCACGATTGCGTTTCCGCAGGTCGATCTCAATCTGAACCGTATCGCGGGCTGGCGTTATGAAGTGCTGCTGTCCTTTGAGGGCGTTTTCGCCAGCACGCCGCGCCAGACCAGCGCCTCTGCCCGCGCCCAAGTGTGGTTTAACCAGTTGGGTTCCGCGCGCCGGGTGGTGCTGGTGACGACAGGAGAATTGATCGGGCAGGGCACACAGGACGAAACCACGACGATCGAAGGCGTCCGCCTGGGGCCAGATTCTTTTCTCGTGCGCGCCGGCGTCTGCCTGACCAACGCGGGCGAAGACGCGGCACGCGCCGCCGATCTCAGCGCAGGCGGCCTGATCGGCGGAATCACCAGCGCTGTTCCCACCGGACGGCAGGCTGTACTCAATGGTGTGCAGGCCTGGCAGTATCAGTTCAGCAACGACGCATTGGTGCTGCCCAACATCCGCCCCGCCGAAGGGGGCAGTATCGCTATGTCCGCGCCGGGCGAAATCTGGGTGGCACCGGCATACAACGCCATCGTGCGCTTTTATGTCACGCTCGATGTGCAGAATGCTATTCTGTTTGATCGTCAACTGCCAGTCAGCGGGCAGGTCATTATCCGTTTCGACCTCTACGAGATCGGCGTTGCCCAGAACATCAGCGTGCCTTTCGGCTGTTAGAGCAGCGGCGACTTTTCCATCTCGTCATAGTCGCACGCCAATTCACGCCACGCGCGCCCCAGCCGCTTGAAGCCCTCGATAATATCCGCCGGCTTATGCGCGCCGAAATTTAGGCGCATCCGGTGGCTGCCGCTGACGGTCGTGTAAAACACACTGCCGATGGCATACGACACCCCCATTTCTACCGCCGAAATATACAATTCTGCCGAATTCGGCCCGCTTTTCGGCAGTTCGACCCACAGGTACATGCCGCCTTCCGGCACATTCCAGCGCGTGCCCGGCGGCAAATACTTGGCGGCGGCTTCCAGCGCCACATGCAAACGGCGCTTGAGTTCGCGGTTGTTGCGCTCCAACTGCTGCGCCATCATCCCGCGTTCCAGCATCAAATGAATCGCGCGTTGATTCAGGGTCGGCGTCGAAATATCGGCGGCCTGTTTGACGCGCAGAATGCGTTCATACTGCCCGCCGTCGCAGATGACGTAGCCGATACGAATACCCGGCAGCATCATCTTGGTGAAGCCGCTGGCGTGAATCACGCCACCGTAGTCGTCCAGCGCCTTTAACGGCGGCAGGTTTTCGCCCTCGAAGCGCAGTTCGTGGTACACGCTGTCTTCCAGAACCGGCACGTTGTAATCGTGCGCCAGATTCAGCAGTTGGCGGCGGCGGTGCAGCGGCATCACCGTGCCGGTGGGATTTTGGAACGTCGGCATGACATAGATCAGCTTGGGCGCGTGGTCGATGATGAAATTTTCCAGCATATCCAAGCGGATACCGTCGTCATCCATTGGAATGCCCTGTAGCTGGACGCGGCGGGTGCGCGCAATATCGATCATGCCCAGATACGTCGGGTTTTCGGTCACCAGAAAATCATTTTCCGAAAGCAGCGCCTGCACCACCAGATCGAGCGCCTGTTGTGTGCCGCCTGTAATCAATACACTGTCGGTGCTGCATTGAATCCCCAGCGCGCTGACATAATCGCGCACGGCATGGCGCAGCGGCCCATAACCCTCTGCCATCTCATACATCAGGGCTTTTGCGCCGTCGCGTTCCAGCACGGCATTCAGCGCGTCGCGCAGCGCCGACATCGGGAAAAACTCCGGCGGCGGCGCACCCTGGCTGAAGCTGATAACACCGGGTTTACGCGCCATGCGCATCATTTCGCGCAGCGAACGATCGGGCGTTGTCGGCGCTTCGTGTACGCGCGCTGCGTTGTTGCTGGCCGTTTTCTCCGGCGGCGCGGCGCCGTTGCCATCGCGCGCGACGAACGTGCCGCGCCCGGCGTGGGCGCTCAAAAACCCCTCTGAGCGTAGTTCGGCGTAAGCATTGACCACGCTGATGCGGCTGACGTTCAACTGCCGCGCCAGATCACGGCTGGCGGGTAAGCGTGTGCCTGCCGGCAGCGTCCCACTTTCGATCTGCATACGAATATGGCGGATAAGCTGGCGATAAATGGGTTCTTCCCCATCACGATCCAGTGGGATGCTGAGATGTGTAGCGTTTAACATGCGCTTACTCTAAATGCGATTTGTGCGGAAAAAGACGTGAACCATCTAGCACCATTGTGGTCTAAAACCTGCCATAAATCAACTCTGTGTTCAATCATGGGCGCATTCGGAAATGGGGCAAAAAGATAGACTTATGGGGCTGGGCGCTGGATAATTGATTTGTAGATCAGTATGGCCTACGGCGTGCCTGTCGGGTAAATCACATCCAGCGCGAACGGAAGCTGCGGGCGGATCCCCGGCAGCACCAGTCCCACCTGATCGAAGTTCGTCACGTACAGACGTGGATCGGGCACGCTGACATACGCCACATCGCTCGCCCCTCGGAACGGCCCGGCCACCACTGCGAGGTCGCCTTGCAGCGCCGTGTCGGTGCTCGCTGTCAGATAACCTACGGCCCGCGTCCCCAGCATCGCGACGTACACCCGCCCATCCGCCGCCACCGTCACGCCGTTAAATCCCGGCGGGTTCGCCCGCCCGCCGTGCAGGTACAACACCTCCTGGCTGGTGTCGGCTGTCCGCAGCCGATATACCGCGTTGGCATCGCCGTCCACCACGATCAGCGCATTGTTCTGCGCGTCAAACGCCATTCCGCTGGGCGCAGGCAGTACGCCCGCCACGAGCGCCGTCTCTGCCCACCACAGCGCACCGTTCGTCCCGTCCGCGTCGAAGCGCCAGATTTCGCCGCGCCCACGATCGCTCACGTACACGAATCCCTGCGCGTCCAGCACAATATCTGCCGGTTCGACAAAACCGCGCGCGTCGCCGATCTGCGCAAAATCGCTGATCGCCGGGTTGTCCGGCAGCCCGCTGATACGCCGCACAATGCCGCCCGCCGCACGAATATCCGCGCTCAGTTGATCGACCACGTACAGTGTGCCGTCCGCGCCCACTGCCATACCCGTCACCGAACCTAAAGCCTCGCGCGTGCCGGCGATCTCGTTAAGCTGGCCGTCAGGCGTAATTGCCCACACCGCGCCGGTCACGTAACTGGCTGTGTACAGCGTGCCATCCGCCGCCACCGCCAGCGCCGCGGGGTAAGCGTCTTCGCCCGGAAGCTGTACAAACTCTGCCACGCCAAAATTCGCCGCCTGCGCTACCGCCTGCTCCCGGCCTGTGGGATTGAGCGAAAGCAGTGCCAGAAACACGAACAAGCCGCAAATCAGCAGCAGCCCGCCCACCAGCAGCAGCACAAAAAGCAAAATCCGCTGTGGGCGGCTGATATTCTGTAAATTACGCAAAGCCTCATCCTCACTGGTTATCAACAAAAACAATACTACTATAACCACTCCAGCAGCTTGCGGACAGTATGGTTTGCGCTCAGTGTATCAGCAAGCCGTAATTGCCGGGGGGACTGGTGGAGTGCGGGCGCACGAGCACGGTATACGTGCCGTTAAACGGCAGGTAGACGACTAGCTGCGCGCCGGGATTGTCCAGCGCGTAATCGTCGCAGTAAGCCATCTGATTGCCCGCCGGATTGTAAAGTTCGAGCAGCGGGTTAAAGCCGTTTGTGCGCGACCAGAGCGTAATCGTGATTTCCTGCCAGGCTTCGCCGGAGAAGGTGTAAAGGTGCTGTTCGTCGATGCGCGTGAATGTGCCGAGCGTGTCCTGTCGGAAGACCAGCGCGCCAAGCGGCTGTAAGTCGGGCATGAGAGTCGCATTCAGGCGGCGATTATCGTTGACGCCGGCGGGCGGGGTCAGCGTCTCTGCGGCGACCAGGCAGCGCGGCGGCGTAGTCATGGCTGTGAAGCTGCGATCAATGGCCGCCATCCATATACTGCACAGCAGCGGGATCAGTATCATCGCCAAAGCAAAGAGCAGCAGCGGCAGCAGATAGGGTGAAAACGAGACAGGCAGGGCGCTGCGCTTGCGTTTTTCCTTCGTTTCGATCTCTCGCTCGATCTCATCGATTTCCGGCAGCTCGATCGTTGGCAAGTCGGCTTCGATCTGTTCCGGCGGCAGGCGCTGCACATCGGCCAGAAGCTGCCGCAGCGGCACAGACGGCGCGGCATCCTCGGCCTGGAGTTGATTCAAAGCGGCCAGCGTGCGCGCATCGTCAGGACGCAGCCGCAGCACTTGTTCCAGCGATTGGCGCGCGAGGCTGCGGTTGGGCGCGGCCAGCGCCAGCAGCCACCAGGCGGCGGCGTTATTCGGCTGGTCTTGCAGCCGCGCGACCAACAGCGTGCGCGCCTCAGCTTTGTGCCCGCTGTTGATGAGCGCCTGAATTTCGCGAAGCTGGGAATCGGGCATTCGGGCGAGTCCTCAGCGCACCATGATACGATACGTGCCTTCGCTGAAGCCGAACTGACGCGCGACAATGGTGTACGTGCCGCTGCGTGGCAGGCGGATTTCCATATAGGCGTCGAGATTGCCCTCGCTCAGATCGCGATCATCGCAGAAGGCGATTTGAAAGCCGTCGATGTCATAGACTTCGATCTGCGGGTCGATACCCACATCCTCTGCCCACATCTCGATGGTGATGCGCTGGCCGGCGCTGCCATCGAAGCTGTAGCGGTGGATTTCGGCGCCGTCGAGGAAATCAGCGGTGGCCGATTGGTTAAAACGCAGCGTGCCGAGATCAATCGCGCGCGCGGGCAGACGCGCGCCCTCGTCATCGTTGATGTTGGTGACGCTGTTGCTGCCGCAGTCAACTTCGGTGCTGAACACACGATCATCCGCGCCGGGCACGTCGCTGTTGGCGACAGTTGCGGCGGGAACACTGCCGCGCGAATTGACGTAAATCAGGGTGGCGACGACGGCGATAATGGCGATCACAACCACTACGCCGAGAATAAGCAGGCTGCTGTTGACAGCGCTGCCGCGCGCAGGAGCAGGCGGGCGGCGCGGTTGGCCTTCGTTGATCCAGCCCGTCGGTTGGCTTCGCACATCGGCGAAGGGGTCGCTGTCGTCGTCCGTGTCGCTGCTGAAGGGATCATCAGCGGCGGTTTTGTGCAGCAGCGAGCGTTTGCCTGCGCGCATTTCCTGCGTAGCGGATTTTTTGGCGGCGATAAAAGGATTGCTAGGGTCGTCGAAAGGGTCGTCGGCTTTCGCGCTGAGCTTGTCGAGCATTTTTTGGGCGCGCTCGTCGCCGGGCCGCAGTTGCAGAACCTTATCGAGCGCGCGGCGCTGGTGTTCAGGATTGGCGACGGCATTGGCCAGCAGCCACCAGGCGGCGGCATTCTGGGGATCGGCCTTGAGCAGCGGGAGAAGCCGCTTGCCGGCTTCGGCTTTTTGGCCGGCTTTGATGAGGGCGGCAATTTGTTGTAACTCGTCACGACTCGCCATCGTTCAAACTGTCCTTTGGCAAGAAAGAGCGTTATGTCTAGTGTAACCGCAAGTGCGCGCCGCAAGCATAAAAAAGGCATCAAATGCGTCTTAAGCGTGCTGCATGTTCCCGCTGCGGTAGGCCATATACGCTTCAATCCAGTCGCGGTCATAGTCGTGAATGAAGGCTTCGGCTTTTTCGACCAGCGCGCGATCACCGATAAAAAGCGGCACACGCTGGTGCAGCCCGGCGGGTTCAATATCGAGGATGCGCCCGACTCCATCGGAAGCGTAGCCCCCGGCCTGTTCCGCGATGAAGGCCAGGGCCTGCGCTTCGTACATCAGGCGCAGTTTGCCGCCCGGTTTGCTGGAATCTTTGAGATCGGCGGGATAAAGAAAAACGCCGCCGTGCAGCAGGTTACGGTGGAAATCGGCGATGAGCGCGCCGATATAACGCTGCGAGAGCGGCTCATGGCCTTCGCCGTGAATGCCTTGCAGCCATTTGACGTAGCGGCGCACGCCCGGCGTCCAGTATTTTTCCAGCCCCTGGTTGACACTGTAGTATTTGGGCTTTTGGGGCATGCGCATATCGGGGTTGCTGAGCAAGAATTCGCCGATAGAGGGTTCGAGCGTGAAGCCGTGTACGCCATGCCCGGTGCTGTAGACCATCATGGTGCTGGGGCCATAAATAATATAGCCGGCGGCGATCAAACGGTTGCCGGGCTGCAAAACGTCTTCGATCGTGCCCTGCGCGCCTTTGCTGATTTTGCGATGAATCGAGAAGATAGTGCCGACGGGCATATTCACGTCGATATTGGAGGAGCCGTCGAGCGGGTCATACAGCAGCACGTAGCGCCCGGTGTCGAAGTGCATGGGGATGGGCAAAATGTCGTCGTGCTCTTCGGAGGCCATCGCGCACAGCCGCCCGGTGTGATCATTAATTTTGAAGATCACTTCGTCGGCGAAGACATCGAGCTTTTGCTGCGTTTCGCCGAAGGTATTGCGATTTTCGGTCGCGCCGAGAATCTGGCCGAGACCAGCGCGGGTGGTTTCGCGCGCGATCAGTTTGGCGGCCAGCGCCATGTCGTAGAGGATGTTGGTGAGGACGCCTGTCGCGCCGGGGTAAAGCTGCTGCTGCGCCAGAATATAACGTTCGATGGTGACAATCTTTTGGGGAAGCGCCATGATCTTTTCTCCCGGCTAATTTAATTTAGATTCAATTTTAGGGGGAATACGCGCGCTGCACAATTAAGCATGGTTACGGCAGTGCGCGCCGGGCAGCAAGTTACCCAAATCAGTGCCGCCAGACTAGAGTGTCCGGCTGCCGGGCAAGCTTGCCGTTAAGTCTCTGCGAGACTAGTTAAATATTCGTATGACCGCCTGGTTTCTCGAATAATTTCTTAAGCCGCTGCGAGATCAGTGCTGTCCCCCACCACAGGCAATTGAACGCAAGGGCGACCCATAGGCCGCCCCTGCGAGGCACGTATTGCGGGTGACTATCGCTCACATTGCCACAGGCGTATATTCTAGATTGAAGGCTTCGGCGACAGCCTTATAGGTCAGCTTGCCCTGATGAATATTCAGCCCTTTGGCGAATCCCGGATCCGCGCTGAGCGCTTCCTCAAAGCCAAGATTGGCGAGGCGCAGGATGTATTTGAGCGTGGCGTTGGACAGCGCCAGGCTGGATGTGCGCGGGACAGCGCCGGGCATGTTGGCGACGCCGTAGTGCAGCACGCCGTCTACGACATAGGTCGGGTCGCTGTGGGTGGTGGGCTTGGTGGTTTCAACGCAGCCGCCCTGATCGACGGCCACATCGACAATCACGCTGGCGCGCGGCATGATGGAGAGCATATCGCGCGTGATAAGTTTGGGGGCTTTGGCGCCGGTGATGAGCACCGCGCCGATCACAGCGTCAGCGCTGGCGATGGTATCGGCGATGTTGCCGACGTTGGAGTAGAGCGTGTTGAAACGGCCATGCAGCACGTCGTCGAGGTAACGCAGCCGCTCGATGTTGATATCCAGTAATGTGACGCGCGCGCCCATACCGAGCGCGACTTTGGCCGCGTGCGTGCCCACCGTGCCGCCGCCGAGTATGGCGACATGCGCCGGCAGCACGCCTGGCACGCCGCCCATCAAGACGCCGCGCCCGCCGACATGTTTTTCCAGATAATAAGCGGCGATCTGCGCCCCCATACGCCCGGCGACTTCGCTCATCGGCTCCAGCAGCGGCAGGCGTCCGTTGACATCTTCGACAGTTTCGTAAGCGATGCCCGTGATGCCGCTGGCGATCATTTTGTGCGTCAGTTCTTCCGCCGCCGCCAGATGCAAATACGTGAATAAAAGCAGCCCTTCGCGCATGAACGGATATTCCTGCGACTGCGGCTCTTTGACTTTAATAACCATGTGCGCGCGCCGCCAGGTTTCCTCTGCCGTATAGACAATGGTGGCCCCCGCTTTGCGATACTCGTCGTCGGTGAAGCCGCTGCCCACACCCGCATTTTGCTCGACCAACACCTGATGGCCATAGCGCACTAGTTCGCGCACGCCGCCCGGCGGCAGGGCAATGCGATGCTCGTCTACCTTGATCTCTTTGGGGATGCCAATAATCATGAGCGAAATCCTTTTTTAAGGCATGGTGAAACGATATCCCTATTGTACACCATGATGGAAAAAATGGGCGTAAATTGCTACAGATTGTATGAATCAATCAATCCCCCTGAAGATTGGGGCGCTGTGGCCATCCTGTTTCGAGTACGATCGAAAAGGGACTGTTGTTCGGGGGGAACATCGCATGAAAGAAAAAACATGGCGCGAATAGGCAGTGTCGTGGTCATGAGTTTGCTGTGGCTCGGCCAACTGAGTCTCGTCATTGCGGTTTTGGCTGCACTCTGGCGCCTATATCGCGACCACAAAAGTATGGTTCGGCAACTGCGCCACGCTCTGACCGACCCCATCACCGATACACCCGCAGCTATAGATGGTGTTGGCGCTGATGGCGAGCTGCTGCACGCTGGCGCCGCGCTGACGATCATCGAAGACGAGACTTCCCCTGTGGCGCCGCGCCCGCGCCGCGTATAATGTCCGCTGTCGTCAAGTGCGGGGTAAAATCTATGAGCTATACGGCCACAACTCAGCTTTTCCGGCTTGATCCGGTCGATATTGATGTCCACCTGATTGCGCTGGCCGCCGACATTCTGCGCGGCGGCGGGCTGGTGGCCTTCCCCACCGAAACGGTCTACGGGCTGGGCGCCAACGCGCTGGATGAACAGGCGGTGGAGCGCATTTTCAGCGCCAAAGGCCGCCCCGCCAACGACCCGATCATTGTGCATATCGCCTCGCAGTTGCAGTTGACGGATGTCGCCGAAGCTATTCCCGATAAGGCGCTGGAACTGGCAGTGAAATTCTGGCCGGGGCCGCTGACGCTGGTGCTGAAGAAGCACCGCCAGATCGCGCCCAATATCAGCGCCCAGCGGGATACGGTCGCCGTGCGTATGCCCGATCATCCGGTAGCGCTGGCGCTGTTGATGACCGCCGGCATCCCTATCGGCGCGCCGAGCGCTAACCGCTTCGCCCGGCCCAGCCCGACCAGCGCGCAGCATGTGCTGGATGACCTCGATGGTCGCGTGGATGTGATCTTTGACGGCGGCCCGACAGACATCGGCGTGGAATCGACAGTGCTGGATTTGAGCGGTGCGCAGCCGCTTGTGCTGCGTCCCGGCGGTGTGCCCTTGGAAGCGCTGCGCCGGTTTCTGCCGGATGTAGAGTTTAGGCCGCAGTATCTCACGGAAGCTGCCGAAACCCCTGCGGGGCCGGGGATGCTGCTCAAGCATTATGCGCCCAGCGCTGACGTGCGCCTGTTCAACGGCGACAAAGCGCGCGTGATGCAGGTCATGCTGGATACGGCGCTGCATCTGCTGGGCGAAGGCCAGCGGATTGGCATTCTGGCGCCAGACGATGAAGCGCTGAGTTTCAGCGAACGTTTCGAACTGGATCCGCGCGTGCGCATTGTGGCGCTCGGCAGCGATTTGCCGCAAATCGCCGCGCACTTATTCGCGGGCATGCGCGAACTGGATAACGCCAGTGTCGCTACCATTCTCGTGCATGGCTTCGGGCTGGAGGGGCTGGGGCTGGCGATCTGGGATCGGCTGGTGCGCGCTGCCTCTGGCCGTGTGATACAGGTGGACTGAAACTTGTCGCAGAAAAAAGCGCCGCGCGCCGCGCCGATTGATTTCGTCGCGCCCTACCCGCTGGAAGACTGCGTGTATTTCCTGCGCGAAGCCCGCAGCGCCGAGATCGCGCCCAACTTCGAACGCATCGACGGCAATAATTACAAGTTTCGGCTGCGCAAGCTGCGGCGTGGGCGCTATGGGCAGGAGTACGCGCTGGTCGAAGTGCTTCTGTTTTTGCGCGGCATCAACGCCGAAGAAACGGCAGTGGTCGGCCAGGTCAAATGGGCGTTGAGTGTCATCCTGTCCACCCTGTTTTTGGGGGGCTTTTTGCTGCTGGCGGCTGTCCTGCGCGAAGTCTGGTTTGGCCTGATCGTCCTGCTGACAATCGGCAGCTACTGGTTTTTCGCGCTGTGGGATCGGCGCGCGCTGCTGCGGCTGGTCAACAGCCGGTTAGGGCAGGATTGGTACAGCAGCAAGGCCAAACACGATGGCTGATGTGCGTGTGCTGATCGTGGCCGACAACCTGCTGGCGCGGGCGGGGCTGGCGGCGCTGCTGGCCGCGCAGGACGGCTGCGAAGTGATCGGCCAGATTTCTGGCGCGCTGCTGGAAGACGAACTGCCGCTTTATCGCCCCGACGCGCTGGTTTACGATCTGGGTTGGGACGCCGCGCCCAGCCTGAGCCGCCTGGCTGCGCTGTCCGACAGCGACAACGACATCCCCATTGTCGCGCTGCTGCAAGATGAAGAGACCGCGCCGCATGTAGCCGCCGCGCTGCGCACAGAAATCAGTACGCCGTTTGCCTTGCTGCTCAGTGACCGCCGTCCCTCTGACATCATGGCCGCGCTGAACGCCATCACACACGGGCTGGTCGTGCTGGATAACGCCGTGACCGCGGCGCTGCTGGCGTCCAACAGTGCCACGCCCGAAGCGCCCGCCGCCGGTAATGACCTGACGCCGCGCGAACGCGAAGTACTGCAACTGTTGGCGCAGGGGCTGCCGAACAAGAATATCGCGCAGCGTCTCAATATCAGCGATCACACTGTCAAATTCCACGTCAATGCCATCATGACCAAACTGGGCGCGCAAAGCCGCACCGAAGCCGTCGTGCGCGCCACCCGTCTGGGCCTCGTCACGCTGTAGACCTCCCCTTTTTTCCAGGTATACCCTCATCGAAGGTGGGATGTCTTATCCACCCTGCTCATGCTTGAATAGAGATGCCAAAAACAGCAAGGAGAAAATGTCATGAGTGACATGCTGAAACAAGTATCTGATGAAATGGCGCAGATGGTGGAAAGCGCCGGGCAAAGCGTCGTGCGCATCGAAGCGCGGCGGCGGCTGCCTGCCAGCGGCGTTGTCTGGTCAGCCGATGGCTTGATCGTCACGTCGCACCATATCGTGGAACGCGACGACAATATCCAGATCGGGCTGGCGAACGGCCAGAACGTAACGGCAACGCTGGTGGGGCGCGACCCGAACACCGATATTGCCGTGCTGCGCGCCAAAGACGCCGCGCTGACCGTCCCGAATTGGGCGGGGGCCGATGATCTGCGCGTGGGGCATCTGGTGCTGGCGCTGGGGCGTCCCGGCCAGTATATCCAGGCCACACTCGGTGTCGTCAGCGCGCTCGGCAGCGACATCACAGAAGAAAGCGGTATCGAGGACGTGCTCATCATGCGCAATATGCCGTTTGACGCGCCGCCTATGGCACCCGGCGGTTTCCCTTTCCCGCCGATGGCGCGCCGTTCGCTGGAACGCGCGCAGGAACGCGCCAAACGCGCCACCGAACAATCGCGCGAGCGCGCCGAACGCCGCGCCCGCCGCTGGGCAGAACGCAGCGGGTCGTGGGGCGGGCGCTTTGAGCAGTTCGTGCAGACCGATGTTGCCATGTATCCTGGCTTTTCCGGCGGGCCGCTGGTTGATGCAGGCGGGCAGATTCGCGGCATCAACAGTTCGGCCATCATGCGCGGCGTCAGCCTGACGGTGCCGACGCCGGTCGTGCGGCGCGTGGTCGAAGCGCTGCTTTCGCATGGACGCGTTCGTCAGGGTTTTCTGGGCATTGGCGCGCAGCCCGCGCGGCTGACCAGCGCGCTGGCCGAACAGTTCAAGCAGGAAACCGGTTTGCTGCTGGTCTCGGTGGAAGTGGGCAGCCCGGCGGACAAGAGCGGGTTGATGGTCGGCGATGTGCTGCTGGCGCTGGACGGCGTGATGGTGCGCACACTCGATGAACTGCTGGCGCTGTTGAGCGGCAACCGCGTGGGCGCAGAAGTGCCCGTGCTGGTGCTGCGCGGCGGCCAGGCACAGGAAGTGCTGGTCACGGTCGGCGAACGTAAATAGCCGGCCTCACAGAAGGAAAAACCCATGACAACGCTGCTGCAACAACTCAATGCGCAGATGTCGAACGTGATCGAACAGGGCTGGCGCAGTCTGGTGCGCGTGGGCAATGGTGAAGGCGCGGGCGCCGGCACGATCTGGCATCCCGATGGCCTGATCGTTACTAATGCACACGTCGCGGCGCAGCGCACCCGGCGCGGCTGGCGGCGGCCTGTCGCCAGCGATGAACTCAAAGTCACGCTGGCCGATGGGCGCGACTTCATGGCGCAGGTGATCGCCTTTGACGAGCAAAACGATCTGGCGGCGCTGGCGATCGAAACGCGCGATCTGCCGACGATCGCGCTGGGCAATTCGTGGGATGTGCGCACCGGGCAGTGGGTGATGGCGCTGGGCCATCCCTGGGGCGTACACGGCGCGGCCACATCGGGCATCGTCATTGGCAAGGGCACGAACCTGCCGGAAATGCCGGCAGGGCGCGATTGGATTGCGCTCAGCCTGCATCTGCGTCCCGGTCATTCCGGGGGGCCGCTGCTGGACACCAACGGTCAACTGATCGGCATCAACACGATGATTACAGGGCCGGATGTGGGCTTCGCCATTCCGGTAGACACAGTGAAGTCGTTCCTGCGCCAGGCTTTGGGCACGCGCGGGGCAATCTGAACGGGGCAGGCCGCGCCTGCTGTCGATAACGCGCATGAAAACACAGAGGAGCGGCGCGCGGCTGCTCCTCTTTTTGTGGTCACAAACCGGTAGTTGCCAGGCATCTTTACTGACTGACAATCGAAAACTGACGACTGCTGCCTGACGCTAATTCGGCCACTGGCCGGGATTAATGATAGTATCCAGCGATTCGGCGCTGTAGTTCCCGTCATCCTCGACGGTGAGCCAGCTCAGGCCGGCGAAGGCAATTTTGCGCACTTCAGGATCTGTGTGCTTGAGGCGCACGAGGATGATTTCCATCGCTTCTTCGCCCATCTGCCATAGAGCGTGCGCCGCCGCCCAGCGCACGTAATTGTTGTCGTCTTCCGCGAGCGCTTGCAATAGGGCTGGCACCGCGCCGCTGTCCTTGATAGTACCCAGCGCGTGCGCCGATGCCCAGCGCACATAACTATTGTCGTCTTCGGTAAGGGCTTGCAGCAGGCCGCGCACACTGGCCGGTTCGCGCAGTTTCGCCAGCGCTATCGCCGCCGCATGACGCACATAGCTGCATTCGTCCGAAAGCAGCGCTTCGACCAGATTGTCCACCGCCTCAATCGCGCCCATATTGCCAAGCGTCTCGGCGGCGAACTTACGCACATAACTGCTGACGTCGGCAGCCAGCGCTTCCATAATGCCGCGAATGGCGCGCGCGCCCTGAATCCTGCCAAGCGCATTGACGACTGCCTTGCGCACATACACATTGTCATCAAAACGCAGCGCTTCGATAAAGCCATCTACCGCTTTGTCGGAACGGATTTGCAGCAGCGCTTTGGTGGCGGCGCGCCGCATCCGCTGATTTTCGCTGCCGCGCAGCACCTGCACCAGCGCCGGCACGCTGCTTTCGTGGCCGATGGCCCCTAGCGCATCGACAATCGCCTTGCGCACATTGCCGCTGCGGTCTTGCGTCAACTGGCGCGTGAGTGGTTCGAGCGCCTGTGTCGAGCGCATGGCCGCCAGCGCGTTGACGACCTGGACGCGCATCGTCCACTCGCGGTCTTGCAGCGCGTCCAGCAGCGCCGGCAGCGCGGCAGGATGCCGAAGCTGTCCCAAACGTTGTACAGCATAGTAGCGCCGATCCCTATCGTCACTCAGCAGGTCTTGAATCAAGTCAAGAACAGACAAAGCAGACCCCTTTACTGCACACCTGCGATCTTAGTGCCAACCCGTGTTGCTATTACCCTGTCCAATATTTTACCAGACAACGATGAGATTTAAAATCGGCGGAACTTTTCGCCCATGCCCGGCGTCTACTCTTCTGGATATGGCAGTGAAAAAGGAGTACACAGAATGAAGAACGCAAAAACACTGGCGCTGAGCACGTTAGCGCTGGTCACGCTGTTGGGCATGGTGGCGCTGGTGATGAGCGTGGGGCCGTTCGCCGCGCAGGCCTCCAGCGCGCAGCAGACGGCTGATAGCCCTATGAATATCATTACCGTGAGCGGCATCGGCACAGCTTATGGCGCCCCCGATGTAGCGTATGTCGGCGTCGGCGCTGATTTCACATCGGCAAACGCGGCGGAAGCCTTCGCGCAGACCAGCGGCACGATGAGCGCCGTGCGTGACGCGCTGCTGACGCTGGGTATCGAGGCCAGCGATCTGCAAACCACCAACGTGAGCATTTACCCGCAGGACAATTATGGGCCGACAGGCGAAATCACCGGGCGCATGTATCGCGTGAGCAGCGCGATGCAGGTCACGGTGCGTGATGTGGCACAGATCGAAGCCGTGATCAGCGCGTCGATCGCCGCGGGCGCTAACAACCTTTACAACCTGTCGTTCGGCATCGGCGACCCGGCGGCGCTGGAACAGCAGGCACGCGAACTGGCGGTGGCGAATGCCCGCGCGCGCGCAGACCAGCTTGCCGGCCTGACGGGTGTTACGGTGGGTGAACCGATTGTCATCATCGAAACGCTGCTGGGCGGCGGCGTGCCTCTCCCGGCGGCCTACAATGCAGCGCGCGACGGATTGGGCGGCGCCGGCGTGCCGGTAGACACCGGACGCATGGCCGTCACCGTGCAGGTGCAAATCACCTACCGCATCGCTTAACCTTCGCGGAATGGGGCGCAGCGCGCGCCCCATTTTTGTTTGCCGCCGCCAGAAATACGGGTACACTCTGCGCACACATTAGCCGGCAGTCTCACCCGACCCCAGATGAAACGACATTTTCTTCCGTTACTTTTGATCCTCGTCGTAGCGGTGAGCGCGCGCGCGCTGCTGCTCGCCAGCGATGCCGTCACCTTTCATTCCGATGAAGCAATTGTTGGGCTGATGGCGCGCCATATCCTGGCAGGCCAACGCCCGGTGTTTTTTTACGGGCAGGCGTATATGGGCAGCCTGGATGCCTGGTTGACCGCCGCCGCGTTTCAGATTTTCGGCGAAACCGTGCTGGCGCTTCGCCTGACGCAGAGCGCGCTGTACCTGCTGCTGGTCGTCAGCGGCTATGCTGTGGCCTGGCGTTTTTCCGGCAAGCTGCCGATCGCCGTGATGACGGGGCTGCTGCTGGCGCTGCCCGTGCCGCTGCTGGCGCTGTACACCACCGCGTCGCTCGGCGGCTACGGCGAAATGCTGCTTTGTGGGCAGTTGGCGCTGCTGCTGGGCGAACGCATCCTGCGCGCAGAACGCCCTTCCCCGCGCAGCGGCGGGCTGCTGGGGCTGGTCGTGGGCGTCGGTTGGTGGTCGAACGGCCTGATTATCGCCTACGCCCTGCCGATCGCGCTGGCGCTGGCGCAGCGTTTTTTGTGGCGCGAACGGCAAAATCTGCGCGCCCATCTCGCGCTGATGGCAATCGGCCTGTGGGGATTTTTCGTCGGCAGCGCAGCCTGGTGGGATTACAACCTGCGCCATGACTGGGCAGCGCTGGCCTTTTATGTGCCCGGCCTGGCAGGTGCCGAAGATGACCATGTGCAGTATATGCCTGGCTGGCGCGCCGAACCTGTCGCCAACGAGGCGCTGCCCCGCACCGAAATCGGCGGGCGGCTGCTGGGGCTGCTGCTGTTCGGCTTTCCGGCGCTGATCGGGCTGCGTTTTCCGTGGTCGTCGGACTATTTTTTGCCGGCGTTGGGTCTGCCGCTGGCAGCGTTGTTTTGTGTCGCGCTGTACAGTGTCGCCCGTGATCGTGACGAGCGGCTGCTCAACAGGCACGGGCGTTTTTTGACACTCGCTATGATCGGAGGGTTGTGCCTGATCTTCGTGCTGTCGCAGTTCGGCAATGACCCCACCGGACGTTACCTGCTGCCGCTGGCGCTGCCCTGCGCGCTGGTGACTGCCGCCGGAATCGAACGGCTGCGTGCGCTGCGCCCCAATACCGCGCTGCTGGCGGTTGTCGTCGCGCTGCTGCCGCTGGCCTATCAGACCGCCGGACAGATCGGCGCCGTCCAGAGCGCGCAAGGGTTGACGACGCAGTTCGACGCGCTCACTGACCTGCCCAACACCTATGACTCACAGTTGATCGCATTTTTGCAGGAAAATGACCTGACACGCGGCTACACGCAGTACTGGGTGGCCTACCGGTTGATCTTCCTGAGTGATGAAACGCTGCTGTATGATCCGGCGCTGCCCTATAAGCCGACGCTGGTACATCGCCTGGGCGATAACCGCTATCCGGCTTACGCCGCCGCCGTCGCGGCCAGCGCACGTTTCGCCTATATCACGGCCAACCAGCCAGGGATAGATACCCTGCTGCGCGAGACATGCGCCGCCCGCGGAATCCAGTTTCAGAGCGCACGCATTGGCCCCTATACGGTGTACTATGATTTTGAGCCCGCCGCGCCGCGCCCGCCGATCTACGCGGACGGCCAGAACTGATTCAAGGTTTGGGTGTCGCGGTGGCGGTGGGCAGCACAATACCCGGCGCAGCGGCGGGCGTGCTGCTGGCGCCCGGCAGCAGTGGGTTAGTCGTCGATGTCACCAGCAGCGGCGGCGTGGCGCTCGTCAGCGGGGGCAAAGTCGGGCGGGGGGGATTGGTGGGGCGCGGCGTCGTGGTGGGAATCAGCGTCGGCGTGCGCGAAGGCGTGCGTGAGGGCGTATACGTGAGCGTAGAGGTGGCTGTCGCAGTGTTGGTCGGCGTGCGCGTGGAGGTCAATGTAAAGGTTGCTGTCGGCGTCGCAGTGGGCGTAAAGCTGGCGGTGTTGGTAGCCGTAGCCGTCGGCGTGCTGCTCGGCGTTAACGTCGGCGAAGGTGTCGGCGGCGGCACCACGACGATCTGCAAATTATCGACCTCAAAGGCGCAGGTAAAGGCGCTGCGCGGCCCCCAACCGCTCACTCCCGCGCCGATCTGCACCCGCAGCCACTGCCCGCCGGGGTCGCGCGCATCGACGACGACGGAAGTGCCCATCGTCACTACCTCGCTCATCTGCGCATAAACTTGGTCGGGGCCGTAGCGCAGCGGGACATCGGCTTCCGCCGCGCTGCACTGTGGATCAACGACTTCTATCGTATAACTTTGCGTGAGGGGATTACCATACGCATCGCTGGCGTTAAGCGTGATCGTCAGATTTTCGGCAGGCACGCCTGACAGCGGCCCGACGCTGCCCTGCGCGCCAAAACTCGGTTCGATCTGCGCGGTGGTGAAGCTTTCCAGCCCGGTGATGTAGGTCGAAACCGCGCCCGGCACGTTCCAGCTTATGTTCACATCCTGCACCACATAACGTAAAAGCTGCGGCGGCGTGATTTCAAACGATGCGATGGTCATCGGCTGGTAGACGCTGATGGTTTGCGACGAGATCACGGAACGCCCACCGTTGACGGCTTGCAGCGCAATCGTCACCTCGCCCGTCAGGCTGCCGACATCCAGACTGGCGCTGCTGGTCGTCGGGCCAAATTCGCTGCTGACCGGCGTGCCGTTGATCAGCACGACATACGTTTCGGCGTTGGTCGCTTCCCAACTCAGCGCGACAGGCGTTCCCTGCGCCACTGCCGTGCGATCAACAGTGAAGGAGGTAATCACCGGCTCTGGCGTGGGGCGCAGCAGCGCGAACAGCCCCGCCAGCGCCAGCACGCCGATCACAATCGCGCTGGCGATCAGGGCGAAGGCCCTGCCGCCGCCGAAAACCGGCTGGTCGCTGATATAACCGCGGATCGTCGCCAGAAAGCGCGAGGCATCCTGTGACTGCGCGATGATGTCGAAGCCGCGAATACGACTGCTGCCGATCCACGCGCGCTGTTTGGCGCGTACATCACCCTGCACCAGCAAACGCTGTCCCGGCGCGAGCGTGACCTGTGTCGGCTGGATATGGTAGGAAAGCGCGCCTTCTTTGTCGCGCGCGCTGAAGCTCAAAGGCAGCGACCCACTGCCCTGATTATGCACATGCAGGCGGAACCGTTCGCCCGCCGGAATGCGCGCCGTTTCCAGCGCCATACCAAAGCCGCTGTAGGCCAGCACGCGCACCAGAATCACTGCTTCCAGCACGGAGTCAGCTTTGTCTTTTTGTGAGACGATGACTTTCACTTGATAGTCGCCAGGCTGCGATTCGCTGCGGCGCTGCGGCTTAAAATTGATAAGCACACTGACGGTTTCGCCGGCTTCGACGATCACTTCGCGCCGCTCGATGCGCACCCATTCGTCGGGGATGCCGGCAACGTCAATCCGAAAACGGCGCTGTTCGTCGCTGGTGTTGGTGATCGACACCTGTCCGGCGATATGCGTGCCCGGCGTCACGGGCTGGTCGGGTGGCTGCACGTCGATGCGGAAGTCCCGCATCTGTTTTTCGATGCGCTGCGTGTCTTCCAGAGACATTTTAAGCTGCACGGTGGGTGCTTCGTCGGCCATGTGGAACAAAATGCGCAGGTGGCCGATCAGGATTTCCTCACCACCTTGCAGCAGCGTCGGTTGGTTCGCCACAAGTTTAACGCCATCGACATACGTGCCGTTGACCGACTCCTGATCGGTGATATAGACAGCCCCGCTGTCGTCACGAATCAAACTGAAGTGGTAACGCGATATGGTATCGGTTTCAAGAGCGATGGTATTGCCTGTGGAGCGCCCCACCGAGATCGTAGGCTGTTCCAGCGCAAACGTCCTGAACGTGCCATCGGGCCAGAAGATGTCAAAACGACCATACGCCATAAAAAGCGCTCCCGCAGTCCGTTAAACACACTCCTTAATTGTATGCGGGATGCACGCCTATGGCAAAGACTTTCTCAAGGCCATCAGCAAATCATAGAGGGTGCTGTAGCGCGCGCTTTGCTGGCCGCTGGTCAAACGCCAGCGGCCGTCCTCCAGCACGTCTATCGTCAGCGGGCAGGGTTCGCCGCTGGCACGAAAACCGGCGCGTTCCAGCGCGCGCGCCGTCCACAGGGCGCGCAGCCCGTGCCCGGCCAGATGCACCGGCAGCAGATGCGTTTTGCTCAGCCGAAACGCGCCGCTGTGGACATCAAATTCCAGGCCTTCGGTCACAAAAGCCGCCGCCAGCGCGCCGTTCAGCACCAAATCTTCGGGCGCGCCGACATGCAGCCTTCCGTCGTGCGCCAGCAGCCACAAGCGGTCAGCGCTGCGCAGCGCCAGATCAAGATCATGTGTAGAAAGCAGCACCGCGCGCCCGGACTCGTGCGCCAGCACGCGCAGCACACGCATGATTTCCGCGCGGCGCGGCACATCCAGCCAGGCGGTCGGCTCGTCCAGCAGAATCACGGCGGGTTCCTGCGCCAGCGCGCGCGCGATGAACACCTTCTGGCGTTCACCGTCGCTCAATTCGTCGATGTTACGCTGCGCAAAGTCAGACGCGCCGACTGCTGCCAGCGCTCGGCGCACAACCGCATCGTCATGGGCGCTCAGCCGCCCCGACCAGTCGGTATGCGGATAGCGGCCCAGCGCGACGAGCGCGTAAGCCGTCATCATGCCGGCGTCCACACGCTCGGTCAACACGAGACTCAGTCGTTTAGCGCGCGCGCGCAAATCGAGCCGCTGCACCTCATCGCCCAGCAGCAGCGCGCGCCCGGCCAGCGGCGGTTGCATCCCCGCCAGCGTGCGCAGCAGTGTGGATTTGCCAACCCCGTTAGCGCCGATCAGGCACACCAGTTCGCCCGGCAGCAGCGCCGCCGTGATGTCCGCCAGCACGGTGCGCCGTGCATAGCCGACAGACAGATTTTCGGCGCTGAGCACAGCGTTCATAAGCGCAGACCGCGCTGCCGCCACAGAATCCACGCCACCACCGGCGCGCCCAGCAGCGCCATCACGGCGTTCAGCGGCAGCACGATTTCGCTGCTCGGCAGCCGCGCCGCCAGATCCGCGCCCAGCGCCCACAACGCCCCCGCCAGCAGGCAGGCCGGAATCAGCGCGCGGTGATCGGACGTGCGCAGCAGGCTGCGGCAGACATGTGGCACAGCGATGCCCAGAAAAGCGACTGGGCCGCAAAAGGCCGTGACCGTGCCGGCCAGCAGTGCGCCACCCGCGATAATTCCCAACCGCGCGCGCCGCACATTGACGCCCATACTGCGCGCGTAATCTTCGCCCAGCAGCAGCGCGTTCAGCGGCTTGACGCTCAGCCATGACAGCAGCAGCCCGGCCAGCAGCAGCGGCGCGAACAGCGGCATCTGCTGCCAGGTCACTCCCCCGAACGAGCCAAACCCCCAATTGATAAAGGCCTGAATGCGTTCAGGGATGCTGAAGTACATTAAGAGGCTGACCAGCGCGCCGACGGCGTAACCGAACATCAGCCCGATCACCAACAGCGTCGTCACACTGCCCACACGCCGTGCGACCGCCAGCACCAGCGCCAGACTCAGCGCCGCGCCCAGCACTGCCGCCGTCGTCAGACTCATATCGCCCAGCAGCCCCAGTCCCGCCAGCATGGCTGCGCCCGTCGTGCCCACCGCCAGCACCACCAACGCCACGCCCAGACTCGCGCCGGCGTTGATGCCCAGCACAAATGGGTCGGCCAGCGGGTTGCGGAACAGCGTTTGCATTTGCAAGCCGCTGATCGCCAGCGCCGCGCCAGCCAGCATCGCGGTGAGCGCCTTGGGCAGCCGAAAATCGAGGATAATCGTTTGCCACGCGGCGCGCGCCGGCTGCCCGCCCGTCAGCGTGGTCAGCACATCGCCCAGCGGGATATTGACCGAGCCCAGGCCGACGCTGAGCACAAAGGCTGCCAGCAGCAGCGCCGCCAGCGCCAACCACAACCAGCGCCCCGAACGCTGTCCCGCCGCCGCGCGCTCGACGCTGAGCGTCGCTGTGTTTTGACTGATCGCAGCCATCTTTTTGCCGCTTTCTTGCATCGAGCAATAACAGAAAGAACGTCTTTCGCAGGGGCGACCCATGAATCGCCCCTACAACAAGACGCTTCTACGAACCTAAACGCTGGTAGTACACGAGTTCGTGCTCCGGCAGCAGATCGGGATGAAAAATGTAAATCAGGTCGGCCAGAATCGTGTCGGGATTCGCCAGCCCGCTTTCATAGTAATCTGCCCAGCCGAAGGCATTCACGCGCGCAGTATTGTTATAGACATTGCCGCTGGTATATGCGGCGAAATTGGCGTAGCGCGTGTCGCTCGCCAGAACATCCGCCGCCGTGCGCCAGAATAATTGGTCGGGATTCACCCAAAAGTCAGCCTCTCCCGCCAGCGCGAAGGCGGCCTCAAAATCCAGCGGGATGCTGCCGGTATTGGGATCATCGGCGTTGACATACGCCGCGCCCGCGTCGCGCAAAAGCTGCGCCGTATAGCTGGCGCCGCCCGCCATGAACCACGTATCCTGAAACACGCTGCCGACAAACACCGTAGGCCGTGTGTCCACATCGGCTGTCAGCGCCGCCAGAGCGTTGTAGCGTTCGACAATGCCCTCGAAAGCCGTGTTGGCCGCCGCCTCGCCGTTGAAGAACAGCGCCACAAACTTCATCCATTCCGCGCGCCCCAGCGGCGTCGTCTCCACCCAATCGCCGTTGACGACCACAGGCAGTCCCGCCGCCGTCAGCAGCGGTTCAGCGTCAAAATCCGGCGTGCCAAAGGACTGCGTCATAATCAGATCGGGTTCAAGCTCCAGCAGCGCCTCGACATTCACGCCCGAACCATAACCTACTTCGCTGATGTCGCCGCTGTCGAGGCGTGCCCGCACCGCCGCGTCATTGATGTAATCGCCCTCATCCACCGCTACGATACGCGCCACCACATCGAGCAGAGTCAGTGTCGGCACATAGGTCGTGGACATGGTGACCACCCGCTGCACCGGCACTTCGATCACCAGTGTGTTTTCCGGCAAATCGTCGGGCGCGGGCGTGCCGCACTGCACCAGCGCATAAGTGAAAGCGTCGGCAGCCTCTGCGCCCGGCCAGGGCATCAGCACCGTCACCAGCTTGTAGTGATTAAAATATTCGACCGTAAAAGCATCCGTCAATTGGGGTTCGCTCTTGTCGGGGAAATAATCCACGCTGGCGTCGTACTGTTCGACGCACGACTCGCGCAGATTGCCTTCGTCCTGCGCCGCAGCGGGCGCGATCCACACACAGAGCATCACGATCATCAGAAGAGCCGCAGACAAGCGCATATGGGTATCCTCCTTATGTGCGCAGCCCAATAAAAAAGCGGCTCCTCCGAGAAAAAGGGAAGCCGCTGGTTGCCGCGTTCACAAGTACCCAGCGCTTGTCTGGCCTCTCTCTCGAAGGCGTTGCAAGCCGACACAGGTGGGTAATCGGACTCAGGTGCGTACACCCCTACCGTTGCGGGACAGTTCTGGACTTCGACCAGATTCCCCCATTGCTGCGCCGTGCGTCCGAGCACTGGCGCGCCTGTATCATGTTGTACAATTTAGCGTAGCACAGACGCGCTGCGCCTGTCAATCACCGATCAAACGCCGTAAATCGGCCTCGCTGATGATCGGCACACCGAGCTGCCGCGCTTTTTCTGCTTTGCTGCCCGGCGCCTCGCCCATCAGCACATACGATGTTTTTTTGCTGACACTGCCTGTGATTTTGCCGCCGTGCGCTTGAATCAGCGCTTCGGCTTCTTCGCGCGCTAGCGTCGGCAGTGTACCCGTCAGCACAAAGGACAGCCCCGCCAGTTGATCACCTGCGACGACTTTTTGTTCGCCGACCATACGCACGCCCGCCGCCGCCATTTTTTGCAGCAGCCGTTGATGATGCGCTTCGGCAAACCAGGCGACAATACTCTGTGCCAGTACCTCACCGATGCCTTCCAGCGCGTCGATTTCCTCGACAGTCGCCTGCATCAGCGCTTCGATTCCGCCGAAGTGATTCGCCAGATCATTGGCGATTTTGCCGCCCACGCCGTCGATGCCCAGCGAAGCAAGAAGCTGTGCCAGCGGACGCTGTCTGGCGGCGGCAATCGCGGCCATCAGGTTGGCGATCTTTTTCTCCGCGAAGCCTTCTAGCCCCGCTAAATGTTCGGGCTTCAAGTAAAACACATCGGCCTCGTCCCGCACCAGCCCGCGCTCGATCAGCGCCTTCACCGTCTGCGGCCCCATGCCTTCGATGTCCATCGCGCCTTTGGAGACGAAAAATTCGATGCTGCGCAACACACGCTCTGGGCAGACGAGGTTCGGGCAAAAATGATCCACCGCCCCTTGCGGCTGCACAATCGCCGTCTGACAGTATGGGCAGCGTTCCGGCGGCAGAATCGGCGTTTCTTCGCCCGTGCGCAGCGCTGTCACCGGGCCGATCACATACGGAATCACTTCACCCGAACGCTTGATGATGACCGTATCGCCCTGTTGAATATCGAGCGCGGCGATTTGCTGGTAATTGTGCAGCGTGGCGTTGACCACCGTCACGCCGCCGACGAACACCGGCTCTAGCTGTGCGGTGGGCGTGACTTTTCCCGTGCGTCCGATGTTCACGGTGACCCCCAACAGTTTTGTCGTTACTTCTTCGGCAGGGAACTTATAGGCTGTCGCGTAGCGCGGGTCTTTTCCTACAATGCCCAGTTCGCGTGCGATATTCAGGTCGTTGATTTTCACGACCACGCCGTCGATTTCGAACGCTAACCCACGTTTGCGGGATTCCCATGTGGGTAACTGTGCGATAACCGCGTACAGCGTGGGATACAGCGCGGCGTCCGGTACGATCAGGAATCCCATATCCCGCAGGTATTCCAGCATATCCCACTGCTTATCCAGCGTTATCCCCACCATTTCGACGATACTGTACAGGTAAGCAGTCAGCGGCCGCGCCGCCGTTATGCGCGAATCCTTCTGTTTGAGCGCCCCTGACGCCGTGTTGCGTGCGTTGACGAACAGCGGCAGCCCCTGTTCGGCCTGCTTCTGGTTGACCTTTTCAAAATCCTGCTTCAAAAACAGCACTTCGCCGCGCACCGTCAAACGCTGCGCTGTGGGATAACGCGCCTTAGCCGCGTCCACCGGGATACGCAGCGGCACAGAGCGAATCGTGCGCACGTTGGCCGTCACGTCATCGCCCACCTCGCCATTGCCGCGTGTGGCCGCTCTGGTCAGCAGGCCGTTTTCGTAGGTAATGACGATGCTCAACCCATCGAGTTTCGGCTCCAGCGTGTAGGCCAACTGTGTGCCGGAGGGCAGCAGCTTCAGGTTGCGTTCTTCCCACGCGCGCAATTCTTCCACGCTGTAGCAGTTCGAGAGGCTGAGAATCGGCGCAGGATGTCGCAGCTTGGGAAAATCTTCCGAAAGGTCGCTGCCGGCGCGCTGTGTCGGTGAATCGGGGGTGATGAGTTCGGGATGCGCTGCTTCCAGCGCCCGCAGTTCGTGGTACAGCTTATCGTATTCGGCGTCGGTGATCACCGGCGCGCTCAGAACATGGTAGCGATAGATGTGGAAGTTCAACTGCTCGCGCAGTTCGGCGGTGCGCTGCTCTGCTGTTGTCATAGATCCATCCTGTTGAGTGACGGCTGCCAGTATAGTTTAGACCGTATGTTCTAGCAAATCGGGCAATCTCCTCAAGGAGTCGGGAATATGAGTGCAGATTTGCATCCCCCGAAAAACTGGTTGCAGCGGCGCTGTGCAGCGTGCTGCCCCCCTTTATGGGGAGGCGATCACTTCCAGATACGTGCCCGCGCCCCAACCTGTGCGTGTCGGATTGCCGGGGTCTTGAAGCTGCCACCACGTCAGGCTGTCGGCCTGCTGCGGCCCGGCCACCACGATCCACACCGACTCATGAGCGGCCACAAACAAACGAGTCGCGTTGATTCCCGGCTCCTGGCGGATATTCAGCCCGGACTCCAGCGCGTTCACCCGTACCGTCACGCCCACATTGATCGAAATCGGTGTGGGGGTAAAAATCACCGCCGGCAGAGTCGGCCCCTGGAGTTGAAGCGCGGGTTGTGTGCCCTGAATCCCTTGATCGAACTCCGGGGGCAGCGTGGGCGTTGCCAGAATCGCCGGGTTATCCGAGGCCAGTGTCCCGGCCGGCGCGCCGCTGAACGGCGGGTTCGTGGGCTGCGCGGTGACGATCACGAAAATCGGTTCATCGCTGGCCGGCGCGCTGCGCCCCCCCAACACCACCACCAGCGCCACGATACTGAACGAAATCCCCAACACGATCAACAGCATCAGCGCCAGCGACCACAACGGTAAGTACAGGCCGCTGTCGCGCCGTTCGCGCGCCGAACGTTTGCGGCGCGACGGCTGGTAGATATGGCCTTCGCCTGGCGGCGGCACAATCGGCTGCAGCCGCTGCGTGCCCGCGCTCACCGGCGGCGGCGTCTCTGGGAGCGCAGCCGGCGGCCTCCACGCGCTGTCGCCGCTGGCGGGCGTACTGCCGGGCGTCACGCGCCGTACTGGGGGCAGCGAATCAGCCTCTGTCGGGCTGGCGCGCCGCGTCTCCATCTCCGAATCGTCGGGCGGAAGCTGTGGTAAATCGGACATGGGTTATCGTCCTCTACTCTGTACCCATGCGAGAAAGCGCTCCAACGGCCAGGTATTGATGACCGCCGCCGCCGTCACCCAGCCGCGCCGCGCCGTCAATATGCCAAACGGGAGCAAATCGAACTGGTCAGGCGCGTGCGCGTCAGTATTGATCGCCAGCGGAATGCCCAGTTCAAACGCGCGCCGCGCATAAGGCGCTTCCAGATCAAGCCGGCGCGGGTTGGCGTTGATCTCCAGCGCGATACCGCTTTTCTGCGCCGCCGCGAACACCGCATCCATATCGGCGTCTACCGGTTCACGATCAGGGATGTACTGCCCGCGCGGGTGGCCGATCAAGTCAACATGCGGGTTATGGATCGCATTTAATAGCCGCTGCGTGATCTGCGCCCGTTCCTGCCGCAGGCTGACATGCAGTGAGGCGATCACAAAATCGAGTTTCGCCAGGATTTCATCGGGATAATCGAGGCTGCCGTCGGCGTTGATGTCCATCTCTGTGCCGTGAAGCACGCGGATACTGCCGGCCATTGCCGCGTCCACGCGCCGGACTTCTTCCTGCTGCGCCAGCAGCCGCTCGATCGACAGACCGTTAGCGACGCCCAGACTGCGCGAATGATCGGTGATAACGATATACTTGCGTCCGCGCGCGCGCGCTTCTTCGGCCATCTCGCGCACGCTCAATTTGCCATCGCTCCACGTGGTGTGCATGTGAAGATCGGCTTGAATATCGCTCAGGGTGATGAGTTCCGGCAGCTTGCCGGCCTGCGCCGCTTCGATTTCGCCCTGATCTTCACGCATTTCGGGCGCGATCCAGGGCAGACCTACCGCCGCGTAGACCTCTTCTTCTGTCGCGCAGAACAATTTAGGCGCGTCTTCGATGATTTTGCCGTCCTTGTCCACAGGACTGAGCGCGTGTTCGTTCAGGCTGTAGCCCTTCGCCAGCGCCAGTTCGCGCAGGCGGACATTGTGCGCCTGACTCCCGGAAAAATACTGTATGGCCGTGCCCCAGCGCTCTTTGGGCAGCACGCGCACATCCACCTGCAAACCGCTGTGCAGTTCCACGCTGCTTTTGGTCGGCCCGTGACCTAAGACACGCGCCACCTCTGGCAGGGTCACAAACGTATCCATCACCGGCTGCGCGTTTTCGCTCTCGATCAGAATATCCACATCGCCAATCGTAGGCCGCCCGCGCCGCAAGCTGCCCGCCAGCACGCCGCGCGTCACGCCGGGCAGCGCCCGCAGCCGCTCCAGAATGCTCTCGGCGATAGGCAGCGCCGTGCCGATGGGCGTGCGTCCCGTGGCCTGGCGCTTAAGCGCTTCCAGCCCCTCGATGATTTTTTTCTCGCTTTTTTCGCCCATACCGGGCAGATCGCGCAGCTTGCCGCCGCGCGCCGCCTCTTCCAGCCCGGTCAGCGAGGTAATGCCCAACTCTTTCCAGAACAACTGCGCTTTTTTGGGGCCGACGCCGTTGACACGCAAAATAGCCACCACGCCGGGCGGCACTTCGCTCGCCAGGCGCTCATAAAACGCCAGTTTGCCGGTTTCCAGCATCTCGGTGATTTTTTCGGCCAGGGTGTCGCCGATGTTGGGCAGCGCTGTCAGCAGCCCTTCGGCGGCGATAGCATGCAGGTCGCGCGGGAGCTCGCGCACGGTTTCGCCCGCGCGCCGGTAGGCCAGTACGCGATGAATATTTTCGCCTTTGATCTGGAGCATATCGGCGACGGTTTCAAACAGATCGGCTATCTCGCGGTTAGTGAGGCTCGGCACAGCACTATCCCCAAATGCACAGTCGTCAAAAGGAGATTTTAGCCGTGATATGGGTTCTGCGAAAGTTCAGGGATGCAGTTCGTAGATAAAACCGTTGCCGCCGGCATACAGACAGCCATCGACATTAACGCACAAGCCTTCAGCATAGACCAGCGCGTGTGTCACCATGTGCGGTGGGACTTCGGTCAGGCTGTAAATGGGAGTATGACCGTGTATCAGGCGTTTTTTGCCGTAGAGGTTCAAAAACTGACGGACATGCGCAATATCCATATTGAGAAATGCCTGATGTTCGCCAAAAGCACCCAACATCTTATCCCATGCCGCCGCGTCACCTTGCTTCAGGATACGCTTGATCACGGTATTCACTTCTTCAATCGACAAGCCATAATCCATATAGAATGTCGCGTCGGCGTGAAGCAGCAGCGTATCTCCCAGCGCGATCATCGCCGGCAGTTCCAGCAGCCATTGGGTATGGCGCGGCGTCAGGCGTTTTAAGTCGCTGGGCTGACCGCCGTTGAGCCGCCAATCTTCGACAAAACTGCCGCCCGGCCCCCCCGATACCTGCTGGCCGAAACGATACGCGGAAAGAATCGAAAAGTCGTGATTGCCTAGAACAGCGTGTACCTGACCGCCGCAGCGCCGGGATTCGTGCTGCAAGCGTATTACCAGATCGATCACGTCTACGCCGTTCGGCCCACGATCGAAAAAATCGCCTATGAACACCAGCGTCGTATCGTCCGGCAGCCACGCCAGATGCGCATCAATGATCTGGTGTTTTTGCAGCAAGGCAACCAGCTTATCATAATGCCCATGCACATCGCCGATAATGAGCGTTTTTCCCATCATATTTCCTTTAATTTAAGACCGTGCGACAGTATAACGTTTGCTCTGATGCAATGAAAGCGTTTACGATACGCTACTAAGCAACGATTCATTGAAATTCGGGGAATGCATCGTTTATAATGAAACTTATCTAACGGCGATTCGATTATTTTTTGGAGACTGGGCTATGAGTACTTTGGAACGTGTCGTCAACGCGGGGGTTGGTTTTGAGCTGACCGACGAGCAAAAGATGCTCCAGAAGCTGGCGCGTGATTTTGCGGCGCAGGAAATTACGCCAGTGGCAGCAGAATATGATGAACACGCCAGATTCCCGAAAGAAATCTTTCATAAAGGGCGCGAACTAGGGATCGTAAACATGAACATCCCGGCGGCCTACGGCGGCGTCGGGGCGACGATTTTTGAAGAATGCCTGGTGGGCGAAGAACTGGGCTACGGCTGCACCGGCATCAGCACCAGCATCAGCACCAACAATCTGGGCGCGCTGCCGATCATTCTGGGCGCTAACGAGCAGCAGAAGCAGTATTGGCTGGGCGAACGTTTGGTAGACAAAGGCCAGTTCGTCTCCTACGGCGTGACCGAAGCGGCAGCCGGTTCCAACGTAGTCGGCATCCAGACGCGGGCGGAAAAGAAAAACGGCCATTACGTGATTAACGGCTCAAAAACCTTCATCACCAACGCCAGCCACGCCGATTTTTTCACGGTGTTCACCAAAACAGATGTGAACGCCGGACATCGCGGCATGACCTGCTTCGTGATCGAGCGTGATCGTCCCGGCGTCAGCGTCGGCAAGAAGTTCGATAAGCTGGGGCAGCGCGCTTCGGACACGGCTGAAATCGTGTTCGAAAATGTGGAAGTGCCGGCTGAAAACATGATCGGCAGAGAGGGTCAAGGCTTCTATCTGGCGATGCAGGTCTTCGACCACAGTCGTCCGGGTGTCGCTTCGGCGGCGGTAGGGCTGCTGCGGCGCGCGCTGGAAGAATGCGTCAAATACGCGAGCGAGCGCGAAGCCTTCGGCGTGCCGATTTACCAGCATCAGGCGATCGGGCATAAAATTGCCGATATGGCCATCAGCTATGAAGCGGCACGACTCCTGGTGTGGCAGGCCGCCTGGCTGGTGGACTCCGGCATCCACAACCCGAAAGCGCCGGCCTATGCCAAAGCCTTCGCGGCGGATATGGCGACCAAAGCGGCCAACGACGCTGTGCAGGTCTTCGGCGGCTACGGCTATATGAAGGAATATCCGGTAGAAAAACTGCTGCGTGACGTGAAAATCTTCACCATCTATGAAGGCACGTCGGAAATTCAGCGCAACATCATCGTGCGCGAGCTGTTCCGGCACTAAAAACGGCGCTGGACGCCGCGTGATGGCAGGGGGTGAAAACGCCCCCTGTTTAATCTGCCCGAAGCGCAGGTGAAAACGCAAGAATTTACCTTGACATGCAGCGGCTTTTTCTGCTAGTATGTCGCACGCAAGCACAGTACCCAACCTCACTGCGAGGCAATGGACGTACTGAACCGAGCAAATGTGGCGAAAGTGCCTGCGATCATCGTGGGGTGGCTCGCCATCAGGCAAGGTCTTTACGGGCGTCCTTTGTGTACGCCCGTTTGCGTGCCTGAATACAGGAATACTTATCGGAGAGATTTATGCCTACGATCAATCAGTTGGTGCGCAAGGGGCGCAAACCGAAGAATTGGAAAAGCAAGGCCCCCGCGCTCCAGTACACGCTCAACGTGTACGCGCAGAAGCGGACACGCCGCCGTAAGGGCGCGCCGCAGAAGCGTGGTGTTTGCACCGTCGTCAGAACCATGACACCTAAGAAGCCCAATTCAGCGCTGCGCAAGGTGGCCCGTGTGCGTCTGTCGAACGGGATCGAAGTCACCGCTTATATTCCCGGCGAAGGCCACCGCTTGCAGGAACACAGCGTCGTGCTGGTGCGCGGCGGCCGTGTGAAAGACCTGCCCGGTGTGCGTTATCACATCGTGCGCGGCACGCTGGATACCGATGGCGTGCAGAATCGTAAGCAAGGGCGCAGCCTGTACGGCGCCAAGCGTCCGAAGGCCGGTGCGGCTGCGGGCGGCAAGGGCGCTCCGGCTGCGGGCAAGAAGAAATAAAGGGGTCTGACGATGCCAAGAAGAAAAAGCCCGCCGCGCCGCCATGTGCCTGCGGATAACAAATACAACAGTGTTCACATCACCATGTTTGTCAACCGCATGATGTACGGCGGCAAACGCAGTGTGTCGCAGGGCATTATGTACAAGGCGCTGGAACTGGTGGAAGAACGCACCAAGCGCGACCCGATGGACGTGTTCGAGCAGGCGCTGCGCAATGTGCAGCCTACCGTCGAAGTCAAGCCGCGCCGTGTCGGTGGTTCGACCTATCAGGTGCCGGTAGAAGTGCCGACTGATCGTGGGGTGTCGCTGGCGATGCGCTGGATTTTGCAGTATGCGCGTGCGCGCGGTGGCCGCAACATGGTCGAAAAGCTGGCCGCCGAACTGCTGGACGCGGCTAACGGTCAGGGGTCTTCGGTCAAGAAAAAAGACGATACACATCGTATGGCCGAAGCCAACCGGGCTTTCGCTCACTTCCGTTAAGGAATAATCCGGCGCTGCCGGAACAGTAATAGCAAGCTAGTCGAAAGAAAGTCAATGGCTGACAAGAAAACCAAAGTCGCGCTCGATCTCAACAAAGTGCGCAACATCGGCGTCATCGCTCATATCGACGCTGGCAAAACGACGACGACGGAACGTATTCTGTATTACACCGGCATGGTTCACCGTATCGGTGAAGTCCATGAAGGCGCGGCGACGACCGACTATATGGATCAGGAACGTGAGCGCGGGATTACCATTACCGCTGCGGCCGTGACCTGCTTCTGGCGCGATCATCAGATCAATCTGATCGACACCCCCGGTCACGTGGATTTTACTGCCGAAGTGCAGCGCAGCCTGCGTGTGCTGGACGGTGGCGTCGTGGTGTTCGACGGCGTGGCGGGCGTTGAACCACAGTCGGAAACAGTGTGGCGGCAGGCCAACAATTACAATGTGCCGCGCATCTGCTTTGTCAACAAAATGGATCGCACCGGCGCCAGCTTCCAGCGCTGCGTCGACATGATGGTTGATCGTCTGAGCGCCAACCCGGTGGCGCTGCAAATGCCCTACGGCGAAGGCGCAGACTTCAAGGGTATCATTGACCTGCTCAAGATGGAACTCATCACCTACGGCGACGACATGGGCACGGCGATTGAAGTTCACCCTATCCCGGAAAGCGTGCGCGAAGAAGCCGAAACGCGCCGCTCGGAAATGGTCGATAAGATCGTCGAAAACGACGACTTCCTGACCGAAAAATTCCTGATGGAAGAAGCAATCAGCAACGACGAACTGCTGGGCGCGCTGCGGGCGGCGACCATCGCCGGCAGGCTGCACCCCGTGATCTGCGGTTCGGCGCTGAAGAACAAGGGCGTGCAGTTGATGCTCGACACGGTTGTTGAGCTGCTGCCTTCGCCGCTCGATATTCCGCCGGTCAAGGGCATGCACCCTAAGACCGATCAGCAACAGGAACGGCAGGCCAAAGACGACGAACCGATGACGGGGCTGGTCTTCAAGATCATCACCGATCAGTATGGTCGTCTGGCGTTCATCCGCGTGTACTCCGGTGTGCTGCGCACGGGCACCGGCCTGCTGAACAGCACCAAGGGTGCGAGGGAACGCATCGGGCGCATTGTACGCATGTTCGCGGATCGGCGCGAAGATGTGGAAGAAGTCCACGCGGGCGATATTGCCGCGATCATCGGCCTGAAGGAAACCTTCACGGGCGATACGCTGTGCGACCCGGATAAGCCAATCGTGTTGGAAAAAATCAGCTTCCCTGAACCGTTCATTGAACTGTCGATTGAACCGAACAGCAAGGCCGACCAGGACAAAATGGGGCTGGCGCTGCGCCGTCTGGCGGAAGAAGACCCGACCTTCAAGATTGAAGTGGATGACAAGCTCGGCCAGACGAAAATCAAAGGCATGGGCGAGCTGCACCTTGAAGTGCTGGTTGACCGCATGATGCGCGAATACGGCGTGAAGGCCAACGTAGGCCGTCCGCGTGTGGCGTATCGTGAAGCCATCACCCGCGCCACGCGCATCGATACGACCTTCAAGCGTCAGACCGGCGGTTCGGGTCAGTATGCGCGCGTCGTCATCGAATTCGAACCGCTGACAGACGAAGATCGCGCCAAAATGAGCCCTGGCGAGGAATTCCTGTGGGTGGACGGCACGAAGGGCGGTTCGGTGCCCAAAGAATTCATCCCGGCGGCGCGTAACGGTGTGCGCGAGGCGCTGGCCGGCGGCGTCATAGCCGGCTATCCGGTAGTTGGTCTAAAAGCCACTCTGGTAGACGGCGCTTACCACGAAGTCGACTCCAGCGAAATGGCCTTCAAGGTGGCTGGTTCGATGTGCCTGAAAGAAGGCGTGCAAAAAGGCGCGCCGGTCATTCTGGAACCGACGATGAAGGTCGAAGTGGTTTCGCCAGATGAATACACGGGCAGCATCGTGGGCGATCTGGCCTCGCGGCGCGGCACAATTATCGGCATGGAGCCGCGCACAGGCGCGACTTCGATCCGCTCGACGGTGCCGCTGAGCGAGATGTTCGGCTATGCCACCAACCTGCGCAACATGACGCAGGGACGCGGCAACTTCACGATGGAATTTGATAAGTATACTATTGCGCCGACCAATATCGCCGAGGAGGTGATTAAGGGCGGACGCTAGTAGAAGGGATACCGGGTTCACCCCGGCTTTCCTCCACGAGGGCTGCACAAGCCTGTCATTAGAGCGAAATGAAGTCATAGTACGAGGGAAACATGGCTAAGGAAAAATTCGAACGCAATAAACCCCATGTCAACATTGGCACAATTGGTCACGTTGACCATGGGAAGACCACGCTGACGGCAGCCATTACTAAGGTGCTGGCGCTGGCCGGTAAGGCCAAGAAGATGGCCTATGATGAAATCGACAACGCGCCAGAAGAAAAGGCGCGCGGCATCACGATCAATATCCGTCATGTCGAATATGAAACCGAAGCGCGCCACTACGCGCACGTGGACTGCCCCGGCCACCGTGACTATATCAAGAACATGATCACGGGCGCGGCGCAGATGGACGGCGCGATCCTGGTCGTGAGCGCTCCCGACGGCCCGATGCCGCAGACGCGCGAACACGTGCTGCTGGCGCGCCAGGTGGAAGTGCCGGCGATGGTCGTCTTCCTGAACAAGGTTGACCAGATGGATGATCCGGAACTGCTGGAACTGGTCGAACTGGAATTGTCGGAACTGCTGAGCAGCTACGGCTTCAACGATACGCCGGTGGTGCGTGGTTCGGCGCTGCAAGCCAACGAAAGCACCAGCGGCAATATCAACGCGCCCGAATTTCAGCCCATCCTGCAACTGATGGACGTGGTGGACAAGTGGATTCCTACGCCGGTGCGCGAAGTCGATAAGCCGTTCATGATGGCGGTGGAAGACGTGTTCTCGATCAAGGGGCGCGGTACGGTGGTGACGGGGCGTGTCGAGCGTGGTCAACTGAAGAAAGGCGAGGAAATCGCTATCATCGGTCTGCGTGACGAAATCATCAAGACGGTGGTTACCGGCATCGAAATGTTCCACAAGGAACTGGACAGCGCGCAGGCGGGCGACAACGCCGGCATTCTGCTGCGCGGCACGACGCGTGAAGAAGTGGAACGTGGTATGGTGCTGGCCAAGCCGGGCAGCATTACGCCGCATCGCAAGTTCATGAGCCAGGTCTACGTTCTGAAGAAAGAAGAAGGTGGCCGCCACAAGGCCTTCTTCAACGGCTATCGTCCGCAGTTCTACATCCGCACGATGGACGTGACCGGCGTGGTGAAACTGCCCGAAGGCGTGGAAATGGTCATGCCGGGCGACAACATCAATCTGGAAGTGGAACTGATTACCCCCGTCGCGCTGGAAAAAGGCTCGAAGTTCGCGATCCGTGAAGGCGGTCTGACCGTGGGCGCGGGTTCGATCACCGAAATCCTTGAATAAGCGCTGGCAATGATGGATTGACGAATGCCGGGGGGCAACTCCCGGCATTTATAACCCTTATAAGGGAAAAAACGATGGCAGTGAAAAACAAAATTCGTATCCGGCTCAAAGCCTATGACCATCGCGTGCTCGATCAATCGGCGCAGCGCATTGTCGAGACGGCAGAAAGAACTGGGGCGCGGGTGGTCGGCCCGGTGCCGCTGCCTACGCGCATCGAGCGCTTCACGGTGAGACGGTCGCCGTTCATCGACAAAGACTCGCAGGAGCACTTCGAGATTCGCACGCATAAGCGGCTGATTGATGTGCTCGATCCCGACAGCAAGACGATCGACACGTTGATGCGTCTGAACCTGCCGGCGGGTGTGGATATCGAAATCAAAATCTAAAGTGCGTATGCAGGGAAAAGCCCTGCCGCTGCGCTTGTAAAGAGGGGATGGGGGTTTTTGACCCAACGCACGAGTCTGGTACAAGCCAGACGAGGCGGCAGCAGCCCCCGGAGGCGAATTCATGAAGGGTATCATCGGTAAAAAAGTTGGCATGACACAGGTCTTCGACGAGCAGGGGAATGTGGTTCCTGTGACCGTCATCCAGGCCGGGCCATGCTATGTAACGCAAGTGCGCACATCTGAAAAAGATGGTTACACGGCGGTGCAGTTGGGCTATGGCGAAGTCAAGCCGCAGCGCATCACCAAAGGTGAACTCGGCCACCTGATGCGCAACAACCTGCCGGCGCTGCGCCACCTGCGCGAATTCCGCGTCAAGGACGTGGACGTGAGCGAAGGGCAGGAAATCAAGGCCGACGTGTTCAACAAAGGTGACATGGTGGATGTCATCGGCACCAGCAAAGGGCGTGGTTTCGCCGGTACGATCAAGCGCCACAACTTCAAGCGTCAAAAGGCGACACACGGTCAATCTGACCGTGAGCGCGCGCCCGGTTCGATGGGCCAGACCACAACTCCCGGTCACACCTACAAGGGGAAGCGCATGGCTGGCCACATGGGGAATGCGCGTGTGACGGTGCAAAATCTGGAAGTCGTGGTCGTGGATGCAGGCCGCAACCTGCTGGCGGTCAAGGGGTCGGTACCCGGCGCGCGCGACAGCATCGTCATCGTCGCTCCGGCTAAGCGCCAGCCCAAGCCGAAGAAGAAGCAGGGGAAATAGGGAGTTAGGCCATGCAAGTTCCAGTTTTGGACATGAGCGGCCAGCAGATCGAGACGATTGATCTGCCCGCCGATATTTTTGAAGCGAAGATCAATAACGGGCTGATGCACCAATACTATGTGCTTCAGATGAACAATGCGCGTCTGGGTACGCACAAGGTGCAGCGGCGCGGCGAAGTGAGCCGCACTTCGGCCAAGTGGTACCGGCAGAAAGGCACGGGGCGCGCGCGTCACGGTTCGCGCGATGCGACGCAGTTTGTCGGCGGTGGCCGCCCCAAGGGGCCGCGCCCGCACAAATATACGCAGCACATGCCGCAGAAGATGCGCCATGCCGCTATCCGCAGCGCCTTGAGCGCCCTGGCGCGCGACGGACAGTTGGTGTTCGTCAACGAGCTGGCGATGAGCGCGCCGAAGACCAAGCTGATGGCCGATATGCTGAAGAACCTGGTAGGCCAACAATCGGCGTTGGTGCTGCTGGGGGGGCGCAACGAAAACGTCGAACGCAGCGTCAGCAATCTCGACAACGCCTATTATCTGCACGCCAGCTATCTGAACATTCGTGATCTGTTGACCTATGACAAAGTGATCGTGCCGCTGGCCGCGCTGGATGTCATCAAACAGATCTGGGGCCGCGCGAAAGGGAATTAGAGATGCCTGAACTGCATATTTATGATGTGCTGCGCCGTCCCGTCGTCACGGAAAAGTCGAACAGACAGGCTGAAGCCGGTCAATATGTGTTCGAGGTCGCCCGCAGCGCCAACAAGATTCAAATCCGCGAAGCGATTGAAGTCTTGTTTGAAGTCAAAGTGGCGAAAGTGAACACCATGGTGATGCCGGCCAAGCGCGGTCGCCGTGGGCGCAACTGGTATGTGCGTTCGCGCGAATGGAAGAAAGCCATCGTCACCCTTGCCGAGGGTAAGATCGAATTGTTCAACGTTTAACAGGGTAAGCAAATGGCGGTAAAAGTCTACAAGCCCACCTCGGCAGGCCGCCGTGGGATGACGGGCCACAGCTTTGAAGAGATCACCGCGTCGCGCCCGCAGCGTTCGCTGACTGAAGCGCTGCGCAAAAAGGGCGGACGCAATAATACCGGACGCATCACGGTGCGCCATCGCGGCGGCGGCCACAAGCGGCGTTATCGGATCATCGATTTCGCGCGCAGCAAGTTCGACAGCCGCGCCGAAGTCAAGACCATCGAGTACGATCCGAACCGTTCGGCGCGCATCGCGCTGGTGGAGTATGAAGATGGCGAACGCCGCTACATTATCGCGCCGCTTGGCCTGAAGGTCGGCGACAAGATCGGCAGCGGCGAAAAAGCAGAACTGCGCGTGGGCGACGCGCAATACCTGCGCGACATCCCGGTGGGCACGCTCATCCACAATATTGAGCTGGAACCGGGACACGGCGGCAAGGTCGCGCGCGCGGCAGGCGCCTCGGCGCAGCTTCTGGCGAAGGAAGGGATTTACGCCACTGTGCGCATGCCCAGCGGCGAAATGCGGCTGGTTCACGAACTGTGCATGGCGACCATCGGCCAGGTCGGCAACACCGATCACGGCAACATCAATCTGGGCAAGGCGGGCCGCCGTCGTCGTATGGGCTGGCGTCCAACGGTGCGTGGCACGGCGATGGACCCCAACAGCCATCCGCATGGCGGTGGTGAAGGCCGCAGCGGGATCGGTATGCCCGGCCCGAAGACGCCCTGGGGCAAGCCGGCCCTGGGCAAACGGACACGCACCAACAAACGCACGGATCGCTTTATTGTCCGGCGGCGGGGCAAGAGACGTTAGGCGCTCGGCCAGTTGATGGCTGGAAGCTCACGAGGAAAACACGATGTCACGTTCACTGAAAAAGGGGCCGTTTGTCAGCCCCAAACTGCTGAAGAAAATCGAGCGGCTGAACGCAGAAAACAAGAAGGGTACTGTCATCCGTACCTGGAGTCGTGCCAGCACGATCTTCCCGCAGATGGTCGGTTACACCATCGCCGTGCATGATGGTCGGCGGCATGTGCCGATTTATATCACCGAAAACATGGTCGGGCACAAACTGGGCGAATTCGCGCCTACACGCACGTATCGCGGCCATATGGTCGAGAAAAAAGTCAAAAAGAAGTAGCGAGGGAGAACCATGGCTGAAGTACGTGCTGAAAGCCGCTACCTGTTTATCGGCCCGCAGAAGCTGCGCCTGGTGTGCGATAGGGTGCGCGGTCTGAGCGCCAAGCAGGCGCTGACAGTGCTGAAGTTTATGCCGCAAAAAGGCGCGCAGTTTGTCTATAAGACCGTGGCCTCTGCGATCGCTAATGCGGAAAACAACCGGGATATGGACGGCGACCGGCTGTATATCTCGGAAATTTTTGCGGGTGAAGCGCCGCGCCTGAAGCGCTTTAAGGCCGGCGCGCGTGGGCGCTACAAGCCGCGTGTCAAGCGCACGTCACATCTGACGGTTATTCTGTCGGAACGAGAGGGATAACATGGGTCGTAAAGTACACCCAGTAGGGTTTCGCTTAAAAGTTAATCGCGATTGGGACGCGCGCTGGTTCGCCGAAGGCAACAAGTACGCCGAAATGCTGCACGAAGACCTGCGCATCCGCCGCTTCCTGAGCCAAGAGGCCGAACGGGCAGCCATCTCGCGCGTGGAAATCGAACGCAACTCGAACCAGATCATTGTCACTATTCACACCGCGCGTCCGGGCATTGTGATCGGGCGCAAGGGCGACGCCGTCAAGAAGCTGCGCCAGGACCTGGAAACCTATACCGGCAAGAAGGTCAAGGTCGAAGTCAGCGAGATCGACAAACCCGATCTGGACGCCTATCTGGTCGCCGAAAGTATCGCCGGGCAGTTGGAACGGCGTATCGGCCACAGCCGCGCCATCAAGCGCGCAATCAGCCAGGCCATGCGGCAGGGCGCGCAGGGCGTGAAAGTGGTCGTCGCCGGTCGTCTGGCGGGCGCCGACATGGCGCGCCGCGAAGCTGCCAGCGAAGGCCGTATTCCGCGCAGCACCTTGCGCGCCAATATCGACTACGCCACCGCCGAGGCGCTCACCACCTTTGGCCGCATCGGGATCAAGGTGTGGATTTATAAGGGTGACGTGCTTCAGGCCGAAGAAAAGAAGGTCGCCGAGCCGAAAGACGTGTACGTCAGCCCGTAAGGCGCCGACGAGGAGCATAAGCCATGTTAATGCCAAAACGTGTCAAGTATCGTAAGCAAATGCGCGGACGCCGCACCGGCAAAGCCACACGCGGCGCCGAAGTGTCGTTCGGCGAATTCGGCCTGATGGCGCTGGAGCCGGCCTGGATCACCAGCCGCCAGATCGAAGCGGCGCGTAAAGCGATGGTGCGCTACACCAAGCGGCGCGGCAAAGTATGGATTCGCATTTTCCCGGACAAGCCGGTGACCAAGAAGCCCGCCGAAACGCGCATGGGTAAAGGCAAGGGTGCGGTGGAATACTGGGTGGCGGTGGTGCAGCCGGGGCGCATCCTGTTCGAAATGGGCGGTGTCTCGGCGGCAGAGGCCGATGAAGCGCTGCGTCTGGCGGCCTTCAAGCTGCCCATCCCGACCAAAATTGTGCGCCGCATCGACCCGATCTCCGGGCAGGATGTCGCGCTGACGGTGGAGGAATAACGGTATGGATGTTCGCACCATTCGTGAAATGACCGACGACGCCATTCTCGATGCCATCGAAGATCACAAGGAAATGATCTACAAATACCGTTTCCAGAAGGCCAGCGGGCAACTGGAAAACCTGAACGCCATTCGTAACACGCGGCGCATCATCGCGCGCCTGAAGACTGTGCAGCGCGAACGCCAATTAGCGGCGGCGCAGCAGCAGACGGCGCAAAAGGAATAAGTACCTATGACCAACAATCGTCGGCGGCTGGTGGGCCGCGTGATCAGTAACAAGATGCAGAAAACCGTGGTGGTGGCAATCGAACGGCGCAAGCTGCATCCCGTCTATAAGAAAGTCGTCGGGTCGCTGAAGAAAGTCATGGCGCACGACGAAAGCGACCAGGTGAAAGTCGGCTCGCTGGTGCGGATTGTCGAAAGCCGCCCGCTCAGCAAGAACAAGCGCTGGGTCGTGGAACAGGTGCTGGAAGAAATTCGCAGCGAACTGATCGAACACAAGAGCGCGCAGGAAGAGCTGCGTGAACAACTTGGCGAAGATCAGGGAGGGCAGTAAGCCATGATCCAGACCGAGTCGCGCTTAAAGGTGGCCGATAACAGCGGCGCACAAGAACTGTTGGTGATTCGCGTTCTTGGCGGATCCAAGAGGAAATATGGCTCAGTGGGCGATATCGTGGTGGCCAGCGTCAAATCGGCGGCGACCTCTGGCAGTGTCAAGAAGTCGGATGTCGTGCGTGCGGTGATTGTGCGGGTGAGCAAAGAATACCGCCGTGCTGATGGCTCGTACATTCGATTCGACGATAACGCCGCCGTCTTGCTGGCCGATGACCTCATCAATCCCAAGGGTACGCGCGTGTTTGGGCCGGTCGCGCGTGAACTGCGTGACAAAGGCTTCACCAAGATTGTCTCGCTCGCGCCGGAAACCCTGTAGGAGAAAGTAATCATGCAGAGAATCAAGAAGGGCGACACTGTCGAAATCACGGCGGGCAAAGACAAAGGGGTTCGCGGCCAAGTGCTGGTGGTAGAACCCAAGAAAGACCGCGTGATGGTGGCCGGCGCCAACATCGTCAAGAAACATGAAAAAGCGCGCCAGGCGGGCACCCGCCAGGTGCCCGCGCAGATTGTCGAAGCCGAAAATCCGCTGCATCTCTCTAACGTCATGCTGGTGTGCCCAGAATGCGAAAAGGCGGTGCGTGTCGGCTTCCGTGTGCGTGAAGATGGTCGTAAAGTGCGCGTCTGCAAAAAATGCAGCGCCGAGATCGAATAACCGGAGCGAGACGACAATGGCTAATCCAATCATGCTAGACCGCTACCGGGACCAGGTTGTGCCTGCGCTGATGCAGGAGTTCGCCTATAAGAATTTGATGCAAGTGCCGCGCATCACCAAGATCGTGCTCAATATCGGCGTGGGTGAAGCAATAGATAATCCCAAGTCGTTGGACGCGGCGGTGGAAGACCTGCGCATCATCACCGGCCAGCAGCCCGTGATCACCCGCGCCAAGAAAAGCATCGCCACCTTTAAACTGCGCGAAGATAAACCCATCGGCGTGAAAGTGACGCTGCGCGGGGAACGGATGTGGGCGCTGCTGGATCGGCTGATTAATCTGGCGCTGCCGCGTATCCGCGATTTTCGCGGGGTGTCGCCCTATACCTTTGATGGGCGTGGCAACTATACTATCGGCCTGCGCGAACAACTGGTCTTCCCGGAGATTCAGTACGACAAAATTGACAAGGTGCGTGGCATGGAACTCTCGATTGTCACCACCGCCAGTACCGACGAAGAAGGACGCCGCCTGCTCAAGCTGCTCGGTATGCCCTTCCGTGACAATTAAACAGGATTGAGGAATCATGGCAAAGAAATCGATCGTTGTCCGTGAAACTCGGCGGAAGTACGCGGTGCGCGTCCGTAATCGCTGCCAGCGCTGTGGACGCCCACGCGGTTACATTCGCCGCTTCGCCCTGTGCCGCATTTGTTTCCGTGAACTCGCGCTCAAGGGGCAAATCCCGGGCGTAGTCAAGTCAAGCTGGTAGGAGAGGCACTCATGACAATCAACGACCCGATTGCCGACATGCTAACCCGCATTCGCAATGCCCTGCTGGTCGGCAAAAGCACAGTGATTGTGCCTGTCTCCAAGATCAAGCTCGATATTGCCCGCATCCTGAAGGAAGAAGGCTATATCGAAGACTTCATCGTGGGCGCGGAAACACCGGCACCGTTCATCACCATCACGCTCAAGTACTACGGCGCGCGCCGCGAACGGGTGCCGGTCATTACGCACATTGAGCGCGTCAGCAAGCCCGGACGCCGGGTATACCGCTCCTGCCGCGACCTGCCGCGGGTATTAAGCGGCACGGGCATCGCCATCGTCACGACGCCCAAAGGCGTGATGACCGCCCAGCAGGCACGCCGCGAACGTGTTGGCGGTGAAGTTTTGTGCTACGTCTGGTAGTCAGTGAAGGAAGGCGCTATGTCTCGTATTGGTAATAAAGCGATCCCACTGCCCGCTAAAGTCACCGTCAGCATCGAGGACGATCACATGGTCGTCAAAGGGCCGAAAGGTGAACTGAAGCAAGCGCTGCCGGCGGGCATGACGGTCAAACAAGAAGGCGACAAAATCGTGGTCGAACGCCTGCTGGGCGAAGACGGCAAGCCCTCGCAGAACCGCACACATAAAGCGCTGCACGGGCTGACGCGCGCGCTGCTCAGCAACATGATTACCGGTGTTTCGACGGGCTTCCGCCGCACGCTGTTGATCGAAGGCGTCGGTTACAACGGCGAGGTGCAGGGCAAGAATCTGGTGATGAGCGTCGGCTTTTCGCACAAGGTTATCATCGAACCGCCGGCGCATGTCAGCTTTGCCGCCGAAAACAAGGGCACAACCATCCATATCGACGGGATCGACAAGCAGGTGGTGGGGCAGGTGGCAGCCAACATTCGTGAGCTGCGCCCGCCAGAGCCGTATTTGGGTAAGGGCGTGCGTTATGCCGAAGAAACCATTCGGCGTAAAGCGGGCAAGGCGGGCAAGACCAAGTAAAGGGTGTAAGCAATGGCAGATATCAAAGGCAAACGTAAAGCAGCAATGCGCAGCGCACGCCATCGGCGCGTGCGCGCCCGTGTGCAGGGCACAGCCGCCCGCCCGCGCCTGAATGTGTTCCGCAGTCTGGCGAACATTTATGCGCAGGTGATCGATGACTCCACGCACCGCACTATTGTTTCGGCCTCAACGGTGGACGCGGAAGTCGCCACCCAGCTTGAAGGCAAGAACAAAGTGGATGCGGCGCGCATTGTCGGCCGTATCGTGGCCGAACGCGCCAAAAACGCGGGCATCACCTCCGTGGTCTTTGATCGCGGGGGCTATAAATATCATGGGCGCGTCGAAGCGCTGGCGCAGGCCGCGCGCGAAGCCGGGTTGGAATTCTAGGAGATCATCATGCCGAAACAGCAAAAGGATGCGCGTGACCCGCGTGATAATCGCGAGGCGGGCAGCGGTCGTGGAGACCGTGAAGCGCGCGAGCGGCGCGGCGACCGGGAGCGCGAAGAAGATCGCGAAGAACTCGATGAACGTGTCGTAGATATCACGCGCGTCGCCAAAGTCATTAAGGGCGGACGGCGCTTTGCCTTCCGCACGGTTGTGATTGTCGGCGACAACAAAGGGCGCGTGGGCGTCGGCGTGGGCAAGTCGCGCGGCGTGCCGGACAGCATCCGCAAAGGGGCTGACCGCGCGCGTAAGCGTATGAAGAAAATCGCCCTGGCCGGCACCACTATTCCCTACACAGTCTACGCCAAGCACGGCGGCGCGAAAGTGCTGCTGAAGCCGGCATCGCCCGGTACCGGCGTCATCGCCGGCGGCGGCGTGCGCGCTGTGCTCGAAGCCGTTGGCGTGCGCGACGTGCTGACCAAGAGTCAGGGCAGCTCGAACTTGCTAAACGTGGCGATGGCCACTCTGGCGGCGCTGGAACAACTGCGCAGCCCGGAAGAACTGGCGGCCATGCGCGGCAAGACGGCGGATAGTATGCGTCCGTTCTGGGAGCGTAAGGCGAAAGAACAACCATGAGCAGCGAAGTGAAAACCCTCAAGGTGACGCTGGTAAAGAGCACGATCGGCTATAATGCCAAGCAGCGCCGTATCGCGCAGTCGCTTGGGCTGCGCCGTCTGCAATCCAGCGTAATAGTAGACGACACGCCGACCACGCGCGGGATGATTAACAAGATCAGCCATTTGCTGCGCGTCGAAGAGGTATCGAATTCCTAAGGGGCAGGGCAGAACTTGCCTCAGACAGCAATTGAAAGGAGCAGGGCACGCCGCGTGTGTGCCGCACGTATCTCATGAAACTACACGATCTGAAGCCCGATCCGGGTTCGAAGAAAGCACGCACGCGCGTGGGGCGCGGTATCGCCGCGGGCAAAGGCAAAACCGCTGGCCGCGGCCAAAAAGGACAGGGCGCGCGCGGGGGTAAACCCAAAGGCGCCTACTTCGAGGGCGGTCAGCTTCCGCTGGTGCGGCGGCTGCCCTTCAAGCGCGGCTTCAACAACATCTTCCGTATTGACTATCAGGAAGTGAACGTGGTTGACCTGGCCGAGTTCGCCGATGGCACAGTCGTCACCGCGCAGCTTCTGGCGGAAAAACGCCTGATTCGTGATGCCGATAAGCCACTGGTGGTGCTGGGCGATGGCGAACTCAACAAAAAGCTGACGGTCAAGGCCAACCGCTTTACGAAGAGCGCCACCGAAAAAATCACCGCTGCCGGCGGGAGTGTCGAAGTGCTGCCGTTGCTGGTGACCGGCGCGCGCGCCACCGTGAAGAAACTGCGTAAAGCAGAACTGGCAAAATTAGCCGCAAAGCAGTCATAGAAAAAGCGCAGCAGGCCGCTGGACCGGGTATAATCATCTCCCGGTCTGGTCTGTTGATAGTTGAGGATTTTGGTTATGCTAGAAGCTCTTCGCAATGCGATCCGCTTGCCAGAACTGCGCAATAAGCTGCTGCTGACCCTGTTTATTCTGGTGGTCTACCAGTTTGCGGCGCACGTGCCGGTGGTCGGCGTAGACCGCGATGCCCTGAACGCGCTGCTGAGCCAGCGCAACAGCATCATCGATGTGTTGAACCTGCTTTCGGGCGGCGCAGTCACGCACTTCAGCGTGCTAGCAAACGGCGTCTACCCCTATATCACGGCGCAGATTATCATCCAACTGCTGGTGCCCATCTGGCCGGCGCTGGAAGCAATCCAGCGTGAACCGGGCGGCCGCGAGAAAATTCAGCGCTACACCTACTATCTGGCAATCCCGATGGCGATGCTGCAATCGATCGCGCAGGTCAATATTTTCGGCGCCTTGGGCGGCGCTCCCATCATTCCCGGTTTCGGTAGTGATTGGCTGCTGACAGCGGCGGTGATGGCGACAATGACCGCCGGCACGTTGTTCGCCATCTGGCTCGGTGAACTGATCACCGAACAGGGTATCGGCAACGGTATTTCGATCATCATCTTCTCCGGCATTGTGGCGCAGGCGCCGGGCAACATCACACGCCTGATTACCAACTCGCCGCAGCCGATTGTGAGCGTGATTATTTTCATCGTCCTGCTGCTCATCAGCCTGGTTGCCATCATCCTGATTCAGGAAGGTGTGCGGCGCGTGCCGGTGCAGTATGGCAAGCGTGTGCGTGGCCGCCGCCAGTACGGGGGCGCAACCACTCATATCCCGCTCAAGGTCAACGCCGTCGGCATGATCCCGTTGATTTTCGCGCAATCGATCATCACCCTGCCCGCGATCATCGCCAGCATCTTCCCCGCCGGCCCGGTGGGTGATTGGTTCCGCGAAACCTTCGGCCAGAATCAGGGCTTTGGCTATTGGACGATGTATTTCATTCTGGTGGTCGGCTTCACCTTCGTTTACACCGATGTGATGATCAGCAATCAGAACCTGGCTGACAACTTACAGCGGCAGGGCGGCTTTATCCCTGGCATTCGTCCCGGCAAGCGCACGGACGACTATATCCGTACCGTCACGCGGCGCATTACGCTGGTAGGGGCGCTGTTTTTGGGCATTATCGCCGTGATGCCCGGCATCGTCGATCTGCTTAACCGCGTCATCTTCCCGGCAGAAACGGCAGGCACAGCAGGCAACGCGGCGCTGGTCTTGACTGGCTCGGCGCTGATTATCGTGGTCGGCGTGGTGATCGACACCATGCGCCAGCTCGAAGCGCAGCTTATGATGCGCAACTACGAAGGCTTCATGCGCTAACCTCGCGACTTCACCGAAAGCCCTCTCTCTCACCCTATCGGAGAGAGGGTTCGTCGTGGTCACGCATAGAGATTTTTGGGGGAAGTCTCGTCGGCAGCAGTTGGCTGCCAGACAGGCAAACAAAATATGCGTATTTTCTTGTTTATGGGCATTCAGGGTGCCGGCAAAGGCACGCAGGCCACACGGCTTTCGGAAAAACTGCAAATTCCGCAGATCAGCACAGGCGACATCTTCCGCGCGATCATGAAGCAGGACAGTCCACTGGGCGAGGAACTGCGGGCGATTCTTAACGCCGGACAGTTGGTCTCTGATGAACTGACCTCACGCATGGTCAAGGAACGCATCGCGCAGCCCGACGCACAGCGGGGTTTCATTCTCGACGGCTATCCGCGCACCAAAGGTCAGGTCGAGCATCTGGAAGCGATGTTGGGCGAGCGCGGCGCACATCTGGAAGCGGTTTTCTTCTTCGATCTGCCAAAAGAAGAAGCCGTTGCCCGCCTGGAACCGCGCCGCGTTTGCACCGCCAACAGTGCCCATATTTATCATTTGCAGCATAACCCGCCCAAACAAGCGGGGATCTGCGACAGCGACGGCGCGCCGCTCAAACAGCGCGACGACGACAAGCCCGAAGCCATCTAAAAACGGGTTTCAGAATATCTGGAACAAACTTTCCCGGTTATCCGTGAATATGAAGGCAGAGGCATCGTGCATCGCATTGATGCGCGCCTGCCAATCGACGCGGTGACCCAGGCCATGATGGAGATTGTGGATCGTCAGTCGTGAGTGAAGCATTACACCTGAAAACGGCGGAAGAAATCGCCATCATGCGCGAAGCCGGGCGCATCGTCGCTGTGGCGCATCAGGAGATGCGGCGCGCCGTGCGTCCGGGGGTGACTACCAAAGAACTCGACACTTTGGTAGAAACCATCATTCGCGATCATGGCGCCATTCCGGCTTTTTTGGGGTATCCCAAGCCCAATTCGCCGAATTACCCGGCCTCGATCTGCGCTTCGATCAATAATCAACTGGTGCATGGCATCCCCAGCGCGCGCGTGCTGAAAGAGGGGGACATCATCAGCATCGACATCGGCACAGTGTACCGGGGCTATGTGGGCGATTCGGCCTGGACGTATGCAGTGGGAGAGATCAAACCACAGGTGCAGCGCCTGCTTGACGTAACCGAACAGGCGCTTTATGCGGGCATTCGCGCTTCGGTGCTGCCTCATACCATCCGCGATGTGGCCTTGGCGGTGCAAACCTACGTGGACAAGCACGGCTACAGCGTCGCACGCGAATATACCGGGCATGGCGTAGGCAAAGTCATGCATGAAAAAGGACTGGAAGTGCCCAACTGGTGGCCGCGCCGCGCGCAAGAACGCGGCTGGACGAACCATCACCTGCAAGTGGGCATGACTTACGCCATCGAGCCGATGGTGATCGCCGGGCGCGCCGAACTGCGTGAACTCGCCGACCAGTGGACGGTCGTCACACGCGATGGGTCGCTGTGCGCGCATTTTGAACATACGATTGCAATTACAGCCGATGAGCCGATGATCTTAACGCTGCCCTAGATTGGCCGTAGACAGCCAGTGGACAGCCTGCTAAAATTTAGGGCTCATTCTGACGGATTGACTGGAAAAGACTTATCCTATGAGAGTAGCAGCATCCATTAAAAGACGGTGCCCCAAGTGCCGCGTGATTAAGCGGCATGGGCGTATCATGATTATCTGCGAAAACCCGAAGCACAAGCAGCGTCAGGGTTAGGCTGAGGAGAGTTGTGAGCATGGCTCGTATTGAAGGTGTAGACCTGCCGCGCGACAAGCGTGTAGAAGTTGCCCTGACCTATATTTTTGGCATTGGGCGCCCGACCAGCAAAAAAGTGCTTGATTCGACGGGGGTTAACCCCGACACGCGCGTGCGCAACCTGACAGAAGAAGAGGTGCAAAAGCTGCGCGATGAAATCGGCAAAATGACGGTCGAAGGCGATCTGCGCCGTCAGGTACAGCTCAATATTAAGCGCTTGTCAGAAATCGGCTGTTATCGTGGGATGCGCCACCGCCGCAACCTGCCACTGCGCGGCCAGCGCACCCGCACCAACGCCCGCACCAAACGCGGTCCCAAGAAGACGGTCCCCGGGCGTGGTCGTCGTCGCGGCGCGACCAAGAAATAGCGCTGCTGTGTGTCGGCTTTACGACAGGCGCGCCTGTCGTTGTGTTGAAAGACTTGAATACCTCGGATGCGCCCTGGCTTCCACTAGCAGGGCGCATCTCAGCATGAGTAATGGAGAAACTCGATGCCCAAAACACCCAAAAAGACGGCAGCCGGTCGTCGTACCGTCAAAAAAGCCGTCAAGAATATCCCTTATGGACAGGCGCATATCTACGCCACCTTTAACAACACGATTGTGTCGCTGACCGACCAATCGGGCAATGTGGTGTCGTGGGCCAGCGCCGGCACCTCCGGTTTTAAGGGCAGCCGCAAAAGCACGCCCTATGCGGCGCGCGTGGCGGCCCAGTCGGCCTCTGAAAATGCGCAGGGGCACGGCATGAAAGAAGTCGATGTGTTTGTCAAAGGCCCCGGCCCCGGACGCGAAGCCGCTATCCGCGCCATTCAGTCCAGCGGCCTGAAAGTGCGTTCAATCACCGATGTCACGCCGATCCCGCACAACGGGGTGCGCCCGCCCAAGAAGCGCCGTGTCTAAACCCTGCGCGGCGGATGGTCTTATCTGGTGTTTTACAATACCATCTGAACGAAGCAGTGAGTGGCGAAAATAAGCCGGGAGAAAATGACTTTGGTCACCAACAATATGGTTCTGCCGCATAAAATCGAGAGCGATGCTTCCACGCGCAATTATGGACGCTTCGTCGTCAGCCCGTTGGAAAGCGGCTATGGCCTGACACTGGGAAATGCGCTGCGGCGCGTGCTGTTGTCGTCGCTGCCGGGCGCGGCGGTCACCAGCATTCGAGTTTCTGATGTCCATCACGAGTTTTCGGCCATTCCGCATGTACGCGAGGATATGACGCAGTTGATCTTGCAGATCAAACAGCTTCGGCTCAAACTCTATGATAATATCGAAACAGCACGGCTGCGCCTGGAACATCGCGGCGAGGGCACGGTGACGGCTTCGGACATCACCTGCCCGGCGGAAGTAGAAATCATCAACCCCGATCTCTACCTCTTCACCGTTGATTCTGCTGACGCGCATATCGAGATGGAATTCGAAGTGCGTCCTGGGCGCGGTTACAGCCCCGCCGAAGAACGCGGTCGGCTGCCTATCGGCGAACTGCCAGTTGATGCCATTTTCAGCCCTATCCGCCGCGTCAACTTCGAGGTGGATCGTGCGCGCGTCAACCAGCGCACCAATTACGACAAGCTGATTCTGGAAATCTGGACAGACGGCACTGTCCGCCCGGAAGAATCGTTGAGCACCGCCGCTCATATCCTCACCAAACACCTGACGGTGATCGGCGGCTCAAACTACGCCTTCGAGGAAGACGGGGTTGAAGACCTGATCGACAGCAGCGACAATCACATCGGCCGTCATAAACAGCTTTATGACAAACCGATTGAAGAACTTGATCTCAGTGTGCGCGTCTTTAACTCGCTCAAGCGTACCGGTATCACTACTGTCGGCGATGTGCTGGATATGCTGGATCGCGGGCCAGACGCCATGCTGGCGATTCGCAACTTCGGCGAAAAATCGCTGGATGAGTTGGTAAGCAAGCTCAAGGAAAAAGGCTATCTGCCCGACGACAAAGAAATCCCCAGCATCGGCACCAGCAGCACAAGCTAGAGGAAATCAGCATGAGACATCGTGTAGTAGGTAAACATCTCGGTCGGGACACCGATCATCGTAAGGCGCTGCGCTTCAACCTGACGCGCTCGCTGATTATGCAGGAACGCATCAAGACGACGAAGGCCAAAGCGCAGTTTGTCGAAGCGCATGTCGAAAAACTGATCACGATTGCCAAACGCGCCCTGGCCACCGGCGACCCTAACAAGGGCGTCCACGCCCGGCGTATCGTCGGATCACGGCTGCGCAATGATCGTGAACTGGTGCAGAAAGTGTTCGACACGCTGGCGCCGCGTTATGCCGAACGTCCGGGCGGCTATACCCGCCTGCTGAAGCTGGGGCCGCGCGCTGGTGACGCTGCCGACATGGTCTTTCTGGAATTCGTGGATCGTCCGACAGAGTAAGGGTGATGCGCTACCGCGCGACACTGGCCTACGACGGCAGCGCTTTCGAGGGCTTCCAGCGGCAGGCCGAGGGGACGCCCACGATTCAAGCGGCGGTCGAACATGCGCTCCAGCAGGTCACACAGCAGGTCGTGACTGTGGTAGGCGCGGGGCGCACAGACAGTGGCGTCCACGCCAGCGGGCAAGTGATTGCTTTTGATGTCACCTGGAAGCACACACCCGGCGATTTGCTGCGCGCACTGAACGCCAGGCTGCCGCCGGAAATCGCGTTACAAGATATTGCCGAAGCCGCGCCAGATTTCCATCCGCGTTTTAGCGCGCTGGCGCGGCGTTATCGTTACAGTGTGGTCTGTGCCCAAGAACGTCAGCCTTTATGGCTGACGCGCGCCTGGCACATCCAAAAACAGCCCGATGTGCGCCGGATGAATGACGCGGCGCGTTTGCTGATCGGCACGCACGATTTTGCTGCCTTCGGCAAAGCGCCCGACGAAGACGGCCACACCGTGCGCGAGATCATGGCCTCGCAGTGGTATATCGCGCCCTATCAGGATACTGAAGTGTACGAGTATCGCGTCAAGGCCAACGCTTTTTTACAGCATATGGTGCGGCGCTTGGTCGGCGCTATGATCGATCTGGGATGCGGCAAAATCACGCTGTGGCAGTTTGAAGATGCCTTCCGGCGGGCAGACCCGACCGCGCTCAAAACCAGCGCGCCGCCGCAGGGGTTAATCTTAGAAGCAGTCTTCTATCCAGAAAATAAGCTGGTAAAATAAGGCGCATGGTGTACGAGGCGGTCTCCGCCGATGTAGAAAGTTGTGGCGGAAGAGAGACCGCCGGGAGCAAAATCATGAGTTTGCACAAGACTTACGCAACCAAACCAGGCGACATCAAACGCGAATGGTGGATTGTCGATGCCGAAGGCCAAACGCTCGGTCGTCTCGCCACCCAGATCGCGCATATCCTACGCGGCAAACACAAGCCGTATTTTACGCCGAGCATGGACACCGGCGATTATGTCATCGTCATCAACTGCGGTAAAATCGGCACTACAGGCAACCGGCTCGACGACAAGCACTACTACCACCACTCCGGTTATGTGGGCGGTTTGAAGACTGTTACCCTGCGCGACCAACTCCAGCGCTTCCCTGATCGCCCGCTGCGCGAAGCCGTCAAGGGGATGCTGCCCAAAAACGCGCTCGGCCATCAGATGATCAAGAAACTGCGTCTTTACAAGGGCACGGAACACCCGCACGCCGGCCAGAATCCCCGCCCGCTGCGCGAACTGTTTGGTGAATAAGAGAGGAATTTAACCAACCATGACTTCTCAACAGTATTACGAAGGAATCGGGCGGCGCAAGGCGGCATCGGCACGGGTGCGCCTGTTCGCCGGCGGCACCGGCCTGATGACCATTAACGACAAAGACGGCGAAGACTACATGCCGCGCTTCGGCGATCTGGATATTCTGCTGGAACCGCTGCGCATTCTGGGGCAGGAAAAGAGCTTCGATGTCAGCGTGCATGTCAGCGGCGGCGGCGTCAGCGGCCAGCGCGACGCCATCAAACTGGGCATTGCCCGCGCGCTGCTCAAGATCGATCCCGAAGCGAAACCGGCGCTGAAAACGCGCAAACTGTTGACACGCGACTCGCGCGTCAAGGAACGCAAGAAGCCTGGCCTCAAGCGTGCGCGCAAGGCCCCGACCTACACCAAGCGCTAAAGTATCCTCCCCCCGCCTTGTCATAGGGGCAGCGCTGCTGTCCCTATTTTTGTTCCTCCTGCTTTTCCGGCAGATAATAGCCGCGATAAAAGGCGCGCGAGGGCGCGCGGTTGATATACCACAAGACATAGAGCACCACCAGCGCGTTGCTCATAAGCTGCACCAACGACAGCGATTCTTCGATCTGTGCCGCCGAGTCTATGCCAACCGTCGCTGCATCAGCGGCCTGGCCGCCGAAGGTCAGCGCCAGATTGAATACGGTGATGCCGATAATGGCGAACAGCAGCACAAAACGCATGGCAGGCGGGCGGCCACGCCAGGCCAGCACAGCCACCACGAGAAACACCACACTCAGCACAATCTGCCACAGATTAACCTGGGGTAACCCTTCTGCGCCCTGGAATAACGGTGTGTCCAAACCGATTTCGGCGGCGTTTTCGGCCACCGGCAGCGCAACAAAGTGCTGGCGCACAGACCAAATGAGTCCATTGAACAACAGCGGCAGCAGCGAAAAATAGATCACGCTCAGCGCAATCGCCAGCGAAAGTCCGAACGGTCTGCCGGGTTTTTTGCTCTGTGACACAAGTCTCACTCCCTGCTACTTGACAACTAAGGGCTGGCTAATGCATAGTATGAATTATACAGAAGTTGTGCGATTTCCATAACGATTCATTAGCGACACGGCACTGTTTTATTGGTATAATGTCCGCCGTTATCCCAGAGTGCGACTTATTTACAGTTTGAGGGTCTATGCAGCCACTACATGAGAACATTCACAGGGCCTACGAAGCGTTTTTATACCATGCGCGCAGCGCTCGTATCGTTCTGTTACACCCTGACAGCCGCTATCGCTCGGTATTGGTCGCCAGGGCGATTCACGATCCCAATCTCAGATCATTTTATTATGCTCTGGGGCCCGATGACATTAACGTCCAGTCCTTTCTGATGAGCATTACCCATGATCTGGCTAATCAGCACCCGACCTTTGGCCGTCATGTCAATATGTTGCCGGGCGCAGCGTGGGAGAACACCGACGCACATTTTGAGCTGCTGTTAAACACCTTTGCGCGCGATGTCAGCGAATTAAGCGACCAGCCGTTTTTTCTGTTCCTCGATGACTATGATCGCGGCGACACCGCCGACGATTTACAGCAGTTTGTCGAAGGGTTAGTGATGCGCCTGCCCGAACGCTGCTGTATCGTCCTCAACAGCCGCACGCTGCCGCGCCTGCCCTGGGTATCGCTCACGGCGCGTGGTTACGCTGTGCTGCTGAACGATGACATGCTGCTCCAGTGCGATTTTTATGGTGTGGAGCGCAAAGAGAGCAAATACAAGTTGGATGTCTACGCGCTTGGGCCGGGTTTCGTGCTGATGGATGGCCGCGCGATTGATACGTGGGAAGGCCACCTGCCCCGCCTCCTGTTTTTCTTCGCGCTGGATCGGCCTATCATTACTCGTTCGGAGATTTGTCAGGCCTTCTGGCCGGAATTAGATACCGATCAGGCCGTTAATGTCTTCCACGTCACCAAGCGGCGGCTGCACAAGGCGCTCAATATGGATGTACTGGTGCATGATGACGGTTATTATCGCGTTAACCCGGAACTGGGCGTCTATTACGATGTGATGGAATTCGTCACCACACTGATGGATGGCCGCAACATTAATCATCCCAACCGTGTCGAAGCCTATCAACACGCGATAAATCTGTATCGTGGGCCGTTCCTGCAAGGGCATAACGACCAATGGATTGTCAGCCGGCGGCAGGACTTCCGCGCGGGCTATCTGGAAGCGCTGTCGTTCATGGCGGCCCACTGGCTGCAACACGGCAAACGCGAACATGCGCTCAGCCTGTATCAGCGCGCGCTCCAGGAAGACATCAACCGCGACGATATCCACCAGCAGATTTTGTTATTATACGTCGCGCTGGGGCGGCGCAGCGAGGCGGCGGCCCATTATTATCGCACGCTGGATGCGTTCAATAAGGCAGGACGCGCACCCACTGATGCGCTGCAAGCGACGTATCACGAAATCATGGGCTAATATCCGGTTTCAGGTCATCTTGAGGGGCACGCCATCGCTGCCCCTCTTTTTTTGCCTTATACCGGGAAGTAGTTGGGAAGCAGCTCGTAGAAGCCAAACAGGCCAATCGCCACCAGCAGCAGGCCAGCGATGCGCGTAATCAGCGTGTGATGGCGCGTGAGAACGCCGATGAAACGGCGCTGTAAGGGGAGAGCCAGCAGCGGCAGCAGCACCAGCGGCCAGCCAAAGCCCAGCCCAAACCCCAAAAAGTACAGCAGTTCTTCGACCAGCCGCGTGTTATTACCCGCCGCCAGCACCAGTCCGGTCGTCAGAACCGGGCCGGCACAGGGCAGGGTCATCGGCGCCAGCAGCAGACCGTAGACATAGGCTTGCAGATAGGGATTGCGCAAAGCCGGCGCTTGAATCGTCATCAGCCGCTCAAACGGGCTGCGTCCGGCGAACATGAGGATGCCCAGAACGATGATCGTCAGGTAGATGAGCGGCAGCAGCACAGGGAAAATGGCCGCCATCTCGCTTTTGACCAGGTAAAAAACCACGCCTAAAACCAGCATCAGCGAGAGAATGCCCGCCAGCACCAGCACGCCTAACCAGGCCGTCGCCCGGCGTTTGCCCTCGTCGTTGGCGCTGCCCGCCAGGAAGGCGATCATCCCCGGATACAGGGGCAGCAGACAAACGTTAGTCAGAATCGCGCCGGCGCCCACACCAAAACCCGCGACTAACTGTGCGATCACGAGGTTTACGCTCCCGCTAATCCTTGCATAATGGCCGTGATGTCTGCGGCGGACTGCGCGCCAGTATAGAGGCTGGTCAGCGTGCCGTCGGGACTGATGTAGAAGTGCGGCGTTGAGGGCGGATTGAGCGAATCGCGCCCGAAAGCTGTGTTGAGCGCCTGGAGCACTTCCGGCGAGGCCACGGCGAAAATCCAGGGGAAGTTCTGCTGGTCAACATAACCCGCCAGATCATCGGCAGAAATATTGGTTTCGACGCTGAGGCCGACGAAAACGAATTGGGCGGGGTTAAGCTGTTGGTAGACTTCGCGGACGCGCCCCATCTGGGCACGACAGTTGGTGCACCAGGTCGCCATCGGTTCGACAAAGACAGTACGCCCGGCGAAGCTCGCCAGCGTGAAGGTTTCGCCCGTGCGGGCATTCACCAGCGGCAGATTCAGCCATTCGGGACCGACATAGGCAGCGGCGGCCTCCGAATCGGCGCTGGCGGCCTGTTCAGCGGTGGGAGTCGCGGCTTGTTCAGCGCTTTGCACAGCTTGGTCGGTAGGGGCAGCGCTCGGCGGTTGGGTGTTCTGCGCGGGCTGGTCGGTAGGGGCGGCGGGGGCCGGCGCGCAGGCGACCAACAACAGCGTTAAGATAAGCAGCAGGGCAATTTTCATCGAAGGAATACTCCTGAACCAGTGTAGAACTCCAATAGTATAGGCGAGAGCGCGGCTGGCAATTGTTACGCAGACAACACTATCAGATTAGAGTGAACGTCTAACGAAAAGGTTACACATTAACTTAAGGAGTTGATGAGAAAAGGGGGACATGGCAGTCCCCTTCCCCTGCACAGCGCAAGGGAAGGGATGAAAAACAGTTAATCAATCATGCCGACTCGTCGTCTCGCACAAGGGGAGGCTACATCCTGCCCAATGTCTGTTTGACGTCGGCGTTGGTCAGGAACAGGTAGACGATCAGGGCCGCAATCAAGGTCGTGCCGACAGAAAGTAAACTGAACCCGCCGCCCGCCCAGCTTAACACAGCGAGCACCACACTGGCGCCGTACAGCCCAACCGTCAGCATCCAGGACCAGGGTTTGGCCTGGAACAGTCCAACGGCATCAACCAGCAGCAGAATGGCGATCACGCCAAAGAGCGCGCCGAAAATCGGCAGCAGCCCGCTGAGCGCGCTGGCCTGCGCGAGCGCCTGCTGCTCCTGGGCGGTCAGGTCGGCGGTGTCGGCCAACTGCGGCAGCAGCCCGCCGATCGCCCTCAACCCCATAAAGCTAATCGCACCGCAGAAATTGAGCAAGGCCGAAATCAGGGAGTAGACTGCTGTCGCCGTCACAATCGTTGAACGTGAGGACATTTTTTCGCTCCTTGACCGTATTGAAAAAACAAACACGGAGCATCACCCCGTGTCTGTATTGTGGTGGGACTTAACAATTCGCGCAAGCACGTGCCAGGCTCAGGCTTCCTGCACTTGCAGTTTTTCCGCGCGCCAGCCCAACGCCGCGATGACCACCGCCGTGATAATCAGCAGGATCGTCAGATCAAAAGCGATGTCCGCCAGCCCGGCGCCTTTTTGGCTGATGTCCAGCACGGGCTGCATGATATAGTAGGTCGGGAAAAAGCGGGCGATCCACTGCGGGATAGCATCCGGGAACAGGGCGATGAGGCCCGGCGCGTAGAGCAAAATGCCCATCGCCTTGATGACGGCGAACAGCGTTTGCACATTTTTCACCAGCGCGCCCAGCAGCACGCCAAAAGCCGCCGCCAGTGCGCCGCCCAACGACAGCACCAGCAGCAGTAAGGCGGGCTGCGGCCCCCAGCCGCCATTGAGCGTCAGGGTCATCGCGCCGCTGAAGACCGCCAGCAGCACGCCCAGCGCGCCCTTGGTCAAAAACACTTCGGCCATCGTCAGCGGCGTCACGGTCAAAGCGCGCAGAGTGCGCCGCTGCTTTTCTTCCACCATCGAAAGCGCCGGCACCATCATGCCGCCGATCACCACCGACATCAGCACCACCAGCGGCAGCAGGCGCGCCTGCCACGAGAGCGCGGCGCGATCGCCCAACAGCACTGTGTTGACGGTGACCGGCGTCTCGCGTCCGCTCAACGTCAAAATATCATCGGCGATGGTGGCACTGATGATGGCGCGGTCGCTGATCAGGCTCTGTCCCCAGACCAACAGCGTCAGTTCCAACGGCCTGCCGCTTTGCAGATCGGCGTCGAAGTTCGTCGGCAGGTTCAGCCCCACTTCCACCGCGCCGGTATCCAGCGCCGCCCGCAGCGCCTCTTGCGAGGCATACTGTTGCACGATCATAAAATCATCGGCCAGCAGGGCCGTCGTCAGTTGTGAAGTGCCTTCGTCGTAGATGCCTAATTTAGGCTTATCCGAAAACAGCGTGCCGAACAGCAGCCCAATCACCACCGACAGCAGCAGCGGCATAGCAATCGCCAGCACGAAGATCACATTCCGTGAACCGTACCACACGTCTTTTCTGAACAAGGCCAGTATACGTCGCAGATTCATCGCACTTTCCTTTCCATCACCAGCACCCCCGCGGCCATGAATACCACGCCCATGATCAGCAGCGCCAGCAGATTATGGGCTACCGCGCCCCATGACGCACCAAAATTCACCACCTGATGGATGGTTGAAACCATATAATATGATGGGATGAACTGCGACCAACTCGTCAGCGTGCCGGGAAACACCACGCCATACGACGGAATCAGCATCACAATAATCAATGGGAAACTCCAGGCAAACACCCCCATCATATCGCGGCTGACCGAGGCGATCAAAAAGGCGATGCCGGTGACAACCAGCGCGCTCAGCAGCAGCGTCAGCAGCAGCAGCAGCGGCTCCTGTGTCAGATTGCCCGTCAGCCCCAGCAGCAGCGCGGCCTGCACAAAGGCCAGCACAATGCCCATGATGGCCTTGCTGGTGAATAGGCCGGGCACGTTCACCGGGGTGATGAGCAGGGCGCGCAGCGTGCCGTTTTCTGCTTCTTCGGCGATCAAATTGCCCAGCCCCATCATCTCCATCACCAGCAGCATCACCGCCAGCAGCGGCAGCAGGCGTTCACGCACCGCGAGCTGCTGTCCGGTCATATCCTGCCCGATAATTTCCTCGCGGAAGGTGACGTTGAGCGATTGGCCGCCGAGCGTATAGCTGATTTCATTGAACGCCAGCCGCATCACCGTTTGCAGCGCTTCGCTGATTTCCGGCGGCGCGTCTGAGGCGAAATAGACGGTGACGGTTGTTTGCTCGCCGCGCAGCAGCCCGCGAATCACATCGGCTGTCAGCACCAAACCAACCGGGTATTGGTTGTCGCTCACCGCCTGTTGCAGCGCCGCGTCGCTTTCGAGTTCCACAAGCGTAATGTCGCGGCTGTTGAGTAGTTCCAGCAGCAGATCGGGCACATCGGGCGCAAACACGCCCACCCGCAGAGCTTCATCGACTGTCGAGGGCATCACGAGGTAAATCACGCTGTACAACACCATCGCCACAATCGTGATATAGGCGAAAAAGCGATTGCGGAAGTACAGCATGAAGTCCTTGAGAATCAGTGTTCGCAAGATGCGCGCGTTCATCCCGCCAACCCCCGTCCTGTCACCTGGATAAAAATATCCTCCAGCGTGGCCTCTTCGGTGTGCGCCGTCACCACTTTTTCGCTTTCAAACAGCCGCTTGACGGTCTCGCCAGTGTCATGATTATCGAGCGTTATTTCGCGCGCTTCGATCTGGCCGCTGCCGTTTTCGACTTCGACTTTCAACATGCGCTTGCCGTACTGCTGTTTCAGCTTGTGCGGCGTATCCAGTGCCATGATTTTGCCCTGATTGATGAAGGCCACGCGGTCGCTCAGCTTATCCGCTTCGAACATGTCGTGCGTCGTCAGGAAGACGGTTGTGCCACCGGCGCGCGTTTCCAGAATCAGATTGCGAATCGTTTCCGACGACACCGGATCCAAGCCTTCAGTCGGTTCGTCCAGGAACAGAATACGGGGGCGGTTGACCAGCGCGCGCGCCACCATCAAACGCTGCTTCATGCCTTTAGAAAAGCCCTCGACGCGCTCTTTGCTGCGCGTGCCCAGTCCGACCTGTTCCAGCAAGCCCTGTACATCGGCTTTCACCCCGAAAAGCTGCGCGAACAAGTCCAGATTCTCGGCGGCGCTCATCTGTTCGTAGAGATTGGTTGTCTCGAAGGCCACACCGATGAACTGCTGCACTTTGTTGGCCTCGCGCGCAATGTCCATACCCAACAGCGTGGCTTTACCGTCTTTCGGGCGGAGCTGCCCGGTCAGCATTTTGACGGTGGTGGACTTACCGGCGCCGTTCGGCCCCAGATAGCTGAAAATTTCGCCTTCGCCCACCTGAAAATTAACGTGATCGACAGCCAGCAGACTGCCGTAGCTGTAGGTAAGATTCTCGACAACGATACTGTGATTATTCACGGTGTATTTCCCTCCTGCGGTTGCTACACCTCAATTGTAATCCGCGCAAATACAGGCACAGCGCAAAAAATTCGTAAGTATCATGCGCGGCGTGCGGCCCTTTTGCCGATCTCTCTGGTTTGTTTACCAATTTCAGGTTACGTCCAAAATGAAGGCAGCAGCTATATCCGTGCGCCGCCGAACACAGTACAATCGCTCACACAAATTTGTCTCTCATCAAAGGATGTGAACATGAGCCAACACGCCGTGATGATCGATCAATTCTTGCAGACCCATCTCGAACGTTACGTAGAAGAAACGGTGCGGCTGTGCGCGCAGCCCAGCATTTCGGCGCACGGCGGCGACGAGATGCACGAGTGCGCGGCGCTGGTGGCCGAAACGCTGCGGGCGCATGGACTGGAAACGCACATCATCCCGACGCCGACCTTTCCGATTGTTGTCGGCAAAGCGCAGGGGGCGTCGCCGCGCACGCTGCTGTTTTACAACCATTACGATGTGCAGCCCGTGGATCCGCTGGAGCTGTGGACAACGCCGCCCTTCGAGCCGCAGATCCGCGATGGCAAATTGTTCGCGCGCGGCGCCAAAGACGACAAAGGCGAGCTGGTGGCGCGCCTGGCAGCGCTGGACGCGGTGCGCGCGGCGCACGGCGGCAGGCTGCCCTGCGGTGTGACCTTTGTTGTCGAAGGCGAAGAAGAAGTCGGCAGCCCCAATATCCGCCAGTTCGTGCTCGATCACCTTGAACTGCTCAAGTGCGACGGCGCGGTGTGGGAAGAAGGCAATATCGACTCCGAAGGGCATCCCGGCGATTTTCTCGGCTGCCGCGGCGTGGCGTATGTCGAACTGCATGTGCGCACGCTCAAGATGGACGCGCATTCCGGCAGCGCGCACGCCCTGCCGAATGCCGCCTGGCGGCTGGTGCAGGCGCTGGCCAGCCTGAAAGACGCCGACGAGCGCGTGCTGATTCCCGGCTTTTATGACCACGTGCGCCCGCCGAGCAAACGCGATCTGGAATTGATCGACGCGCTGCCCTCGTATGAAAAATTCGCGCGCCAGCATTTCGGCGTGCAGCGTTTCGTGCATGGCGCGCTGGGCAAAGCCATCGAATACAATGTTTTCCAGCCCACCTGCAATATCTGCGGACTTAAATCCGGTTATCAGGACGACGGCTCAAAGACCGTTATCCCCGCCACCGCTATGGCCAAGGTCGATTTTCGGCTGGTGCCCGACCAGGACCCCAACGACATCCTCGCCAAACTGCGCGCGTATCTCGACGCGCAGGGCTTCGGCGATGTCGAAGTCGTCAAAATCGAAGAGTCGATGTGGCCGTACAAAGCCGAAGCCGATCATCCGCTGCTGGATTTATCGGCGCGCATGGGCGAAGAAGTCTACGGCAAACCCAGCCTGTTCGAAGCGCTGGCGGGCGGCAGCAGCCCAGTGTATGCCTTCGCCAAACCGTTGGGCAATATTCCCGTCATCAGTCCCGGTGTGGGCTACTGGGCCAACCGCACCCATTCGCCTGACGAGCATATCCGTATCGGCGATTTTCACAACGCCGCGCGCCATATCGCGCGCATCCTCGACGGTTTTGCCGATCTCTAAAGTCGTGTTCCGCAGGGGCGACGCATCCCTGTGTCGCCCACAGATCATCACAAACTGCGCGCACAAGAATTTGGCGGAATCCGCCCTGACATCCCGCCGTCTGTGGCCTCTATGCTTGAGCGTGTACATGCCTATCATCTGTGAGGTGTCCCATGACGATCACCATCACCGCCGAACGCCCCGACAGCGCCGACGCGCTGCTGCTGATCACGGAATTGGACGCGGCACTCAACCCGCACTATGCGCCCGAAAGCCGGCACGGCTACAGCGTCGAAAAGCTGCTGCGCGAGGACGTCGCTTTTTTCGTAGCGCGCCAGAACGAAACGGCGGCCGGCTGCGTGGGCCTACAGTTTTTCGGCACGGCATACGCCGAACTCAAGCGTATGTATGTGCGCCCGGAATTTCGCGGCAGCGGACTGGGCAAACGCCTGCTGCATCATATCGAAGATTACGCGCGCCAGCGGGGACTCAGCGTGCTGCGGCTGGAAACGGGCATCCATCAGCAAGCTGCCATCAGCTTATATGAGCGCGCCGGGTTCAAACGCATCCCGCCCTTCGGCCCCTATTTTGAAGACCCGGTCAGCCTGTGCTACGAAAAAATCCTGCGCTGAGCGCCAGCGGCATCTTTGCGCGGCAGCAGCTAAAAAGCGGCGACCGCGCCGTCTTTGCGCGGATCGCTGCCGCCGAACAGCACACCCGATTCCGCATCACGACGGATGATATGGCCGTCGCCGAACAGCGCGCGTCCCCTGCCGCTGACAGGCCGGACACGGTGACCGAGTTCCGCCAGCCGCGCCATCGTCGCGACCGGCAGACCTTCTTCCAGCGCTAACACACTATCGCCCCTGCCTTCTTCCAGACACCAGCGCGGGCGATCCAGCGCTTCCTGCGGGTTGAGATCGTCGTCAAGCATGGCGCTGAGCACCTGAAAATGTCCCTGTGGCTGCATAAAACCGCCCATCACGCCGAACGCCCCCCAGAGCGTATCGCCCTGTGTCGCCAGGCCGGGAATGATGGTTTGATAGGGGCGTTTTTCCGGCGCGACACGGTTGGGATGGCCAGGTTCGAGGTCAAAGCAGGCGCCGCGATTCTGCAAAAAGACGCCAGTCCCTTTAGCGACAATGCCCGTGCCGAAGCCCATATACAGACTGTTGATAAACGAACAGGCGTTGCCCGCGCCATCTGCCGTACACAGATAGACGGTATCCGATCCGCGCAGCGGCAGGCCATAGGCCGGCGGCTGCATGGCGCTGTGGCGCGAAACAAGCGCGTGACGTTCAGCGGCATAACGTTTATCGAGCAGCCCGGCCAGCGGCACATCGACCTTACGCGGGTCGGCGATATAGCGGCGCGCATCGGCAAACGCTAGCCGCATGGCTTCGACCATCAGATGCAGGCGTTCGGGCGCGGCGGCCGGCATCTCGCCCAGATTCCAGCCTTCGGCAATATTGAGCGCGATCAATGCCGCGAGTCCCTGGCCGTTGGGCGGGCATTCGTAAATCGTGACGCCGCGATAGGTCGTGGAGATCGGGGTATCCCATGTCGAACGATGCTTTTTCAGATCATCATGCGTCAGCACGCCGCCGAGCGCTTGCAGCGTCGTGACGATGGCATCGGCCACCGCGCCGCTGTAAAAGGCGTCGGGGCCGCCCTCGGCGATGGCTTGCAGCGTGCGCGCCAGCCCCGGCAAACGCATGATCTGGCCAACAGCGGGCGCATGACCGCCGGGCAGATAATCTTCGGTGTGGGAGCTGGCTTTGAGAAAAGCTTCGCTGCTGCGCCAGGCGGCCCCGAACACGGGCGCGACGGGATAGCCTTCGCGCGCATGGAAAATAGCCTCTTGCAGCACGTCTTTCAGCGTCATACATCCATGTTTTTGCAGCAGGTCATGCCAGCCCATCACCGCGCCGGGCACCGTGACAGCCAGGGCGCTGCGCGCCGGCACATGGTCGTAATCGCTGAACAAGTCGGGGGTGAGCGCCGCAGGCGCGCGCCCGCTGCCGTTGAGCGCCGTCACCTGGCGCGTTTTGGCGTCGTAGTACAGCGCGAACATATCGCCGCCGATGCCTGTGGACGCTGGATCGGTAACATTCAGCACCGCCGCCGCCGCCACTGCTGCGTCTGCTGCTGTGCCGCCCGCGCGCAAGATTTGAAGGCCAGCCTGTGACGCCAGCACATTGTTGGCGGCAACCATGCCGCGCCGCGCGCTCACCATCGAACGGCGCGACGAAAAATCAAACGACATCGGTTTCATAAGATCATTCCTCATTAGGACTTGCGCCGCTGCGGGAAAATTGCGCCCGAAATGCGCGTTTTTCTCGGTCAACCGCGCAACCCCTATCCTTATATTCGCTGCCCCAATTTTAGCGAGCGTCGCCCAGACCACCTAGCACCAAACAAAAAGCCCCGCAGCCGGACGGCATACGGGGCGCAAGCCGACAGTCCAGTCGGCGGCGGTTAATCGCCGGTGGCGCTGATGCGCTGCGCGCGCGTCTGGATGAAGCCGTGCCCATAGGCGGTCTGCCCCTGTCCGACGACGATAAAGGCTGACGGATCCGCTTGCAGCACGAGTTCGCGCAGTGCGGTAACCTGTGAGCGGGCGATGGTGATGAACAGCACTGTATGCGGCTTTTCGGTGAACATGCCCGTGCCCGGCCAGGCCGTCACGCCGCGCCCCAACTGGTGCAGAATCGTGTCCGAAACTTCGTCGGGCTTGTCGGTGATAATCAGCGCCGTGCGGATGATGCTCGGCCCCTCCAGCACATAATCTGTCGCCACGCCGCCCAGGAACAGCGCCACCAGCGCATACAGCGCCGCCTCCCAACTGTTAAAAGCCAGCCCGGCCAGCGCGATCACCAGCGTATCGGTGTACAGCGTCGTGCTGCTGATGGGCGTGCCGAATTTCATCTGAATGATACGCCCCAGCGTCGATGTGCCGCCGAAGGTCGCGCCCGCCAGATAGGCCAGCCCCGTGCTCATGCCGCCCAGAATGCCGCCGAACAGCGCATTGAGCATGGTGTTGTCGCTGACGCCTGTTGTCGGGAAATAGGGCGAAAGCAGGTCGATCAGCAGCGAATAGACGATCAGCACTTAGACCGTGCGCGCGATCACCCGCCAACCGCCGAGCATGCGGTAGGCGAGAATCTGAATTGGGATATTGCCGATCAGGATAATCAAGCCGATAGGCGTGCCGAACAGGTGATTGAGAACTACGCCCAGACCAGAAACGCCAGCAGGGGCAACCTGCGCCGGCGCCATGAAAATGATGATCGACAGCGCGCCGATGATGGCGGCGATATTGAGCAGCAAAAATTGGATGGTGAGCTTGCGCCAGTTGATTTTCTTGAGCATGGAAAGCCCTCAGCTTTCAGCGAACAGCCGTTAGCGGATGATAATGATGATAAAGGAACACCCAAAAGAAGAAATTCGATGCGGGAGAAGCACAGTATTTGTGAGAAAAGCGCAGGCAGATGAGCTATGTTACAAGCCAGCGCGGGCTAATGCCAGAGGCAAAACGCAAAAAAGTGCTAAAAATCACAAGCGCGCGCTGTCCATTTTCAGTGGTCAGTTTTCAACAAAAAAGGGACGAGGCGTGTGCCCCGTCCCCGTTCAGCCCTAGCAACGCAGGCTTTTTAGAAGGCGAAGTGCGTGGCCTGCCCGGCGACGATGATCCAGGTGATGACCATCGCGCAGACAAACGCGCCGACATACACCGTGCCTGTGCGGCGGAAGAAATAAGTCGTGAACAGCGCGACAATCGTCAGCAGTGGTACGAACTGGAAAGCGACAATCGTCAGCAGCGGCTCGGCCAGCGGCAGCGTGCCACCCGTCATCAGCGGGATGTATTGCAGCAGCAGCATGGCGATGATGCCCAGCACCAGCAGGCCGGTGTTGCTCAGCGCGCTCAGCCAGAAGGGGGCCGATTTGCCCTCGGCGCTCACCAAACGCAGTTGGCCATTGAGCGAAATGCCCAGCACGAGGAAGAAGAAGACGAAGAAGGGCAGATAGCCGAGGAAAATGCGGAAGTGCAGCGACCCCATCAGCTTGACAGCTACGACCCAGAAGCGGAAATCGGTCTTAAAGAGCAGATCAGAAACGGCCAGCAGCAGATAGCCGAACAGCACGATGAGGATGGCGGCCAGCGCGGCTTTCAGCATGTCCACCCACGATAGGCTGAGGCCGTAATTGGCGATGGTCGCGCCTTGCGCGCGATTCGATGTGAAGTGCCAGATCAGGAACAGCACCAGCGTAATCAGGCCGTTGCCCACCGCCCAGAACATGATGCCGGTGGTAATATTCTGCGCAAACAGCGGCGTGGCGGCGGTGATGACATCGCCCGCCAGATTTTGCAGCCAGAAGTAGGTCAGCACAGGGATAAAAATCGCCAGGGCATAGCCAACATAGCGCGGAATGCCCTGCATGACTTTCGCTTCGGGCATGGGCTTGACGATGGCCGTGAAGAACGGGGCGTCGAACAGGATGCTGCCAAAGGCCAGCATCGAGACCACCATGCCGATCAGCGCGATCAGGCGCCCGATTTCGTTCCACTGCCAGACCTGATTATTCGCGTCGAGGCCATTGCCGCCGACCAGCGTCATCTGCATCCAGCGCACGGCGTCGCCGATGGCTTCGCTGTTCAGATGGTTGGCGGGGTGCGTGGTGGCGTTCTGGAACAGCATACGCCCGGTGCCGTCTTCAATCGAACCGTAAAGCCTGCCGATCTCCACCGGCTCGGTCGTGCCGAAGACAGCTTGCAGCTTTTCGGTGTTGACAATACCCGCGCCGGTCTCTGAACCCCACATCAGCGCCGAGAATTCATCAAAAGCGGCGAAGAGCAGACCGAAGTTACGCGGCACTTCGGGCGTGCCTTCCGGCGCGCCAAATGTGCCGGTAGACGACCCCTGCACCATGATCGAACGATAGCCATCGGGATACACAGCGGTGGCGATCAGCGAAGCCCAGCCGCCCATCGAGTGCCCTTCCAGGCCGATATTTTCGGGGTCTACGATGTCCAGCGAGCGCAGATAGGCCAGCCCATCGGGGCCGCCGAAGCCGTTGGCGAAGGCCGGCGGATCGGAATAGCCGTGCCCAGTCTGGTCAAGCGCCAGCACAACGTAGCCGCGCCGCGCGAATTCGATGGCGTAGCCGGCTTGCGTTTCGCGCGAGTTGATGTAGCCGTGAATGGCGACGATGCCCGGCGCGCGATTTTCGTTGCTGACGCCCGGCGGGATGTAGAGCAGCGCGCTCATCAGCGTGCCGTTGGTGCCGACAAAGCGCACATCCTTGATTTCAATTTGTCCGCCGTCGGTTTGCACCCACCAGGCCAGCAGGCCGCCGAAAAATACGAGGAGAAGACCCAGGACTAGTACATAGTGGCGTTTCATGCGGAAACCCTCCCAAAGGTATTATTTAAACGGTTTCATTTCATCGTAAAGTAACCTTACTGAATACATTATCAAGTGTTGCAACAAGCGTCAAGCACAGTGGTACTAATGGGCATGAGTTTTTGGCGAATGTTTGACCGCCGCGCGGGAAAATTGGTTATACTAAATCAAATCGAGAGTAGATTAATCGTTATTTGCGGAAAGGATTTCCCATGAGCGAAGCAGTAATTGTCGGGGCGGTACGCACACCGCTGGGGCGGCGCAACGGCTGGCTGCGCGAGACGCATCCGGTGCGCTTGGGGTCAGACGTGCTCTGCGAAGCGCTGGCGCGCGCCAACCTCGATCCCAAATATCTCGACCATGTCATCATGGGCTGTGTCTCGCAGGCGGGCGAACAGACATTTAACCTGGCGCGTAATGTCGTGCTGGATGCCGGGCTGCCGATCACGATTCCGGCGACGACGGTGGATTTTCAGTGCGGCAGCAGCCAGCAGGCCGTGCATCTGGCGGCGGCGCTGGTCAGCAGCGGCCAGATGGATGTGGTGGTGGCGGGCGGCGTGGAGAGCATGACGCGCGTGCCGATGGGCGCGAGCATGATGGGGCAGCAGCCGTTCACTGAACGCATGATGTCGGCCTATAACCTCGTACCGCAGGGCATCGCTTCCGACGAGATCGCCCAGAAATGGGGCATCAGCCGCGAACAGGTCGATCGCATCGGCTATGAAAGCCATATGCGCGCGGCCAAAGCGCATCAGGAAGGTTGGCTGGCGCGCGAGATTCTGCCGGTCGCGGGATTGGAAGACATCAGGCAGGACGGCAGCAAGAGCCATCCGATTACGGTAGAGCGCGATCAGGGTGTGCGTCCGAATGCCACGCTCGAAAAAATGGCGACATTAGGCGCGGCCTTTACCGAAAACGGCGTGACGACGGCGGGCAACAGCAGTCAGATCAGCGACGGTGCGGCGGCAGTCGTGGTGACGACGCGCGAAAAAGCCGCCGAACTCGGCCTGAAAGTGCGCGCCCGCATTATCGCCAGTGTCACGGTGGGCAGCGACCCGCATCTGATGCTGACCGGGCCGATTGAAGCCACGCGCAAGGTTTTGCAGCGCGCCGGGCTGCGCATGGAGCAGATCGACCTGTTCGAAGTCAACGAAGCCTTCGCCAGCGTGGTGGCGATGTGGCAGCAGGAGATTGGCGCGGATATGGCGAAAGTCAATGTGCATGGCGGCGCGATCGCCATCGGGCATCCGCTGGGGGCCAGCGGCGCGCGGTTGATGACGACGCTGCTGCACGCGCTGGAAACGCACGACAAGCACTACGGCTTGCAGACGATGTGCTGCGGCGGCGGCATGGCGACAGCCACGATTATCGAGCGTGTCAGCGGCTAACGACTGACATGTGTTTCACCCACAGACCTCTCGCTGGCGGGAGGTCTCTTTGATTCGAACAGACATCGGCCTATAATTTGGGTTTGACCGCATCGCGCGCGGCGTCGATTTCGGGCGGACCGTCGGGCAGCGGCACGACGAGATGGTGTTGTTTCATAGATTCCCCCTATTCGATGATGCGCTCAACCATCACTTCCCCAAATACGCGGCGATGCGCTGTGCGGCGGCACGCGCCGCCCACACACGCGCGCTCAGGCTGTCCTGCGCCAGATAATCGCTGCCGATCAGCGCCACGCCCGGCGGCAGCAGCGCCGGAATCGCCGCGAGATGTTCTAATACCGGCGCATCCCGTACCAGATCCGCTTCCGGCCAGAAATCGACGCGCTGCGCCAGAATTTGCGCTTTCCAGTGCAGCCGGGCAGCGAGTGCGGCCAGCGGGTCGGCGGGAAGCGCATCCGGCCTAATACGCAGGCCGATTTGCAGCAGCGCCTTATCCGGGGGCACGCGCTCTGGCGCTGTCGTGTGGTCAATAAAGGCGATAGGATCATCGGAAACCGGCGCGGGCATATCCGTGGCGTGAATGCCCAACGATAGGCGCAGGATAGTGTCGTAGCGAAAATCGAGCAGGCGCAGCGCGATGTCACCCTGTAATTCGCGCAGCATCCGTTCGGCGTAACGCGCGGGCGCGGCGATCATCAGCGCGCGTGTATCGAGCAAAATGCCGTTTTCCAGACACACGCCGAAGACGCCGGGCGCCAGCGTCCCCAGACTGCTGACGGCCATACGCTTCATGGGCGGCGCAGAAAGGCGTTTTGCTAAGGCATCGACCAGCGTTTGCGTGCCCTGGCGAAACACGGCGCGTGTGTCATCGACTGCCACAAGAGCGTTGGAGAGGTCAAGTTCGTCCAGAAACGCCCAGTCGGCGGCGCGCGGCACGAACAGCGGCCCGCCATCCAGCACAAAATCGGCCTGCGCTTGGCTGATAATCGCGCCGCCGAGTCGATTTTTGACTTCGATCAATGTGTGGGGAATGCGGCGCTGCGCCAGTTCCCAGGCGGCGGCCAAACCGCTCAGCCCGCCCCCGATAATTACCACTTCGCGCATATCTGCTCCTGCTAACAGGCAAACACCAGGCCTGCAATTTTTGCCCGCTGGACGCCGGCATCTGTGCTGCCTGCGCGCTGCTTTTCCCGCGCGCCAGGATGTTCCAGACAAGCGCCCCCGCCGCGCGCAGCGTTGCTTCCCGTAATGCTATCCGTCTGCAACCTGCTCCAGAACTAAAAAGGACAAGCCTGAGCTTGTCCCAGATTGTAGCAGCAAAGAATTGATGGCAGATGAGAGGCTAACGTGTGCGTTTGTCTTCAACGGGTTCGTTCAGTTTTTGCCAGTGCTGCGCGCCTAAATTTTGGCCGAACTTGATGTCGTCCGCGCCTAGCCCCATGGTGTGTTCCTCTTTACCATACAACCGGCGGGTGAGCAGCACCAGCGGTATCGCCATGACAGCGCCAATTGCCAACAGAATTAACAGCGTGGACATCGTGTTTCTCCCGACTGCAAACGAACTATGCTCTCATTTTCTCATAGAATAGGCAGAGCTTGTCCAGTAACAAACATCCTGTGTCGTCGTGAGGATTAGCGGCGTAATAAGCGTGCCGCGCCGCGTTGGTGGTATAATCAGCAGCGCTGATTTTGCGACCGTCTTTCCACCTTATGCGCGTACCCATACTGTTCTTCCTCATCTTGACCAGTGCTGTGAGCATCGCCTGCGCGCCGCAGTCGCAGGTGATCCGCGCGACCGTGGCCGCGACACAGATCGGGGCCGGCGCGCCGCTGTATACCGCGACGCCGACCTTCAGCCCGACGCCGACTGTGACTCCTACAGCGACGCCTTCGCCGACACGCACGCCCACGCCCACGCCCACATCTACGGCGACACAGACGCGCACGCCCACGCCAGTGCCAACAACGGCTTTGCTAACGCTCACGCCGGCTTCCAGCGAAGGCGCGCCGCCGGCTGTGCCCGCCCTGTCCGCCGGGCTTTCGGCCAGCGAAGGCTGGACTTGCGGCGATTTTCCCTGCGCCGATGACATCGTCGGCTTTATGCTGCGCATCCAGGTGCCGCCGGGCTTCCGTTTGCAGCATGTGGGGCGTTTTCCCGGCCAGCCGCTGCAAATCACCTACGGCCCGGATGGCCGCTTATACGCCGCGCTGCTGACCGACGGCGCCCGTAATGGCGCTGTATACGCGATGGACGCAGACGGCAGCAGCACGCTGTATGCCGGGCCGTTTGTCTCGCCGATCGGGTTAGCCTTCCAGCCGGGCACAGATGTGCTCTATGTCAGCGCGCGCCTGACGCCAACACAGGGCGGCGGCCTGTGGCGTGTGACCGGCGACGGCCAGATCGAGACTGTCCTGGATAATCTTCCCTGCTGTTTTCAGGTGATCGACAATCAGCCCAACGGCCTAGTCTTTGGGCCGGATGGCTATCTGTATCTGGGCGTTGGCGCGCTTACCGATCATCTGGAGGCCGCGCCAGAGGTTGCCCGCCGCCAGCCGTTCGCCGATCTCGTGCCTTACGAAGCGTCGGTGCTGCGCATTCAGCCGCATACCGGCGTGGTCGAAGTCTACGCCGAAGGCATTCGCAACCCCTACGATCTGACTTTTGACGCCGCCGGGCAGTTTTACGCGACGGATAACGGCCTGCTGAGCGGGCCGGGAGATCGCCTGCTGGCGCTGACGCCCGGCGGACATTACGGCTGGCCATACTGGCGCAATCGCGGCTGCGCCGACTGCCCCCTGCTGCGCGCCGACATCACTTATCAGCCCGATCTACTGCGCTTCCCGGATTACACGCTCCCGCGCGGTTTGGTGGCGTATACCGCCATGCAGTTCCCGCAAAATTACTTCAACACCCTGTTTGTCGCGCTGTGGAATGGCCGCGAGGGAGCGCAGCGTATCGTCAATATTGACCCGCGCGCGCCCAGTATCGGGGCAGAAGGCTATGTGCCGACGCCGTTTGTTACCGGGCTGATTCGCCCGGTGGATGTGGCGCTGGCACCCGATGGCGCGCTGGTGGTCGCCGATTTTATCTATGGCCACATCTGGCGTGTGTCATATATCGGCGCGCCATAAGCCATCAAAAAGGACGCCTCCGCGCGGAGCCGTCCCGCTTGTCTTGTCCCCAACAGCGCAATCAGCGCAGTTCGCCGTTGTCCACCAGCACGTAACCCGAACGCACGGTCGAGCCGATGGCCGCCAGTGTATAGTAGTGACGGTTTTCCAGCGCCAGCGCGGTGAAAGTCAGCAGCACTTGATTGTTATCCTGGCGCACGACCTGAATGGAATAGCGCCCGGCATCGACAGTGCGCGTGGCATAGCCATCGTTAGCCGCCACTTCGTTCGAGATCCCCAGCGCTGCCGCCTGTCCCGGATACGTCAGCCCGCCAACGATCAGTGTGCCGCCCGCAAGCTGCACATTCACCGGCGGCGCGCCGACAATACCCTGGAAAATAGTAAGGCGCGCGGTGCCATCTTCAACCGGGCGGAAATCTTCGCTGATCGGCTGAATGCCGAGCGTGTTATTGCTTTGCAGGCCGATAGCCGCCAGAGTCACCCAACGGTCTGCGCACAGAGGCGCGCCGGTCGCGCTGACAAGCGCCGCATCCAGTTCGCCGCCGGCGGGTACGAGCGCTACGTCGTAGTTGCCGGCGGGGATTTCGCTCCATTCGCCGACTTCACTGTAGTCGATGCCCGCAACAGCCAGTTCGTCGTTCAAATAAACATCGACCAGCGCGCTGGCGTCGCGCAGCAGCGCGAAATGTGCCGCGCGCACCTGCACTGTGCCTTCGCCCTGACAGGTTTCGGTTTGCAAGTCGAGACTGGTTTCCCGGCTGGCCGCTGCCAGCAGCGTATCGACATCGGTGACGGTCACGACAGCCTGGGCATCCCCGCCTGTGCCGACCAGCCCGATCAGATAGCTGCGCCCGCTTGCTAACTCAATCCCATTGACACGCAGCAGCACATTATTCGGGTCGTCGCCGTCCGTGACTTCCAGATCATAGAAGCCAACCAACAAATCGGGGAGAATCGCGTAGCCGTCGTTAGCGGCAGGCTCGCGCGAGATGCCCAACTGCGCCGCTTGTCCCGGATAGGTCAATCCGCCAACAAGCTGCGGGCCGTTGGCGACGTAAATGTCCACCGCGCCGACGTCGGGAATGGCGTGAAAAAAGGTCACCCGCGCTTCGCCCTGTCCGACGAGACTGTAATCTTCGCGAATGGGCTGCACCATGATAGGAAAATCGGGATCATCGGCCACGCCCAGCACAACCAGTGTTGTCCACGCGCCGGCCTCCAGCCCAAAATCGCCCAGTGTGTAGATAGCATCTTCCAGCGCCGCGCCCGCCGCCACCATCGCCAGGGCATAAGCGCCCGCCGGCACCTCCAGCCATTCGCTCAGGGTTGCGAATTCAAGCTGCGCCACCAGCAGCGCGTCGTTGGCGTAGACATCCACAGCCTCATAACCCACCGCAAAATGCGCCACACGGACATGGCTGATATCCTGCGCCGACACCGGCACAACCCGCAACAGCAGCAAGACACCTATTAAGATCAGCTTGCGCATAGCTTTACTCCACCAACACAAAAGCGCACAGGAGACTGTGCGCCAAGAATTGAAAAAACTCACCCTGCCATTATTCGCTGCGTGTCCAGGTGATCTGCTCACGCACCTGCAAATCGGTGTGGCGAATCTTCATCGCAAGGTCAGCGGCCAGATTACGCATCAGGCGATAGCCCAACTGGGGATAGGTATCGCACAGCAGCATAAGTTTGTCGCGCGGGATGACAATCAGATGCGTGTCTTCTTTGGCGCAGCGCGCGCCCGCCGAACGCAGCCCTTCGTCCACCAGCGAGACTTCGCCGAACGATTGCCCGCGCCGCAGCGTGGCGATCGGCACCGGGCCGCCGCTGCTTTCCTTGCCGATCACCGACGGGTCAACGACAATGTTGACCTCGCCGCTGGCGATGATGTACAGTTCATTGCCGGGCGTGTTTTCTTCAAAGATGACGTCGCCAGCCTGAAAGTGGCGTTCGGCGCAGATCGAAGCAACCAGCTCTAGCTGCGTGTTGGTCAGTTCAAAAAATATGTCTGCTTGCTTAAGAACGGTGACGACAGACATCAAGGACTCCTGTTCTATCTACCTGTAGTTACATGGACATCTGGGCGCTGCTCTCTGCCCCTTACGCTTGATTATACTGGCATTTAGAATTCTCTGCATCTTAGCACAAGCTGGCGCCTTGTCTATCGGAAATCTGAACCTTATTGATTTCTTCTGACCCTTCTTATATGATACAGACAGTTTTGGAGACAGGGGTTCCACAATGTCACAGGAAATGTTGCGTCCCAAACCGCTGCCCTATCGGGTGTGGGGCGAGCAGTACATCGACGCGGCTTCGCGCACGCAGATGGACGCCGCGATGCGCCTCCCAGTGAGCGTGGCGGGGGCGCTGATGCCCGACGCGCATGTTGGCTATGGCTTGCCGATCGGCGGCGTGCTGGCGGTCGAAAACGCCGTCATTCCGTATGCGGTGGGGGTTGATATTGCCTGCCGTGTGCGCGTCACGATTTTTGATGTCTCGGCCAGCGTTATCAAGCAAAAATTGGCGCAGTTCAAAAAAGCCCTGCAAAGCGAAACCAAATTCGGCGCGGGCGGCAAGTGGGAACGCCATGAACGCCCCGATCACGCAGTACTGGAAGACCGCGACTGGCAGGCCACGCCGCTGCTGCGTTCGCTGCAAAGCAAAGCCTATGACCAGCTTGGCACTTCCGGCTCTGGCAACCATTTTGTCGATTGGTGCGAACTGACCTTGGAAACGGACAGCGCCGATCTGGGGTTGAAGGCCGGCATGTACCTGGCGTTGATGTCGCACAGTGGTTCGCGCGGCGTCGGCTACCAGATCGCCGAACATTATTCCAAGCTGGCGCAGCAGATGCATCCGACACTGGACAAAAGCGTGCGCCACCTGGCCTGGTTTCCCATGACCTGGCACGAAGGCCAGGAATACTGGCTGGCGATGAATTTGGCCGGGCGCTTTGCCCACGCCAATCATGAGGTGATTCATCAGAAATTGGCGCGCGCTGTCGGCTATAAGCCCGCCGCTGTGATCGAGAACCACCACAATTTTAGCTGGCTGGAAAACATCCCCGCGCCGGCGGGTTTCGGCACGGGGGAACGCGCGGTCTACGTGCATCGCAAAGGCGCGACCCCGGCGGGCAAAGGCGTGCTGGGCGTGATTCCCGGCTCGATGGCCGACGCGGGCTATATCGTGCGCGGCAAGGGCAAGGACGAAGCGCTGAATTCGGCCGCGCATGGTGCGGGACGGCAGATGAGCCGGCGGCAGGCGCTGCAAAGCATCACCAAAACCGAGCGCGATCACTACCTGAAAGCGCGCGGGGTGACTCTGCTGGGCGGCGGCCTGGACGAAGCGCCGCAGGCCTATAAACCGGTCGATCAGGTTATCGAAGCGCAGCTTGATCTGGTCGATCTTATCGCCAAAATCAAGCCGGTGATCGTCAAAATGGCTTCCGACCGCGGCGGCGATATATAACGAAAGCGCCCGGGACACAGCGGGCGGCGTCACGCAGTCGCTTTTAGCGCACGCACGGCACGCAGCCTTACCCACTTATTGAGCTGTTTCTTTGCGCCTCCGCCCACGTCTTACCTGCATCATCGTATTCTAACGGCCAGCGGCCCTGAGCAGGGGTAGTGTCTAAGGATTCGAAAAAGCATGACATACCGCCCGAACGATCTATAATCATAGGCAGCAGCCCCGCTGTGGCGCGCTGCTGTATACACTGCGGTGAACCTATGGACTTCACGATTGACGAGCTGATTTCGGTGTGTATCGCGCGGCAGGTGGTGGACGGCGAGGTGCTGGCGCAGGGTATCAACACGCCGCTGGTGATGGCCGGGCTGATCCTGGCGAAATGCACGCACGCCCCGAACGTACGCTTCGCCTCGGCCATCGGTCAGGGCTTGTGTCAGGAATGGGGCGCGCTCGGTGTGGGGCGCAGCGAAGACATGTGGCTGGGCAAAGCGCTGCTCAACGTCGGCTTTGCGGTGGCGGCGGCGGATATGCTGCCCAAATTTCATCCCAAAGAATTTTTTCGTCCGGCGCAGGTTGATGCCTGCGGCAATTTTAACAATATCGCATTTGGCAAAGACTACCAGCGCCCGCGAATGCGTTTGCCGGGCAGCGGCGGCATCCCCGATGTCAGCGTGAACCACGAGCAGATTTATCTGTATGTGCCGCGTCATTCGCGCGTGACATTTGTCGAGCAGTTGGATTTTGTCAGCGGGCTGGGGCATGCGCCGCAGCGCCGGCGGGGGCACGGGCCGCGCTACCTTATCAGCGATCTGGGACAGTTCGATTGGCACGACGGGCACATCCGTTTGCTGAGCTATCATCCCGGCGTGAGTATCGATCACATCGCCAAAAAAACAGGCTTCGCGCTGGCGATCGCGCCCGATGTCCACGAAACGCCGCCGCCCAGCGCGGCAGAAATCCGCCTGCTGCGTGAGGAAATCGACCCATTGGGCGTGCGCAAGCTGGAAACGCTCGGCGGCGGCGCGCGTAAAGACCTGCTGCGCACGATTTTGCAGCGTGAAGGTGCCTGGTGAAGCGCCTCTAGAATGTTCCCTTGCGCTGCCCTCAACGTGCTGACGGTCAAAAAAGCGTGAAGGTGCCTGGTGAAGCGCCTCTAGAATGTTCCCCGACCAGCGGCTATACTGGCGCTATGATACACATCGGCATTGACGCGCGCTTAAATGATTATCGCGTCGGCGGCATCAGCACCTACACGCGCGAGCTGATCGCCGCGCTGGAAAAGCTGGATAGCGCCGGGCGCTATACGGTGTTCCACAGCCGCAAAGCACGCGCCGCGCTGGTGACGCGCTTCGCCAGCGCGCAGTTATGGACGCCGTGCCATCATCGCATCGAGCGCTTGGCGCTTTCGCTGGAACTGGCGCGCTTCCGGCTGGATGTGCTGCACAGCCCGGATTTTATCCCCCCGCTGGGCGGTGCGAAACGCTATGTGATTACGGTGCATGATCTGGCCTTTTTGCTCTATCCGCAGTTCATGACCGCCGAAAGCCGGCGCTACTACAACGCCCAGATACAGCGCGCCGTAAAGCAGGCCGATCACATCCTGGCCGTCAGCGCTTCGACGAAAAACGATCTGGTGACGCTGTTGAACGTGCCGCCGCAAAAAATCACGGTGCAGCTTGAAGGTGTAGACGCGCAGTTCACGCCGCAGCCGCCGGAAATCACCGCCCGTGTGCGCCAGAAATACGCGCTGCCGGAACGTTATTTTGTATTTGTCAGCACGCTTGAACCGCGCAAAAATATTCAGGGCTTATTGCAAAGTTACGCCCAATTGCGCGCGCGCCGCAAAGACGCGCCGCCGCTGCTGCTGGTGGGCAAACGCGGCTGGCTGTTCGATATCGCGCAGATCAAGGCCGAAGGCGTGCTCTGGCGCGAAGACGTGACATACAGCGATTTGCCTGCCGTTTATTCGATGGCTGTAGCGCTGGTCATGCCGTCGTTTTACGAGGGCTTCGGCCTGCCCGCGCTGGAAGCGATGGCCTGCGGCACCGTGCCGGTTGTCAGCAATCGTTCGTCGCTGCCCGAAGTCGTCGGAGAAGTCGGTTTACAGATCGACCCGGACGACACGGTGGCGCTGACTGGCGCGCTGGAACATGTTTTGGACGATGTCACCTGGTACGAAAACATGCGCCGTGCGGCGCGGGCGCGGGCGCGCCTGTTTACATGGGAACATGCTGCGCAGGTCGCCATGCATGTCTATCACACTGCACTACAATGAGGGACGATGCGAGTTCTGATGCTGACGGGCAGTTTGCCCTACCCACCGCTGCAAGGTGGCGCGTTACGCAGTTTTGGTATTGTACACGGCCTGCACGCCGCCGGGCATGAGGTCGTGCTGTTGAGCTTCCACGAAGGCGCGCTCAACGGCAGCACACCGCTCACGCAGTACTGCGCGCATATCGAGACTGTGCCGCCGCCGCGCCGCCGCCTGAGACAACGTCTGCGCGATCTGCTGCTCAGCGGGCAGGCCGACATCGCCCGCCGCCTGTACAGCCATGAGCTGGCGCGCTGCCTGCAAGCGCTGCTGGGCGAGCAGGAATTTGATCTGGTGCAGGCCGAGGGACTGGAGATGGCCTGCTACCTGCCGCTGGCGCGCGCGGCTGCCCCGCAGGCGCGTTTGTGTTACGACGCTTTCAACGCCGAGTACGCGCTGCAACAGGAGATGGGGCGCATCGACCGCGCCGACAGCGGACGTTGGCCGGCAGCGCTGTATTCGCTGCTGCAAGTGCCGCGTATTCGCGCGTTTGAGCAGCGCATCTGTTGTTTAGCCGATCTGGTGATCGCCGTCTCGCCCGAAGACGCGGCGGCGCTGCAAACGCTGTGCCCGGAAAAAGAGATCCCGGTGCTGCCCAACGGTATTTTTGTCGAACGGTATACATCGAGCAGCGCGCAGCTAGAACTGGGCGAAGCGGCGCTGGTCTTCACCGGCACGATGGACTACCGCCCCAATGTCGATGCTATGCTGTGGTTCGTCAAACAAGTGCTGCCGCTGGTTCAGGCGCGCGTGCCGGAAGCGCAGCTTTATATCGTCGGCCAGAAGCCTCATAACCGTCTGACGGCCCTGCGCGAAACGGCCGGCGTGCATCTGACCGGGCGCGTGCCGCAAGTGCAGCCCTATCTGCACAGCGCAGCAGTATATGTCGCGCCGCTGCGCATGGGCGGCGGTACCCGCCTGAAGATCATGGAAGCAATGGCCGCCGGCTGCGCCATTGTCGCCACACACACCGCCGCTTCCGGCCTGCATCCCCAAGCCAAACGCGCACTGCTGCTGGCCGATTCCGCCGCAGAGATGGCGCAAACCATCCTAACGCTGCTGGAAGATGAAGCAAAACGGCAGATGTTGGGGGCAGAGGCGCGCCGCAGTGTCGCCGCCTACTACGATTGGTCGGTGCTGATCCCGCAGTTACTAGCGCTTTATGGCCGGGAACGTGTCGAATAAGACGGCAGAACGCGAAGCGCTGGCGCGGCGCAACCGGATTCTGGCGGAGGCTATGCACGCCACGCCGCTCAAACATCGTTTGCGGCGCGGGCTGCTGCGCGCAGCGGCAGCGCTGCCGCCGCTGCCGAATCAGATTTACCAGCCGGATGGCAGCGAACGTATTTTGCTGATTCGCCCCGATTACATGGGCGATGTGCTGCTGACGACGCCGGCGCTGCTGGCTTTGCGCGCCGCGCTGCCGCAGGCTGAACTGCACGCGCTGGTCGGCCCCTGGTCGGCGGAAGTGATCGCCAGCTACCCGCAGATTGACCTCACGCTGACCGTGCCGTTTCCCGCCTTTAGCCGCGCGCCGAAGCAGAATTGGCGTTCGCCTTATGAATTGGTGTTGAGCACGGCGCGCCAACTGCGCATCATCGGCTACAGCGCCGCCGTGATTTTTCGTCCCGATCACTGGTGGGGCGCGCTGCTGGCGAAGTTGGCGGGTATCCCGCTGCGTATCGGCTACGCGCTGCCGGATGTCGCGCCGTTTTTGACCGACGCGCTCAACCCAGAGCCGCAGCACGCGCTGCTGCAAAATCTGAAGCTGGTGGAACGCTGGACTGGGACGATCGCGCCTGCCGCCGCCGTGTATGATTTCCCGCTGGACGATGATGATCGCGGTTATATCAACGGTTATCTGGAAGAATGGGACATTCGCCGGGAGCAGCGTTTGCTGGTGATCCACGCGGGTTCAGGGGCGGCGCTCAAAAATTGGCCGGACGAACGCTGGGCAGCGGTGGCCGATACGCTGGCCGGGCAGTTGGAATCGCCGGTGGTGCTGACAGGCAGCGACCATGAATTAGCAACTGCGCGCAATATCGCCGGACGCATGAAAGAACGGGCGATTGTGATGGCGGGCGATACGCGCGTGGGACAGTTGGCCGCGTTGTTCGCCCGCGCCAGGGTGGTGCTGGGGCCAGACAGCGGGCCGCTGCATCTGGCGGCGGCGGTTGGCACGCCCACGGTGGCCCTGTTCGGACCGGCAGACCCCGCCGAGTTCGGCACATGGGGCAGCCCGCCCAAGCATTTTATCCTGACGAGCAGCATCGCCTGCCGCCCCTGCCGCTTAATGAACTGGCAGAACGACGCGCTGGAGAATCATCCCTGCGTGCGCGACATCACAGTGGGGCAGGTGTTGGAGGCGGCGCGCCGCGCTGCCCATTGGGATAAAGGATGAGTGGTCAGTGATCAAAGGGCACAACGATGAATTACCTCGACCAGAATGTGCCTGTAGAGCGGCTGGCGGCGGCGTTTCAGCAGTTCGCCGCATTCCAGTCCAAAGGGCATTCGCCGCTGTATGAGCGGCTGTGCCGGGGCATCGCCCAGGACGAGGCGCTGCTGAGGCTGGCGGCGCACAGCCCGCGCGCGCAGCCGCTGCCCAATGTGCTGCTGGGGGCGGTGCATTATCTGCTGCTCAAGGGCACGCCGCACGCGCTGGCCGCGTATTATGCCGATCTCAGCCCCGACCCGCTGCCGCCGGATACGCCTTTCCCGCTGTTTCGCGCCTTTTGCCAGGAACACCAAGCCGAGATCAAAGCGCTGCTGGCGGCGCGCCGTGTGCAGACCAACGAGGTCGGGCGCTGCGCTTTGCTGCTGCCGGTCTTTGGTGTGATTGCGCAGCGGCCATTGGCGCTGGTCGAAGTTGGGACAAGCGCCGGACTGAATCTGCTGTGGGATCGCTACCGCTATCAGTACAGCGACGGGCAGCGCTGCGGCAGTGCCCAGGCGCTTGTGCGAGGCGCGCGGGCAAAAAGCGCCGATTCCGTCGTGTTTCCCGGCGGTCGCGTCGCGCGTCCGCCTGGACTTAAACCCGCTCGATCTGCACGATGCCGACACGACGCTGTGGCTGCGCGCGCTGGTGTGGCCAGAGGACAAGATGTGATAAAGAACCGCGCCTTGAAGCGCTCTTAGAGTTCGTCGGCGTACATGCGCACGAAGGGATTGCTCTGTCGTTCGCGGCCAATCGTGGTTTCGGCCATGTGTCCCGGCAGCACACGCACATCATCACCCAGCGGCAGCAGCTTGTCGTAAATCGACTTCATGAGCGTCGGCAAGTCCGCGCCGGGCAAATCGGTGCGGCCCACACTCCCGGCAAACAGGCAGTCGCCGCTGAAGACGATACGCTGCGAGCGCATGAAGAAGCTGATATGTCCCGGCGCGTGCCCCGGCGTAAACAGCGTTTCCAACTGAATACTGCCGACGGTGATGATTTCGCTTTCGTCCGTCAAAAAACGGTCGGGGATGGCGGCGGGAGGAAACGGCTTGCCTATGAAGCGCATTCCGGTTTCCGGGAGACGCTGCAAAAACGGCAGGTCGTTCTGGTGAATGTAAAAGGGCGCGCTGGTTAATTCCTTGAGCGCTTTGCTCGCCAGCACATGGTCAAAGTGGCCGTGTGTCGCCAGAATCAGCTTGATTGTCCAGCCGGCGTCGGTCGCGGTTTTGTGCAGCAGCGGCGCGTTATCCACCGCGTCGATAACGATGGCCTCTTGCGTTTCGCTGTCGCCGATGATATAGGCGTTAGTCGCCGCCAACCCCAATGTCTGCACTTTGATCTCAATCGTCATGCCACAACCTCCACTGCTTTTTTCCGCCGCACGAATAGGTTTAACAACATCCTGACTTCATCCATCTTCAAAGCCAGCGCCGCACCCACAAACACGCCTGCGCCTGTCAGCATCAGCACACCCGCTTGTACAGCCGTCATCAGCGTGCCGCGCCCCCCCAGCCCCAGCGCATTCCATGCCGCATCCACCAGCCCCACCGCCAGGCCCATGATAAGGCTGGCCGCGGCGGTCTTGAGCGTGGTGCGCGCCAGCATACTTTCGTTGATGCCGTGCCAGCGGCGGCCCAGCAGCCACAGCAGCACACCCACCTGAAAAGCCGTGCCCAATGAGTTCGCCAGCGCCAGATAACCAACCCGCGCGCTGTCCAATACGACAGTTGGCGCGGGAGACAGGAATTCTGTCAGCGGCATCCCCGTCAGCGCCAGCGAAAAAACGACGTTAATCACCGCGCCGCCAAGCGCCGTCCACAGCGGCACAAGCGTGTTTTTGTCGGCGTAAAAGCTGCGGCTGGCGACTTCCAGCAGCGAATGCACAATCAGTCCCAGCGTGAAATAGCTCAGTGTGCTGTACACCAGCGCTGTCGCCGATGGATCGAATGCTCCGCCTTCCAGCAGGCTGATGAGCGGCCTGCCGACGAGAATCAAGCCCACCGACGCCGGAATCGTCGTCACCAGAATGAAGCGCAGCGCGCCAGACATGGCGTCGCGTTTACCTTTTTCGTCATTGAGTTCGCTCAGCGCAGCTAACGTCGGGAAAACCACTGTGCCGATGGCCGTCCCGATCAGCGTTTCCGGGATTTGCATCAAACGCCAGCCCCAACTGAAGGCCGAGACCGCGCCTTCGTTCATACGCGAGGCAATATTGATGGCAAGCTGAAAATTGTACAGAAACAGACCCAGCCCGGCGATACGCGGCAGCATCAGCCGGAATACATGCCACAGCACCGGATCACGCCAGCCAAGTTGGGCCAGCCAGCGCGGATGGTAACGCAGCAGCGCCGGCACCTGAATGCCCAGATGCATGAGCGCGCCCAACACCGTACCCCATGCGATACCATACACACCCATCGGCGCGATAAAAAACAGCACACCGATCAAAATGCCCACATCCAGCAGCACCGGTGCCAGCGCCGGCGTCAGAAAGTGGTTGTAGCTTTGCAAAACGCCCATCACAATGCCGCTGACCGAAAAAATCAGTGTGCTGAGCAGCAGCACCCGCAGCAGATTCGCGGTCTGTTCGCGTGCCGCCATGTCAAAGCCGGGCGCGATCACCCCCGCCAGCGGCATGGCGAAGATGAACACTATCAGGCTTACCAACAGCGTGGCCAGAAAGATACTGTTGGTGACATGGCTGGCGATTTTCCACGCGCCGTCACGGTCTTCGCGCGCCAGAAAACTGCTGAAAATCGGGATAAAAGCGTGCGCCAGCGCCCCGCCGGAGATCAGCGTAAAAATCAGCCCAGAAACGCTGTCCGCCGCGACATAGGTATCCCAATCACGGCCTACACCAAAGGTATCGGCGATGATCTTGACCTGCACCAGGCTGATGGCTTTCGCCAGCCCAAAAGCCAGCATGACTACCAGCGTTGAACGTGCCAGACGGCGGTTGCGGGTTTCAGCGGCATCGCTTACAGCAGCCATGTCTTTCCCCTTATGAGCTAAGCGCTTCTAACGCTTCGCGCGCGGCATCGAAATGCGAATTGTTAGCTAAGGCGCGGCGGAAGGATTCGGCGGCCAGGTTGTCTTGCCCCTGCGCCAGATACGCGCGCCCCTGCCAGTAGAACGTTTCTTCGACATATTGGCCGCCGTTGGTCAAATTCGCCGTGACCAGGCTCAGGATGTCATCGTAGCGCCCGACTTCGTAGTACGCTTCGTACATCCCGAACTGATACCACAGCATCCGCCACGGCATCTGCGGGACGGTGACCTGACGCGCGCGGTCATATGCCGCAGCGGCTTCTTCGTAACGACTCAGCCGCACGAAAGCTGTGCCCATATTGAACCAGGCGAAGCTGTTTTGCGGGTTGGCGCGCGCTTCTTCCTGCGCGGTGGCCAGCGCGTGTTCAGCAGCCATTGTGGGATCGGCCAGATCGCCTAACACCGCGCGCAGTTCGTTTTCCCGCTCCTGCTGATAGAGCACAATGAAGGTGCGGTTGAACGCCTGCCAGTGGCGATCGAGTTCTGCGTAACTTTCGGCGAAGCCTTCGCCGCTGCCGCCGCTGCCCAGAAAACTGTCGTAGATATAGAAGATTTGCTGCAAATCGTCGTAGGCCACAAGCGTGCGGTAATGACCGATCCAATCATAGCCTTCGAACATGTAGCCGGTTTCGATCACAACCGGGAAATTGGTGGCGATCAGGGCGCGCAGCACATCCAGGTCGCCGCCGATACGGGTGATGGCGCGCACACCGGTTTCTTCGTTGACGAAATTGACCATCTCGATAGGCGAAACATTTTTATCTTCGCGATCAGTTTTCAGATAACTCACCGCTGCCGCCATATCTTCTTGCCAGCCAAAATAGCTCAGCGCCATCGTGATGTTGGCCGGGCCGCAGTTGTTCCAGTCCTGGCGCACGTAGGAAAAGCCGAACATGCGCGCAGATGTGGGCAAATTGCTGCCGACCTGTGTGGGCGCCGGCGTGGGCGAAACCAGCGGCGCGTTTTCCGTGGGCGTGGGCGTCGCGCTGGGCAGCGTGGTGGCGTCAGGCGGCAGCGTTTGCGTAGGCGCGGCGGTCGGACTGGCTGCGATCTCAGCGGTCGCGGTTGGCGTAGAGGTCGGGATTTCCAGCGGCGAATTCAACAAGTCCATCGCCGAAATCGTTGAAGTCAACTGAAGTTCGGGCGTGGGCAGCGCTTCGCCGCCGCGCATAAACGCCCGCATAAAGGGCAACATGTCCATCACACGCTGCTGCTGGCTGGGACGCAGCACATCGCGAAAAATCCATACCCCGGTGATACCGCCGGCAATCGCCAGTATGAAAAGAGCGACCAAACCCCACAGCAGCCAGCGCGGCGGGGCATGCAGACTGTCGTGACCGTCGCGCGCATGATTTTCCGGTGGTTGTATTGTCATAACGTCTTCACTCCGGCACGTCTCTCCCTGACAGTTTGCCATGAAACCATCAAGTTTACTCGTGTTTTGTGCGGCGTTGAACCGACGATTACCCAACGCTTGTTTTTTGCGCCGCACAACGCTGGCATTATAGCCGAGACCCCTCTGGTAGGCGATAGGGGCTGCTGCTACAATGAGCGCCCGGAGGGATCGCCCATGCGGAAATATCGCCATCAGATTGTGGCGGGACTCGCCATCGCTTTTTTCATTTATGTCGGCTTGCTGGCATTAACCGATACCCAGCAGTTGCTTATTCACCTCCAGACATATCCCTGGGCGCTGTTGATTCCTGTGGTGGCGCTCAAACTCGTGTCCTGGGGGCTGCATTTCGCCAAATGGCAGTATTATCTGGGCGTGATCGCGGCGCGCGACAAGATCAGTGTCGGCGACAGCCTGGCCTTGTTCGTGGCGGGATTCACCCTGGCGGTGAGTCCCGGCAAGATCGCGGAAGTGGTCAAGGCGATTATCCTGAAGACCAAAACGGGTGTGCCGATTGCGCGCAGTGTGCCGGTGATTATCGGCGAGCGCGTGATTGACGGCACATCAGTGCTGACCATCGTCTTTGTTTCGCTGCTGTTGGGCGGCAGTGTGATCAATTTAGACCCGCGCGCGCAGTGGTTTATTCTGTTCGCGACCGGGTTAATCGTTGTCGGGCTGGTGGCGGTACAAATCAAGCCGCTGGCCGAGCTGCTGCTGAATATCATCGCGACGATACCGCTCATCAACCGCATTCATCAACCGCTGGTGGCGTTTTACGCCAGCACGCGCCAGGTGTTTCGCCCGCGGCATGTGGCGGTGACGACGGCTTTGGGCGCGCTGGCCTATGCGCTCGATTCGCTGGGCATGATGCTGGTGCTGACGGGTTTTGGGCTGGAAATGTCGTGGCCGCTGTTGTGGCAAACCATGTTCATCTTCGGCTTTACGGCGGCGGTGGGGGCGCTGAGCGGCTCGCCCAACGGGGCGGGCGTCACGGAATTGTCGTCTGGCGGCCTGTATCTGGCGTTGATCGCGCCCAACCAACCGACATTCGACGCGGCGGCTGTCGCGGCGGCGGTGTTGATCGGCGGCTTTATGTACAAGTGGCTGCGCGTGCTGGTGGGCATGGTCGTGGCGCTGGTGTTCCGGCGGCGGCTGTTTAACCCGGCGGTCGAAACGACGATTGCCGAGATGGAAGCCGGGACGCCGTGTCAGGTGGAGCGTGTATGACCCTGTGGAATGTTGACCTGCACAGCCATACTTTCTGGTCACGCGACTGTCTGACAGAGTTCGAGACGATCGTCCGGCTGTGCGAAAAGCGCCGGATTGACCGCATCGCCATCACCGACCACAACACGGCGGAAAGCGCGCTGGCGATGAAAAAGATCGCCCCCGAACTGGTGATTGTGGGCGAGGAAATCATGACGCCGAAGGGCGAGATTCTGGCGTATTTCGTGCGCGAGAGCGTGCCCGCCGGGCTTTCGCCGCAGGAGACGATCCGGCGGCTGCGGGCGCAGGGCGCGGTTATCAGCGTGTCGCACCCCTTTGATCGCCTGCGCAAAGGGGCATGGCGCGAGGCGGATTTGCTGGAGATTGTCGATCAGGTGGACGCGATTGAGATTTACAACGCACGCTGTATTTTCCCCAGCGATAACCACAAGGCGCTGGCGTTCGCTCAGGAACATCATATTTGCGGGACGGCGGGATCGGATGCGCACACCAACACTGAATATGGGCGGGCGCTGACCCGTTTGCGGCCTTTCAGTAACGCGCAGGAGTTTTTGGCGGCATTACACGAGGCGGAATACGTCAAACGGCTGAGTTCGCCGCACGTGCATGTGGGGAGCAGCGTGGCGAAGCGGCTGCGCAAGTGGGGGCTGCGCAAAAGCGTGGGCGACGGCGGCAGCGAGTAGGCGAGGGCCGCCCACATCCCCCGGCCACTCCCGCGAAGTCACGATGGGCATCGGGTAAAGCGGCGGCGGCGATTAATGCTTTCGCCGCCTGAGTCCGGGTGTTATAGTTAGCGGCGTTGTTTCATCGCAGGAACGAGGAGTCTTTCATGGCGAAAGCATATGATGTGGTCGTGCTGGGCGCGGGGCCCGGCGGCTATGTGGCGGCCATCCGCGCCAGCCAATTGGGCCTGAAAACGGCGATTGTCGAGAAACAGTACTGGGGCGGTGTGTGCCTGAACGTCGGCTGCATCCCCTCGAAGGCGCTGCTGCGCAACGCCGAACTGGCGCATATCATCAAGCACGAGGCCAAGACGTTTGGCATCAAAATTAACGGCAGCGTAGAATTCGATTATGGCGAGGCGTTTAAGCGCAGCCGCCGCGTGGCCGATGGGCGCGTCAAGGGCGTGCATTTTTTGATGCGCAAGAACAAGATTGACGAGTACGACGGCTGGGGCGCCTTCGCGGATGCCAGCACCCTGAATGTGACACTCAACGACGGCCAGGCCGAAACGCTGACCTTCAAACACTGCATTATCGCCACCGGCGCGACGACGCGCCTGATTCCCGGCACGCAGTTGAGCGCGCGTGTGGTGACGTATGAAGAGCAGATCATGGAAGACAAGCTGCCCAAGAGCATCATCATCGCCGGGGCCGGCGCCATCGGCGTCGAATTCGCCTATGTGATGCACAATTACGGCGTGGAAGTGACGATTGTCGAGTTCCTGGATCGCCTGCTGCCGCTGGAAGACGAGGAACTGGGCGCAGAACTGCGCAAGAGTTATGAACGCAGCGGTATCAAAATCCGCACCAGCACGCGCGTGGACAAGATCGAAGACACGGGCAGCGGCGTGCGCGTGACGGTGACGACGCCCGAAGGCAAGCAGGAAGTGCTGCAAGCCGAAAAGGTACTGCAAGCGATCGGGTTTAAGCCGCGCACTGAAGGCTATGGGCTGGAAAAAACGGGCGTGAAACTGACCGAACGCGGCGCGATCGACATCAACAGCCGGATGCAAACCAGCGCGCCGCAGATTTACGCCATCGGCGATGTGACGCAAAAGCTGGCGCTGGCGCATGTGGCCGAGGCCATGGGCGTGATCGCGGCGGAAAATATCGCCGGGCAGGCAACGATTGAACTGGATTACGCGATGCTGCCGCGCGCGGTGTACTGCCAGCCGCAGGTGGCGGCCTTCGGCTATACCGAAAAGCAGGCGCGCGAAAAAGGCTACGACATCAACGTCGCGAAGTTCCCGTTCCAGGCCAACGGCAAGGCGCACGGGCTGGGCGATACGACCGGCTGGGTCAAACTCATCAGCGACAAAAAGTACGGCGAAATGCTGGGCGCGCACATGATCGGCCCGGACGTGACCGAACTGCTGCCCGAACTGACGCTGGCGCGCTATGCCGAGCTGACGCCCAACGAGATCGCGCGCAATGTTCACGCGCATCCGACGCTCAGCGAGGCGATCAAAGAAGCGGCGCACGGGCTGGAAGGACACATGATCAATTTCTGAGAGGCGTCAGGTGTCCGTGAATACGGGGCGCGGCGCGGGATGTGCTGCGCCTCTTTGATTCTTCCGCTGGGCGCTTAGCCGTCAGCAACGATGGGGCGACTGGCAGTAGCGCCAGGGTAAAGCAAAGCCGCGCCAATTATAAGCGGATCGCATCGGCCTTTCGCGCGACTGGAGCGAAAGCAGGGTGACAGGCGTATAAGGGGAAAAGCGTCCGGCAGCGGTATGATACGCCACGAACTGCGCGCGTATTTGAAACACCAGGCTGTCACGCCGGAAAATCACGCCGGCCGGCAAACCCACATCGCCCAGATGCACCTGCCACGTCGTGAGCGAAAGGCTGATCGCGCTGACAGTGAAATCATCGTAGGTGACCCCAGCAGCCGCCAGATGCGCGGCTTCGGCCACCAGCACGCCGTCGCTGCCATCGCTGATCGAGCCGACATGATTTTGCACATGGTAGCCGGCGGCCAGCAGCGTATCAAGTGCGCTGGTGCGGCTGGTCACGCCGGGCACAATGCCGTACCAGCAAGGCGGCGGTATGGTTTCGCAGCCTTCGATAAAACCGCGCAGCGCCGGGTGAAGCGGCTGCCCGCTGCCCAACACGCTCATTAAGGCGGCGAGCAGCGCCCACAGCGGCACAAGCAACAGCGCACAGCGAACGTAAACGCGCAGCAACGATTTTTCTCCCTCTCTCCAATATTGAAATTATAATGCGCTGGCGGCGAACAGAGCGAACCGCTGGACTTTAAACGGGATATTCCTTTAAACTGAAGATACATTTCACGAGAAAACAAAAGGTGCTGGACGCATGGTCGCTAATCCCAAGGCTGCCGCTGCCGTCATCGAGACGACGCCGCAGATTCATGAAAATGTGCTGGGGACAATGGGCAATACCCCGCTGGTGCGCTTGAACCGCGTGGCCCGCGGTGTGCGCGCGCAGATCGTCGCCAAAGTCGAATCGGCCAATCCCGGCGGCAGTGTCAAAGACCGCATCGGCATCACGATTGTGGAAGATGCCGAACAACAGGGCTTGCTCAAACCGGGCGGCACAATTGTCGAAGCGACTTCCGGCAACACAGGCATCGGGCTGGCGATTGCTGGCGCGATCAGAGGCTACAAGTGTGTGTTTGTCATGCCCGACAAAATGTCGGAGGAAAAAATCCGCGTGCTGCGGGCGTATGGCGCGCGTGTCGTGATTACGCCGACAGATGTCGAGCCGGATGACCCGCGCAGTTATTACAGCGTCGCCAAGCAGATCGTGGCCGAAACGCCTAACAGTATCCTGGCGAATCAGTACCACAACCCGGTGAACCCGCAGACGCATTACGAAACGACCGGGCCCGAATTGTGGCAGCAAACCGCCGGACAGATTGATGTGTTTGTGTGCGGCATGGGCACAGGAGGCACGATCACGGGGGTGGGGCGCTACCTGAAGGAACAGAACCCCAAAGTGCAGGTCGTCGGTGTTGATCCGGTGGGATCGATTCTGTACGACTATTTCTATACGGGAAAAATGACCGAAGCGCACAGCTATAAAGTCGAGGGCATCGGCGAAGATTTCGTGCCCTCCATTTATGACTTCAAGGTCATTGACGATATGGTAAAGGTCAATGACAAAGAATCGCTGCTGATGACGCGGCGGCTGGTGCGCGAAGAAGGCTTGTTCGTTGGCGGCTCGTGCGGCGCGGTAGTGGCGGGGGCGCTGCATTACGCGGCGAACCGCAATCTGGGGCCGGATAAACTGGTCGTGGCGCTGCTGCCGGACAGCGGCTGGCGCTACCTCAGCAAGGTGTTCGACTACAACTGGATGCGCGAGAATCGCTTCTTGGAAGGCGAATGGGTAGAAACGCCAGTGTCGGCGGTCTTAGAAAAACAGGGCAAACGCGAACTGGTCGTGGCGCTGCACAACGCTCCTGTCGGCAACGTGATCGCGCGTATGAAGCAGGCTGATGTCTCGCAGCTTCCAGTCGTGGGCGAACGCAACCAGTTGATCGGGCTGGTGACGGAAGTCAGTTTGCTCAATTATTTGCTGGGACAGCCCGGTAACGAAGCGGCGCGCGTGCCTATCGAGAACGCAGGTGTGATAAACCCCGATGTGCATACCCTCAGCCCAGAAATGCCTGTCGAAGGGCTGATGAGCGTATTTAATACCACGAAAATCGCGCTGGTGACGGAAAACGTGCCCGGTACGGCGGATAAAAAGGTCATCGGCATTCTAACGCAGATCGACCTGCTGGACTTTTTAACCAATCGCTAGGAAAGAGTAAGTATCCCCATGACCTTTGCCCCCCAAGTAACCAGCGCCACGCTGCCGCCGCTGGTGCCCGGCCTGCCTTATCTGGGCAGCGCGCTCCTGATGCAGCGCGATCCGCTGCGCTATTTTGTGCGGCTGTACCGCGAGTACGGCCCGATTTTTCGTGTCCGGTTGCTCGGACGCGCAATTACAGTGTTGGCCGGGCTGGAAGCCAATCAGTTTATGGCGACTGAAGGCAACGAGGCGCTGATCAGCGCACAGGTTTTTGATCTGCTGTCCCAAGAGATGGACACCGATGTGCTCATCACGCATCTCGACGGTGAGGCGCATCGCCACATGCGTAAGGTGCTGCGGCGCGGTTATTCGCGCGACGCGCTGACGCCACGCCTGGATCAGGTGGTGGAACTGGTGCGCGAACATGTCAGCGCATGGCAGCCCGGCAAGTCGCTGGCGGTGCTGCCGGAGATTCAGCGCATCGTGACCGAGCAAATCGGCGTGGTGGTGGCCAACCGCGCCCCGCGCGAATATCTCAACGATTTTCGCGTGTTCCTGAACACGAATTTGTACGTGGGCATGACCAAAATGTGGCCGCGCTTCATGCTGCGCACGCCCGGTTACCAGCGCGCCAAGCGCCGCGTGATGCAGTTTTCGCGCCAGGTGGTAGAAGAACACCGCGCGAACCCCGTGGCAGAAGGCAAAGGCGATCTGATGGACGATTGCCTGGCGGCGCGCGGGCCAGACGGTCAGCCGTTTTCTGAACGCAATCTGATTTCGCTGGCGATCGGGCCATATATCGCTGGAATCGATACTGTCGCCGGTTCGATGACCTTCGTGCTGTATACCATCCTGCGCGATCCGCAGCTTTACGCGCAGATCACGGCGGAAGTCGATGCCCTGTTCGAAAGCGGCAAGCTCAGCCTCCAGCGCATCCGCGAGGCCAAAACGCTGCACGGCGCGATCGTCGAAACGCTGCGCATGTACCCGATTGCGCCGTTTATTCCGCGTAACGCCGCTTACGATTTCGAGTTCGCGGGATATCGTGTGGCGAAAGGCACAGAAGTGTGGGTCGCCACGGCTGTCACCCATTTGCTGGATGAGTATTTCCCAGAAGCCGAACGTTTTGACGCCGAACGCTATCGCCAGAGCAGCAAGGCCGCCAATGCTTATGTGCCTTACAGTGTCGGTTCGCATACCTGTTTAGGGGCGGGGCTGGCGGATGTGCAGCTTATGGTGACGACGGCGGCCCTGCTGCGCTACGCCCGGCTGGAAATCGACCCGCCGGATTTTGAACCGATTGTGTTCGCCGCGCCGCTGCCGAGTCTGGGCAAGCGCTTCAAAATGCGCCTGCTGGAAAAGCGCGTTTAGGCGGCCTGTTCCGAGCAAAGCGGGGGCACAAACGCCCCCCTTTTTTAGGCCAGCGCTTGGCGCAAGTCGGCGATCAGGTCATCGACATTCTCTATGCCGACGCTGAGTCGCACGAGCGCCTTGTCCACGGCGATAGGGCTGGCCGCGGTGCTGGCGTGTGTCATGCTGTAGGGATGCTCGATCAGACTTTCGACGCCGCCCAGACTTTCGGCCAGCGCGAACAGCTTTGTGCGGCTGACCATGCGCCGCGCGGCCTCGTCGTCTTGCAGAATGATGCTAATCATGCCGCCGTAATCGTGCATTTGACGGCGGGCGAGATCATGCTGCGGATGGCTCTCTAAGCCCGGATACAGCACTTGTTTGACGGCCTGATGGTCTTCCAGAAACCGCGCGATTTTCAGTGCGTTCTGGCTGTGGCGTTCCATGCGAATACCCAGCGTTTTGATGCCGCGAATCACCAGGAAGCAGTCCATCGGTCCCGGCACCCCGCCAACGGCATTTTGCAGGAATTTCAGCTCGTTGTAGACCTGTTCGTCGTTGAGCGCCAGCACCCCGCCGACGACATCGCTGTGGCCGCCGAGATATTTGGTGCTGCTGTGCATGACGATGTGCGCGCCGAAGCGCAGCGGCTGCTGCAAGGCCGGGCTGGCGAAGGTGTTATCGACCGCTACCAGCACGCCCGGCGGCACGCCCTCGCACAGCGCTTGAATATCGGCCAGCGTCATCAGGGGATTAGTCGGCGTTTCCAGCCAGAGCAGCTTAGTCTGCGGGGTGAAGGCGGCCTGGACTGCTTCCAGATTCGTCAGATCAACCCAACTAAACTGCAAGCCATAGCGGGCAAAGACCCGCATAAAGAGCCGGTACGTGCCGCCGTAGACATCGTTGCCGACGATGATGTGATCGCCCGGATTGAACATGCGCAGCACGCTATCGATGGCCGCTAAGCCGCTGGCAAACGCCAGCCCATAGCGCCCGCCTTCCAGCGAAGCAATCAGCGTTTCCAACGCTGTGCGTGTAGGGTTGCCGCTGCGGCTGTATTCATAGCCTTTGTGTTCGGCGGGGGCGCTTTGCACGAAGGTCGAAGTCATGTAGACCGGTGTCATGATCGCGCCGGTGCTGGGGTCAGGGTCTTGTCCGGCGTGAATCGCCAGCGTGTCAAAATGGAACTGTTCGTCCAAAGTTGGCCTCTTTAGAGTATTGGTTTTTCGCATTGTGGATAGTATAACATGCCCCTTGTGTTTAACCGGGAGAAAAGTCTATGCGCGCCGTAGTCATGCTTGCGCTGATGGCCTTACTGGTGGCAGCGTGCAGTCCGGCTGCCAGCGGGCCGACGCCCCTGCCGGGTCTCACCGGCAGTGTCATGATCACCTATCCGCCCGATGGTACGACGGTTTACGCAGAGGCCATCTACGTCCAGGGCAGCGCCCAGGGCGTGCCGAACAACACCTTCGCCCTAGAAGTTGTGGGGGCGGATGACCAAATCATCGCGCGTAGCACCGTGATCGTGACCGACGGCCAATGGACAGTCGAACTGCCGCATACTTATACCGGCGAGCCGATGGAAGCGACCATTTACGCCATCCCCGACAACACTGATTTGAGCATCGCCCAGACCTATGCCAGCGCCACCATCATCATCGCTGGCATGAGTTACCGCCCCGAAGGCGTGTTTGGCAGCATTACCTCCCCTGCGACCGGCAGCACGATCGGCGGCGACAATCTCACGGTGACAGGCACGGCGTCCGGCCTGTACCAGGGGACGCTGCTGCTGGGACTCTTCGCCCCGGACGGCGCGCAGATCAGCCAGATCGTGATCGCCGTGTTCAATCCCTATTTCACCGATGCGGTGCTGTGGACGGGCGAAGTGCCGACGAACGGCTACACAGGCGCCGCCGAACTGCGCGCCTATTATCAGCAGGCGTCGGACGGCAAAGATGTGACGCTGGCGAGCGTACAAATCACCATTACGGCAGTGGCGGGCTGAAAAATCGCCCCCAGAATCGCCAGCGCGTTTGCTAAAAAATGCTAGAATAAACGGAACACCAGTTCTGTTTATTCTTCGAACGGAAAGACTGATTCGTTATGCTTAACCAGCATCACAAGTATTTCATCGCCATCGCAGGAAATATCGGCGCCGGCAAAAGCACGCTGACCGGCCTGCTTTCCCAAGCGTTTGGCTGGCAGCCGTTTTACGAGGCCAACGCCGAAAACCCGTATCTGGTAGATTTTTACGCCGATATGCGGCGCTGGAGCTTTCATTCGCAGGTGTTTTTTCTGGGCAAACGGCTGGAACATCACAAGCAGTTGGTCGATCATCATACCAGCGTGGTGCAAGACCGCACAGTTTACGAAGACGCGGAAATCTTCGCCCGCAACCTGTATGAGCAGGGCACGATGGCCGAACGCGATTATGAGGTGTACCAGCGTTTGTATCATGCCATCAGCGCCTTTTTGCCGCCGCCCGATCTGGTCATCTACTTGCAGGGCAGCGTCGACAAGCTGCTGGCGCACATCGACAAACGCGGGCGCGCCTATGAACGCGGGATGGCGCGCGATTACCTCGAACGGCTGAACGGCCTGTATGAGCGCTGGATCGACGGTTGGACGACCTGCCCGGTGCTGCGCGTGTCGATGGACAACATCGACTTTTTGCATAACCCCGCGCAGTTGCGGGAGGTCGTCCAGCGCACAGAAGAAGCGCTGGCCGCGCCGCTGCGCGCCCTTTAGCCACAGCACGTCCAGCACATGCATAGCACTGACGAGCGGAACGCTGTTCCGCTCGTTTTATGTCGCGGCGGCGCAGACTCAAATCGCTGGCAATGCTGCACAAAAATCAGTAGACAAAATAAGGCGATTGTGATAAAATTTTATTTATACTATTTATCTGATGAATATACTTTATGTCTCCGATAGATCTCGGTTCTGAACTCCTCAATTACATTGTGCAGCAGCATGTGCAGCCGGGCGAACGCCTGCCAAGCATCAGCGAACTGCAAGACGAAACTCATCTGGGCATCAGCATCAGCAAAGTGCGCGAACAATTGGAAGTGGCGCGGGCGCTGGGGCTGGTGGAAGTGCGTTCCAAAACAGGGACACGCCTGAAAGAGTACGATTTCGCCCCGGCGGTGCGCCTGAGCCTGCTGTTCGCGCTGGCCCGCGATCTGCACTATTTCGAGCTGTTCAGCCAACTGCGCAATCATCTGGAAGTGGCTTTCTGGCACGAGGCCTGCGCGCTGCTGCAAGAAGAGGACAAAGCCTTCATGCGCGCGTGCATCGCGGCAGCACGCGCCAAGCTCAATGATCGCTGGATACGCATCCCCCATCAGGAACATCGCGCATTTCACCTGACGGTGTTCAAGCGTCTCGATAATCCATTCGTAACAGGGCTGCTCGAAGCCTACTGGGATGCCTATGACGCGGCCGAACTGAACCAATACGCCGATTATGATTACCTGCAAAAAGTGTGGGATTATCACGAGCGCATTCTCGACGCGATCTGCGCCGGCGATTATGAGCAGGCGCGGCAGGAGTTTATCGATCATACGCGGCTGCTGCGCTACCAGCCGCGCGTCCAGGAAATGCAGCAAAAAGTTGTGGAGGGCAGCTAAATCGCTCAATAGACTTTTCTTTACGGGGTAATTTTATGTTCGGGGCAAGGCTTTCGCCAGGAATAGACAAGGAGCAGACTGCGCAAGCGAGCATATGTGCGCTTTAAATGTTGCGAACCAGGTACAGGCAGGCGCGTATTCGGGCCAGCCGATTGTCAACAATTTTACGATCATGGCGGCGACCAAAAACGGTTCGGGCAGCCAGACCTCCAACAACGTGCTGGTGTTGTCGCTGTTCCGCATGGGGATTCCCGTCAACGGCAAGAACCTGTTTCCCTCGAATATCAAGGGACTGCCGACATGGTACAGCATCCGCGTGAGCAAAGACGGCTATACCGCGCGGCGCGTGACGACAGAAATCGCAGTGGTCTTCAACCTCGACACAGCAGCCGAGGACATTAACAATCTGCCGCCGGGCGGTGTCTGCCTGCTTCCAGCGGAGTGGAAGTGGACCCAGAGCCGGCAGGACATTGTCTACTACGAACTGCCGGTGAAAGAGCTGATGGCGAAAACCGATATTCCCTCAGATTTTCGCGATCGTATCGCCAACATGGTATATGTGGGCGCGGTGGCGCAGTTGTTCGGCATCCCCATGGATGTCATCTATAAAGCGCTGTTGGACAACTTCAACGGCAAAGAAAAGCCCACCAAAATGAATTACAACGTAGCGGCGCTGGCCTACGATTGGGCGAAAGACAACCTGCAAAAGCGCGATCCCTATCGTTTTGAGCCGATGAACAAGACCCAGGGCAAGATTCTGATCAGCGGCAACGAAGCCGGCGCGCTCGGTTCGCTCTGGGGCGGCGTGAGCATTGTCGCCTGGTATCCGATTACGCCTTCGACAAGCCTGGTAGATGCCGTGTTGGATTACAAGCATCTGCGGCGCGACCCGGCGACGAACAAAGAAACGGTCGCCATTGTGCAGGCCGAAGACGAATTATCCGCCGTCGGCATGATTATCGGCGCGGGCTGGGCGGGGGCGCGCGCGATGACCTCCACCAGCGGCCCCGGTATCAGCCTGATGTCGGAATTCGCCGGGCTGGCGTATTTCGCGGAAATCCCCTGCGTGATCTGGGACATTACACGCCTTGGACCGAGCACCGGCCTGCCGACCCGCACCAGCCAGGGCGACATTTTGTTCGCCCACTTCCTCGGACACGGTGACACACGGCAGATTTGTTTGCTGCCGGGCACGGTGGAAGAATGCTTTGAGTTCGGCTGGCGCGCCTTTGACATTGCCGAACAATTCCAGTCGCCAGTCTTTGTGCTGAGCGATTTGGATCTGGGTATGAACAATTGGATGGGCGAGCCGTTCGCCTATCCCAGCCAAAAGATCAATCACGGCAAGCGGCTGGATAAAGAAAAGCTGGAAGAATTCTTCGCCAAATACGGCGAATGGTATCGCTACAAGGACTATGATGGTGACGGCGTAGGCTATCGTACTGTGCCCGGCACAGACCACCCGCGCGCGGCCTTCTTCACGCGCGGCACCGGACACACTGAAAAGGCGCTCTACAGCGAAAAGAGCGCCGATTGGGTGGCGAACATGGAACGCCTGCATCGCAAGATGGAAAACGCGCGTGATCTGCTGCCGCCGCCCATGATCGATTATCACGCCGGCAAGAAGATCGGCATTATCTCTTTCGGCACCAACGAACCGGCGATCGCCGAAGCGCGCGATTGGCTGGCGGCCCAGGGCATCCAGACCAATTATCTGCGCGCGCGCGCGCTGCCGTTGGCGCATGCAGTTCACGAATTCGTGAAGCAGCACGAGCAGGTGTACGTGATCGAAAACAACTTCGACGGCCAGTTGTGCCAGATTATCCGCATGGAAATACATGACACGCGCCATGTCACCGCGCTGACTTTGGGCGACAGCCTGCCGATGACCCCCGATTGGATTGTGAAGCAGATTGTGGAGAAGAAATAAGATGCCGCCAAAAGCCAATATCGGAAAAACCAATGTCTTAGGGCTGGAACGCGCTGACTATAAGGGGCTGACAAGCACCCTCTGCCCCGGCTGTGGACACGACTCGATTTCGAACCAGATTATCAGCATGGCCTTCGAGATGGGCTTGCAGCAGCACAATGTTGTGAAGTTCAGCGGGATTGGCTGCTCCAGCAAAACCCCCGCCTATTTTCTGAACGGGTCGCATGGCTTCAACAGCCTGCACGGGCGTATGCCCTCGGTGGCGACCGGCGCGACGCTGGCGAACAATCGGTTAATAGCGCTGGGCGTCAGCGGCGACGGCGATACCGGCAGCATCGGTTTCGGCCAGTTCAAGCACATGATTCGCCGCAACGTGCCGATTGTCTATATCATCGAGAACAACGGGGTGTACGGCCTGACGAAAGGGCAGTTTTCGGCCACCGCCGACGAAGGCCAAAAGCTGAAGTACTACGGCGAAAACCCGCTGCCGGCCATTGATCTGGCGCTGGAAGCGATTATCGGCGGCTGCACCTTTGTGGCCCGCAGTTTTTCGGGCGATGCCAAGCAGGTGCAAACGCTGCTCAAGGCGGCGATTTCGCATCGCGGCACAGCCGTGGTGGACATCATCAGCCCATGCGTCACTTTCAACAATGACCCGCAGTCCAACAAGAGCTACGACTACGGCAAGAAAAACGAAATCCCGCTCCATCACATCGACTTTATCCAGGGCGGATTCGTGCCGGCGCGCGAAGAAATCACGGTGGAATACGGCGAAGGCGAAGTGATCGACGTCAATATGCACGATGGCTCGACCATCCGCCTGAAGAAACTGGGACGCGACCACGACCCGCGCAGCCGCGCGCGCGCCATCGCCCTGCTGGAAGAAGCGCAGCGCGAGCAGACTTTCGTCACCGGGCTGCTGTACTACGAAGAACCGCGCCCGCTGCTGGGCGAAACGCTGCATCTGGTGGAAGAACCGCTGGCGAACCTGAGTGATGACCAACTTCGCCCATCGCGCGAGGCGCTGGACAAGCTGATGCACGCATTCATGTGAGCGCAAACATTAAAAAACAGTAAATTCCGTAAAATAGGCCGGGAAAATCTCCCGGCCTATGCGTTTAAAACAGCCGAAGTTCGTTATACTGGGGATGTATCGTGCCTAACTACCCTAAGGAGCAAAAAAGTATGAAGAAAGCACTATTGACATTGCTGCTGCTGGCGGCGCTGTTGACCGTCAGCGGCGTGCTGGCGCAGGACGAAGACCCCATCGAAATCGCATACGGCGATGTGGTCGATGGCGAAATCGACGACGACCTCTTTGAGGTCAACTATATCTTTGAGGGCGCAGAAGACGACATCGTCATGATCGAGATGTTCGCCGAACCCGGCACGTATGATCTCGATTCGGTGGTACAGCTCAAGGATGATGACGGGGATGTGCTCTTCGAAAACGACAGCTTCTTCTACCCCGGCTCGGTGATCGTGGCACAACTGCGCCGTGACGGCCAGTACATCATTACGGCCACACGCTATAACGGCGAAGAGGGTTCGAGCGAAGGCCCCTACATGCTGCGGCTGACACTGGTCGAACCTGTGCAGTTGGGCGACACCTTCGAAACACAGATTTTCTCAGATTACGATACTGAAGAAACGGTGCTGCCGGAATTCGGCGTGCTGTATCTGGACAGCGACGTGGACGCTACAGTCCGGTTTGAAGCAGACGAAGGCGATATTTTCGCCGCCTTCCGCTTGGTGCAGATCGACCCCGACGCCTTCAGCGGCTACTTCACCATCGCCGATTTCAGCCCCGGCGTGCCGATCTATAACATGTCGTTCGACGTGGAACTGCAAGACGAGACACTCTATGTGTTCTACGCCTATCGCGCCTTTGGCTCATATGCCTTTGAAGCCGATCCCGTAGACGTGTTTATCACGATCGAAGAACGTTAGTTAGCCCAGTGCGTTGAAGCGCAGACAATGGAATAGCAAGAGCGCACACCGCAAACGTGTGCGCTCTTTTTGTTGGCGCGGGTCAGCGCTGTTCCAGATGCGCGGCGGCGAACTGTCCCCAGACGGTTGCCGGATACGCCGACCACAGGTCGAAATACGCCTGACGCGCGTTGGTGCGATCGCCAAGCAGGTCATAGACCAGCGCTTGAATGTAGAGGCCTTCGGGCGCCAGCGGCACATCGGATGTCGCGCGGCGCAGATTATCCAGCAGCGCCAGCGTACCGATCAGATCACCGCGATCCAGCAGCAGTTCGTAAATACTGTCGGGCGGCACAATTTGTGAAGGCGGCAGCGCCGCTTCTTCGAAGCCGGCAGGTGCGTTCGGCAGACGTTCGGCGGCATAAAATTCGCGCGTCAGCGGCGCAAACGCCCACCAGCTTGCCCCCGCGATGTCGAAATTTACGGCGATGCGCGGCGCGCGCCCAGCCTCCACAAACTCCACTGTCTGGAGCACCCGGAAACCCAGCCCATTCAGTTGATCGACCAGCGGAATATCGCGGCGCGGCGGATTTTCGGTGAATAAGCGTTCCAGCACACCATCGACATCACACGCCCCATACGGCGACGCCAACTGTACGGCGGCGCAGATATCCAGCGAAGTCGCGTTGGCCTCTGCGGCAGCGGCCAGAAAAGCGCTGGTCTGCATGATCAGCCATTCGTCGCCCATCGCCAACCCCTGCAACTGTTCAACTTGGTCAATGGCGACCTGGCGCTGGCCGTCAAGTTCGTACAGCATCGCCAGCACCATAGCGGCGCGCGAGGAGCCGGCATCGCCGAACGGATAGCGGGCGATGATGTTCTGCACTGTGTTGATCGCTTCGGCAGGAGGCAGCACGAACAACGGCTCGGCTTGCAGCAGGGCACACGCCAGGCTGTCTTGCTGGACATAGGCGTTGGCGTTGATGGCCGACGGGCGGAACGCATTGGCGTTCCATGTCCAACTGACAGGCTGCTCGCCCAGGCAGCCCCAGGCCGGCGATTCGAGACGATAAGCCATCACAGTGATGGTTTGCGTGCCCTGCGGCCAACTGAGCAGCCGCCCGAACTGGATGCGGCTGCCGCTTTGCGCCTGGTTAATTACCTGGCCGCCGCGCGCGCCGTAAATCAGCATTTCGATCGGGTTGGCCGCTGCGGGACGGTTGACTAGCAGCACCAGTTCATCGACGGTATCGCCGTTGGCATCTCCCAGACGTTCGAGCATCAGGCTGGCGCTGGCGCCAAAAGGCGCGGCCGGGAAGGGTGGCACAGCGCTGAAAAGCTGATACTGCCCCTCGACATCAAAATTGGCGAGCGTGTAATCTTCATAGAGGATTTCGCCGCTTGCGGTGCTGGCGACGGTGTGCAGCATGGCTTCGGGCTGCGCATCGCCGTTGACTTCTGCTGGATAGGTTTCAACCAGTATCGTTGCTGTGCCCAATGTGGCGGTCAGGCTGAAATCGGGGAAGCGCGTATTCAGCAGAGTCAGCACATAGGGGCGTATCATGCTGCGCATATCGACGCTGCCGCGCGGCGCGGCCAGCATTTGCGTCAACAGCGCCGCGCGCTGCGCCGGGTCGCGTGGCGCATCCGGGAAGCGCTGGCTGAGTTCAAACAGGGTCAGGCGCACTATATCCTGCGCGCCGGGTTCGTCGGCGGTCAACCGCGCTATGCCATCAGAGAGCAAGGCCAACAGATCGGTGTCCTGCCAGGCGCGCAGCGCATAGCGTTCGAACGGGGCGCCGGGCGGTTCCTGCGCGCGCACACCCGGCCCACTCAACCCAAACAGGAGCAGCAGGAGCAAAAAGTGGCGCATCGGATTGTCCTCCTTAACGCACAATACTAACCACCCGAAGACAACATGCCTGCGAACAGCGATGGCAGTGTACAGCTCATGCAGGCAAAAATGACCCCCAACAGAATGCTGCCGACGATCTGTGTGGCGCAGCCTTTCCACATGCCAAAGTCATAGACCTTGCCGATGATGGTAGAGAGCCATAGTGTCACGCCGATGTTGATGACGAACAGGACAAGACTGACGACGCTGGCAAAACTGTCGGCCTGGCGCGCGCCGGCAGAGGCGGCCATTGTGCCCACCGCGATGAAATAGACGATCACGACGACGATGGAGAAAATTTGCACGCCGATGGTGGCGGGCGTCATACGGTGAATCAGCATGGCAAGGCTGCCGTCGCCCCCCAGCATACTGACAGCGGCAAAGTGCATGACCGCCATCTGGATGGCGAACAAGATGGCCGTGAAAAGGCCGAAAGCGATGGAGGCCAGCACAAGCTGGACGCGCAGCTGCGGCAGCGTGGCGACAAACGCCTGCACATCAGGATCGACTGTGCTTCCAGTGAGCGCGGCGCTGTTGACAAGCACCTGCAAGCCCTGGAGCGCAAACAGGACCAGCGCGACCATACCGCCTGCCCACACCAGCCCAAACAGCAGCAGATCGAGCGTCGCATCGCCCCAGCCGATTTCTTTTTCGCCGCCTGCGCTGCCAGCCCCGCCTTCTTTCGGCTTGCGTTTGCGCGTCTCTTTTGGTGCGCTCAGCAGTGCGGCGATCGCTTCATCGGCGGGCAGGCCGGTCACTGTGGCGGCAATCCCGCTAGTATAGTGATCCCGTCGCAGGTTGGGATTGAGCGTGAAGGCCTTCACCAGCAGCGTTTTGGCGCGGTCATCCTGCCCCCGGACATGTGCGTCCATCGCCTGCTCAACATATCCTCTGGAACGCTCGATATCCATCGCCGAGACATCCACTTCAGGGGCGAGATACGACGCGCCGGTTTCCTGGTCTGCGCGTTCGATGCGCACCGGCTCGGCCTCCGCCTGGCCATCCACCTCTTTTTTGAGATAGCGGCCGGCCCTGAGCGCTAAATCGCGAATCTCGGAATCCGGGTCATTCTTGTACACACGGGCGAGATGCGGCAGCGCGGCACGGTCGCCGGACTTGCCAAGCGCGATCACAGCCTGGCGGCGTTTTTGCGGGTCGGCGCTGTCTAGCTGCCTGACATACTGATCAATCATGATAAGTCCTTTGTGTGGCGTGAATCATGCTCGTTAGCACTTATTATAGCCAACAGTACAGAAAGCGGCGCTAACGGATTGTTATAGATTTCTCTTGTGTTGATCTACAAAATTCCGCTATACTTAAATCAAATCTTATAAGCAGACCTTCGGGGCAGGGTGCAATTCCCGACCGGCGGTAGAGCGTCGCCCGGCAACGAGCGGTGGCCAAGCCCGCGACCCGTGTCGCCAGCCTGTCTGGCGCGTCACAACAGATTTGTTGTGCCGGTGGATCTGGTTCGAAGCCAGAGCCGACGGTATAGTCCGGATGGTAGAAGGTCGGAGAGCCTGAGCGCGGTTCAGCGTTCGGGTCAGTTATCGTCACTACCCATTGAGCGCCTGTGTGTGGCTCAATCGTCGTAGGCGTATTTGCTGTCCTCCGATTCTTTGCGCTGTCTTTGCCCTGTTGTGCTGCGCTTCAACAACAGGGTTTTTTTATGCGTATCAGCGCACCCTATGATCTGAAAAACCAAACGCCGCGCCCACGTTCAGTGCAGAAGATGTGGCGGCGCGATGCCCTGCGCCGCGCCGCGCCGCTGCTGACGCTGCTGTTGGTACTGGCGGTCTGGCAGCTTGTCACCCTGCTGCAAATTTACCCGGCGTTAATCATCCCCGCGCCGCTCACTGTGCTCGAAAAATTTATCGAAGTCGTGAGCGATGGCCGCCTGTGGCCGCACTTGCAAGCCACACTGGTGGCGGTGCTGGCTGCTTTAGCGTTTGGCTCATTTGCTGGGCTGGTGTTGGGCTACCTGATCGCCAAGAGTCCGCTGCTGGAAAATCTGCTTTCGCCGCTGATTATTGCGTTTCAGGCGACACCGATTGTGGCTTATGCGCCGCTGCTGGTGATCTGGTTCGGCAGCGGGCCGGAAAGCAAAATCGTTACTGCCACACTCATCGTCTTTTTTCCGATGCTGATGAATACCATCGTCGGCATTCGCAGTGTGCCGCCGGGGCTGCGCGATGTCATGCGCGCCCTGCGTGCCAGCCGCTGGCAGATGTTCGCCAAGCTGGAAGTGCCCGCTGCCATGCCGCTGCTGATCGGCGGCCTGAAGATGAGCGCGACGCTGGCCGTGATCGGCGCCGTGGTAGGCGAGTTCATCGCGGCGCGCGCCGGGCTGGGCTATCTCATTAACGCCGCGCGCACGGCTTTTGATACGCCGCTGGTGATCGTCGCCGTTTTGACACTCACCGCCCTGGCGCTGACGTTGTACAGCCTGGTAGGGCTGCTGGCGCGTTACGCGCTGGCCTGGCAGCGGCGGGCGCAGCGCGGGCAGTGATGCACGTTTGACCGTTTTGCTGTGGTCACACAGCCTTTGTTGCCGAGGAGAACCCTTCATGTCCAGAAAACTGTTTCTTCTGTTGGCGCTGCTGGCGCTGGTCGCCGGCGCGGGGGCACAGGCGCAGGAAAACACGCCGCGCCCGCTGACGTTTTTTATGACCTTTGTGCCCAACGTGCAGTTCGCGCCGGTGTACGCGGCTCTCGAAAACGGCGATTTTGCCGCCGCCGGCCTCGATATCACCGTCGAACATGGCTTTGACGAAGCGCTGGGTGTGGAACGCATCGCGCTCAACGAACTGCAATTTGGCCTCATCAGTGGCGAACAGATCATCCGAGCGCGCGCGCAGCAGCGTCCCGTCGTCTATGTCTATGCCTGGTTCCAACAGTATCCCGTCGGCATCGTCACGGCGCTGGAAAGCGGCATCGCCAGCATTAACGATTTGCGCGGACGGCGCGTCGGCATCCCCGTGACCTCCGGCGCCAGTTACAGCGGGCTGACAGCGATTCTGGCGGCCAACAATTTGACGCTCAACGATATTCAATTAGAAACCATCGGCTTTAACGCCCCCGAAGTGCTGTGTATCGGCGGCGTCGATGCTGCCGTAATCTACACCAACAATGAGCCGCTGCAAATTCAACTGCGCGCCGAACAGGGCGACTGCGGCGATATCAGCGGCGTGCGTGTGTTTCCTGTCTCAGAATTTGGCAATCTGGTCTCCAACGGCATCGTTACCAACGAAGAAACCATCGCCAATGATCCCGAACTGGTGCGCGCCTTTGTGGGCGCCTTCGACTCCGGGCTGCGCGCCGTCATCGATAACCCTGCCCAGGCTTTCCTGTGGAGCGCGCAGTACGTCGAGGGGCTGCTGACCGACGATGCGCTGCGCGCGGCGCTGGAAAACGAAGCGGCGGCGCAGACGGCATTTTTAGCGACTGCGCCCGACAGCGCCGCAGTGGCCGACAGCCGTCTAGCCCTGCGTGAGCGGCTCGCTCAGGAATTTGACAACGCAGCGCTGCTGCAATTCGACGTGCTGCTGGAGTCAATTTTGCTCTGGCAAGCCGATCAGCCCGGCTACAGCGACGCTGCCAGTTGGGAGGCCATGCAAAACACGCTGCTGGCGCTTATTGATCCGGCTACTGGCTCGCCGATTCTGCCGCAGGCCATCGATTTGTCGCAGGCTTTCAGTAACGAATTTCTGCCGGAAGCGGCAGAAGGCGCATAGCTCACATGCGGCTGGCGCTGCGCAATTTGTCGGTTGTTTATCCTGCGCCGGCGGGGGCCTCTTTTCCGCCCCTGCCAGCGCTTGGCCCGCTCAGTTTTGGCCTGGCGGCGGGCGCATTCGTGTGTGTGGTGGGGCCAAGCGGCTGCGGCAAAAGCACGCTGGTGCGCGTGCTCGGCGGCCTGCAAACGCCGACGCAGGGCCAGGCGCTGCTGGATGGACAGGTCATCAGCGCGCCTTCGCGCCGCATTGGCCTGATGTTCCAGGATACGAATCTGATGCCCTGGCGCACGGTGCTGGATAACGTAGCACTGCCTCTAGAGCTGGCTGGTATCAGCCGCGATGAACGCTATAAGACGGTGCATGCTGTGCTGCCGGGATTAGGTTTGGCCGATTTTGCGCTGGCGTATCCGGGCGAATTATCGGGCGGGATGGCACAGCGCGCCGCCTTGGGGCGTGTGCTGGTGCAAAAGCCTGCTGTGCTACTGCTGGATGAGCCATTCGGGGCCCTGGACGCCATGACCCGCGAACAGGTCAGTCTCGATTTGCTGCGGGTGTGGGCACAGGCCGGACAAACGGTGCTGATGGTCACGCACAGCATCCCCGAAGCGGTGCTGCTGGCCGATCGGATTCTGGTGTTGAGCCGTCGTCCCGGCAAACTGGCAGCGGATATTCGCGTTCCCCTGCCGCGCCCGCGCACCCTCGAAGACATGTATAACGAGGTCTTCAACGCCTGCGCGCGCGCCGTGCGGGCGGCGATAGAAGGCGCTTAACCCTGCGGCAGCAGCAGCCCGAACGTGCTGCCATGGCCTTTGCGGCTGCGCACGTACACCTTGCCGCCGTGCGCTTCGGCCACCGATTTCACGATCGCCAGTCCCAGCCCTGTGCCGCTGATGCCTTCGGTATCCTTGTCATCAACGCGGTAAAAACGGTCAAACAGACGTGATTGCGCTTTGGCGGGTATCCCGATACCGTTGTCGATCACTTCCAGATGCAGATTGTTGTCCTGCGTATAGGCGCGCAGCGTGACTTTGCGCCCGGTCTTGTTGTACTTGACGGCGTTATCGAGGTAATTCATGAGCGCGCGCATCAGCCAGCGCCGATCTACTTTGGCGCTGCCTATGTTGTCGCTGATGTCGGTGGAAAAGTGCAGCCCTTTACTGTCCATCGATGGCTTAATGTTGGCTGCCGCTTCTTCCAGCACTTCGCGCAGATCGGCATCGGCGCGCTTAAAGCCAAAACCGCTTTCGATATGCTCCAGATTGAGCAGATCATCAATCAGATCGCGTAAGCGGTGAACGCTGCGGGTGGCAATGCCGATAATCTCGTCGGCGGTCGCGTCCTGGCCGCCAATCATGCTCTGCAACATGCTGAGCGAATTCAGCGCCACCCCCAACGGATTGCGCATGTCGTGTGCGGCGGCCTGCATGAAACGCGCGCGTTCGATTTCGGCCTTGCGAATGTGGGTCACATCCTGCAACACAATCACCCAGCCGTCGGCATCGCCCTGCTGCGAAACCTGGCTTTCGGTATAGACCGGGGCGACCTGTACCAGCAGCACGCGCTCATCATCGAGCGTCACCTGGAACGCTTTGTCCTGGGCTTGCACGCGCGACGCCAGCGCCACCAGCAGCGAATCGCGTACTTTGGCGGGCATCGGGGCTTCGCGCAGGGGCACGCCGCTGAGGGTTTCTTCCGCAACGCCCAACATGGTTTCGGCGGTGTTGTTGACGAGTTCGATACGGCCTTTCAGGTCAGTGGTGATGATGCCGTCGGCGCTGGATTGCAGAATCGCATTCAGTCGGTTTTCCTGTTCGACACGCGCTTCATACAGCCGCGCGTTTTCCAGCGCCACACCTACCGTGTCGGCGACGGCGCGCAGCACGGCCACGATCTCATCGCTGAAGCTGTCGGGCTTGTTGCTCATGATGCTCAGGATACCGACAATCTTGCCGCGCGCGTGCATCGGCGTCATAGCGATCGAGCGAAAATGCTCGTCGCGGAAGCTGGGGACAGCGTATTCTTCGCTGCCGTCCAGGTTGTTATTGACGACCACATTGTCCTCGCGAATCACGCGCCCAGACATGCCTTTGCCGAAAGGAATGCGCATCGGCATACTGACAAAATCGTGCAGCCAACCACGCTGCGCCCGCAGCACCACATCTTGCGTTTCTGCGTCAATCAGACTGATCCCGCCCGACTCGGCATTGACGACCTCCAACACGGCACGTAACGCGGTTTCGAGCGTGCGGTCGAGATCGAGCGATTGGCTGACGGTGGAGGCAACAATGTTGATGGCCGCCATCTGGTCAATACGCCGTTTAACTTCTTCGGAGAGCAGGCGGTTTTGCAGAATAAGGTACTCCGCTTCGTTCACTCTGTTTATCCCTCTTTGGAAATCGCGGCGGCTAACTGCGCCCCCACCAATTCCAGCATCATGACGTGTTCTTGATAAATAGAATTCGGCTGCTCACGGCAGGCGATCAAAACGCCATAACGTGTGCCGCTGAAAACCACGGGAATACACGCCGCTACCCCCAATCGCCCCCTGGCGATCAAGGGGTGAGTCGGGGTGTCCTGCGGCCCGGCGATACGGCTTTGCCCGCTGGTGCTGACCCAGCCGATAATGTCGTCTGGCGCGGCCTGTTTGGGCATGATGGCCATCACAGCCGGCGCGCCGGCCTGCGCTTTGAGCGTCACCGTTAACGGCTTCAATGTCTCGATACGGTAATATCCAACGTAATCATACCCCATTTCCTGACAAGCCTCAACTGCTGCCTGATACTTGCCGCCTTCGTTGGTGGTGCGCAGCTTTTTGGCGAAGGCGCGCACCCCCGGCAAACTGTCGGCGCGCAGCGTCTCGAGCTGACGGTCGGAGAGCAGGCGTGCGAGACGGCGCACCAGATCATCGTTTTCGAACGGCTCTGTGCTGATCTCGTCGGCCTGGCCGGGAATAGCGAAATCCGCTTCCTCGTCCACCAGTATGATCAGCAAACGCGGGTAGGCGTGGCGCAGTTCCGCGATCAACGAGTCGCTGCTGCCCAATCCCTGATCGATCACCAACACATCGACATGCTTGTCGCTGTTGGCGAGGATGTCGAGCGCGTCGCGCGTATCGGAAACCAGTTCGAACCGATAATCCTTGTGGGGCGATAAATTTTTGTAATAGCGACTGGCATGTTCACGGCGCACAGCAATCAGCACATCACTGGTAGACATAACAACGCGGCGGCGCGATCAGCGTAAACAACGTGCCGCCTCTCCTTTCATCATTCTATAGGCATTTCCAAAAGTTGTGGCGCTGATCTGCATCCTGCTATTCTCCTTGCGCCGCTGCCAGGGTCAGCAGCACCAACTGCTGCAAGCCAGCGGCGATCGGCTTAGTTTCGATGTACTCGTCGGTGCGGTGCGCGTTGCCGCCGCGCGTGATGCCGATCGTCACTGCCGGACAACCCGCCGCCAGCGGCACATTCGCATCGGTGCTGCCGCTTTCCAGCGTGCCACGCACGCCCACCTGTGCCAGCGCCGCCAGCGCCCCCAGTACCAGCGGATGCGTGGCCGCCACGCTCCCCGCCGGCCGATCGCCGACGATTTCCACCGTCAGCGCCAGATCCGGCTTACTCAATGTGGCGATCTGTGCATAAACCTGCTGTTCCAGCGCTTGCAGCGCGCCCGAATCTTCCGAACGCAGATCCAGCCATAAACCAGCCTGCGTCGCGATCGAATTGATCGATTGCCCCCCCTCGATCATACCGATATTATAGGTTGTGCGCGGGTTTTGCGGCGGGCGCAGCGCCGTGATCTGCGCGCCCAGTTCAACGATGCCATGAATCGCGCTCGCACGCCCAAAATGCAGCCAGCTATGCCCGCCAGAAGCCGTCGCCTTGATGTGCAGCCGGCGCACGGCGATTCCGGCATGATACACATGCCCGAACGCCAGCCCTTCGAGGTTAATCACGCTGGTGATACGCATGTTCAGCTTGTCGAACGCGCCGCGCATCCCGCCCAGATCGCCCAATCCTTCTTCGCGTGTTGTCGCCACGAACCACAGATCACAGTCCGGTATCCAGTTCTGCTGTTTCAGGGCCGCCGCCAGCGCCAGCAGTCCTGCCACGCCCATGCTGTTATCGCCCAATCCAGGACCATAAATAAAATCTTCTTTGTGCGCAACCGCTAAATTCGTCTCTGCCGGGAACACGGTGTCGGTATGCGCCGCCAGCATCAGCGCCCAGCGGCTCGGTCTTTGGCCCGGCAGCAAGCCATAGACATTATAAAATCTGTCGATTTCGACCTCGCGCAGCCCCAGTGCCCTGAACTGCTCCATAACGTACAGCGCGCGCTGCTGTTCATGAAAGGTGGGTGCCGGTATCTGCTGGATAGCGATCGCCTGCTGCGTTGTCCAATCAACCATTTGCGGCAGCCAACCCCACTTCAGTGCACGAGCTAATTTTTGAATGCGATCTTCCATCGTTCCTTCCAAACCATTTTTTACCTTGCTGTTATGCGCGCGGCGGCGCTGATGTGATATACTTCTTCTCCTCACCCAGCACACTAAATATGCCATAGAAAAATTCGGCGGGGGCACGCGGCTGAAGCCGGGTGGGAAAGCCGAAACCCGCCTTGTGCGTCTTGTGTATATGACCAAGTATCAGTAGTATAGCAGACATGAAACTGATCGCGCAGTTGAAGCTGCAACCCGCAGCGGAACAACATGCTCTGCTCAAGCACACGCTTGCAGCCGCCAATGCTGCCTGCAACCTCGTGAGCGAGATGGCGTGGCAGCAGCGCGTTTTCGGCCAGTTTGCCCTGCACAACCTGTGCTATCGCCATGTGCGTCAGGCCTTCGACTTGGGCGCGGATGTGGCTGTGCGCGTCTTCGCCAAAGTCGCCTTAGCGCGGAGTATCTGACATCTTGGCAGAATATGCAGGTTTCGTTGTGCCAGAAACTCTGTGTAGTTGAATCGTCTGTAGGGAGAGACATGCATGGATGACGAAGCCCATATACTGATAATCGGCAGCCTCCGTCTGAAAAACGGCGAGTTGGTTAACGCGCTCAGAAAACGTTATGATGTATGCTTCGTCGCCAGCGGCAAAGAGGCGCTGGCCTACAGCGCGCAGCGTCTCCCGCAAGCCCTTGTGCTCGACGCCGTTTCGCTGCGCACGCCCGGCATACGTATCTGCCAGACCTTACGCGCCCAGTTGGGCGCTGTGCCGATTCTGCATCTGCATCCCGGCCCAAAAGACGACGCCCAGAGCTGCGCCGACGCCCTGCTTTTCGCGCCGATTACCGCGCGCCGCCTGCTCTACAGCCTGAACCGCCTGCTCAACACCCACAAAGAAGAAACGCTCACCTGCGGTCCCTTCCAGATGAACGTCACCCGCCGCATGCTTTATGCGCGCGGGCAGGAAACGCAGCTCACGCCCAAACAAACCCTGCTGCTGGAAATTTTCCTGCGCCATCCCTCCCAGACGCATTCGCGCAAGACACTCATGGAAAAAGTGTGGCAAACCGATTATCTGGGCGATACGCGCACGCTTGATGTGCATATCCGCTGGCTGCGGCAGGTGCTCGAACACGACAGCACCAACCCGCAGTTTCTCAAAACCGTGCGCGGCGTCGGTTATAAGCTCGAAATCGGCGATGAGGGGATGGGCGAGCCGGCCCTGGAACTCGCGGCGGAAATGACCTAGCGCACAAAACAAAAAGCCGACGGGTGTCGGCTCTTTGTTTACTTCTTTTGTGCGTTCAGCGCAGCAAGCTGCTTCATTAGGCGGCTCTTGCGGCGCGCGGCGTTGTTCGGGTGGATCACCCCACGGCTGGCAGCCCGATCCAAATCCTGCACGGCCAGGCGCACAGCTTCTTTGGCTACCTCGACATTGCCCTTGCTCAGCGTCACGCGCGCTTTCTTGACAAACGTGCGCGCACGGTTGCGGTAGGTGCGGTTGTGAATGTAGCGCTTGGCATTCTGACGGATACGCTTAATTGCAGACTTATGATTAGCCATAAGAAAAAGACGGCCACCTTACAGCCGCGTTCTCCTCTCAATCCTGAACTTCTGAGGCCAGAGTAAGCGGCATTTTATCATACCCGCCGCCCGATTGTCTAGCCTAAACCTGGCAGCAGATTGTACAGCAGCAGTCCCGCCGCCAGCAGGTTCAACACCACCAGAACGCCTATCCCGATCGTCAGATATGCCGGATATTTTTCGTTCTCGCCCGGCAGGCGCGTCGCCTTAATGTGCGCGGGAATCATGCGGAAGTATTCGGACGGATCCTGGTCATCTTCGCCGTTGCCAAAACCCTCGAAATCGTCGAATTCATCGCGCTCAATCACATTTTCGATGTCATCCAGCAAATCATCGCCATCTTCCGCACCGGGAGACATCACTTTGGGCGCGGGGCTGCGCGTGGGCGGCGGCGGGGACGCCGGGAACGACGAAGCAGCCGGCACCGGCTTAGGCGGCGCTTTGCTTGGCGGCCCAGCCGGTTGATCATCGATGCCAAACAGATCGGCGTCCTCTGTAAAGGGTGTCATGGTGAACGACGAAACCGGCGCGGCAGGCGCCGGCGTATTGGCAGGCGGCGCGCCTGCTCCGCCCAGATTCAGGCTCGACACCCAATCATCATATTCCTGTTTGGTCGGTTCATTGACCCGCCGATATGTACTGGAACTGCTCGTCTCGGTAGAGGGCATGTCCCATTCCAGGCTGGTCGGCAGTTCATCGGCAGCCGGCGCCCCGAAAGGCGCCTTTGGCGTGGACGGCGGCTTGGGCGCTTCGCTCGATTTCGCCGCCAGCATTTCCAGTCCTTTTTTGGCGCGCTCGTTATTAGGGTTAATCACCAGCACGTTTTCCAGACAGGTGCGCTGCTCTTCGACAGAATCAACTGTCGCGCTTAACCACATCCAGGCCTGTTCGTTGTATTGATCGAGTTCGACGGCTTTTAGCAGCAGGGTGCGCGCTTCGTTTTTGCTCCCCGCGCGATACATGCGAATCGCTTCACGCACCATGGCGTCGATATTGGCAGACATGGTTCATCCTGTTGAATGCGCCCAATGATTTTCAAAATACTATAGCACGAAAGCCGCCGCTCACAAACCATGTTGTGCACGGATATGGGCCAGCAGCGCCGCCGCCCCTTTGTTCACCAGCCCAAAGACATACTCGAAGCGTCCATCGTAATACGGATCCGGCACTTCGCGCAGCGTGACCGTTTGCGCCTGGTACGCCAACTCCAGAAACAGCATCACTTTGGCTCTGGGGCTGGCAGCGCGCTGGATGTCGCTCAGGTTCTCGGCGTCCATCGCCAACACATAATCAAATTCCTGTAAATCGCTGCGCGTGAACTGGCGTGCCCGGCCATGATAGGCGATGCCGTTTTTGCTCAGCACCCCTAGCGTGCCGCGATGCGCCGTCTCGCCCACATGCCAACTGCCTGTGCCCGCTGAATCTACGAGAATTTTATCACTCAGCCCCGCCTGGTTGACCATATGCTGGAAAACCGCTTCGGCCATCGGCGAACGGCAAATGTTGCCCAGACACACGAACAGCACTTTAATCACGTTTTTCGTCGTCCTCGTTCAGGCTTTCAGCGAAATCCGGTTCTGCTTCGGCGACTTCGTCTGCCGCGCTCTCTGGCGCGGCAGCAGGCGCTTCTGCCGGCGCCATGACGACCGTCGCATGAGTGCCAGACGGTGGCGTCGGCTGTTCGGGTATCGGGGCTTCTGCCCCCATCATCTTGATCTTGCCGTCGATAAAAGCGCCTTCTTCAGTCGTCAGCGCCTGCGCTGTGATGTCGCCCCAAATGCGCCCCGTGCGCAAAAGCTGCACTTTTTTGCCGCTGATGTTGCCACGCACCGCGCCCGCGATCGAAATATTGCGCGCTTTGATGTCCGCGTTGATTTTAGCCGTTTCGCCCACGAGAATATTGCCGCTGATGTCCAGCGTGCCGCTGAAAGCACCGTCCAGACGCACGTTCGCGCTGCTGCGCAGTGTCCCTTCCATCACCGAATTGGCGCCCAGCACCGTCTCGAAGCCCACCGGCTGCTGCGGCGAGAGCGGCGCGGGCAGCGGCTGCGGGCGCGGCGGTTCGGGTTTTTCCTCGCCCTGCGGCTGCGGGGCGGGGGGGGGTTGTTCCTGGCGGCGGCCACCGAAGAAAGACATAACAGCCTCGCTTTCATTGATCAATCACTGTTTTCACTATACCGCGTTCGTGTTAAATCGCCATGAGAACTCGCATGTCCATGAATTGTTTTGAAACCCCAAAAATCGAATAAATGGTACTAGAAAATTGGCATAAAGCGGCGATAATGAACACTAGGAAACGATTCCGTTGCCGCGAAGGAGCGGCGGTCTATCCCCAGAGTCAGTCAGAAAGTTGTCTTGCCTCCTATGAAGCTCTTCAACCGTGTTGAAGATCGGCAATTCGATGAGTCGAATTTCCACCATTTCGTCTGGGACATCGCCTGGTTTGGAATCGCGCTGGCGGCTACCACGCGCTTCCTGCAAGTCTATGCTATTCGCCTCGATGCCACGCCGATTCAGGTCGCGCTGTTGACCTCGCTGCCGGCGATTGTCGCGCTGGTGTCTTCGATTTTCCTCAGCACGCGCTGGCGCAGCCGGTACAGCAATTCTGCGCGCGCCGTGTATTGGCCGGGTATGTGGCAGCGCCTGGCGTTCTTGCTGCCGGTCTTCGCCCCACTCTTCCCGCCCGAATGGCGTCCAATCTGGTTGATTTTTGCCGTGTGTTTGCCCGCGCTCGGCGAAGGCATTGGCGCGGTAGTCTTCCTGTCGTTATTCCGCGAAACCACGCCAGAAAAAGTGACCACCCGGCTGCTCAGCCGCCGTTCGCTGGCGATGAATATCACGCTGGGCATCAGTGCCCTGGCCTTCGGCTTCTGGCTGGAACACGCTCCCTTCCCGCTGAACTATCAGATCATGTTCCTGATTGCCTTTGCAGCGGCGCTCATCAGCATGTGGCATGTGATTCAAATCCGCGCGCACGATGTCAAGCCCGTGGAAAGCAAGGTGATGTCCAAGGCCAATCCCTGGCGCTCGTGGAGCTTCCGCGAGGTAGCCTTCGCAGTGGTTGTGACGCATATCGGCTTCATGGCGGTTTTCGCTGTCACCCCGCTGCATCTGGTCAAAGACCTGCGCGCCACCGAAGGCTTCATGGCCATCTTCGGCTTTGTGGAGCTGTTCGCCGCATGCATAGCCGCGCTGCTGGTCAGCCGTATCGTGGCGCGCATCGGCAATAACCTGACCATGGTGCTGGCGATGGTCGCGACCAGTATCGCCTCTTTGACGATCGCGCTGGCCCCCAACATGTGGGTGACTCTGCCCGCCGCGCTGCTTAACGGCGGCGGTTGGACAATTATCGGCATTACGCTCTTTGGCGTCTTTACCGAAAAAACGCACAGCGTTGCGCAGCAGGACATGGTGCAGTACAGCCGCGCCTACTACCAGACCATCGCCGTCTCTGTCTTCATCGGGCCACTGCTCGGCAGCACGCTTGCCAATGCCGGCGTTAGTCTGCTGCTTTTGATGATGGCCGGCGCGCTGCTGCGGCTGCTCGCGGCGCTGCTGATTCATCGCAGCGTGATGGCGTATGTTGTCCACGCGCCGGATGCTGTGCCAGCAGGTGCGGGCGATTAATTCACCGCTCTCAGAGTGACCGGAAACCTCTTTCTCAGCTTCGAGAGAGAGGTTTTTTGTTCCTGATGCTCTGGTTTGGTTGTCGCTAAGCCGCTCCCTTCGCGCTCATGCCTTGCGCAATACTGACGACAGAAAACTGGCCTCAGGCACTCTCGAAGGGCTGTGTGGCGGTGGGTGTCGGGGTCGCGGTCGGCGTTGCGCTGGCGTTGGGATTCGGCGTAGCCGTGGGCAGCGGTTCGGGCGTGGGCGTGGCCGTCGGGCTGGGCGTGCTGGTGATGGTCGGCGGCGGTGTGTACGTCAGTGAAGGCGTCGGCGTTGGATTCACCGCTTCGATCAAATCCTCGCGCATATAGGCTGCGTCAATCCGCCGCGTACTGGGGTTTTCGTCAATCTGGTACCATTCGCTGCCGGGACTCACACGCCCCAGCACACACACTTCGCTGCCCAGTGACCATTGGGTGACGATAGGCGCGTTGATACTGGGGGCTTCGCGCACAATCGCCCGTTCAACAATCACCACAAAGGGCGTGCATTCGGGAATCGGTGTAAAACTGGGCACAGGCGTCGCCCTGCTCTGGCGAATCTGCGCCTGCACTGCTGTAGCCGTGTTCACGATTTCCGCGCGCTGTGTCGCTTCGGCCACACCCAGCCCCCCGCTGGTGAAATAATCGCGCACGCCGATACCAATGTAATACAGTCCGAAAACCAGCGCCACACTCAGCGCAAAAACCACCCACGAAGGTGTGCGGTCTGTGCCGCGCGGCGGCGGCGTGCGAAGGGTCATAGCCTCTGCCTTCCTCTGCTCTGCTTGTTGTACTTTAGGCAGTTGCCGCGCGCAAGCGACGATTGCTCTACGCTTTCAGGCCAGTGAGGAGTCATTCAGTTCGGCGAGAATCATTTCGGCAGTTTGCGGGCTGACATGACGCGCGAGTACCACGCGCAGGCGCGCCTCGCGTTCTGCCAACTGTTTGAGGCGCAAAAAACTCTTGACGCGCTGAAGCATCATCGTCGCGTCCAACGGTTTAAGCACAAAATCATCGGCGCCCGCGGCGATCGCCTGCTGCTTTTCTTCTTCGCCGGCCAGCGCGGTGGCGATCAATACCGGCGTATGCGCTGTAGAGGCCTGCGCTTTCAGCCGGCGGCAGACCTCCAGCCCACCCAACCCATGCATTCGCACATCCAGCAGCACCAGATCGGGTGGTGTTTTGCTGGCGATCTCCAGCGCTTGTTCACCGCTGTGCGCGCTGACCACCTGATATCCCGCGCTGTGCAGATAGGCCTCCAGCACCTCGCGATTCATCCAGTCGTCGTCTACGATCATCACTAATGGCAGCTTTTCGCTCACCCGGCGCTTACCTCATCTCAAACCAGCCATCTGCCTCTATTGTATGCCGACACAGTTGCGCGCGGCAATGCAGGTTAAGCAGGGCTTGACATATTGATTGACATCAATATAATGAAAATTATGGAAATTGATACACTGCTTTTCGCCAAAGTCATCGCCGATGACACGCGCCAGGAGATCATGAAATGCCTGTGCTGTGTCTGGTTAAGTGTCAACGATGTCGTCGAAAAGCTCGAAGGCAAGGTGAATCAGCCGACGGTCAGCCATCATCTTAAGAAGTTGGAAGAAGCGCGGCTCGTGTTTGTGCGCGAAGAAGGCCGCCAGCGCTTTTACACACTCAACGAAGAATATCTCACCGTCTGCTGCGGCGCGTTGATCTCCAAGTTCGCGCCCAGCTACAGCGCGCAGGTCGTGCCCTTGGACTCGATCCCTACCTCTGACGCATAAGGGGGGTTCCCCCTCTTTTTTTGCGAGAATGTATCGATTTCTATCAATATGTTTCGGGTGCAAAAGATGGAGGCACACATGTCCGAGAACACTACCCAGATCCATGAAGTCGTGCGCCAGCGTTATGGTGCCATCGCGCGTTCACAAGGCAGCTCATGCTGCGGCGGCAACACCGCGTCTGCCAGCCAGGACAACCTTATCCCACTGTATGACAACCAGTTGGTGGCGACTTTGCCGGCCGAAGTCACCGATCTCTCGCTCGGCTGCGGCGACCCTGTGACCATTGCCCAACTGCGCCCCGGCGAAACCGTGCTCGATCTCGGCAGCGGCGGCGGCATTGACTGCTTTCTGGCCGCGCGCCAGGTCGGCGACAGCGGCTATGTGATCGGCGTGGACATGACCCCCGATATGCTCGCCAAAGCCAACGCCAACAAAGTCCGAATGGGTGTCCACAATGTCGAATTCCGCAAAGGCCAGATTGAAGCCCTGCCCGTGACCGACCGCAGCGTTGATGTCATCATGTCCAACTGTGTCATCAACCTTTCGCCCGATAAACCCGCCGTCTTCCGCGAAGCCTATCGCGTGCTCAAACCCGGCGGACGCATCTCGGTCAGTGATATTGTGACCGAAGGCGAATTCAGCCCGGAACTGCGGGCAGATGCAGCGCAGTGGGCCGAATGTGTCACCGGCGCTATTGATGCAGCCGAGTACACCGACATGATGCGCGCAGCGGGTTTTGTCGAGATCGAAGTCGTCAGCAAGCTGGATGCTAGCGGGTTGATCCCAGTTCAAGAGGGCATGCCGCGCATCTTCAGCGCGCGCATCACCGCCCGCAAAGCCGAATAGACCCCCAAGCAAAAGGGGCAAGCACACCTGGCTTGCCCCCTTCTTCCACCATCTTTATTCGCCCTGTCCCAGCGAATATCCCGGTTGACCGTCGAAATAACACAGATTCTCGGTCTTGATGAAATCGAAGTCGTGATCGCTCACACGCTGGAGCAAGTCGATAATCTGCTTATGCGTGATCGGCTTGCCTTTTTCCACCGCAAGGAAGCGGCAGCGCCAGTGATCGACGCAGAAGGTCTGCGGCATACCGTGCGGCCACACTTTCTGGCCGCGATTGCTGATCATCGTCAGTTCCAGGCCTTCGCCGTTCACCTTTTGCAGCAGTTCCGCCAGATCATCCGGCTTGCCCTTGCTCGTCGGCCAGTGGATGAACACATCCACGCCCACGATTTCTTTTTTGGCGGGCGCGCGCAGGGTGATGGTGTCGCTGGCGACCGGCACATTTTCCCCTGCTGCATAGTTCACCGGCTTAAGCGTCTGCGGCTTTTTGCCCAAACGCGCGATCACCGCTTCCGCAAATTCGCGCGTGCCGACTTTTTGCTTGCTCACCCCTTCCTGATAAATATCGTAGGTGTGGATCCCCTCTTCGATCGTCGTCAGCCAGGCGTTGTGCGCTGCTTCTGCCACATCCGGTTGGCCGATATGCACCATCAGCATCACGCCCGCCAGGAACAACCCCGAGGGATTGGCCAGGTTTTGCCCGGCGCGCCGCGGTGCAGAGCCGTGAATCGCCTCGAACATCGCCGCGTGTTCGCCAATGTTGGCCGACGGCGCCAGCCCCACCGACCCCGCGATCTGCGCCGCCACGTCTGAGAGCACATCGCCATACAGGTTCGGCAGCACGATCACATCGAAGGCTTCCGGCGTGTCGGCCATTTTCGCCGCGCCGATGTCTACGATCCAGTGCTCGTTTTGAATGTCAGGATACAGCGCCGCGATTTCGTCGAACACCTTGTGGAACAGGCCATCGGTCAGCTTCATGATATTGTCTTTGGTGAAGCAGGTGACTTTCTTGCGGTTGTTTTTGAGCGCATATTCAAAAGCGTAGCGGACGATTTTTTCTGTGCCGGGCCGCGTAATCAGCTTCAAACACTGGTAAACATCGTCCGTCTGCCGGTGTTCGATCCCCGCGTACAGGTCTTCTTCGTTCTCGCGGATAATCACGATGTCCATGATGGGGTGCTTGGTATCGACAAACGGATGGTATGACACGCACGGGCGAACGTTAGAATACAGCCCCAGCGTTTTGCGCGTGGTCACGTTGATGCTCTTGAAGCCGCCGCCCTGGGGGGTGGTGATCGGCGCTTTATAAAACACTTTCGTGCGCAGGATTTTGTCCCACGCATCCGGTTCAATACCAGTCGTATTGCCCGCCAGATACAGTTTTTCCCCGACTTCAATCGTCTCGATGTCAATACGCGCGCCGGCTTCCTGCAAAATATGCAGGCTCGCAGACATAATCTCAGGACCGATGCCGTCGCCATAGGCGACGGTGATCGGGACATTTTTCGACATACTCTTAACTTCCTCCGAAAAGCACGGCACAAATAGATAGGCCAGCATTATAGCATATTGAATTTGCGGCGTAATGAAAATTTCGTGATAAACTCATGACGCACTTGGTTTCATCACGCGCGAAGCGAAGGGGCCGCCGTATGATTAACTCCGCCATTATCGACGTCGGTATCGGTCTGGTGCTCGTCTATATTCTGTTAAGCATCGTCGTGACGCAGGTCAACAACGTCATCGTCAACTTCCTGAACCTGCGCGCAGAACATCTGCGTGACGGTCTGGAACGCCTCATCACCGATGAGCGCCTGCGCTACGAAGTCCTTACGCACCCCATGCTCAATGTCGTGCAGGGTGAAATGATGCTCGGCCAGAAGCCCACACTGCGCAAACGTTTGGGCAATGCCTTTCGCACAGCCGTAGAAGCCATCTTCGCGCCGCACCTGACCAAACGCAACGACACCACCAACACCTCGTATATCGAGCCGACCGTTTTTGCCGACGTGATGATTGACATGCTCATCAAAAACCCCGAACTGCTTTCCCAACTCAGAAATGTGCAAGTGCCGCAGTTTATCGAACTCCTCAAGCAGCACATCGACGATGTGAACCTCGAACGCACGCTGGAAGCGCTGCTTTCGACCGCCAACACGATTGACGAGGCCAAAGCCAAGCTCGTGACCTGGTTTAACGGCGGCATGTCCCAGTTGAGCGATTTGTTCAAGCGGCGTGTGCAGTATGTGTCGTTTATTGTCGGCCTGCTGCTGGCCGTTACCTTGAATGTCGATACGGTTTACATGGCCCAAACCTTCTGGACTGACCCCTCCACGCGCCAGATCGCCGTCAGCGCGGCCAACACCGTGCTCAACGACGAACAGCAAATCCTGACACAGACCGCTACCGCTGCTAACGAAGACAAGCTGTCGCAGTCGATTACCCGCGTGCAGCAAAGCATTAACGATCTGTTCGATCTACAACTGCCCATCGGCTGGTACAACGTTGATCCAGCTACTAGCCCCACCGATCTGCTTATCCTCAGCGATCCCCGCACCGATGGTCGCAACTTCTGGAACATCATCCCCACCAACCATACCAACGGTTTACTCGGCTGGCTCAGTTTTATTTTCGTCAAGACCATGGGCTGGTTGCTGACCGCCATGGCCGTCATGCAGGGGTCAGACTTCTGGTTCAACCTGCTGCGCCAGCTAACTGGCCGCTCGCAGCAGCCGCGCGGCGCGGGTTAACCTCAGCCTGAAAACCAAGCGGCGCGCCCCGCCGCTTGCCTGTTTCGCTCGGCTGGTGGTCGAAGTTGTGTCTTGACCGTGCTGGCAGCCTGTGCTACGATAACGTGCAGCATGTGCCTGTAGCTCAGCGGATAGAGCGCTTGCCTACGGAGCAAGATGCCGGGGGTTCGAATCCCTCCAGGCACGCACATCAGACCAGTCGCAAGGCTGGTCTTTTTTGTGCGACAACACCGTTCATTTTGCCTCGCGCCTCAAGTATACTTTCCGCGCTATTTGACAATTTTCCTGAGGATACGCTATGCGACTTGGCATTATCGGCTTGCCCAACAGCGGCAAAACCACCATTTTTAACGCCCTCACCGGCAGCAATCTGCCCACAGGCGCGGCCACTGGCAGCGGTTTCGAGGTGCATACCGCCGTCGTCAATGTCCCCGATATGCGCGTGGACAAACTGTCGGAGATGTACAAGCCCAAAAAGACCACGCGCGCGCAAATCACCTATGCCGACATCGGCGGCCTGGACAAAGGCATCGGCGAAGGCGGTCTCAAAGGCCAGTTCCGCAACGAATTGGCGCAGCTCAGCGGCTTTATCCACGTCGTCCGCCTCTTCGAAGACGACAACGTGCCCCACCCCCACTTGACCATCGACCCGCAGCGCGATATCCAGACGCTCGATACCGAATTCATGCTCACCGATCTCATTTCGATCGAGAATCGGCTGGAACGCTTGCAGGCCGATCTCAAGCGCAAGGGCAAAGCCGGCGACACCGCCCTGGAAGCCGAACAAACGCTGCTGCTGCACATGCGCCAGGCGCTGGAAAACGAAATCCCCCTGCGCGATCTTGATCTGCCCGAAGACCAGATGAAGGGGATGCGCGGTTTCGGCTTTCTCACGCTTAAGCCCACCCTGATCGTGCTCAACATGGGCGATACGCGCAAAGACATCACGCTTGACTACCAGCACAAGCTCAGCCGTGTCATACCACTGCAAGGCAAGATCGAAGCCGAATTGGCGCAGCTAGAGGGCGACGATCAGCAGATGTTCATGGCCGAATACGGCGTGACCGAGCTCAGCGCTTCCAAAGTCATCCGCCTGTCCTACGAACTGATGTCGATTCAGTCCTTTTTCACCGTCGGCCCGGACGAAGTGCGCGCCTGGAGCGTGCGTATCGGCGCTACCGCCCCCGAAGCCGCCGGCGCGATCCACAACGATCTGCAAAAAGGCTTTATCCGCGCCGAAGTCATGACTTACGAGGATTTAATCACGGCCGGCAGCGAAGCCGCCGTCAAATCCAGCGGCAAATTCCGCCTCGAAGGCAAGGAGTATATCGTCAAAGACGGCGACATTGTCCACATCCGCCACAGCGGCTAGGGCCGCAAACACGCCGCACATCTCGCACAGGCCGCTGCCAGTCGCCCTTTTTGTCAATGCTCACGGACGCCATGCCAGCGCTAAATAGGAGGCATCGCTCACCGTCAGCCGCCGCAGCCCGCTGCCATCTACATTGATGATGTACAGATCGCCCCCGCCGCGCGTGAAGGCGATGCGCCTGCCATCCGGCGACCACGCCGGATCGGCGATATAAGCCAGTCCGTTGGTCACCTGCCGCGTGCCGCTGCCATCGGCATTCATGATGTACAGCTCTGCCTGGCTCGATGGCACGCCCACATAGGCGATCTGCGCGCCATCCGGCGACCAGATGGGCGTGATTTCCCCGTTGGTGCTCTCATGCGTCAGATCGCGCCGTTCGCGGCTGCTGCGGATCACCAGCGCCACGCGCGGCACGTAATTCTGAAACGCCGTCAACAGAATCTGCGTCCCATCCGGTGACCACGACGGGTGCAGGCTGCTGTAATGTGTCACCCAGCGCCGGTCTGTGCCATCGGCGTTCACCGTGTAAATCTGCGAATAACTCTCGCCCTGATACGAGGTAAAGACGATCTGCCTGCCGTCCGGCGACCAATGCGGCTCCAGATCGGCGATATTGTTCGATGTCAGCGCGTGGATGCTGCCGTAGGCCTCCAGCACATACAGCTCGCGATCGCCGTCGCGTTCCGAGACGAAGGCCAGGCGTGTGCCATCCGGCGACCAGGTGGGCTGATGCTCGTTGTGCGGCGAATTGACTTCCGCCAGCGCCACAATCAGGCCGCGCCCCACGTCCATCAGGTAAATGTCCCAATCTTCATAGACGCTGGCACGATACTGGAAAATCAGTTCGTCGCCGCGCGCCAGCACACGCCCCGCCAGCAGCGCCACCGCCAGCAGCAGCAGCAGGCCGCCGGCGGCCACCGCCAGCGCCCGCAGCAGCCAGCCCCCCACGCCCATCATTACTCGTACCTCAGCACATTCAGCACCCGTTCCTTAATCGCCACGCGCGCGCTCAAAATCGTCGCGATCCAGGCGATCACCAGCGCCGCCAAGGCCAATGCCAGCACTGTCAGCCGCGCATCCCGCGGAATCGCCAGCGCCAGCCCCGCGCTCAACGCCGTGCCGACCAGCATAAACAGTGCAGCCAGCCCGATGCCCATCACCGCGCCCAGGATGCCGATTAACGTGTTTTCCAGCAGCATGATCCACAGCACACGGTTGCCCTTCAGCCCCACCGCTTTCAAAATGCCGATCTGCCGCCGTCGTTCCAGCGTCGCCAGCGCCACCGTGTTTGCCATGATCGTCGCCGCCGCCAGCAGCGACAACAGCCCCACCACCGTCGGAATCGCCGCCAGTTGGTTTATCAGCCGGGTCAGCAGCCCGTCGATGAACGTGATGTCCAGCGAAAACACAAACGGCATTGTCGAAAGGTCAAGCAGCGTCTGGTTTAAGTTCTGGTCGCTCACTTGCAGCACGTTGAAGCGGAAATTCGGCTCGACACTGCCCAGCGAACCCGGCGGGATAAACGCCGCCCCAAAATTCACGCCGAGCTGCGAAATCACGCCCACCACCTCAAATTCGTACTGCCGCCCTTCCACCTCCAGCGTCACCATCGCGCCCGGATACACGCTGATCTGCTGCATGGCGAAACTCTGCGGCGTGCCGAAGCCCTGCGCCACCACCATCACCTGCCGCCCGCGATCTTCTGGCGTTAAGTCGCGCCCTTCCAGCAGCGTCCCGCTGGTCAGATGCGGGTTGTTCGTCTCGCGCATCAGCATATTTAACGGAATCGGCCCACGCCGCGTGCGCAGCCCCACGCTCGGATCAGGCCGGCCATCGCCGTTCTGGTCGCGCCGCGAAACCGACGGCATGACAATTTCCACTTCCTGGCCGTCTACCAGCAGTATCCGCCCGCCGTACAGCGCGTTTTCCGTGTTGTACTGCACCCCGCCCAGGGCGGCAAGCTGCGCATCCAGCACATCCTGCGCCAGATCAGGGGCGATGAAACTGCCAACCGAAAACACCAGTACATTGCCGCCGAGACTCTGGCTAAACTGCAAGCGAATCAGTTCGCTGGCGCCCTGCCCGACTACCGCAATGCTGCTCAGCGCGAACATGCCCGCGCTCAACGCCAGCAGCGTCGTCGCCGTGCGCAGCCGCCGTGTGCTCAGGTTGCGCAGCGCCAGCCGCAAATCGACCGAGCCAAACGTCGGCACTTTGCCTACCAGCCACACCACCACCCACATCAGCAGCACCAGCACGCCCAAAAGCGCCAGCGTCACCGCCATGCCGATCATGCCGATTAGCCAGTTCTGGATGATCTGCCCGACGATCAGGCCAATGCTGACGACCATAAACAGCAGTGCCAGCAGCGATTGCAGCACGCCCATCGTCGGGATATGCGTTTCGTTCGGGCGCAGGATAATCGCCGGGCGCACACGCAGCGTCAGCAGCACCGGGATAAGACCGAAAATCAGCGTCGTCGCCATCCCCAGCACCGCCCCATACACGATCGCGTCGGGATACAGCCGCCAGCGCAGCGGCTGCTGCAAAAACGCCTCGCCGTAGCGGTTCACCGCGCCGCTGAGCACTACGCCCAGCGTGCAGCCCACCAGCGTTCCCGCCACGCCGAGTAAAAACGCTTCCGCAAGAAAAATACTTGCGACCTGATGCCCTTTTAACCCGAATGTCTTCAGCGCGGCGATCTCTTCTGTGCGCCGCCGCACCAGCACCAGCATTGTGTTGATAATGCCCACGCCGCCGATCAGCAGCGCGCCCAGCCCCAGCAGCACGATGTAATCGGCCAGCAAATCGGCGATCTGCTGGTACGACTGAATGTCTCCCGGTGCTGTCCGCACCGAGCGATAATCGGGGTCAGGCATGGCTTGCAGCGCCGCTTCAATATCCGTCCCCAGCGGCAGCGCCACACTGATACGGTTCGGCAGCGGATTAATTTGCAGCAGTGCCGCGTGCGCCACATCAACATAGGCAAAGCCGAAAAATGAGGCGAAGATATTCTGAATGTTGGCCTCGTTTTCCGTGCCCACAATCCCGCGCACCATAAACTCCTGGGTCGTGCCTGTCACCCGCACGCTGTCACCAATCGCTAACCCTTCGCTCTCCGCCAGATTGCGGCTGATAACAATATCAAAGCCCCCGGTGAACAACTCGCGCAGCGGCACGCGCGGCGGATCCAGCGCCAGCATGTCACCGTCTGCCGGGTAGGTCTGCGGGTCGATCAAGAACAGGCTGATGAACTGTGGGCGTCCCACACTGACATCATCGACGCGCGTCACCTGAAAATTGCTGGCCTCGACATATGCCGACATCGTGCCGCCCTGGTCTTCGACCCACGTTTGCAGGTTCAGCACATTTTCGGCGCGGAAGGTGTTCCATTCCCGATCACCGAGCGCCGCGAACGGCGAATTACCGCTCGACGAGAACAGGATGTCGCCGTGCAGCGTGCGCCGCACGTTGTCGATCAGCGAATCGCCGATCGCCAGCCCCAGACTGCGCAGCGCCACCACCGCCGCCACCCCCGCCGCAATCGAAAAGATCGCGAACGTCGTCCAGCGCCGTTCACGGTACAGGTTGCGCGCGGCATAGCGCAGATAAAACAAAAATCGGCTCATACGAATCCCTGCTTCTACCATCCCACGACAACTGCCCAAATCAGATGTGGCAATTGTCATTCACTCAATATACAGTATTTGCAGGTCAAATGCGCAAGATAATCTCAGGAGTGCCCTCGTGAAACAGACGCGCGTTTCCATTTGGACGATACTGCTGATTCTCGCGGCTCTGAGCCTCGCCGTCGTGTTTTTAGAATTCCCGCCGCTCTGGGCCTTAGGTATTCTTGTCGTTTTGCTGGTGCTCGCGCTGCTGCTGGCTGTGCGCCAGTCACCGCCCGGCAGCAATCGCCTGCTGCTCGGCCTTGCTGCTGTCGCTGTGGTTGTCGGCCTGGCGATCAATGGCCTGCTGGCTGTCCCACCCACCATCCCCGAAGACCTGCCGGAAGAAGTGCTGGTGCTGCCCGCCGCCTACGACAGTGTGCCGATGGGCGCAGAACGTTTTGTCGTCTTTTATGTCGAAGGCAGCGATTTGCGGCTGAGCATCCAGTTCGACAGCTTTGGCGCGCTCGATGGCTACTGGGCTTACGATGATGCCTGGGTCGATGCTTCGCAAGCGCTGCGCGGCACTTACGATGCCGACCCACCCCGCCGCCCCGAAACCTGGCCGGACACCATTTATACCGAAGAAAACGATCCCAACGATACCATCACGCCCGCCTTCACTGTCGAACTGCCGATCGACGACAAACATCTTTACGACGAAGTGCAGATCGAAGCGCGCATGGTCATCACCTATCCGCGCGCTTTTGGCCGCGATTCGTATGATGTCGAGCAGGAGCGCCTCGCGCGCGAATTTACGCTCTTTGTCGCCTCGCCGCAGGATCGCCTCCTGCGCCAACAGCAGGACCGCTACAATCGCCTCAACGGTTTGATTACGGCCATGCCCTTAGCGGCGGTGGTGTGGGGCGCGGGCGCGCTCGGCCTGCTGCTGACATTCTGGGGCTTCTCCAAAATTGGCCGCGCAGGGGGCTATGGCACATTGCAGCCGGCGCTGCTGGGCAAACTCGGCGCCGTTGTCGCCGATACGACGCTCGTTTCCGCCCAGATCAAGCGTCCTTTGCCCAAAGGCGCCATGATTGTCGGCAAAGTCCGCCCCAATTCGCCCGCCGAACGCGCTGGCCTGCTGCCCGGCGATATTCTGATCGAAGCCGATGGCCTGCCCATCGACAGCCATCGCGCCGCCAAAAACACGGTCGGCAAATGGAAGCCTAACGAAAGCCACACGCTCGCTGTGCAGCGTGGCGACCAAAGCACGCAGATTTTCGTGCAGATGTAGTTGTCTTCAGTGGCGGCGGCGAGTTGTGACTCGCCCTTCTGCCTATCATGTCCGAGAGACTTATGCCACATTTGCTCACAAACGCCGCGCAGGGGCTGCTCACACTCGAACTGCCGCTGCTCACGCTCATTACCTTCGCCCTGTGGTTTCCCAGCCCGGCGCGTGATGCCTGGGTGTGGCTGCTCGTTCTCCTGCTGCCCATCTATGCCGCGCGTTACCTGCTCTACCGCCGCCTGTGGACATGGACGCCGCTCACGGCCTGGCTGTTGGCTTTTATCGCGCTCTTGTTCGTCAATGTCGCTTTGGGGCTGTGGCTGGCCGCCGCTGGCACCCCCTCCGCGCCTTATTCGCGCGGCTGGCTGATTCTGGGGCGTCCGCTGCTGGGGCTGGCGATCTTCGTCGCCTGCGTCGAGCATGCCTGCGCGCACGGCTTGCACGGCCTGATCGCCCGCAGCGTGTGGTTAGCCTTCGCCCTTGGCCTGTTCGCGCTTGGCGCGACACAATGGCCGCAAAAAGCCAATCAATTCGTCTTTATCACCGACCATCTGCCCATCACACGCGGCTTTCCCGGCGCAGAAAACGGCTTTAACCCCAACGAAATCGCCGGCGCGTTGGCCTGGCTTACGCCTTTAGCCGCCGGAATCGCCCTTTACCGCTGGCGCGAAAAACTGCCGCAGCGCGATGTCGCCACCCTGGCGCTGGCCTTCTGCGGCGCGGCGCTCTTTTTGGGACAAAGCCGCGCTGCGCTCATCGGCGCGCTCCTGGCGCTGGCGCTGCTTACCCTGTTCCTGCTCAAAAAGCGCTGGCGCTGGCTGGCGCTCACCGCAGTGGTCGCCGTCGCCCTGCTGCAAGTGCTGGTCGTCGCCCAGGTTTTCGTTCCCCCACAGGCCGCGCAAACCGGCGGGGTCGAAGCCCAGGCCAGCCAAAGCCTGGCGCCGCGTTTCAGTTTATGGAGCAGCGCCCTGGCGATGATCCGCGATTTTCCGCTTACCGGCGTCGGTTTCACCTATTTTCGTTTTGAGCCTGTGCGCAGTTTGTATCCTGTGGAAGGCGTGCGCCCCGGCGCTGCGGTTCACGCGCACAACGAATGGCTGCAAATGGGCGCTGATTTCGGCCTTCCCGGTATGCTGCTCTATCTCGTCTGGCATATCGTCGCGCTGCGCATGATCTGGCGCGTCTGGCGGCAGGGCAGCGCCGAAGCGCGCGCGCTGGTCATGGCGGTGGCCTGCGGCTTGCTGGCCCACAGCGTTTTTGGCCTGCTGGATGCGATTCCACTCGCCGATCGTTTTGCCTTTTTGTTCTGGTGGATGCTCGGCCTGCTCGGCGCGCTGTACGCAGTCACGGCAGCCACATCGCCGCCGCGTCAAGTCCCGTCGTGAAGGTGATGCGCCGCGCCCCGCTGCCATCCGCGTTCAGCAGATAAATCCCGTATACCCCTTCATGATCGGACGGCACGACAATTTGCGCCCCGTCCGGCGTGTACTGCGGCGCCCCGCTGCTGCCGGGACGAATCACAGTCGAAAGCAGCGTCAGCGCCCTTGTCGCCAGATCAAGGTAATACAGTCCCGCACCATTCGTCAGCGTGAACAGCAGCCCGCTGCCGTCCGGCGACCAACTGATCAGCACTGTACTTGATACATCGGCGACGCGCCTGGCGTAGCCCTGCTGGATATCCAGCACATGGACTCCCCAACCGCGTTCGTCCACAATGCCGCAGAAGGCGATTTGACTGCCATCCGGCGACCATACTGGCACAAATTCCACAACCATGTCATTGGTGAGCGCGCTTTCTTCTCCCGTGCGCATATCGATCACATGCAGATCGTACTGCCCGCCACGATAGGCTGAAAACGCGATCAACTGGGCGTCCGGTGACCAGGCTGGGTACAAATCCTGTTCATCATTGTCCGTTAGCGCCCGCGCGCGGCGTCCATCCGGGTGGCGCTGCATCAGGTCCAGCGCATAAATCTCATAGTCGTTGCGATCTATATCAGCGTAGGCTAACCGACTCCCGTCCGACGTCAGCGCCAGCGAACCATCATAAGGAGGAATCCCCACTGCCAGGCGCACGCTAATCCCGCGCGCCACGTCGAGCGCGTACAAGTTACCGTACAGCCGCCCCGGTGGGTAGTTGACAAACACCAGCAGTGGCGCCTCATTTCCCGACAGCAGACCCGCCGCCAGCGCTGCTAACAGCCCCGCCGGGCACAGCAGCAGCGTCACGCTCATCAGCCGCACAAGCAGGCGCAGCATGATTAACCGCGTGTGAATTGGTCGTACAACGGCTGGCGTGGTTGGTCGTTCGTCCCCACCAGCCCATAGCCGTTGTGCATACCCTGTGCCCAGGCGTACCACAGCAGTGTCGCGATTTTTCCCGCGTAGCGCGCGCGCACGTAGTTGATGATCTCGCTGGCGTAGCGCGTCACGTCCGCCGGGTTGTCGTCAGGTCGGTCTAATACCCCCCATTCGGTGATCCACAGCGGGCGTTCCGGGAAGATCGCGCCGTAATTGCGAATTTCTTCGTCGATATGCCCGAAAATCGCATACGGCACGCCCACTGTCACCCCGCGCCCATAGGGATGCGTGGCGATTCCGTCCGGTGCGACACCCGCCGGCAGCGCTGCCAGCGTGGCCCGCGCATAATTCGGCCCTGCCACCGGACCGCCCGTGTGCCCGCCCGTCAGAATCAGCGCGCTGCGGTCAACCCCGCGTATCGCGCGGATGCTTTCCGCCAGAATCGCCGCGTAATTCTGCGGCGAGAGCGTGACCGACGATCCCGCGCCGTGTGGCGCGTCCTGCTCATTCCAGATTTGATAGGCGTGGACAAGATTTTGTCCGGCGAACTGCCGCGCTACCTGCCCAACGACCTGCCCGAAGCGCGCCGCGTAGCCGCGCCAGTCGTTGTCGCCCATCTGCGGCCACACATAGCCCGCACCTTCACCAAAAGTTTGATGCGTCAGCACCAACATCACCTTGTAGCCCGCTGCCGCATACTGCCGGATGTACGGCTGATAGCGCCGGAACGCGCCTTCTATATCAGTATTGCCGTAAGTATTGTTGTCTGGGTTATATGAAACATTGTACGGCAAGCGCACCCATCCCATGCGCCCCAGCCGTTCCGGGCGCGGCTTCCCCAGCGGATGCACCACATCGAGGTTGATGCCCACCGGATTCACGCCAGGGAAGACTTCCAGCACATCGTCCATATCCAGCGTGGTCATCAGCCAGGCCGCCGCATGCGCCTCGATGCCGTTGGGCGCGCGCACCAGCGCCCATTGATCCTGCTGGCCGATTTTTAAGAGTGTCCGTCCATGCTGTTCCATCGGTTCCAGAAAATCAATCGGAAACACGGTGGTCAGCACATTAAACTGTGTGCCCGGTTTCTCGCGGATGCGCAGCCCGCCCGAAATCGAGCGCAGTCGCAGCCCTTCCCAGTAAATCAGCGGCGTCGGGTCTACCACGTCCGGCAGTTGATAGCCGCCCAGCCCGCGCCCCGGCGTTTGCACCACCAGCCGGATGGCATCGCCGCCGCTCTGCCCGATCGCGCTGACGCTGCTCACGTTGGCGCCGGCCTGCACGCTGATATTTTGCAGCCCCGCATACGTCACCAGATATGCCTGCCCGCGAAAATTGGTCGAAATCTGCACATATTCGCCAAAGCCCAGCGCCGTCTGCTGGCGGATGACAGTCGCCACCACACCGCCAATGCCCGCCTTGACCTGTGTGCCGCGCGGCGCAGCGATCATCAGCCCTTCGAGCCGTTTGCCGTCGCCCAGATCGCTGTTGAAGCCCTGCACAATGCGCGAACCCGCCGCCGACACCGGCCAATCCAACACAAAACGGTCGTCAAGATGCCGCCCGCTGTTGATCGTTTCGCCGTAGCGGTCGTTGGCCGCCACACGCGCCGCCAGCGCGCTGCGCAGTTCTTCCGGCGTTGTCGCCCGCACCACGTCCACACGCACCACCGCCGGATACACGCGCCGGATATGCTCCACCGCGTTATCGCTCATCCACACGGCGGGCGCCGCCACCGCTGTGATGTTGCGGAAGCGGTTGAGGTTGAAGCCGCGCGGCGAACGAATCACCGCCACGCGCTCGAACTTCTGGATATAGGCTTGCGCCGCCTGATACCATTGGTTGAAATCGCGGTCAGGGAGCACCAGCGCGTGCGAAATGACTTTGGGCATACGAATGTCCTGTGACTGACCCGAAAAATCCACCCTCGATCTTAACGCAAATGCCAGCCCTTCACCACACGCGCACCATGCGCGCCTCTACCCCTAAACCGCATTCGTTAGCGCTCAGCGCGCGGCGGCCAAAATCTGAAAACGGGTTTATAGATAGGTCGAAAGCCACAGGTTATCCCAAACTCAGCTTAATTCAGCATAATTTTTGCACTTAATCTCAAAACCCTTCGCAGCAGGGGCGAGTCCGGACTCGCCCCTGCTGAAGTCGCTGGATTATGGGTTGATGGTGGGAAGTTGATCGCAGTCGCCTTCTTCTTCCACCAGATCGAAGCGCACCCAGCCCCCATCTTCCAGATTCCACCAGATCGCGCCGAGCGCGCCGCTGGCCTGGCCGACAGCGCGCGCTTCGTCACCAGCGCTCAGCGTGCCCTCGACCGAGAACTCGGTGCCGGGGCCGCTGCGGATGTTGACGCTGCTGTTGTTGAGCGGCCTCACCACACACTCAACATCCGTCACCGGTTCGTCGCCCGGTTCATCGCCCGGTTCGTCGCTCGGTTCGTCGCTCGGCGCTGCGCCCTCGCCCAGATCGAAAGCCCAGATATTGTTGGCTTCACATTCGGCCCGCCGGCCCGCGCTGATCATGGCGAAACCAAAGGTGCCGGCGCGTTCCTCGACTTCGACACGTTCGAAGACCAGGCGGCCATCAACGTAGACCGTGGCTTCGCCGTTGAAGACGATCACGATGAAGTGATGCGGGTCGTCGAGATCGTAATCCTGTTCAGAAATCTCGATGATAGCATCTTCTTCAGGGTCGAAGCGTTCCAGCAGCAGCACAAAGCCGGTGTTGATCAGTCCTACATCCATGAAGCGCGTGTAAGAGTCGGTATCCGAGTCGAACACGCTGCGCGAGGTGAGACTGCACAATTCCAGTTCATCACTGCCGGAGGTGAAGGTCAATTCGCCCGCATAGACATAGTTGGTCAATTCGATCTCGTCGCCCAGCACATCGTAGAAATTGCCGTCGCCCTCATGCAGCAAATTATCCTCTTCGAAGGCCAGTTCACCACAGTCCGGCAGCGCTTCGGCATCGACCAGTTCGGCCATGACATCGCTGTAGTCTTCGTCAAAGCTGCGCACGCGCGCCGGGAAATCGCCGCCGGGGTCGGCACATTCGTCACTTTCATCACGCTGTGCTTGCAGTTCGGAGTCGAAGCTGTCAAGAATGAGCGCGACGTCTGCGCCGAAATCGCCAAAATCGCCGGCGGGCGAAAAGGCCAGCAAAAAGCCGATTTCAGCGTTACTAAAGGTCACCAGGAAAGCCGCGCCCTCGTACCGGCGCGAATCGAGTTCTGCCGCCCAATAAGCGCGCCCGCTGATTTCGACTTCTTCAGGCCTGGTGTAATCCAGTTCGAAAATGGTCAGGATGTCATCGAAGTAGTCTTCTTCGCTGCGGGCACGCGGCGCGAACTGCTCCATGCCGGCTGGACCCAACAGCGCGGCCAGCACCCACCCGCTGTTGGGCGGACGATTGCCAAAAACGCGCTCATCGTTGCTCACCAGCACCACAGCACCCGATTCCTGGATATACCAGTCCGCCGGGTATAAAAACGCCATTTCATTGGATTCATACGACTCGGTGTCGTTTTGCGCCAATGCTGTGAACGTCGTCATCAAGATCAGAAGGATGACTACTGCCAAAAGCCGCTGTACTGCTCGCATGAGATTTCCCCTTCCTGACTTAGCCTGACATTCCTACCTTGATACTACCGGGTTTAGATAACGCCGCGCATTAAAAAGCCGCGATGTCACAAAACCCGTACTGTAACCTGACAAAACCCGATACTCGTTTCAGTCCTGGCACCATGTGTTATAGTTACCCTAGAGCATCTTCGTCGGATTGTGCTCCCCCATTGGTGGGGGGTGTGCCCGAATTTCAACAGGATTTTTACGATGTCGTTTCTTGCGCCGCTGGCCTTTATCACCGGGCTGCTGGCTGTGCCGATCGTGCTGCTGTATATGCTCCGTCTGCGCCGCCGCGAAGTGATCGTTTCCAGCACCTATCTGTGGCAGCAGGTCTTGCGCGACAGCGAAGCCAATACGCCCTGGCAGCGTTTGCGCCGCAATCTGCTGTTGTTTTTGCAACTGCTGATTCTGGCGTTTCTGATTTTTTCGCTGGCGCGCCCCTTCATCACTGTCCCGGCTGTGAGCAGCGGCAAAACCGCGCTGCTGCTGGATGCCTCGGCGTCGATGAACGCCACCGACGGCCAAAACGGCAGCACACGCTTCGCCGCCGCAGTGGAACGCGCGCAGGAAATTATCGCCACGATGGGGCTGAGCGACAGTATGACGATCATCCGCGTGGCCGATGTGCCCGAAGTGCTGACGCCATACACCACCGATGTTAACGCCCTGCGGGCTGCGCTGCAAAATGCGCGCCCTTCACACGCCAGCGCCGATTGGACAGCCGCGCTAACCTTGGCGGCGGCGGGCGCCGGCGGCGATCCCAATTTCAGCATCGTCATCCTCAGCGATGGCGGGTTGGGCGAGGCAGAAACCCTGCCGGCTATTCCCGGCCGCGTGGCCTATGTCCCGGTAGGTGTGTCTGACAGCAATCTGGCGATCAGCGCGCTGGCAACCCGCACGCTGGCCGGGCAGTCACCCCAGCTGTTCGCCCAGATCACCAATTATGGCCAGACAAACGCCGACGTGATTTTCAGCCTGCGCGTAGATGGCACGCTGCTGACTTCGGAGCGCTACACGATTCCCGCCCAGCGCAGTCTGCCCCTGGTTTCGCAGGCGCTGCCGCAAGGCTTCCGCACGCTTCAAGCCAATTTGACCACGCCAACCGACTCTACCGTGCCCGATTACCTGGCAGAAGACAACGCGGCCTACGCCATTTCGAGCGGCACGGGCGCGCGCCGCGTGCTGATGATGAGCGACGGCAATCTGTTTTTGGAACAAATGCTGCGTTATCTGCCCGGAATCGAGGCCTTTCAGGGCGACATCGCTATCGGGCTGCCGCAACAGCCCTTCGACCTGTATGTCTTCGATAGCTGGCTGCCCGAAACCCTGCCCCAGGCTGATCTGCTGATTTTTAATCCGCCGCGTTCTAGCCAGTATTTTACCATCGGCAACCTAAGCCAGAACGTGCACAACCCAACGGTAGAGAGCGCCGACCCACGCATGGCCTTTGTCGATTTCAGCACCATCAATGTCCTGCAATTTAAGCAAGTGACGGCCAACTGGGCCCAGCCGTTAATCCGTGTAGACGGCGGGCCGCTGCTGCTGGCGGGCGAAATCGCCGGACGCCAGATCGCCATCGTGACCTTTGATCTCCATGAATCGGATTTGCCGCTGAATATCGCCTGGCCGATCCTGATGTCGAATCTGCTGGAGTGGTTCACGCCGCGCAGCGCTATTAATGTGCCTGATGGGCTTGATGTCGGGCAGTCGCTGGCCCTTCGCCCACAGACCGGCGCCACCATGCTGCGCATCACCCGTCCCGACGGCAGCACGCGCGACAGCATTGTAGACCGCGAAACGCTGATTTACGCCGAAACCGACCAGATCGGCCTCTACACGCTGGAGGTGCTGCGCGGCCAGGACGTGCTGGAAAGCGCGCCTTTCGCCGTCAATCTGTTCGACGCTGGCGAAAGCCAGATCGCGCCCCGCAGCCAGATCGCCCTGGGCGACACGATTGTGGTCGAAAGCCAGCGCGAAGAACTGGGGCAGTTTGAAGTCTGGCCGCTGGCGGCGCTGCTCGCGCTGCTGATCCTGCTGATCGAATGGCAGGTATATCACCGCCGGATGCGCGTGCCGACCGTGATGGGGCCGGCGCTGCGGCGTAGGCGCGCATAAATCCAAACGTCTGCCGACAGCCGTATTTTTGCGGCAGATCATTGATGTGTCACGGAGTATGAAGGCATTATGACACCGAACGTGCTGGCAAGAATCGCGCATCTCGACGCGCAGGCCGATCATCAGGAAATTGTGCGCACCATCACCGCTTATGAGTATCCTTTTTTGATGCAGAAGGCCCTGGAATTCGCGCTGTTTCGCACGTATGCCGTGCCGACGATTGGCGCGCTGCTCGACCACACCCGGCATTTCGAGCGGCAGGGGCAAAAACGCTACGACGATACGGCGCTGCTGATCGCTGAATGGGTCGAAAACGGCTATGACAGCGAAAAAGGACGGGCGGCGCTGCGCCGCATGAACCAGATGCATCACCGCTGGCCGATCTCGAATGAGGATTATCTGTACGTGCTGTCGGTGTTCGTCTTTGTGCCCAAAGACTGGTTCGAGATGTACGGCACGCGCAAGCTGACGGAAAAAGAAAACCTTGCTATGTACTATTTCTGGTGTGAAGTCGGCAAACGGATGGGCATTAAAAATATCCCGGAAACCTATGCCGCTTTCGAGCAGTATGCGCGCGATTACGAGCGCGCGCATTTTGCCTATACCGACGCCAACCGCCGCGTGGCCGACGCGACGATTCGCGTGTTTCTGAACTGGTATCCCCCGTTTTTGCGCCCGCTGGTGCTTCAGGCGATTTATGCGCTGATGGATGACCCGCTGCGCGAGGCATTTGGCTATCCGGCGGCGCATCCCGTGTTCAAGGCGCTGACCATCGGCGGCTTAAAGTTGGCGGCGCGCCTCCTGCGCCTGCTGCCGCCGCGCCAAAAGCCCTACTTGCGCACCAAAGATCGCAACCTCACGTATCCGCACGGCTATCAGATCGAGCAATTAGGCGCGAACGAGCCGATCGCGAAATAGGACGCGCAGCACATCTTCTCTTGAGCAGAATGCACGATAGCAGAAGAGCCAAAGCGCTCACAACCACCACGGCACGACGCTGTACGCCCCGCCCGGACGCGCGCCTCTGGCCATGACGCCGGCCAACGCTTCGCTGCGGTAGAGCGTCACCGGCAGTTTGGGCCATGTCGTGACGCCGTAATGCAGCAGCGTGAAGGCTTGCAGCGACTCGACGGCCTGCTGGATAGTCAGCCCTTCCGCGCGCACCCTCAACGGCTGCGCGGTCAGGCTCTGCGGCGTGACCGAACTGACCAGCAGGGCTTCGCTTTCTCCCAGATAAAAGACGCTGCCGGCGGGCGCGCCGGTGATTTTCCCCTTGTCCAGCGCATACACGCGCGGCGCCTCATACTGGAACACTTCGACCAGCTTGAAGTTGATTTTGGCGGCGTTTGACCAGGCTGCCAGCAGCGCGCGCAGTTCGCCATTCAACTGCCCGTTGTAATGCAGCAGCACACGCTTCTTTTTCATTTCATCCAGCGGAAACAACGTGTTCAGCGCGGCCAGCGGAATCGGCTCGCCGGCCATCAGCGCTTCGGTATGCGCGACATAACGCAGCAGCGCGCCATCGCTGCGGTAGACACGCGCGCTCAACACCACATTAAAACTGTCGTCGGCATTCGGTTTTTCGGCGTGAATCAGATCCAGCCCGACGATAAAATCGGCGTAACTCAGCGCTTCATCCAGCACATACGGCAAATTGCCGCTTTTGCCCAGAATGCCCAGTATCACGTGCGGCATGGCATCCGGGTCGTTGACTGTAGAGCTGCGAATCACCTGGCACGGCAGGCCGCGCACCAGCGCCAGTTCGCGGAAATAACGCGCCAGGCTGTAGTAATCCTCATCCTCGTCCACCGGCTGCGGCGCGGGTTTTTTGCCGGCGCTTGGTTCGACCTTTTCGTCCGGCATGAACATCAGGATGATGTCGGGTGCTTCTTTTTCCAGCACTTTGGCCGCATTTTCCAGATTAGTCCTGGAGAGCACTTTGACTTTGCGTTCCCGCGCCAGATCAATATCGAAGCCGAAATCGCTGCGCAGTTTGCGCCGCAGCGCTTCCACAAAATCGTCGATTTTTTCGTTGAGCGTGTTGACCACCGCGGCGCGCAAAGGCTGTGTGCGGTACTGTTCCAACCGCGCGAAGTCTCCCAGCGCGCAGCCCTCCAAAGCCAGCTTGGCGGCATCATACGGACGCACACCTTTGCCGAAGCGCAAATAGGGCTTATAGTTGGCGCGCGTGAACTGCGCAGCGGCGTTTTGTGTGCTGTAGGCGCTGCTGATGAGACCGTGTTTTTTCAGTTGGTCAGAGGCCGCTTTCACCAATCCGGCCCGCAGCGGCGGCTTAAGCCGCAGCGCCGATTCAACGACGCGCGCTTCCAAGCCGAAGCGTTCGCTGTCTTGCAAGCGCACCAGCGGGAACAGCGCGCTGGCGGGATAATCGTAAACGTGGCGGCCGCTTTGTACGCGCACCACCACCTCATCGTCGCCAGCCAGCCGCAGTATATCCTGCATTTTGTCGCGCTGGGTCAGGTTGAGCAAGCGGCTGCGCTGTTTGCCCAGATTGCCCACGATTTCGGTGATTTCGCCTTCGAGAGTCGAGGTGCGATCGGCGACCCACAGGCCGACCAGATCGTGGCGGTGTTTGAGCGTGGGGGCATAAGCCGCCAGATCGTGATCATAGACAATGCGCGTCGTGACCGAAAGCGAAAGCGCCGGCTGCTGCGCCACGCTCCACGCCACAAGCTGCGCGCCACGCTCCACACGAGCGCAGCTCAATTTTGCGCCCGCGGCATCCGTCAAAGCCGCACGCATTGCCCCTTCGAGTTCCGCCGCCGGGCCGCGCACCACATATTCCGCCAAGATATGCGCGTCGGGCCGCCAGCCGTAATCCTGCTCGATACTTTCCAGCGCGCCAAAGATTTTCGGCTGACGTTCTTTCAGGCGATCGGCCAACATAATCAGTGCAACCGGGTCGGGCGGCGTATCGGTCAGCAAGCGTCCGCCGGCCCATACCCATCTGCCGGGCAGGGCCAACCGTAGTTGATACGCCAATTTGCCGCCCAGGAGATCATCGGTGTGCGCGACGATGGCATAGGCCGTTAGCGGCGGGATGGCTTCTGTCGTGATCGGAAAGACTTCGACAAACAACTGGGCTTCGGTCATACGACGCGACTCCGGCAGAATCCGTTTGTCGCCATTTATAGCACGAATTGGGGGAAGATGTGTGATACTCATATCCCGATGATAGCACAAAAGTTCTGTATTGTGTAGGGGAATCGAGGTGGCGGTTGCGTCTCCCAACGGGCGCGTTCCACGCCCACCTAAAGTGCCCCCATTTTTGAATGCGCCGGTGTTCAATCACATTGCGATGTCGCAACACATGACATATTATAGGGATTGTTGAGGGCAATCTATGGAAAAGAGGCATTCATGGCGGGCTTCGACAACGACCTGTCCAATTTTGAAGCGCAGATCAACGAAAATCTCAAACTCCTGTCCTCTAAAAAGTCCGCCGCGCGCCGCGAAGCTGCGCTCTGGCTAGGCGAATCTGGCGAGCCGCGCGTCATCGAAACGATGGTTAGCGCCTATCAAAAAGAGCGCGATCCCGGCGTCAAGGCCGCGCTGGAATACGGATTAGGGATGTTCCGCGCGCTGGAGCAGGCCTTAGATCGCGGCGAAGAAAAGCGCGTGCTCGACTTGCTGAAAAAAGTTACCAACGAAGGCAAACGCGGCAGCGCCCTCCCCATTTCTCCGCGCGCCCTGACCGGTGTGCTCATTGGTCTGGTCATTTCGCTGGTCGTGCTGGCCGGGCTGAACCTGACAACTGGCGGCTTGAGTCTCGGCGGCGGCGACACCGCTGCCCCGACACAGGTCGCCCAAAGCGCGGACGCGACACCGCTGCTGCAAATTGTCGATGCGCTCGATGCGCTGCTGGTCAACACACGCAACAATGCCAACACGCTGCAAGCCCAGTATCAGGCTGCGGTAGACGGCGCTTTTGGCGACAACAACTGCGCGGCGTTCTATAACGCCCTGCAACCCTATACCCTCAGCGCCGCCGACGACAGCGCCAACCCCGGTTTAGCGGCGCTGGTCCAACGGCTGAACAGCGCGCAAACCCGTTTTGCCGAAGCGCGCGCCGCGCTCGATCAGGCCTGCCTGTCCAGCCCGCCTGTGCTCAGCGCCGATCAGGCCAACGCCGCGCTGCAAACCGTCGCCGCCATCCAATCTGACCTGACAACCGTCGAACTCGATCTGGTCGAATGGCGCGCGCGCGCTGTGCCAACCCCCGTGCCGACCCAAGAAAGCGCTACGCCCGAAAACGCCGCGCCCGAAGAAGACACCGCCCAGGCTGCGATACTGCGCCAGGCGGCTTTGATGACCGATCTCGTCGATAATATGACCGATACCCGCGGGCCGATCGTCTTGCTCGATCAAAACTGGAGCGAAGCGCAAACCGGCGGCGACAGCGGCTGCCGCCAGGTCGATCCGGTAATCCCCGAAGACTACGCGCTGCCCAGTGAGGTCGCCAGTGCATCGTCCAATTTGGTTCAGGCGCAAACAGCGGTTAATCTCGGCTTGCAACTCCTGCGCGATGGCTGGACACTGTACCGCACTTCCTGCGCCAACAATAGGCTGACAGCCAACGCTTCTACCGGCTTGCTCACCGCCTCGTCGGCGCAGGGCGCGTTCGATAGTGCGCGCACACTGCTCAATGCTGTGCGCAGCGGCGGCTGATGTCACACCCAGAACGGCTTCTCATGCGCCTGGATGCGATTGGTCAGGCGTTGGCACGCAGTGGTCATGGGCTGGCGCTGCTGGCGCTGGGTTCTGTCGGCGTCGAACAGGCGCGCCTCGACGCTTATTCCGACCTCGACTTTTTCGCCATTGTCGAGCCGGGTTATAAGCGCGTTTTCATCGACGATCTGGGCTGGCTGAGCGCCATATGTCCGATCGCCTATGCCTTCCAAAACACGGTGGACGGCTGTAAGCTCTTGTTTGATGATGCCATCTTCGCTGAATTCGCCGTCTTCGAGCCGCACGAACTCGCACAAATCCCTTTCCCCAAAGGGCGTTTTGTCTGGCGCGCGCCGGGCTTTGATCAGGCGCTTGGCACGCCCAAACCCACTCAGCCGCAGCAGCGCACTACCGAATGGTTGCTCGGCGAAGCGCTGACCAATCTGTATATTGGGCTGGGGCGTTTCCGGCGCGGCGAAAAACTCTCCGCCGCTTATTTCATCCAAACCTATGCCGTAGCCCGCATCATTGATCTCGCCCCGCAGATCGAAGTGGCGCAGCCGGCCTTCCGCGACGAATTCGCCGGCGAACGGCGTTTTGAGCAGCGCTTTCCGGGTATCGCAGCGCACCTCCCGCGTTTTATGCAGGGTTATGAAGGCTCGCCCGAATGCGCCCGGGCGATTTTGGAGTTTTTGGAACAGTATTTCGCCGTGAACCCGGCGATCAAAGCCGAAATTCTCAAGTTGTGCGCCGGCTAGCCTTCAGCCGCCGATCTGGCTCATGACGCGCGTCAGCGGGATGATGTCACGGCTCAATCCGTGCCCCCACGGTTTATGCCAGATACCGTCCAGAATGATCTGCTTAATATCGGCTTCTGTCGCCCCGCTGCGCAGCGGCCTCAGCAAATCGACCTCTTTATCGCGCAGCAGGCACAGGCGCAGCACCCCGTCGGCGGTCAAGCGCGCGCGGTTGCACGAGGCACAGAATGGCTGCGTCACGCTGCTGATAAAACCGACCTCGCCCGGCGCCCCGTCAAACTTATAAATCCGTGCTTCGCCGTCCAATTTGCCGTCGTTTTGCAGTTCCAGCGGCGCATACTCGTCGGCGATGCGCTGGCGAATCTCCGCTTCGGTCACAATGCCGTCTTTGGCAAAGGCGGCCACCTCGCCGAAGGGCATCATTTCGATAAAACGCACTTGCCAGGGGTATTTCAGGGTCAATTTGGCGAATTCGGTAACATCCTGATCGTTGAAACCGCGCACGACGACGGCGTTCAGCTTGATCGGCGTCATGCCCGCGCGCTCGGCGGCTTCGATGCCTGCCCATACATCGTCCAGATTACCCCAGCGCGTGATTTTCCTGAAACGCACCGGGTCAAGCGTGTCGATGCTGACATTGATGCGCTTCATCCCGGCCTCCGCCAGGGGCTGTGCCAGCTCTTTGAGCAGCAGCCCGTTGCTTGTCATGCCCACATCTTGCACCCCTGGCAGATGCGTGATATGGCGCACGATGCCCACGATATTCTGGCGAATCGTCGGTTCGCCGCCCGTCAGCCGGAACTTGGAAAAACCCAGATCCGCGAACACGCGCGTCAGCAGGAACAACTCATCGTCCTGCATCAATTCGTGATTCGGGCGGAAGATCATATCTTCCGGCATACAATAAACGCAGCGCAAGTTACATTTATCGGTCAGCGAGACCCGCAGGTAGCTGATATTGCGTCCAAAACGGTCTAATGCCACGTATGACTGCCTTCGCGATGCTGATACCCACTCATTCGAGCGCAGCCACCGCCTTTGTCTTACTTCCTACACCCGCGTCATTTCTAACACTATAGCGAAGAAATGAATTTTTATCAATCTCATCTATTTTATTCCGCCTCTGGCGGCGCGCAAGAGCCATCTACGCAAATGGCCTGTCTCTCGCTACAATTTCGTGCATGAACAGCTTCCTGTTGTCCCTCCACCGCGTCTGGCGTTACGCCGTCGTCTACTTCTTTTATATGGCGCTGAGCATCCTCATCACCTGGCCGCTGGTCACGGTGTTTTCGACACGCCTCGTGGGAGACAACAACGGCGATGCTTACGAGTATGCCCGCCATGTCTGGTGGTATCGCCACGCGCTGCAAACCGGTCAACCGCTGTTCGAGCAGCCACTCTTGGCCTATCCCGACGGCCTGACGAGCTGGTATCTGTGGGGCAACCCGCTGCGCACCTTCCCGGCCTGGCTGCTGGCCTTTTTCCTGCCGCTGCCCGCCGCCTTTAATCTCATGCTGCTGCTGCGTCTGGCGCTGAACGGCGCAGCCATGTGTTGGACAGCCTACCAATTCACCCGCAGCCGCAGCGCGGCGCTCATCGCCGGCACAATTTATCTGGCGTATCCCGCCATGCAGGGGCAAATGCTGGCCGGCCACGTCGATTTGCTGGCGCTGTGGGCGGTGCCGCTCTATCTGTGGTCGCTGTTCACACTGACCGACAGCGGGGGGCGCCCCGCGTACAAAATTCTGCGCACTGGGTTTTTGTTCATGCTGTGCCTGGTCGGCAATTTTGTGCTGTTGGTCTATGTCTTGTTCCCCATCACCGCGTTGTTCCTGCTGGCGCGCCTCTGGCAGCGCGACTGGCCCAGCGCCGGCCGTGTGCTGCTGGCGGCGGCGAGCGGATCGGCGCTGGCGCTCATTTTTGTTCTGCCCGCAGTGCTGGAACTGCTCAGTATGCCGGCGCTGCGCGAAGGCGGCAGCGTGCGTTTCAGTGCCGATCTACTGGCGCTCGTGAGTCCTTCTTTTCAACATCCCATCTATCAATTCTTAGGCTACAACCGCGCAGTGCTCGGCCTGAACATGAGCGAAGGCAGCGGCTATATCGGTCTGTTTGCCGCTGCGCTGGCGCTGGTCGGCGTCGGGCGTGTGCGCGCGGCGCGCTGGCTGCTGCTGCTGGCGTTCACCGCCTGGGTTTTTTCGCTGGGGCCGCTCCTCAATATCCGTGGCGCGCCCCTCGTGGTCTCTATCGGCTCGGCCTATCAAACCTACATGCCCCTGCCCTGGGCGCTGTTTCAATCGCTGCCGCTTCTGGATATCAGCCGCACACCGGGGCGCTTCAACTTTGTGGTGGGGCTGTGCGTAGCCCTGCTGGCCGCTTACGGCATCAGCCGCTTTCCCGTGACGCAGTGGATGCGCGCGCGCAAGGCTTTTCCCGCGCTCAAATCGATGCTCACGGCGCTGTTGATCGCGCTCATTATTTTTGATTATCAGGCGTTCTGGCCGCTGCCGACGATCCCCGCGCAAGTGCCCGCCGCCATCGCGGCCTTGGCGCAGCGCGACGATGTGCGCGCGGTGTTCAACGTCCCCTGGGATAATTTGCTGGCCGCTAAAGAAGCGCTGTACCTGCAAACAGCGCACGGGCTGCCCTTGATCGCCGGGCATATCACACGCCAGACGCCGGTGAATCCCGCCCTGCTCACGATTTTGCAGGAAACGCTCGACCCGGCGCTGCTGCGACAGGCCGGCGCGGATGTGGTGATTGTTCAGCGCGCCGGCTACTACGATGCCGATGGCACATTGTTTGCGCGCGCGCAGCGCCAGTTGGGCGCGCCATTATACGCTGATGAGACCTTCGCCGTGTTTGACGTGCCTGCCAGCGACACCCTCTCCCCGCTCGTCGTGTCGCCGCCAGCCAGCACTTTTGAAAACAGCGGCGCCCTTTATGTTTACAACGCGCAGCGGGGTTGGCTGACGCTGCTTACCCGCGTCACTGATGTCGGGCAGAATCCGCAGCTTACAATCACGCTGGATAGCATCGTGAATGCCAGCGCGCGCGCTGGGCTGGCGGTAGTTCCCCTGCATACAGCGGGCTATCACACGATTAACTTCAGCGTGCAGCCGCACTGCCCGCCGCACTACGCCGCCCCTCTGCTCACCTGCAATGCCCGTATTGAAGCTGTGATCCCGATGCCAGAAGCTTTCGTCGCCGATGATTTTGCCGCGCCCGTGACCTTTGCCAACGGCGTTACGCTGCGCGGCGCACAACTGGCCCATCAACCTGGGTTTGACGGAACCATGTGGGCCCTGCTGTGGTGGCGGTTCGCCGCGCCACCGCCTGCCGGGGCGGTACGGTTCGTCAAAGTGCTGGACGTGCAGGGTGAACAGGTCGCGGGAAGCGATGAAACACTGGTCATTACCACAGAGCAGCTTGCCGAAGCCCTGCCGCTCGACACGGTTTTGCCGGCAGGCGAATACCGGGTCTATGTCGGCTGGTACACTTATCCCGATTTAAATCGTTTCGCGCTGCTTTCCGGCGGGGGCGATGCGCGCGCGCAGGATCAACTCGCCTATATTGGATCGTTTCTCGTGGAAAACCCCTGATTTATCCCAGGGTGATAACCTTCACCATTGCGAACAACCCGAACGCCATATGCCCGACAATCGCCGCCCGTGTCGAGCCGGTATAGGCGCGCACCAGCGTCAGCACCAGCGCGTCGATATACGGCAGTGCCAGTGTCAGCCAGATGGCGTCGATATTCATGTCTGCTGAAGAATAGGCCAGAAAATGAAACAGCGCGTGCGCCAGAATCGTCGCCAAGACGCCTGTCCACGCGCCCAGAGTCACGCGCAGCGCCGGATACATCACCCCTCGAAACACGACTTCTTCGGCAATCGGCTGTACCATCAACATAAACAACCCCGCAAACAGCCATTCGCCCGGCGTCCGTGTGAAGTTCATCAGTTCCGGCACGGGTTGGTAACGCCGCAGCACATCCAGCGCCATCGCGATACCCAAGCACAGCAGCGCCACCAGCAGCAGCGAGGTATTGTTCGTCGGCCCCAGCCGCAGCGCTGCCCGCTCCTGTGGGCTGCGCCGCGTAAACCACACAAAAACCAGCGTCAGCGCCCCCGCCAGCGTCCACCCCAGCAGCAGTGAAAAACGCTGCTGGCCGAACACCATCACCGCCAGCACTGTGCCAACGATCACGGTCATATAGGACACAATCACCGTTTGCAGCGCAGAAAAGCTTGTCCAGGGCGGGGGGGCTTCGGGCTGGCGGACGCGGGTGAAGAGGGTGCGCAGCATCATACGTTAGCCTTTTTTGAAGGGGGCAAAGCACAGCGCCTGCCCCTCACGTTATTATAGCGCGCCGCCATTATTTGCGATGATTATCGATGCGCTCGTAATAGCCGCCGAAGGTCACATCGCGCACGCCGCCGCTGCTCAGAAAATCGTGCGGGAACCCCAGCGGAATCTGGCTGATGGCATCCAGCCGCGCCATTTGCTCCCTCGTCAGCGCAAATTCCAGGCACGCCAGATTGTCCCTGACCTGCTTGACTGAACGCGCGCCAATAATCGGAATCATGGGCACTTTCAACCCCTGCTGCCGCACCCAATTGGTCGCCACCTGCGAGGCGGGCCGCCCGATCTCCTCGGCGATAGCCACAACTTCCGCCGCGATGCGCAGATTCGCCGCGCTCGTGCGCGGCTGCGGGCTGTTCATACGTTTCGGTTCGTTTGCGTCGGGCTTGTTGTATTTACCCGTCAGCACACCGCCCCCCAGAATACCCCACGGCGTCACTGCCAGCTCGAGTTCATTGGCCATCGGCAGCAGATCGCGTTCGGCGTCGCGCATTATCAGGCTGTACTCGATTTGCAGCGCCACAAACGGCGTCCAGCCGCGCAGTTCCGCCAGCATATTGGCGCGCGAGACCTGCCACGCCGGCGTATCGGAAATCGCCACGTACAGAATTTTGCCCGCGCGCACTAGGTCGTCCAGCGAGCGCATGATTTCTTCGACAGGCGTCATGCCGTCCCAGGCGTGCAGCCACAGCAGGTCGATATAATCCATACTGAGCCGCTTCAGGCTGCCCTCCACCGACTGCACCAGATTTTTGCGCTGGTTGCCGCCGTCGTTGGCGCTGTGGCGGCGTGTGAACAGCGAATACTTGCTCGCCACCACAAAAGCCTCGCGATCGCCTTTCACAAATTCCCCGACAAATTCCTCGCTTGTCCCGTCTGTATAGCGGTTAGCGGTGTCGATAAAATTGCCGCCCGCTTCGGCGAACGCTTCGAACATCGCCCGGCTCTCGTCTTTCGAAGCCCCCCAGCCCCAATTCTCGCCAAACGTCATCGTCCCCAGCGCCAGTTCCGATACCCGTAGGCCGCTTCTTCCCAGCAGCTTATAACGCATACACACATTCCTCTTTGTTGAAATATCTATCGAAATTGCAATGCATTGCAATGCACAGTACGGCGCGCCACGCGGCGGTGCATACCCCGTATGGGTCGTCGCCCTTAGTTAGGGAACCGCCACCGGCCCCAGGCCGATTTGCCCGTCCTCGCTGCCGTCCGGCAGTTGCACACGCAGCCGCTCGTCTGTCGTGCCCTCGTCGCCGAACGCCGCCAGACTCAGCCACCAATCGCCCGTTGCGGCATTTTCGGGCAGCGGCAGCACGATACGATTGCCGATGACTGTATTCGGCAGCCAGCAGGTTGTCGGGAATGCCCCGCGCGCATCCTGCTCGCTGTCCGCCGCGACCAATACCCCACCCGGCTGCCACACCCCTGTCGTATACACCCTGCCATCCGCCGCGACCAGCAGCACACTGAACCAATAGGCCGCGGTAGGCTGTTGCAGTCCCCACCAGCGCAAATCCAGCGTCACGGCATCATCCTGCGCCGTCGCCTGCCAGCCCTCTAGCCGGAAGCTGCCGCCTGCGCTGCTGCTGAAGACAGCGTTGACAGGCTGCAAATTCTCCGCTGCAACAGGCGCAGCAGGCGGCGCGCTAAAATCGTGTGCCATCACATTCAGGCACACGGCCAGCACCAGCAGCAGTAAAGCCTGTGCCCCCGTCAGTGCCAGCCAAACCCGCTTCCACTCCCCGCCCTGTAGGATATAGCCCAGCGCTTCTGCCGCGCCCAACAGCGCCAACGGCGTAAACGGCAGCCAAACTCGCCCCGCTTCGCCGCGCCCCGTGCCGCTGACCGCCAGAAAGATCACACACGTCAGCAGGGAAAGGCTGACCAGCGGCGCGCTCTGCGCGCGCTGCCGCCGCCACAGGTACAGTCCCCAATAGCATAACAGCAGCAGCACAAAACCGTTGAACAGCGTCCAGTCCCAGTAGTGGATAAACACCCAGGGCAAATACGGGCGATCCAGATCAAGATGCAGCCCCAACGACGCGCGCACCACCTCCCACGGCGCATCGCCGCTCCACAACCCATACAGCGCCCACGGCAGCAGCATGCCCAACCCAAACCACACCCCTACCAGCACAGGCCAATACAGCGGCGGCGGGTTCGGCTGGCGGCGTTCGACCAGCCCATAGTACAGCAGCGTGTACAGGCCGACGACGCCCAACAGCGGCACAAAAGTGTAATTCAAAAACAAGGCTGTGCCCATCAGCGCGCCCGCCAGCAGCAGCGGCAGCACAGCGCGGCGTTGCAGCCCGGCCACCAGCGCCCACCACACGCACAACATCAGCACGGGATAAAACGTGCTCCACGTCCCGGCAAACATGGCGATAGACGGAATCAGCGGATACCACAGCGTAATCCCGCGCGCGTACATGCGCGTGCCCGCCAGCCGCCGCGCTACGCCATACAGCGGCAGCACAGCCAGCGCCGCCCACACCGGCATCAAAATACCCAGCCATGCCGACGCCCATTCACCGGGCGTGTACCCCAGCAAATTGTAGTTGTGGCACTGATACGGCAGCAGCGCGCGGTACAGCGGTTGGCTGAGCGCCGGGGTGATATCCAACAGTTGATTCAGCACAGCATACAGCAGCGGCAGCCCCGGCGGCGCCACACCAATATGGCTGGCCGCCAGTTCCGGGCGCGCCACGTATCCCGGCCAATCGCGCCATTCCGGCGCATCCCAGCCCAACTGCGCTGCCGTCAAATGCTGCCCTGTCGGCAGCCCCGACGCCGTGCGCGCGAACAACTCAAAAACGACATCATCCGCGCGCACCAAAGTCACGCATACCGGAAGCAGCGCCGCCCCCAGCAGCGCCCACAGCAGCAGCGGCCACACAGCCTGACTGCGCCGCAGCAGCATCGACGCGCCGCTCACATAGATAACCAGCGCCCCCAGCAGGGGCACAGCGCGCAGCAGCGGCGCCGTTTCATACGGCCAGCGCCAGCCAAAGCCCCCGCGTAAGTACGGCCAGGCATCCAGCGCCAGCAGCAGCGCCAGCACAGCGGCCAGCGTGATGATAACAAGAATCGAACGCGGGAGTTTCATCTGCACACGCCGCAGGAAAAAATATGTCCTGCCGCGCTAATCAACAAAGCGATACTTCACCAGCGCCCACAGCGCTTTGGGCGCGTCATGCCATTTGATCTTTTTGCCCTCGTTCCATTCGCGCCCGTTGTACGAAATCGGCACTTCGTAAATGCGAATGCCCTGTTTCAGCACTTTGGCCGTGAACTCTGGCTCAAATTCGAAGCCGCGCGCCCGCAACATCATATCTTTCACCACCTCTGAACGAAACACCTTGTAGCAGGTTTCCATATCGCTCAGAATGGCGTTATATAGAATATTGGTCGAAAGCGTCAGAATTTTGTTGGCCACCATGTTCCAGAAGTTCATCGCCTTGCGCGGCCCCCCCAAAAAGCGCGACCCATAGACCACCTTTGCAATGCCTTCTTCCAGCGGCTTGAGCAAAATCGGATAATCGCGCGGGTCATATTCCAGATCGGCGTCCTGAATCAAAAAAATCTGACTCTTGCCCGCCTTGAAACCTGTGCGCAGCGCCGCCCCCTTGCCCTGGTTGCGCTCATGATAAATGATGCGCACCTGGCTGCTGCCCTCAGCTTCGATGCTCGCCAGCACGTCCCGCGTGCCGTCCGTAGAACCATCGTCTACGACGATGATCTCGTTGGCCAGCCCAACCGATTGTACGCGGTGGAGTACCTGGGCAATGGTGTGGACTTCGTTGTAACAGGGGATGACCACCGTGAGCGTCAGTTTTTGGCTGGCGGCCTCATAGGGCGCAGCCGATGCTTGCATCTGCGGCATAATAACCTCGTGTTGATAAAAATTACGCGCGATTATAGCATAGGGGAACAGTGAATCTAGCGCGGTTTTTGCGCCACGAGCTGCGAGGTCTTGCCCATTTCATCCTGATACAGAATATCCCAACCGTCGAAATACAGGGCCAGTTCCCCAATTTCCAGCAAAAACGCCGGGTTAAAGCCCGGCACCTGCTGTAAATAATGCCTGTTGAAGCTCTGGTAGATCACGCGCCCGCCAGGACATACGCTGGCCGCCAGCGGCTTGAACAGGTCGCGCCGCAAGTAGCGGAACACGCACACCAGGGAATATTTCCCGCGTTCCAGCTCCACCGTATCCAGATCCACTTGCAGCAAATTGACGTTGCGCAGTTGGCGTTTTTCCATCTCTTTGCGCGCCCGCAGCAGCGCCACACGGCTGATGTCCATCAGATCGACAATATACCCCTGCTGCGCCAGCCATAGACCATTCTGCCCTACCCCGCACGCCACATCCAGCGCCCGCACTTCTGCCCTCGGCTCCGGGTGCAGTGCCAGCGGCAGCGTGTACTCAAACAGCAGCGGGTCAGCCGCCGGATAGCGCCCATTGCTGTTCTGATAGATAGTATCCCAGCGCACACGATCTGCGGCCGACACGCTTTTCCCCATAACTCACCACAAGTCTACGTTCATTATAGCGCGAATCGCCTCTCCTGCTGGTGGGTTACTTTTGGCCTATTGGCCTATTTGCGGCCGTCCGCCGCGCCTTCAGCGGCTCGCCGCGCTGGCCTGCTGCTGCGCCGACCACGCCGGGGCGTTCGCCGGAAGCTCGCGTTCCAGCTTCCACAGATATTTGTGATATTCGACCTCAATGGTGTGCCGCGCCGCCTTGATGAACTGCTTGTTGATGCTCGCGACATCTTCCTGAATGCGCTGACGCATATCTGCCGGCGGCTGATAGTTGCCGACAATATAATTCGCCGCCAGCTTGCACTGCGCGTCGGCCAGCGGCCAGATGCATCCCAACGGCTGCACCAGCCCGATAAAAAACAGGCTGGCGTAATCCGGGTGGAACATACGCAGATACAGCGGTACATCGCCTTCGGAATAATCGATAAAAGTCTGGTCGAAGAACGGGAAAGTGATGATAAAGCCTGTGCAGGCGATAATCGTATCGTATGCTTCGGCCTTGCCGTCCACAAAATGCACTGTCTTGCCCTCAAAGCGCGCAATGTCGCGGCGCGGATGAATCTTGCCGTGCCGGATGAAATACAGCAGTTCGGAATTCATCGTCAGATGCGCACCCAAAATGCTGTGTTTGGGGCGTTCCAGCCCATAGCTGGCATAATCGCCCACGTTGAGCCACAGCGCCAGTTGCAGCAGCCGCAGCCGCAGCCAGTCCGGTAAACCTACGATGCGCGAATTCAGCACATCCGCCGGCTCGCCCATCGTAAATTTAGGCACAATATAGTAGCCTCGGCGCATACTGATCCCCGTAAACGCCGATACGCGGCTGGTTTCCACCGCCACATCGCACGCCGAATTGCCGCCCCCGATCACCAGCACGCGCTGATCCCGGAACGGCGCAGCCGTCTTAAAATCGTGTGAATGCAAAAACTGTCCGCTGAACTGTCCGGGATATTCGGGATACCGCGGATTCCAGTGATGGCCGTTGCACACCAGCAGATAATCAAACTGCTCGACGCTGCCATCGGCCAGCGTAATTTTCCATGTCTCGTCGGCCTGCCGGGCGGCGTGTTTCACTTCGGTGTTAAAGCGGATATACGGCAGAATCCCGAAGTGTTCGGCATACCCCTGAAAATACGCCAAAAGCTGTTGATGCGAGGGGTAGTCAGGATACTCGGCCGGCATCGGATAATCGGCATACTGCGACAGTCGCTTGGAACTGATAATATGCGTGGTTTCAAATACGCTCGAATGGCTCAGACGCGGCGAGTACACCCAGTTGCCGCCGATCTGATCGTTCTTTTCATAAACGACGACCTTGCGCAGCCCGACTTGCAGCAGATTTTTCGCAGCGGTGATGCCCGATGGCCCCGCCCCGATCACACACACACGCGCCTCTTTATTGCGAATCACAATAAACCTTCCTCGCTAACCAGTCTCCGAATGTTTTGCCAGGGACAAAGCCCACCCTCTCCGCTTCCGCTGCTGCTACTCCTGCTTGCTCTGGTTAATCGTGTCTCTCACTATCGTCAGCACCCCATCGATCTGCGTCTCGTAATTTTCGCGCAAATCCGCCCACTGCGCGCTGATCAGCGTCAGCGGAATGGCTGTGCGTTCATCGCCGCGCACCAGCAGCGGGATAATCGGCTTGTCCTGGGTCGTGGCATAATCCAATTCCCGCTGCACCCAGGGCGATTGTTTGGCGTCCGGCGACAAAATCACCATCAGACAGCCGGCATGCTCAATCGCGCTTTCGATAGCCTGCCGCCACAGCGGTGTTCCCGGTGTCAGGTTCTCGTCTGTCCACACACTCAAATTGTTATCGCGCAGGCTGCCACGTATCCGCATCATGGCATCGCGGTCTTTGCGGATGTAGCTCAGGAAGACATCACACGGCTCGACCCGCTGCCCCAGTGGCCCCGTGCCCGGACGCAGCATCATCGGCGAAATCGGGCCATGCTGCTGCGGATGATTTTCCTGTGTCGCCGTACCCGGCAGTTCGTCGGGGTTAATCGGCCCTTCCGCTTCAGGCGGCGTGTCTTGCGGCAGCACCACCCCATGCCGCTGCACTTCTACCGGCGATGTTTCTACCCCCGGCACCGGGCCGCCTCCGCGTGCGCGCAGCGCCGGCGCCCCGAAACGCAGCCGTGCCCCCGACTGTTCCACAAAACCCAGTTCGATCACATCGCCATCTTTCAGCGGATACCGTTGATGGGCGTCGATCATGCGCTCATTGACGCGCGTCCCGGAACGCGACCCCTCGTCATAGATATAAAACGCATTCGTGGGGCGATCAAACTCAATGGTGCAGTGGCGGCGGCTGACGGTGCTGTTGGCGTCAATGTCGTATAACTGCAAATCGTTCAAATCCGGGCTGCGGCCCAGCCGCACGCGCCCGCTGTAAATCTCGATCTTGCGTCCCGCGTTCATGCCATCGACCAGCGCGTCCGGCCCGTCGATAATTTCGAGCACCGCCACCATCCCCGCCGAAGTCGTTTTGCCGCCGCTCCAATTCGTCTTTTTCGCTGCCGCTGGCCGCACCGGCACCGTGGATTCCTCTGGCGTCACGGTCACAGCGCCGCGCCGCCGCAGAAAAAACACTGCTGCGCCGCCCGCCACCACCGCCAGAATCACCACCATAATAACAATCGTCCCCAAGTCCATGCGTCACGCGCTTTCCGTTGCTCAGTTATGCGATTGTTCAGCTTCTTCGTGATGATCTCTGGTTTCGCGTGTGCCAAAATACAACACCGTCAGCACAACGCCTCCGGCAACGGCGATCAGGATGATACTCACCAACTCAAACATACCCGGCCTCCCCTTCCCTACAGCCATCCACAAGCACTGCGATTCTGCCGCAAAAATGTATTCATGTCCAAGATTCTATCCCAAAGCCCATGCTGCGCTGCCTCTCACAACATATCGTGTCTGGCTTACGGATAAGTCTATCATTTTAACAAAAATCAGGAGTGTTTTGCGACAAATTGCGCCCATCCGCGCCCGCTTCATAAGCGGCAAAGGGCCTGCCGAAACGCCTTTTCCCGTAGGGCGCTGCGCCTTGCGCCCACACGCGCTTCTCCCACGACACCTAACCGCGCATAATCCGATCCCATTCCGCCAGCGCCGCGCGCGTTTCCGGGGTATCCATCTGCTTAAAAGCTTTTTTCACCGCCTCGTGAATGATATCCGTGCGCGACGTGCGCTCATACGTCGTCTGGTCATGGGTATGCGGCGACAGCGCCGTCGTGCCGGCGAACAAATAGGTCTTCAGAATATCCATCGCTTCTTTCGACCCAATCGTGCTCAGCGCCCGCACCACCACCACAATCAGGCGCAAATCCACCGTTGGGCTGTCCAGCAGCGCTTTCAACTGCGGCACGGCGTAAGCATATTTATAATGCGCCAGCGCTTCCACCGCCGCAATCTTGATATTAATATCCGTGTAATCTAACGCCGCGAGCGCTTGTTGGGGGGTCATCATGGCAGCGACTCCGCACTCCATTCAGGAACAAGTCATTTGAACATAGTTTACCAGCGGTTTAAGGATTTGTTGCAGGGAATTTTCTCCTGCCTGTGTTACAATTTTTTCGGCATCGACTTAAGGATGAACAAAAACATGCGGTCTGCTCTGCTTTTAGTCTTAGTGCTTGCCCTGCTCTCCGGCTGCGAAATCGTCTTCGACGACAGCGCCACAACCCCGTCCGGCAGCTCACCCCAGGGTGAAACTGCGCTCGTCACCCGCATCATCGACGGCGATACCATTGATGTCCGCATCGGCGATGTCGGCTACCGCGTGCGTTATGTCGGCGTCAATACCCCCGAAGACGACGAACCCTGTTACGCCGCAGCGCGTGATGCCAACGCCGCCCTTGTCGAAGGCCAGACCGTCACCCTCGTCCAGGATGTCAGCAACACCGATCGTTTCGGGCGCCTGCTGCGCTTTGTCTACGTCGGCAGCACCTTCGTCAATCAGGAACTTATGCGCCAGGGCTACGCCGAAGCCGTGCTCTATCAACCCGACGACGCCTTCCACAGTGAATTCGTCCAGCTCGAAGACGAAGCCGCCCGCGCCGGGCGCGGTTGCCACCCCACCGGCATCTTTGACGACGGCAGCGCTACCCGTTAACTTTCCCACAGCGCACATTGCCAGCGGTGACTGGAATATGGTAGACTCGTGCTTAGATATTTCGTCAGATCGTAATGTTCAGCGCGTCAATCACGGTGTGGGGCAACATCTCAGCGTTTGCAAGTCTGACACCACACACCAATCGGGGCTGACCTCTCACCCCGCTTTTTGCTTTTAGGCGGATTGATCGGCTGAGGAGAAAAAGGACACCACTTTGGAAGAAGGCAGTAGTTTGTCGGGCATTATCAGTCTTCTCTGGCTGATTGCGCTCCATGCGACCATTGCCCTCGCCTATGCCGCATTGACCAACGCACGGCGCACCACCCTGCGTGAACAGGCCGAAACCGGCAATCGCCGCGCGCGCCTCGCTGCCGACCTCGTCGAATCCGATTCATCCCGCCTGCACATCACCTACCAGATCAGCACCTTTCTGCTCAATTTCAGCATCGCCGTCGTAGCAACCATCTACGTCGCCCAGCCCTGGATCACAGGCGCCAACACGCCCGGACTGGTCTACGCGGCGGTCCTGCTGCCTGCCGCCTGTCTGGGCTTCATTCTCGGCGAACTCGTGCCTGCCGCCGTTGGCCAGGCTCATGCCGAGCGGCTCGCCCTGCTGGCCGTCTACCCCATGCGTTTGCTCATTTTCGTGCTCGGCCCGGTTGTCGTCCTCCTGATCGCCATGAGCCGCATCATCTCTGCCGTCTTCCAGAGCGAACAGGCTGTCAATTCCATCACCGAAGAAGAAATTCTGACAATGGTCGATGCCGGCCAAAAAGGCGGCACCATCGAGAGCGAAGAAAAAGAGATGATCTACTCGGTCTTGCAGCTCGATCAGACCGTCGTGCGCGAAGTCATGGTGCCGCGCATCGACATCATCGCCCTGGAAGTCAACACCCCCGTTAAAGAAGCGCTCGGCACCTTCATCAAAAGCGGTTTCTCGCGCATCCCCGTTTTTGAAGACAGTATCGACAATATCAAAGGCCTGCTCTACGCCAAAGACCTGCTTTCCGTCTGGCGGCGCGGCGATTCGTCGGAAAACACGCGCATCCAGGATTTGCTGCGCCCTGCCTATTTCGTCCCCGAAACCAAAAAAGCGGGCGTCCTGCTCAAAGAATTGCAAAACCAGAACATCCACATGGCGATGGTCGTTGATGAATACGGCGGCACGGCTGGCCTGGTCACCATCGAAAACCTGATCGAAGAAATCATCGGCGACATCCGCGACGAGTACGACATCAACGAAGAAGCCGAATATGTCCAGCACGGCCCCGACGAATTCACCGCCGACGCCAGCATGGACATCGACGATTTCAACGAACTGCTCGATTCCGAACTCCCGACCGAAGAAAACGACACGCTCGGCGGCTTCATTTATTCGCATCTCGGCCGTGTGCCGCGCGCCGGCGATACCATCGAACACAGCAACCTGTTACTGCGCGTCGAACTTGTCGAAGGCCGCCGCATCCGCAAGGTGCGTGTCAAACGCCGTCTCGAACAGCAGACGCCGTCTGTGCCCGCCGCGCCCGAACATGCCGAAGCAGACAGCAAATTGATTCCCGCAGAAACGCCCGCGCCCACACCCAACGAAGGCTGACCCTATGTCCGCGCAAGAACGCCTCTTGATCGAGGCTGCCATCACTGCCAGCCAGCACGCCTATATTCGCTACTCCAACTATCGCGTTGGCGCGGCGCTGCGCGCCGTCAATGGCCTCATCTATCACGGCTGCAATATCGAAAACGCCTCCTATCCGGTCACGATTTGCGCCGAACGAGTCGCGCTCGCTAAAGCTGTCAGCGATGGCGTCCGCGAGTTCGACGCCATCGCCGTTGTCACCGCCAATGGCGCCTCGCCCTGCGGCATGTGCCGCCAGATGTTATTTGAATTCGCGCCGCAGCTACAGGTGCTCATCGCCGATTTTTACGGCACCCTGCATCACAAACTGCCGCTTTCCGATCTGCTGTTTCTAGGTTTTGGGCCGACGCATCTGGAGAAGTAACCGTGTCACGTCCAGAGCGGGCTTTTCGCACGCCCGCCATCATCCTCAAACGCCGCGACTTTAACGAAGCCGATCGCCTCTTGACCGTGCTTACCCCCGCCCACGGCAAAATCGACGTTATCGCCAAAGGCGCGCGCAAACTCACCAGCCACAAAACCGGCCATGTCGAACTCTATACACGCGCCGATTTACTGGTGCATACAGGGCGCGAACTGGGCATCGCCGTCCAGGCCCAAATGGTCGAACCCTATTTGCGCCTGCGCCAAGATTTGCAGCGCGGCGCTTACGCCGGTTACGCCGTCGAACTCCTCGATCGTTTCAGCGCCGAAAGCGATGATGACGGCGGTCAATTATTCAGACTCTTGGATGACACCCTCGCGCGCCTGTGCAGCGAAAAAGACGTGCGCCTCGTCATCCGCTACTACGAGATTCGTTTACTCGATCTGGTCGGTTTTCGCCCGGAATTGTTTCACTGCGTCGAAGCCCATGAAGAATTGCAGCCCGAAGAACAATATTTCAGCTACACAGGGGGCGGCGTCGTCTGCCCGCGCCATCGCGCCACCAGCAGCAGTCTTGTGACACTCCCCCTCACCATCCTCAAACTGCTGCGTCATATGCAGCGCAGCCCTTTTGCGCAGGTCAAAGCGCTGCAAATCACCACCGCCCTGCACGACCAAGCCGAACGCTTGCTGCTGGGCTACATCACCTTCCTGCTGGAACGCAAACTGCAAAGCGTTGAGTTCATTCAACGTATTCGCCGCTAATCTCATGACCACTTATACCCTGAAGCGCATCATTTACGGTAAGCCCGCGGTGGGCAATCAGCGCCTAACACATTTTGATGTGCTGGCGCTCAGCGAAGACGTTTACGCCGCCGATATGCCCGCCTGGCGCGCCCTGGCCCCGCTCGAACCCATGCCCGATGGGTCGCAGGCCATCGGCGTCTTTTCCGGGCCCGGCGATAACGTAATCTTCGCGCGCGCCCACGCCCAGCATGGCACCCCCATTTACGGCTATACACTCGTGCCGCGCCCCGCCATGCTCGAACTGCAAGGCAATCTGGCCCCACTGCTGGCGCTGTTCGTCGCGCCCATTCCTGGCTTTGCTGCCGCCAATACACTCATTCCCCCACTCGAATTGCAGCCGCGCCCCTGGTCCCCTGCCGAACGCCGTGCTACCTTCGAGACATTTTTGCAGCGTTATGCCGGTGGCGACATCGGCTTCGCGCTGGCGCTGCTGGGCGCCGTGATCGATGACCGCGCCCTCATGGTCGAAGGTTTCACCGCCGATCTCACGCAACGTCTGCTCTTTGTGCAGGGATTGCTGGCGCTGCTCCCGGCCTTTATGCGCGGCCATATCACCTTTTCCACCAGTGTCGGCCCCCCCTCCATCGCCTATCCCCATATCGTTTTTATCGAAACGCCCCAGGAAACGCCGCGTTATATCGCCCGCTACCATCCTAACCAGCACCCCCAATTGATCGGCAAATTTCCCGGCGGCAAGCTTCCCGCTTACTCTGATTATCTGCTGCGCCTATGGCAAGACGATGTCGCGCAGTTTTTAGAAGCCATCGACAGCCTGCGCTACGCTGCCCCCGACTCCTGGAAAGGGCAGCATTTGAGCCAAACACTGGAAACTATGATCGCGCGCGAAATCCTCGATCAACAAGTTCTGGCAGGCGAAGCCGTCTTGCCGCAGCAGCTTGAGGCCGTGCTGTCCGATGGCATGGTCACGGGCGAAACGCGCCGCGCCTATGTCCGCGCGCTTTTTGCCCACAGCCTCCAAGCCCGCGACGACGAAGCCGCCGTGATTGTCGCCCGCGCTATGGACAGCGATCCCCAATTGGATCAGTTGTTGGGTATCGCCCTCGAAGACACCTTAGCCACACAGCCCGACTCCGTCTATGCCTTTGTGCGCGCCCGCCTGGCAGCCCTGGGGGTCGAAACCCGCTGGCAGCAGCGTCTCAAGTGGGCGGCACTCTCTTCGCTGCAAGTCGCCATCACCGACGGCGACAACGAAACCCTGCTCAACTGGCTCAAACTCGTCGCCCGTGAACCCGCCGCCTATGGCCTCACCGAAGTGCTGCGTCAGGCCATTCTCGCCGCCCGCTTACGCGCGCATCAGGATGGCGAGCTTGGCAAAGGACTCGTCATGCTGGCCGTCAAACGCGACCCTGTGCTGCTCGATGTCCTGCTCGAAGATCAGGCTTTGCTGGCACCCCTGCCCGACGCCCTGGCGTGGGCGCTGCGCGATTACCGCCCTGACGCCATCGAAGAATGTCTCAATGTCAAAGGCCGCGAACTCTATCTCGCGGCGATGGCGCGCGCGGCTCATGCCGGTATCAGCGATGTCTTTGATGCCGCCGCCGTCGATCGCATCTGGGCGATGTATACCAACGAACAGGCCATCAACCTGCCCCCCGTCTATCAGCCCGAAGCCATCGTACAGGAATGGCTTAATCGTGGTCTCGGCTGGCTGGAGGCCGACGCGCGCGAAACCCTCCTCACCGCCGCCCTCGCCAGCAGCCGGGACGCTCTCTTCTATCGTCTCGTCCACAGCCTGACCGCCGACCCCGAACTTTTGCCGCCACCGCTCGCTACGCTCATCCTCGCCTTGAACCGCAGCAAACGCAGCGCCACCGATATTGTCGAAATCGTCGGCCATCTCGTCAGCGACGGCCACCTCACGCTGCAAGACGCCGTCAATGTCTATGTTGCGCTGCTCAACGGCTGGGAATGGCGCAAAACCGCCTCGCCGCTGGTCGAACAGCTCGCCCGCACCCTGGCGCAGGCCTCCGCCCTCGTCCTGCCCACCGACGCCCTCTGGCATCTGTTAGAACAAAGCCAGGAATCGCACAATGATATGCTCGCCCGTGTCGCCGCGCGTCGGCTCTCGCAAAGCCTCGAAGCGCTCGAAGACGAAAATGAACTGACCAGCGGCCTGCTCAAAATGTACGACCTGCTGCTGTGGAATCCCATCGCCCGCCAGTTGTTGATGCACTGGTGGCGCGATTTCGTGCGCGGCCAGGGCCTGGGCCGGTTGCAGCGCCTCGAAAAAGCGCTCGATGGCAAACGCTCACTGGAAGAAGCGCGCGCGGTCGTGCAAACCGCAATCGCCCTGCGCAAACTCCTCGGCAAACGTTCCCTGCGCGATTTCGCCGAAGATGTCGCCCGCGCCTTTGCCGTCCTCCAGGCGCTGGCCGAAGCCTTCGAGCCATCCTCCCGCCACGAACTGCATTTCGATCAGGCCACCATCCGCGCCGAACTCGACGCGCGCCAGCCCGAACTCGCCCCCCAGGATCGCACCGTGTTAGCCAACAACTTCAAAGAATTGGCCCAGCTTATTTCCGGTATGGGGGACAGCCGCAGCAAAGCCAGCCTCGTCCGCCGCGATCTCGACCGTCAGTTGATGATCGGTGAACAAACCCCGCAAAGCGCTGTCGATGTGCTCAAATGGCTCGCCGGCTATCTCAGCGGCGCCCAGGAACGCGAAGACGAAGAAGAATCCTGAACCCGCCTATCTCGGCAGTTCTTCCGCCGGAATCGCCCTCAAAAGGCGATTCTGCGCGTCGCGTGCCGAAACCACCGGCGCCTCCACCCCCCACCCAATCCCCAGTTGTGGGTCGTTCCACGCCACACCCAGTTCATCGCTGCCGTCGTAATAATTGTTCACCAGATAGGTCAGCGTGCACTCTGTCAGCGCCACAAAGCCATGCGCCACCCCGCTGGGGATAAACAGACCGAAGGCGTTTTCTGTGCCCATTTCCAGCGTCACTGTTGCCATGTACGTCGGCGACGAACGCCGCAAATCCGCCATCCCCACACGAATTTGCCCGCTCTGCAAGTACCAGTAGTCGATCTGTTTGTGATGATAATGCAGCCCGCGCAGCACCCCCGCCGCGCTGTCAGAGCGATTCATTTGCAGTCGATCCCAGCGAATCCAGGGAAACCATTCCCCACGAAAGGTCTCTGTAAAGCGGCCGCGCGCGTCCCCAAAACTCTTGAGCGGCATCATATAAACGCCTGCGATCGTGTCCAGCGGCCGGGCGGGGGTTTGCTCTACACTCATTAAGACCTCTACCAATGCTTGAATAACTGCCGGCGAATCGTATCCACCGCCGTGCACAGTTCATCATCCTTTTGCATATCCGCTGCCACTTTGTTGCACCCGTGCAGCACGGTCGTGTGTGTCCGCCCGCCGATCGCTTCCCCGATCTGCGGCAGCGAGGCATCGGTGATCTCGCGCGCCAGGTACATAGCGATCTGCCGCGCCTGATTAATCGGCCCGCTGCGGCTCTGCCCCATCAAATCTTCCAGACTCAGATTATGATACCGCGCCGTCGCATCCAGCACACGCGCCAATGTCACTCGCTGGCGCGGCCGCTCATAGCGTTCCACCGTCAGCGCCGCCTGATTCATCGTGATTGGCTGCTGTGTCAGTTTCGACTTGGCGATAATCTGATTAAACACACCCTCCAGCTCGCGGATATTCTTCGGCGCGCGCTGCGCCACCATATACACCGTCTCTTCGTCCAGTTCGAACTGTTTTTCCTGCGCCCACATCCGCAGAATCGCCATGCGCGTCTCCAGATCCGCCGCTGGCACGTCCACCACCAGCCCCCCCGCGAAACGCGAACGCAGCCGGTCTTCCAACGCCATCAGCTGCTGCGGATGCCGGTCAGACGCCAGCACAATCTGCTTGTTAAACGTCACCAGGGCATTAAAGGTGTGGAAAAATTCTTCCTGCGTACTTTCCTTGCTTGCCATGAACTGAATGTCGTCCACCAGCAGCACATCCGCCGAGCGGTACTTCTCGCGGAACATCGCCGTCGTGCGCTGCCGAATCGCGTCTACCAGATCGTTAGTAAATGCTTCCGAGGGGATATAAATTACCCGCTGGCCGCGCTGCTGGCAGGCATGCCCCACTGCTTGCAGCAGATGCGTCTTACCCATGCCCACGCCGCCATAAATCAGCAGCGGGTTATAGGCCGCCCCCGGCATTTCCGCCACCGCGCGCGCCGCCTCATACGAGATGCGATTCTGGTCGCTCATAATGAAGCGCTCAAACGTAAAGCGCGGATTGAGTTCGCTCTCCACCGGTGTCGGGCGCTGCGGGCGTGTCATCTGCTGGTGCAGCGGCAGCGGCGGGGCATCGCTTGCGGCCTGCTGCTGTGCCAGCAGTTTAAACAGCGGCATCTCTTCGCTTTCTTCGCCGCTGGCCGCCCGCAGCCGATGCACTTCGAAGCGCACTTCCACCGGCGCGCCCACAACATCCGATACTACCCGCCGCACCGTGCGGTACAGGCGGTGCGCCAGCATATCGCGCGCATAAGTGTTGCGCACGCCTACCACCAGCACCTGCTTCGTTTCATCCTGTTGGTGATCCAGTAGCACCGCATCGCGCAGCCAGGTATCAAAACTGGCACGATCCAGTTGGATTTCTAATTGGCTGTACGCCATTTTCCAAACCGTCTGCGCGTCCATTCCTCACATCGTCCTTAGTTGAGCTGCGGGCGGGCACAAGCGACACAAAGAGAACAGCCTGTGTCAGCCCCCGTTTTGTCTATTTCGAGCTCGATGTTCGCTTGTTTCTTTCCTGCGCGGGGAGGTCAATCTCCCCGTTTGGCGCGGGGTGAAGCGCCATTTACTCTATCGGGTGTACTCTTTAGTATAGCTAATCCTGCCACCAGACTCAACTAAAACACCCCGCAAACAATAAATTTTAAGGTTGGGATAAGTTCTACACAGTTGCTTAAAGGTAATAACATTTTAAAGCCCAAAAAAGCGCGCGAGTCACAGCGCAATTATAAGGAATTTGGGTTAATTTAACCCACATTAACCCAAAAATATCCCAAAAATGCCCTAACATGCAGACTTAAGACCCATCCATAAAAACGTCAACTTTTTTAACATTGGGATATTTTCTACACCGCTGGCCTTTTGCGCTTTGCCCATTTGGGATACTCTCATTTTTCAAGTATTGCAACTTCTCTCTTATTAATCCCCCAAAGCGATTGCTAAAATCAGGACGAATATCACTATTATTTAACGTATTTCATGTGACCTTAGCAAATAGACGCCCTTTGTGATTGGCGGTACAATGAAAACGAAGCCTTGTTATCGCAGGCTGTGCATTTAAGAATAGGCTGGTGGAACCATGTCTGAATTCTACGAAGAAGCGACTTCCTTCAGCTCTGACTCAACCGTTACGTCGCCCCCTCGGGGCGAGGATGGGACAAAGCCCGAAGTCATCAAAGTCTCCGCCCATTCGCGTTCGACTGCTGTCGCTGGGGCCATCGCCGGCGTCATTCGCGAACATCATTATGCCGAAGTACAAGCGATCGGCGCTGGCGCCGTCAATCAGGCGGTCAAAGCGCTTGCCATCGCCCGTGGCTATCTCAGTCGTGATGAGATAGACATCGTTTTTGTCCCGTACTTTACCGAGGTGGATATCGATGGCCAGGAGCGGACAGCCGTTCGTTTCTCGGTCGAGCCTCGTCCACAAGGGTAAACTGCGCGTGACCATAGATCTGCATATACATACAACGGCGTCAGATGGTGATATGACGCCGCAGCAGTTATTGAACCTGGCGCTCAAACGCCGCTTGCGCGTGATTGCCGTTACCGATCACGACAACACGCACGGCAGCCGCGAAGTCCAGCGCCTCGCGCACGACCAGCTCACTGTCATCCCTGCTATCGAACTCGGCGCAGAAGATCATGGCCTGATCGACATTCTGGGTTATTTTATTCGTCCCGCCGCCCTTGCAGACCAAACCCCTTTTCAACACTGGCTCAGCGAACTGCGCCAGGATCGCCAGCAGCGCGCCCGCCGCATGGTGCAACGCCTCGCCGAAATCGGTATCCCCATCTCTTTCGAGCGTGTGCAAGAACTCGCCAACGGCGCCCCCATCACCCGCCCGCACATTGCTCGTGCCCTGGTCGAAGCGGGCCACGCCGAGTCCATAAAAGACGCCTTTAACCGCTATATCGACGAACACGCCCCCGCCTATGTGCCCCGTAAACGCCTTGCGCCCGAAGACGCCATCGCCAAACTCCATCAGGTCGGCGCCTGCGCTGTCCTCGCCCATCCCGCCCGCGTCAAAAACTACCCCGCCCTTATCGAGCGTCTTGTCCTGCACGGCCTCGACGGCGTCGAAGTTGTGCATCCTGACAACAGCGCAGACGTGCGCCTGAACTTGCGTGGCCTGGCAAAACAGTATAACCTCGTCATGACCGGCGGCTCCGACTTTCATCGTCCCGATAGGGACGGCAAGATCACACTCGGCCTGTTTAACCCGCCGGACGGTGCTGTCGAGGCGCTGCGTGCGCGCGCCCAGCGTTATAACGTCTAGGGAAACTGCATGGCCGCTCATAAATTCATCCTCGCCGCTTTACTGCTGCTCACGGCTTGCAATCTTGTCGGCGCCCCTGCTGCCCCCTCTCAGCCGCTCGACACCAACAGCAGCGCCGAAATCATCGAGCTGGCCACCAGCACCTCAGATGCGCCCCCGACCGTGACCGCGCTGCCCCGCCCCATCCCCACCACACCCACCATTGCCGGCCTCGTCTGGCACGATCGCTGCGCTGTCCCCGACGAAGCCACCCACACCGCCCCCACAGGCTGTCTGGCCGCCGCCGCTGGTTTGGTCGCCAACGGCATCCTGGACGTGGGCGAAACCGGTATTGCTGGCGTTTATGTCACCCTCGGCACAGGCGCATGCCCTTCCGACGGATTATCTGAGGCCATCACCGACGCTGACGGCGCTTACACTTTTGACGCCCTGGAGAGCGGCACCTACTGTGTCGCCGTCAACGCGCTCCGCCCCGAAAATCTTGCTCTGCTCGTGCCCGGCCTCTGGACAGCCCCCGCCCTCGATAACGCTGCCCTCACCGTCATCCTCACCCCCGGCGAAAGCAAATTAGACGCCAATTTCGGCTGGGATTTTGAGTTCGCTCCCTAGATTTGCATAAATAGAACAAAAAACCGTCATCGCCTGATGCACAACTGACGTCTGTGAACAGTCAACTTCTGCCAGGACCTCTTTTGTCCGTCTCCTTGCGAACAGCGCGTGATTTTGTCTATAGCTCCCTGCCCGAATCATCGATCCATCGGTCGCGCGTGCCATGCCGCAGCTCCTCCAGCGACGAACACAACCTCCCCCACTGGCAGCCCTGTATAAGCATGGTGGTGCGCGCCCCGCTCCGCCACTACAACAAATGAGAGCCTGTTTAACGTTCGCCGCCGCGCGTAAGGTAGTGTTTGTTGACCGTCTCTATACTAATGAGCAAACATCATCCCCATCTAAGTTCGGGAGACTTACACAATGCCGAAAGCAGTTTGGAACAACGTCGTTATCGCCGAAAGCGATCAAACCATCATGGTCGAAGGCAATCACTACTTCCCGCCCTCAGCCGTGAAGAAAGAATTCCTGAAAGACAGCACCACCCACACCACCTGCCACTGGAAGGGTGTCGCCAGCTACTATAACGTCGAAATCAACGGGCAGACCAATCGCGATGCCGCCTGGTACTATCCCCAACCCTCCGAAGCCGCCAAAGAAATCGAAGGCTACATCGCGTTCTGGCGCGGAGTCAAAGTCGAAGCCTGATAGACCAACACCGGAGGTTTCCTCCGGTGTTTTTTTGCCGCGCCCACGTGTTTTGTCCGTGCTGCGCTTCAACAGCCGTCTCAATCACCCCTCAATTTCCCGCAGCCAATCCAGCATCGCTCTCCGCGTGGCATCCGGCGCTGACTGCGGGAACAAATGCCCATGTCCGGGGATTTCCACGTGTCGCGCTTCCGGCAGCAGCCGCCGCAGCTTGGCCGCCGATTCTTCCACAAACGTATCGGTCACCCCCCCGCGAAGCACCAGCGTCGGCAGCAGGCCGCGCAGTTTGGGTAGCACGCGCCACACGCCCGTATACACCGTGCGAAAATAATGCGCCTCCCAGGCCGGCGGCCACGCCAGTTCGAAGCCTTCCCCCTCCACCGCGCGCCGCAGCATCCCCTCGGCATACAGCCGCACGCTGGCGTCCGGCCAATCGCCAAATAAACGTTTGCCGCGAAAATAGCCATACGCCTCGTCCACGCTGGCGAAGCGCGCCCGCCGCCGCAGTGCTCCCGCCACCAGGCCGCTGCGCCCGTCCAGCCCGATTAAGCGCGATATCCGAATGGCCCATATGATGCGCGGTGGCAAAAACGTCGGATCCAGCAGAATCAGCGCGCGGAAACGCTTTGGTTGGCGCATTATGGCCAGCGCCGACGCCACCCCGCCGAACGAATGCCCTACCGCCACTACCCGATCGAGTCCGTATTGCTCCATACCCGCCAGCATATCGCCGGCCAGGTCATGCCACGAGCCTGTCTCTCCCGGCTTGTGCTCGCCCGGCCACAGCGCGCGCGGCGGCAGACATACCGCCCGGAACTGTGTTGTCAGCGGTTGCAGCAGCGGGATATACGTTTGCGGCGGAAAACCGTTCGCCACCGCCAGATGCAGCACTGGCAGATGCGCCGCGCCGCCAAATTCATACAAAGGTTGGGCCATAACTCGCCATCTTCATCATTTGTCTTCTGGGATACGAGGGATTATGGCATTTTCCTGCCCATCTTTGTAGGAAAATCTTTGCCTTGCCCTTCACGCTATATCCAGCACCAACCGCATCGCGTTCGTCCCCACCAACCCCAGCGACTCATACACGGGGCGGCCTTTGTCACTCGCGTGCATGCCGCTTTTCACTATAACCATCTAATAACCATCTATCGCCGCGCTTCAATCGTGACAATTCGCGCCGCCAGGCGTAAAATAACACTAGCTTCCAAAGTCTAAACTGTAGTTCCCTATGACCACTGATGCAATTCTATTAGCGGCAGCCATCTTCGGCCTGCGCGTCGTCAATAACATGATTAGCACCCTGCGCGTCGTGTTCATCACCCGCCAGATGAAATTGGTTGCCGCCGTTATGGCCTTTCTCGAAGCCTGGATCTTCGCCGTCGTCATCTCCAGCGTCGTCCAGGACCTCGGCAATACCTGGAACCTTCTGGCTTACTGCGGCGGTTTTGCCGTCGGCAGTTATGTCGGCATGTGGATCGAATCCCGTTTCATTACCAGCTACATGATCGTCAATGTCTTCGTGCGCGAACGCGGCCACGAAATCGCCCAGGCCTTGCGCGCCCAGGGTTTCGGCGTCACCGAAACGTCCGGCGAAGGCCGCGAAGGCGCGGTCATGATTCTGCGCAGCGTTATCACCAGTCGCGATGTCCCACGCTTCAGCGCCAGCGTGCGTGAACTTTTGCCGGACGCCTTCATCGCCATCGAGGAAGCGCGCGCTGTCCAGCAGGGCTGGATCACCCGCCACAGCAACGGCCACCAGCGCTAAAACAACACGCCGAAAATCACATACGCCACCCCCAGCGCCAGCAGCGTATTAAACACCGTTGCCCCCAGATACACCGCCAGCGGACGCCAGCCCGCGCTGCGCAAATCGTGCAGCGAAAAATCAATGCCGATACACACAAACGCCAGCGCAAAAATCCACTGGTAAGCGCTGCTCATCTCGCGCACCAGTTCCGGTGTAAAAGCGCCTACAGACGCCAGCAGCGATACCAGCACAAAACCCAGCACAAACTTCGGGAAACGCTGCCAGATAATTTTCGCGCTCGGACGTTCGCCTTCCCCGCGCTTCACCACCGTCACGAAGTACAGCGCCAGCCCGAACGCTACAAAGCCGATCAGCACATTCTGCGACAGTTTGACCACCGCCGCCGTCTGCTGTGCCTGCGCGCCGTACAGCGTGCCCGCGCCTACCACCGCCGCCGTCGTGTCGATATTGCCGCCGAACCACGCCCCTGCCACGTCCTGCGGCAGATTCAAGGCGGTTGCCATCGGTGGCGCCAGCACCATCAGCGGCAGCGCCACCAGAATCACCAGTGTCGTGATGTAGGTGACTTCTTCTTTGCGCGCCTGCACGGCCCCCGCCGCCGCAATCGCCGCCGAGACCCCACAGATCGACACGGCTGACGCCAGCACCGCCCGCAGCGTTTCCGGTAGCTTCAGCCTGCCGCCCAGCCACCACGTAAAAAAGAACACCACCCCCACCATAATCAGCGCTTGCACCAGCCCGCCCACGCCCGTCGCCAGCAAATCCCCCAGACTGATGCGCGCCCCCAGAATCACCAGCCCGATCTTCAAATACAGTTCCGTGCGCACAGCAGGACGAACATAGGTGTACGTCCGCGTCAGACGCAGCACGCCGTTCGCGACCAGCCCGACCACTACTGCCGTCAGGGGATATTCCAGCGGATTTTGTGCCACCCCCTGTCCGCGAAAGAAGTTGGCGATGCCGCGGTCAATCTCTGCCACCATAATGGTCAAGCCGATCAGCAGCAGCGTGCCGATCAGCATACGCAGCCAATCTCTGCTCTGTGTTTCTTCGGGAAGCCTTGTCGAAACGGTCATCATATTGCTCGCTTATGAAAAGGCTGCTTTTTGGCTAACGCCCGAACAGGTTGAACAGCGGCCACACAATCGCCCCGCTCGTCCGGTAGGTCACGCTCACCGCCGCGTCGCAGCCGTTCACCACCACAATCTGCCCGCGGTCTTCCGGTGCATCGTTCACCCCTGCCGGCAGCGCCCGCACAGCATAATGGCTGCGCAGCCTTCCCGCTGCGCACTCTATGATAAGGTTCGTGCCGCCGGATAACGCCGTCAGCGTGCCTTCCACCGTCGCCCGTTGGCCGTCTATCGTCGCGCTTACTGTCCAGCCGCTCAGCGGCAGCGCCAGCTTGCTCTGTATTTCGCCTGCTGCGGCGTTAATTGTCACCGTCTGCGGGCCGGGGCCAAGCACGCCCAGCCCGATAACTGCCACAATGATCAGACCTGCGATCGTCGCCAGCCAATCTTCAGACAAACTGAATTTTGTCCTGCTCATGCCGGTTTTGACTCCTTTCCATCCATAAGTTTAAACACCTTGCCCTCAAAACGTTACTTGAGCTTTATTCTTCAGCCTATGTCACAATGTCATAATAACTTGCCGTTTTCAACGCGCACCTTGTGGCCGCAATCTCTGCTCGCGCCCCCTTCGATACGTATCGAGAGTACCTCGCTTCCCCTAGTTCTCCCCCTTAATCATGCCACTGTGGCGGCTGTTCCTGCTCGCTTTCCCCTTCACATTTTTCGCGCCTTCTAACTATTTTCTACCCCTACTGGTGCTATACTGTGAGACGTTATCTGGGCGTTAGTGCCCTAGACACGTGAGGAAAATGAATGCTGCGCTTGATGATTGTGTGCCTGTCCTGCCTGCTGATCTTCGCCGGCGCGGCGCTGGCCCAGGATGATTTGTTACCCGAAGACACTACGCTGGTCGAAAGCGTCGACGCCTTCGGCCTGCCCGCGCTGCTGGCTGTCGGCCGCCTCAGCAACCAGAATTCCGATCTTGCTTATACCAACATTACCCTCTTCGCCGAAGTTCTCGATGACGCCGGCACGCTCATCGGCGAAGGCTTTGGTTACCTCGTCAACGCCTGCGGCGCGGCGCTGGCCGATTTCGTCTTGCAGCCCGGCACGGCTCAGCCTTTCGCCGTCACGCTCGAACTGTATGAAGAAGGCACAACGCCCGCTAGCGTAGAGGTGATCGCGGAGGGCAGCCCCATCGCCCCCACAGACAGCGAAGCGCTCCTCTCAGAGAGCGTTTCCCAGATCACGACGGGCGAAGTCGTCACGCTTGAATGGATAGACGCGGGCACCCTGCGCTACGGTATCGGCTGCGCCAACCGCGTGTTTACCATGCTCGATTGGTACAGCTATGATCTGTCTACGACACACACTCAGCCGATTGCGCATCCTAATGCCCAGAATATTACCGATGCCCTGCTGCGCCAGCTTCAACTCACCGACCCCGCAGACTACGCCCATTCATTTTTGACCTATTCGCCCACCGCCCGCCGCCTCGTCTACCAGACCGATCTCAACGTCGTTTTTAGCGCCGAGCCGGATGGTTCGTTCCGCCGCCTGATCGCCGAAGACATCTCGCGCTACAGCTTGCAGGGCTTCATCTGGCAGCCCAACGGCGTGTTTCTGGCCTACTATTTCGGCTCCTACGGCGAACCCGTCCTGTACTTTACCGCCAACGTCGATGGTCAGCGCCTCAGCGATACCCTGTTCGAGGTGCTGCCTTCGCTCATTGTGCCGGGCGTGCGCCCCGATGGCCGCGAAGTGGTGATTGCGGTTACGGTGGACGGCACTACCAGTTACTACCTGAAAGATGCCCTTTTCGACAGCAGCGAACTGTTGTTTGAAGGCGCGGCGCCCGGTAATAATTGGCCCGCCCCGGTCTATGCCGAGCGTGAAAACGGCAGTTTCATCTACCTCGTGCGCCCGCTCGACGACCAACCGACTCTACAATGCTTCGATCTCCAGACACGCACATTGCACGACTTGACGCCGCTCCCGCTCAACCTGACGAGCGAGTCGCGCGCGTGGTCGTGGCTCGCGCCCGACACGTTCACGCTGGCGTTGGGCGCGAACGGCCCGCAGGGTGGCCTATGGTTAGTCGATTTACGCGCATTTGACGTATGTCAGTAGCCGCGGAGTGGGCCGCTGCGATAGACCTGTGGGCGTTTAGTGGTTAAAATACGCGCAGTGTTGTTCTAAGGAAAGTGCATTTTATGCCAAACACGATTGCACTTCTGACCGATTTTGGCACGCGAGACATTTACGTCGGCGCGATGAAAGGCGTTATCCAGCGCACCGCGCCGCAAACGACCGTGATCGACATCAGCCACCATATTGAGGCGCAAAATGTGCGTCAGGCGGCCTTCGCCCTCCTGAATGCCTATCGTTATTTTGTCGAGGGCACCGTGTTTCTCATCGTTGTCGATCCCGGCGTGGGCAGCACGCGCAAGCCGATTGCTGTGCAGGCCGGCGCCTATATCTTCGTCGCGCCCGATAACGGCGTGCTGTCGTATGCGCTGGCCGATCTTCCAGAAATGCGCGCCTACGAACTGACCAACCCCAGCTTGTGGCTGCCCGAAACCAGCGCCACCTTTCACGGACGCGATGTTTTCGCGCCGGTGGCCGCCTACTTGTCGGCGGGCATGGCGTTGGAAAACGTCGGTGACGCGCTGGAAAGCATCTTTACACTCCCGCCCCCGCAGCTCAGCGTCAGCGGCAAACGTGTACGCGGCGAAATCATGCATATTGACCGTTTCGGCAACATTATCAGCAGCATCGGCCAACTGCGCTGGCTTGCCCCAGATAAACTCACGCTCGACCCGCGCTTTGGCGATTCGCGCGTTCCCGTGCCTGTGCGCGCAACTGAAGCCCGCATCAAAATCGACACCACCGAAATCGAAGGCCTCAGCCGTGCCTACGCCGATGCCCCGCGCGGCACACTGCTGGCACTGGCGGGCAGCAACGGCTATCTGGAAATCGCCGTCAATCAAGGCAATGCGGCAGCGACCTTAGATGTCGTTGTCGGCGATCATATCGACTTTACAGTAGGTGGCGCGTAAATGCAGCAGTTTGTTATTCACGGCGGGCAGGCCCTTAACGGCGAAATGATCCCCAGCGGCAACAAAAACGCCGCGCTCAAAATGTTAGCCGCCTGCTTGCTCACCGATGAAGCGGTAATCCTGCGCAATGTCCCGGATATCGGCGATGTGCGTGTGATTATCAAGATCATGCAGGGGCTTGGCGCGCAGGTCAACTGGCTGGACGAACGCACGGTGCGTGTCCATGCCCACAACATAACGACGACCACGGTCGATCCCCTGCTGGCGCAAAAAATTCGCGCCAGCATCGTGCTGGCCGGGCCGATGCTGGGGCGCTGTGGGCGCTTGATTCTGCCCGCGCCGGGCGGCGATACAATCGTCCAGCGCCGGCTCGATACACACGTTATCGCTCTCAAAAAGCTCGGCGCAGAGATCGCATTTCGCGATGGCGTTTTTGATATGCGCGCCGAAAAGTTGATCGGCACGGATATTCTGCTCGACGAAGCCAGCGTGACCGCCACCGAAAACGCGCTGATGGCGGCGGTGCTGGCGCGCGGCACGACGGTGATTCGCAACGCTGCCAGCGAGCCGCATGTGCAAGACCTGTGCCATATGCTCAATCAGCTTGGCGCGCAGATCGACGGCATCGGTTCGAATCGCCTGCTGATTCAAGGGGTAGAACGTTTGCACGGCGGTGAGGCGCGTGTCGGCGCGGATTATATCGAAGTCGGCAGTTTTATCGGCGCGGCGGCCATCACCAACGGCACGCTGCGCATCAAAGACGCCGATCCGCAGCATCTGGACATGATCGCGCTGGTCTTCGCCAGGTTGGGCGTGACCTGGCAAACCGAAGGGCAGGACATCATCGTCCCTGCCGGCCAGGATTTGACAGTCGCGCCGGATCTCGGCAACCGCATTCCGGTGGTGCGCGCGCAGCCCTGGCCGGCGTTTCCTTCGGACTTGATGAGCATCGCCATTGTTGTCGCTACCCAGAGCGCCGGCGCGCTGCTTTTCCACGAGTGGATGTACGAAAGCCGCTTCTTTTTTACCGATAAACTGGCATTGATGGGCGCGCGCATTACGCTGTGTGACCCGCATCGCATCCTCGTGCAGGGGCCAACACGCCTGGTCGCCGTGCCCAACATCAGCAGCCCGGACATCCGCGCGGGTATGGCGCTGCTGCTGGCGGCGCTGGCCGCCAAGGGCGAAACACGCATTTCCAATATCCAACAGATTGATCGCGGTTACGAACGGGTAGACGCCAAACTCGCGGCGCTCGGCGCGCATATCGAGCGCATCGAGGACAAAAGCGGCGCCTCTCTGACCGAAACGCAGGAAACTCGGTTTTTCGGCAACGCCTGAGCGCATTTTTATGCCCCAATTGGCGCGCCTCTCCAAATTCCTGGCGCTGCTGCTGCGCCACAAAGCCGCAGATTTTGGGCTGGCGCTGGATGAAAACGGCTTTGCTGACGTGACTCTGGTCTGGCAGCAAATCGAAAAACGCTATCGTGGGCAGTTCAGCTACGAGGATTTGCTGCGCGTGGTCGCGGGCGACGAAAGCGGCAAAAAACGCTACGAAATCGTCGATAGCCGTATCCGCGCCCTCTTCGGGCACAGCAGCGGTGTTACACCAGTCCGTTACCCGCCTGTCGCGCCGCCAGAAATACTGTATCATGGCACAACACAAGCAGCATTGAACATCATTCGCCAGCAGGGACTTAAGGCGCAGCGCCGCCAGTATGTGCATTTCGCCACCAGCGTTGAACGCGCGCAAATTGTCGCCGCGCGCCACCGTGACGCCATCGTTGTTTTGCGCATTCGCGCTTTAGAAGCGCAGCAGGCGGGCATCGTCTTTTTCCACCCGGAAAGCGAACATTATCTGGCGCGCAGCCTACCGCCGCAGTTCATCGATTTCCCCGCCGTCTGACACGGCGGCGAAACAAACGCTTGCGCGGCGGATTTTGCACCAGGGGGCGCTGTGCATAGTCCCAGATTTCGCCTGCGATGTCCCATACGGCCTCCGGGCGTGCCAGATGCCGCGCGCGTTCCGCCAGGCGCTGCAATTCGCCGGGGCCTTTCGCCAGCCACGAAGAAACGGCTTCGGCCACCTGTTCGGGCGTCGGCGCGAAAACGCCCGCGTCGTTATCGGTGACGTAAGTGACGTTGCCTTCTTCCTGTCCCGGAATCGCGTCGCTGATTATCAGCGGCAGACCGGCGATACAGGCCTCGCTGATTGTCGCCGGGCCGGCTTTCGTCACCAGCACGTCGGCGGCAGCCATTAAGCGCGGCATATTCGTGACAAATGGATAGGCAATTACAGGCGTATTCCAGGCAGTGGTATCCAGTTTTTCTTTCAGCGCTTTGTTGCGTCCGGCCACCACGATCAATTGACACTGCGCCGTGCGCGCATTGATGGCCTGCACTGTCTGATAGACCGGCCCCATGCCATCGCCGCCGTAGACCATCAGCACCGCAGGTCTATCGATGGCCCAGCCCAATTCTTTACGCGCAGAAGCTTTGTCGGTCAGCGCTTCGGCAAAATGAGGATGCACGGGCAGCCCTGTAACACGCATCTGTTCCGCGCGCATCCCGTTTTGCAGTCCGGCATCGAAGGCCGGCTGTGTCGGCACGAGGCAGCGGTCTACGCGCGCATCCCACCACGCCACATGGCCGGATACCAGATCGGTGACGACTGTCATGAAGGCCGGCCTCTGCTCCAATTTATACAGCATATCCAGCATGGGACGATTGACGAGCGGATGCACCGAGACAATCAGATCGGCGGGATGCTCGCGCAGCAGCCGCTTAAAGCCGCGTTCAATGCCCAGCGCGAAATACACGCCGCGCGTCAGGGCGCGCGCGCGCCCGCCTTTGTTCGACATCTTAAAGATTAGCGCATACGAACGTTTGCTGTTGTTCACCAGCCAGGGATAGATTTCGGGAAATTTGTTGATCGGGTAGGGCGAATAATGCCGGAAGACATCGACAATATCGACGAATACCTGTTCTCTGCCGTACAGTCGATAGAGGGCTTCCTCAATGGCTTCGGCGGCGGCGCGATGCCCCCCCCCGGTATCTGACATCAAAATCAGTATGCGTTTCATGCAAAATCCTTAGCAACCTGCGCCGCGCTCAGCTTGTTCACCCTTAATAACACCAAGCGCGCCAAAATGAGGTGAAGTTGCCTTATACTACCACGCGATATGTTATACTGAACACGTCACCAACTAGACCTGAGGAGCAGGCGTTGCTTACCCAGTTATTGACCGGCAGACTCTCGATTGAATACTTTATCTCGTTCATTATCGCCCTGACTCTGGCGATGACCATCCACGAATTTGCCCACAATTATATCGGCTACCGCATGGGCGATCCCAACCCGCAGCGCACGGGACGTTTGACGCTCAACCCGCTGGTGCATATCTACTGGCCGGGCTGGCTGATGTTCATTATTCTGGGCTTCGGTATTCTGGGCTTCGCGCCGATTGACTGGCGGCGGATGCCGATCGAAAATCGGCGCTGGCGCTGGCTGGCTGCGGTGGCTGCCGGCCCGCTTTCGAACCTGCTGCTGGCGCTCATTATCGCGCTCATTCTGCGCATCATTGGTGTAGGAAATCTGGTTGAAATCTCGCGGTTCGTCGTTACCTTGTTGATTGTCATTGTCAGCGTAAATGTGCTGCTGTTTGTCTTTAATCTGCTGCCGCTGTTCCCTATCGACGGCTGGCAGATCGTCTGGACGCTGCTGCCGCCCGACCTGGCCTATACGTGGGATCGTTACAAGGAATATACGCAGTACGCCTTTTTCGGGCTGCTGCTGCTCAGCTTTTTGCCCGGCGGCGTGATTCCCAACGTGTTCGGTTTGCTGATCGGCCAACCGGTCGATTTTCTGACAAACCTGCTGCTCGGCTTTTAAGTCGCCCACTCAACGGCTATGTTCAACGCCGCAGTGTATCGTTTCCGGCAGGGTATTCTCTCGCTTTTTGCGCCGCTACGCCCGCTCGATCTCAGCCTGGCCGCGCGCTATCTGAACTCTGAGCAGATGGCATTATTCGAGCGTTTTCGGCGCGGGGAACAGTTGCACAGCCTGAATGTGCTGCGCAGCGTGCTGGCACAAGGCGAGACGCCGCCTGAGCTGGCTGTTGCGGCGCTGCTGCACGACATCGGCAAAGTGCGCTTTCCGCTGCGCACGTGGCAGAAGACGCTGGCGGTGCTGGTGCGGGCGTTTGCGCCGCCGCTGTTCCAGCGTTGGAGCGCGGGGGAATATACCGATTTGTGGCGGCGGCCTTTCGTCGTGCGCGTGTATCATCCGATTTGGGGGGCGGAACTAGCGGCGAAGACGGGCGCAGCGCCCACGACGCTGTGGCTGATCGCGCATCATCAGGATAAAGCGGTAGACTGGGCGCGGCATCCTGCGGTGGAGCTGCTGCGGCGCTTGCAGGCGGCGGATAATCGCAATTAGCGGCGGGTTGACCTATGCTGATTGTGCCCTATTCGAGCCAGTCATATTTCGCGCAAGAAGCCGGCTTTCGTTAGAATGGTTTTAAGGAAGTGCAAAAAGTGTTATTCCTTTTCTTTTGGAACATGATGAGTTGAAAGCAAAACACGATGGCAACGATTACAGTGGGCATTCTGGGATTGGGGCGCATGGGCGCGTCGCTGGGGCTGGCGCTGCGGCGCTACAATGCCAGCAAAGGCGCGCAGCACCAGTTCAAAATCACGGCTTACGAGCGGCGCGGCGCTGTCCAGCAGGAAGCGCGCAAGTTTAACCCGGCAGATGAATATATCAACAGTCCGTTTAACGCCGTGCGCGAAAAAGATATCGTGGTGCTGGCGCTGCCATACAGCGATGTGCAATCGATGTACGAAGTGTTAGGACGCGAACTGCGTCCCGGCGGCGTGGTTTTTGATACCTCGTCAATCAAAAGCCCGTCGCTGGGCTGGGCGCAAAAATATCTGCCGTCTGAAGTCTACATGGTGGGCATCACGCCAGTGCTGAACCCGCGCCTGCTCTACACGAGCGTAGACGAAACCGCCGCCGCGCGCGAAGACCTGTTCGATAACGGGTTGATGCTGCTGATGCCCGGCATTGGCTGCGCGAAAGAAGCGGTGGAATTGGCGACGGATTTCGGCCAATTGTTGGGCGCCAAATCGCACTTTATCGATCCGGCGGAGCACGATGGGCTGATGGCGGCCACCGATGGCCTGCCTGCGCTGCTGGGCGTGTTGTTCTACCATATGCTGCGCAGCAGTCCCGGATGGAACGATGGGCAGCGGCTCACGAACCCGGCGTTCGCCTATCTCACACATCATCTCTACGACACGCATCCCGACGATCTGCGCGACGTGTTCATGCACAACCGCGACAATATGCTGCGCTATCTCGATGCGATGCTGAGCACGCTGCGCAATTTCCGGCAGGCGCTGGCGCAAAATGACCGGAACGCGGTCGAAGCGGCAGTGGTAGACAGCGCGCTGGATTATGAAAAGTGGCTGAACCGCCGCACAAAAAATGAGTGGGACGAAAAAGATGCTCTGGGCAAAGCCGCGTCAGCCGCCGGTGATATTGTCACCGGCTTGTTCGGCACGTATTTGGGCAACCGGCTGCGCGGCAAAAAAGACGACGAGAAAAAATGAGACAGAGGGGCGCACGGCCCCTCATGGCTATTGATTGAGCGCCTGGATCATCTGACGGAAGGTTATTTTGTAATCGCCGCTGGAAAAATCGAAACGCTGGCTGCGCCGTAATTCGTCGGGCGGCGGCGCCTGATCGACAAGCGCGATCACCACAGGTTTGCGCTTTTCGCGGAAGAAGCGCCAGGCCGCAGTGATCGTATCTTCGGCGGCGCTCTGCGGGGAAAGCACGAAGACCATGCGCGCGCATTCTTTGAGCGCGGGATGGACACCACCCGCCCAATTAACGTCTTCACCCTCGCTGCCGTGTATCCAGTTAGCGATTCCCGCTTTTTGCAGGTCATCGGCCAACTGTTCGGCAAAAGGCAGATCAGCGCCCGCGCAGGCGATATAAACCGTATCCTGCGACAATTTGGCGCGCGTATTATTGGCGACCTTGACTGCCGCCGGACGGTTGTTGGGATCATGGGCGCTGGTTTTGCCCATGCGGAAGACCGTCCCCCCGCACGAAGGACACTCGCCGCGCATGGCCGGCATCCCCTTGCGCGTCCAGACCGGCATTGGGTTTTCCATGATGACTGTCTCGCGGCAGCGCACGCAATAGGCTTCTATGTGCTCGTCGTCGTCTTCGATTGCGAACAGATCGTCGTCTTCATAATTCACGCGCGTTCCTCCTTCGCACATTTGTTTGCATTATAGCGTGTTTAGGCTGCAAATTGCTATAAGGTCTGCACGTTGGCCGCGCCATCTGTCCCCGTCATGATTATGCGGTTATAATCGTGGGAAGATCGTATTCGCCATCTTCTCGCAAGGCAGGCGCATGACAACTGATGATCTGATCGGTAAGCGCGTAGGCGGTTATGAGATTCTGGACAAAGTCGGGCAGGGCGGCATGGCGACCGTCTACCGCGCCCAACAGATTTCGATGAACCGCACCGTCGCTATCAAAATTCTGCCGCGCCAATTCCTGAGCGACGACTCGTACATGGCACGCTTCAACCGCGAGGTAAAAATCGTCTCGCAGCTCGAACACCGTAACATTGTGCCTGTGTACGACTACGGCGAATACGACGGGTTGCCGTATATCATCATGCGCTATATGCCCGCCGGCTCGATTGACGATGTGCTGCGCAAAAACGGGCCGTTAGAGGCCGAAAAAATTCTGCATATTGTCGAGCAGATCGCGCCGGCACTCGATTACGCACACAGCAAAGGGGTGCTGCACCGCGACCTGAAACCCAGCAATGTGTTGATGGACGACGACGGCGGCGCCTATATCACTGATTTCGGTATCGCCCGCATTCTGGGTGAAACCGGGCCGGGCATCACCACGCAGGGCGTTGTCGGCACGCCGAGTTACATGAGTCCCGAACAGGCGCAAGGGCACGAACTGGATGGGCGCAGCGATGTCTATTCGCTGGGGGTGATGATCTTCGAAATGGCGACAGGCCGCCGCCCGTTCCAGAGCGACACACCCTACAGCATCGCGGTGATGCAGGTCACGACCCCGCCGCCGTCGCCGCGCGTGTATAACCCCAGAATATCGGTACATTTTGAGAATGTAATCTACCGAGCGCTGGAGAAAAAACCGGAACGCCGTTACCTGAACAGCGCCGCGCTGGTGGACGGCATGCGCAGCGCGCTCACCAAAGCCAAAACGCACGACACGCAGCCGGGGGGCGTGCCGCGCATGGAAATGACACAGCCCACGCCAGCACAAAATATGGCCCCCGCGCAAAGCCCGCCCCCGGCGCAGATTGCGCCGTCAGCCGCGCCGTCAAACACGCCCGCGCCGTTAACGGGGCAGCCGATTTATCAGGAACCGTTCGCGCCATCGGGTACGCTGAATCCGCCGGGAATCAGTTATCGCCCGCAGCGCAAAAAACGCGGCAGCGGCGTTTTAACCAGTTTCGCGATCGGCGGTCTGTTGGGCTGCGGCCTGCTGGTAGTGCTGGCGGCTATTGCCGTGCTGGTGATTTCGCTGCTGATGGGCAGCGCCAATTCGGCCTCGCAAACATCAGAAGGCACACAGTCGGGCGTGCTGCCGACTCTGGACGCCGACAGCCTGACAGCACGCGCCAACCTGCTGACTGGCGATGGGGTCGTGGTCACCGAAGAAGCTGCGCCGACGCCCAGCGAGTTTTCGCCGGTGGGCGCGCGCCCGACACGCGCAGCAGCGACAGAACCCGGCGACGCGCTGTTGTTCTTCAGCGAGCGCAGTGGCAATTATGACATCTATACCATCGATCTGGATACGCGCGTCGAAACGCAACTGACAGTAGACGAAAACACCGATTCGTATCCTGCCGTGTCTCCCGATGGCAGTATGGTCGTTTTTCAGTCCAACCGCGAAGGTGATTTTGAGCTGTATCTGATGACGATTTACGGCGGCAGTGTGCGCCGCCTGACGACCAATGACGTGATCGACCGCATTCCGTCGTGGAGTCCTGATGGCGCGTGGATTGTTTACTCAGCCGACACCAACAATAACGGCAACCATGATCTGTACATCATTCGGCCTGACGGTAGCCAACAAACGCTGCTCTTTAGCAATGGACAGCGCAACAGCCACCCGCGCTGGAGTCCCGACGGGCGCTACATTGTGTTTACTACCGGGCAGTCCAACGACGCGGCAACCTGGGAAATTGGGCGTCTGGAACTCAATTATGACGCGCAGCAGATACCAAGCGCGGGCGACTTTGTGCAGCTTACCAACAACAGCCAAAGCGATTCCTCTCCAAACTTCAACGCGGACGGCAGCAGCATTATCTATATCAGCGACGGCATTGGCGGCGCCGCCGTCGCCCGCATGGACATTGACGGCAATAATCAGGCAGTCGTTTACGATGGGCCCGGCGAAGAATGGGGGGCGCATTACAGCCTCGACGGCACGCTGATCGCTTTCAACAGCAATATGGAGCGCGCGGCGGGCGATGACCAGTTGTATATTATGAACGCAGACGGCACAGACATCCTGCAAATCACCAACGATGGCGGCTACTATCCGTCGTTCGTGCCGTGATAGTCAAATTCTCCGTGAACAAGGCGATGACACATTCGACCAGCGATACCCTAGCCCAATCGGTAGCGAGCGCCTTACGGCAGGCGATTCAGGATGGTGTGTACACCTGTGGCGATCGCCTGGTCGAATTGGCGATCTCGCAGGAAATGAGCGTCAGCCAGAACACAGCGCGCGACGCGATTTATATCCTCGAACGCGAAGGCTGGGCGCAAAAACGCGCGCGGCACGGCAGTTTTGTGCGCACCTTCACGCGCGACGAAGCCGAAGAAGTCTACGCCTTATGGGCGGCGGTTTCGGCGCTGGCGCTCAGTTGGGCGCTGGAAAACATCCACCGCGCGCGGCTGATGCAAAATCTGCAACCGGTGGTCACGCAGGCGCACAGCGTGGCGGACGCGGGGCACGGTCACAGCGTGCTGGCGGCGATATTCAATTTTCATCAAGTGCTGGCCTCGGTGATTGATCGTATCGGGGGCAGGCCGCAGACCGCCGAACTGCTGATGCGGCTGCGCAACCAGGCACGGCTGCTGGAACTACTGCGCGAAAAACAGGCGCCGCGCACGCTGGAACAGTGGCAGGCGCTGGTGGCAGCGTATGAAACGCTTTTAGGCATCATCAAATTTGGCGATAGTTACGCCGCCAAAAGCGCGATCCGGCAGCGGATCGAAGCCGACGGGGCGGCGCTGCTGGCGGTGTGTTACCGTTAGCCGTAGTGCCATTCGCCCACCAGCGTGGCGGGCGTGTCGTAGACGAATTTGCTCTGGAACAGCGGGGTATCATCGAGCACGCGCGGGAAATACTGCGCGTCGGCATAGGGGCGCGGGTACTGCGCCAGGTCACGCAGCGGTATCCAGCGCAGTTCGCCTTCGTGGCAATCCAGCAGAGGCGGATAAAGCGCTTCGACAGCAGCGCGGTAGATGAACAACAGCCAGTGAATGGGCCAGGCGCGATCATAGACAGTGATGATGCCGCGCAGCGTCAGTCCGAGCACGGTTAATCCTGTTTCCTCGCGGATTTCGCGCGTGGCGCATTCCTCCGGCGCTTCGCCCATTTCCAGTTTGCCACCGGGCGGTGACCATAACCCCTGATGCGGCATTTTATTGCGCTTGAGCAGCAGCACGGCACGCTCTGCGCCGCTGCCGGATAAGGTGTAAACCAGCGAACCGGTGACAATGCGGTCACTGGGAAAGGCGTTGGGATTGTTCATAGCACTTCGCGCTGTCCTCATTCTCCAAGAGCGTCAAAAATCTTGGGGGCGATCAGCCAGATCAGAACAGCCGGGTGATCGTCTACGAGGTCTACGCGCGCACAGCCACCCTTTTTCATTTCGATGGTGGCGCCGGTCAGGGCTTGCACAGTACTGCTAAGGCTCGGCTCGTGGCCGACAAGAATCACTTCATCGGCGCCTTTGACAGCGGCCAACAGTTGGCGCAGACGCACTTCGTCGAAGCCAAAATTGAGTTCTTCGCGCTCCTCGACAGACAGACCCAAAGCCTGCGCCAGGATGTCGGCAGTCTGGCGGGCGCGCACACGCGGACTGCTGTAGATATGCGCCGGCGCCAGCCCTAGTTTCGATAGGGCACGGGCGGCGGCCTGCGTGCGTTTGCTGCCGCGCGCCGTTAACTGCCGCGAGAAATCGTTGGCGGCGCTGTCCTCAGCCTCCGCATGCCGGAAGAAAAATATCCGCATCTGAATCCGCCTTTCGTTAGTGAACACGCGCTAGGCCGGCCAGCCCATCGCGCGCAGCGATTATTTTTTACGATCGCCGAAGCCGTAGGGGTGGTTTTTGTGCCAGTTCCAGGCAGTTTCGACAATACGCTGCAAATGATCGTATTTCGGCGACCAGCCGAGTTCCTGCTTGATGCGCGAACTATCTGCGACCAGCACATCGACATCGCCGGAACGCCGTTGACCGTACTGCAGGGGGATGGGGTGACCCGTGACGGCACGCGCGGTTTCGACGACTTCTAACACCGAATAACCGCTGCCGCTGCCGAGGTTATAGACGCGGCTGCGGCCATCTGCCAGCGCCTCCAGCGCCATAATATGCGCTTCGCCCAGATCAAGCACATGAATGTAGTCACGGATACATGTGCCGTCGGGGGTGTTGTAGTCGCTGCCATAAATCGTCAGGTGGTCGCGTTGACCGAGCGCGACTTGCAGCACAATGGGGATGAGATGCGTTTCCGGGTAATGGTCTTCGCCGATATGCCCTTTGGGGTGCGCGCCGCTGGCATTAAAGTAGCGCAGGCAGCAGTATTTCAACTCGTAGAGTTTATCCATCCACATCAACATGCGTTCGGCGATGAACTTGGTTTCGCCGTACACGCTGCCGGGTATCAACGGCTCGTCCTCGTTAATCGGGATATGCTGCGGTTTGTCGAAGAGGTTAGCGGTAGAAGAAAGAATGAAGCGTCTGACGTGAGCGCTGGCGACGGCTTCGAGCAAATTGGTTGTGCCCGCGACGTTGTCGCGCAGATATTTCCACGGATTTTGCATACTTTCGCCGACAAGGATGTGCGAGGCGAAGTGCATCACACCGTCGAAGGTGTGCGAGGCGAACAGGTCGGTCAACTGTTCCTGATCGAGCAGATCGCCATGCACAAAGGTGGCGTGCGGATGAACAGCCGCACGATGGCCGGCGACGAGATTGTCGTAAACCACAACTTGATGACCGCGCTCAATCAACAATTCAGTGACATGGCTGCCAATATAGCCCGCGCCACCCGTAACCAAAACCTTCATGAGAACTCCTTAAAATCGCTGCCGGTCTAAAAACATCGATTGCCAGCGAACGTTGTACACGGAAAAGAGGCGAAATCCGCAGACAACCCGGCAGATTAGGGCGCCGGGGGCGCGTCGCGCGTCACACCGGGCACTTCCAGCGCGACAAAGTACTGGGCGTCGCCTTCGTCAAAACGCAAGTTGGCGGGTGCGGTCAGCAGGACGTTCCAGATCTGGCGCGCCAGCGTCCCCTGGACCCAGCGGCGTTCGTTGTTGGGCGCTAATTCGCCGAAACTAATGCCTGCCGCGCTGGGAGTCCACACTACTAAGGGCGCATCGGAAGCATAGGGCACCGCCTGCGCCGAGAGCCACCCGGCGTCGGGTTCGAACAGCACCGGCGCGATACTGATCAGTCCGCAGGCGGTGATGATGCGCTGATAGTATTCAATATTCCAGCCGCCAAAAATGTCGCTGTAAAAATCGCGGCCATTGACATTCAGCCGCAGGGTTTCGGCTACCGGGTTGGTCGAACTGGGCAGAGCACTATCGAGGCCAGAAGTGTATTCGTAAATCCGCTCCTCGATCGCCAGATAATTCACGAAACTCTGAATCTGTTCGTCGGACACAATGTCATAAAGCACCTGGCGGGTGGCGCCGGCGGTTTCAATCGTCCAGACGACGCGATTATCGCCATAGATGGTACAGGGAGGCACCTCATTGCGTGCCTGGAAGGTGTTTTCATATTGGCCGCCGCGAATTTCGGCGCGAAAGACCACTGTGGTGGGGCTGCGATCCCATTGTATCGGGCTGGTGTTGGGCGTCGCGACACTGTTATCGCCCCCGCCGCCTGTGCAGCCGGCCAGCAGCCAGACCAATCCCCCGATGAGCATTGCTATACGTCGCAACATGTTTCCCCCTGCATCGACATAAAGGCCACATCACTCCCCCTTAAGTATAGCGAGAAGTTGAGGGCAGGGGCATAGCAGTTTATGCATGAGAAAGTGCTAAAGATTTGTACCCACAGGCACAAGGACATGATAGGATAAAACAAATGAAGATCGATAATATTTCATGATGTAAAGCCATGTGGATCACACTGCTGGTCTTGTTCATGCTGCTGGCTGCGTGCAAGCCGATCGCACCGGTGGGCGCACCCGCAGAACCGTCTGCAACACCTGTCGCCCCCGCTTCTTCCGTTGATAGCGCGCTTTCCTACAGCCTCAGCGGAATACAAATCACCCTTCGTCGTCCTGGAGGCTGGCAGTCGTATGCGGATGAAGCGGGCATTGCCCTGGCGGAAAACCCCGGTTCGATGATCGAAGGGGACGTCTTGCAGGGGATACTGCTGTATTTCTGGCTGCCGCCGCTGGATCAATTTGTGCTGCCGGTGACGGATGGCGCGAATGTCGCGCTGATGGTGCTGAATCAGGTGATAGCGCGCCCGGAGCATGTGGGCAGCGGAAGTATCAGCGCGCCGCAGCCTTTTAATTGGGGACAGCAGTCCGCGGCCTATTACATGCTGGCGGACGCTGAAGATGTCACCCTGGTGATCGCGGTGGTCGTGCCCGGCGGCAGCCGGCTGCTGGCGATGAACCTAAGCGCGCCCCTGTCCGAAGCGCAGCGTATCCGCACGGAACTGGCGGCACTGCTGGCGGGATTGACGGTCAACGGCAGCGTTATGGACGCCGCCGCGCTGCAAAGGCTGTCACAAACGCTGGAATTTCCGCACTAGCACGCGAGCCAGCTACAAGCGGTTTTTCTTCTGCTGCTCATCGAGTTCTTCGACAAAGCTTTCGGTTAATTCCCCTTCGCTGTTCAGGCGCACCGGCGGCGGACTGATGTTTTCGTTCTTGCGTTTTTGCGCCTGCGTGCCCTGCAAGCGCTGGCGTTCGCGCTCAATTTCGCGCGCGATATGTTCTTCCTGTGCCGCTGCTTGTTTGGCCGACTGGGTATAGACCGAAACACCGTGAAAGAACAGGCCGATGCCCCAGCCGCCGGTCACAAACAACGGCCAGGGGAAATCCGCCCCCGAAAAAGCGAAAAGCATCCACAGCAGCGCGTTGATGCAGGCGTAAATGCTGGCGTGAATGTTGAAATTGTTGCGTTTGCGGTGCTGCTTGTAGACCATTTCGCGCACCTGCCGCCATTCGCTTTCGCCGGCGCTGCCACGCCAATCGCTGCCGTGCCGCGCCAACATCATGTTCTCAACATCGTGATCGCGTTTGTCACGGTTGCGGTCATTGGTGAAGCGTATGTTGAGCATGTGCGCCACCAGCCCCGACCCCCAACCAAAACTGACAAACATCGGCCAGGGGAAGTCCGCCCCTGTCAGGGCAAAAATTATCCAGAGGAAAGCGTTGAACAGCGTAAAGGACAGCAGATGGCTGCGAAAATCGCGGCGGTCTTTGATGCGCTGCTCGACACGGCGGCGGATGCCTTCTTCATCAGTTGCCAGCTCCAGTTCCATCGCCTTCTGGTCGTCTTCGTCCCAGCTATCATCATTAGTGTTAATTTCAAAGGTGAAGCGTCCGCTGTCGTCGGTCGTGCCCAGCCGGTTGGCGCGGCGCTCCATCTGGTTGGCCCAACGTTCGACTTCTTCCTCGGCGCGTTTGGCCCAACGTTCCGCGCCCTGCTCGATGCGATCGGCCATCTGTTCAAGATTGTCTTCAACACTGGGCACACGCAGCGGTGGACGCGGGGCAGGCGGGACGGGCATATTCAGCGGCGGCATTCCCATTTTAGGTTTTTCCGGCTTAGGGCTGGGAATAATATCGGCGGGCGCGGCGTCTTTGCGCGCTTCATGCACGGCGCCAGCGCTGGCACGATCGGGGCGAAAGGCGCCCATGCTGGCGGCGGCGACTGCTTCGCGGAACGCAGCCATGAGTTCGGTAGGGGTGTTATAGCGATCCTGCGGGTCTTTCGCCAGCGCTTTGAGCAGCACGGTTTCGACAGCAGGGGCAATATCGGGGTTAATTTTGCTGGGGAGCGGCAGCGGGCTGTAGATGTGGTCATGCACGGTTGCGTAGGGGGTATCGGCATTAAAGGGCACGCGCCCGCACACCATTTCGTAGAGCACAACACCAAAGGAATAAACATCGGTGCGCGCATCAAGTTCCTTTACCCCTTTGGCCTGTTCCGGCGAGATATACTGCGGCGTGCCCAACATGACATCGGCGCTCATGGTGGAGGCGCCAGCCTGGGCGATGCGCGCCAGACCAAAATCGGTCAGGTAGGGTGTGCCATCGGGCGCTATGATGATATTGCTGGGCTTGATGTCGCGGTGCAGCACTCCCTGCTTATGGGCATAGGTGAGGGCGTCGGCGATGGCGGTCATGATGCGTGTGATTTCGCCCATGGGCAGCGCGCCGGCGGACATCAGGGTTTTGAGTGTGCGGCCCTCGACATATTTCATCACCAGATAGGGCTGGCGCTCATGTTCGCTGAAATCGAAGATCGGCACGATATTGGGATGCTCCAGGCGCGCCACGATCTGCGCCTCGCGTTCAAAGCGCGCGTGGAAGGTGGGGTCTTCCATAAACGACTGGTGCATGACTTTGATCGCCACATAGCGGTCAAGCCGGGCGTGATAGGCTTTAAAAACGCTGGCCATCCCGCCCGCGCCGAGTTGTTCCAGGATACGATAAGGCCCAAGATTCTGACCGATTTGCAGTGCCATAGGCGATATTCCGCACCAATAAACGATTTATGACGATTATACTTAACTACGGGGGAAAGAGCTAAAGGTTGCGCGGGGCGCAGCCGCTGCCGGCCCCAGCGCATCGCAGAAGTCGAATCAGCTTTCGAGAATGGTGATGGCGTTGATGCGATCGCCCTGGCGAATGGCGTTGACGACGGTCATACCATTACCGGTCACTTTGCCGAAAACGGCATGTTTGCCGTCGAGCCAGGGGGTGGCGACATGGGTCACAAAGAACTGTGAGCCGTTGCTGTTGGGGCCGGCGTTAGCCATGCTCAGCACGCCGGGACCATCGTGTTTGAGGCGCAGCGCCGAGGCTTCATCATTGAACTTGTAGCCGGGGCCGCCGCGTCCATCACCGCGCGGGCAGCCGCCCTGAACCATAAACGGCGGGTCAATAATCACGCGGTGAAAATTGAGACCGTCGTAATAGCCGTCGCGCGCTAGAAACACAAAATTGTTGACAGTCACAGGGGCCTGCGCCGCGAACAGTTCGATGTCAAAGGTGCCTTTGCTGGTATCGAAGCGTGCGGTGTATTTTTTCTTAGTGTCAATGCTCATCGCCGGCGGGGCATTGTACGATTTTGTCACGATTTACTCCTTAAGGGTTTGCGTCACACAATTGTGCTACCTTGATTTAAGGATAACAGAAAAACCGAATGCTGCCATTGGCGTTTCGCGCCAATTCGTTGTATGCTTAACGCCTAGAGCTTCGGTTGTTCTTCATCCTCACCACACGGGTGATATGAGGATGTGAGTAATGATGCCGCGTATATTGTATATTGACGACGACAAATTCAACCGGCTGTTAATTTATCGGATTCTCGTAGCCGCCGGTTATGAGGTTGATTTGGCAGAGGGTGCGATCACAGGCATCGACATGGCACGCCACAATCCACCCGATTTGATCTTAATGGACATGAGTATGCCGGAAATGGATGGTCTGACGGCGACCCGCCACATCCGCGCGCTGCCCGAACTCCAGAATGTACCGATTGTGGTGGTGACAGCCAACGTGATGGAGGGCGACCGCGAACGATCGCTGCAAGCCGGGAGCAACGGCTTCATCGGCAAGCCGATCGATGTGGATAGATTTCCTGAGCAGATCAGCCAGTTTATGAGGAGCAATTCTTAATGATGGATGCAACCCGCCGTCCCATCGAACCCAGCGAAGCTCATGTGCTCGTGGTCGAAGACAACGTGCCGAACTTCGTGTTGATCGCGCGGATGTTGGCTTTTATGGGGGTGCAGCGCTGCGAATGGAAAACCTCCGGCTGGCAGGTCGTCCAGTTCGCCGAAACCCTGCCGCGCATTGACCTGATTCTGATGGACATTCGTCTGCCCTATGAAGATGGCTATCAGGCGCTGCAAAAAGTGCGCGCCAACCCGCGCTTGAAGGACACGATTGTCTGCGCGGTGACCGCCGAAGCCAGCGAGGAACAGATGCGCCGCGCGCAAAAAGCGGGCTTCGACGGTTTCATGGGCAAGCCGCTCGACCCGGATCGCTTCCCCAACCAGATTCGCCGTTTGCTGAGCGGTGAGCCAGTCTGGGAATGGAAATAGGCACAATGAGGGCTGGCGACGGCTGGCCCTTTTCCCCCCCGCTCCTCCTCAATGCTGGGTTCAGGAATTCAAACCCACACCAGATCAATTTGCGTGTAATGTACAGTTTGGGGGTAGGATATCCCTACGTTGTTCTACACATTGGGCTACAATACAAACAACTGCTCGTAGCGGGGCGCCGCGCCCCAGAATAAGACACTACTGTGTAAGCGAGGGACTCCGTGAGTGCTGCCACTGACCTCGACAATCTGCTCCAAATGGTTTCGACTCTGGAGAAGGGGATCAAGGCCAACTTACGGCCAGAGGAGCTGTTCCAACAAGCGCTGCCATTTGTGCAGGCTTGTTTGCCCGACGCGCGCGGAATCCAACTGTATCGCGTATCGTCGAATGGCATGCTGCTGCCGGTGAACAATATCACGGATGCGACGCCGGTAGCGATCAGTTCGCTGCCCAGGCGCCAGCTCACGTATTTTGACGGCCTGTGGACAGTGCCGCTGTACCGCGACGATGAGCTTTTGGGCATCATGGAAATCGCTATGTCGCGCGAGACGCCAGAGACCTCTGAGAACGAACTGCGCTCGCGTGTGCAGCTTGTGTCGTGGCATATGTCGCAGGCCTTCCACACGCTGCGCTTCAGCGAGATCATGCGCCAGCAAAGTATGCTCTCGTCCGAACTCAACCGCTGTAAGACGTTTCGCGAAATCGGCGCGACGATTGGCCGCTATATGCTGCGCAGCGGGCAGTTTGTGTCGATCAACACCTTTATCTACAATGGCGTGGGGGAGTTCGCCGGATTCGCCACGATTGCGACAGCCAACCGCCGCGAGTCGTTCGATACCCATGAAGTCGTGCAGTTGCAAGCAGAAGATTTTCAGGCGGCCTTCGGCCAACTGGTGAATCTGGAAAAAACACAGGTACTCATCAGCGATGATGTCAGCAATGATACCCGCTTATCGTCGCTGCTGCGGCGCTGGTTGGCGGGTTTCGGCGTGGTTTCGGTGGGCATCGTCCCTCTATATTACGCCGAGCGTATGGTGGGCTTCATTGGTATCAGCGACACGAGAAATGCGCTGAACCTGGGCCAGGAAGACACGATGACCTTCGAACGCCTGGCCGATCAGGTGAGCGCGTTGGTGCAGACCTACAGTCTGATGGAACAAACAGCCTACACGCGCGATATCAGCGAACGGCAGAAGCAGGCGTTTAAGGATTTGATCGCCGGGCAGGATTTTACCGAAATGGCGCTGACAGTGGCGCGGCATATGCTGCCGCAGCATGGGCGCTTCCTGAGTATCAGCCGCATTGATTACGACCCGCTGGGCAACCCGCTCAGCCTGCAAACGCTGGCGACGGCCAACCGCGAACGCAGTTTTGGCCTGGATGAGATTTTCCCGCTGCGGCTGAGCGATTTTCATCCCGCGATGCGCGAGATTCTGTTGGGCGGCGACCCGCATGTGATCCACGACGCGCTGATGTTTTCGCCGCTGGAAATCGGCGCGGGCTTTCATCAGTGGCTCAAGCAAAACGATGTGCGCGCGATTCTGAATCTGCCGATGATGGTGGATGTGCGTCCGCTGGCCATTCTGTCCGTGATGAATCGCGTTGAACCGGGCTTCACGCGCGAAGAAATCAACGCTTTTATCAATATCGCTGACCAGATGGCGGCGCTGGTGTATGTCCATGATCTGCTGGACAAGGCCGAAAACACGCGCGCGGTGGTCGATAACCTGATTCTGGCTAACCGCCTGATTACGATTTCTGAAAACTATGACGATATGGCGCAGGCCGCGCTGCGCACAGTGGCGCGGCAGATGGTGGGTGTTGCGCTGACGCTCTTTGAACGGGTGGTGGATGTGCAAACCCCGCCACAGGCACGGGCGATGGTCGCTTTTTGCACGCAGGACACGCTGATCGCTTGTGACGCGCAGATGTTGAGCGACGATCTGCCTGCACCCGAACAACTTGAGGCGCTGCGCGGCGGCAACCCGGTGCTCATCAGCGATTTACAGGCGGACAGCGCCTTCCCGGCCAAAACACGGCGGCAGCAGTATCTCAATCAGGGCGCGACCTGGACTGCGTCGTTCGGGCTGCGCGCGGGCGATCAACTGCTGGGCACGCTCGATGTGCTGGCAAGCGGCAGCACGCCGCTGACAGCCCAGGAAATCGACGCTTATGTCACCCTGGCCGACCAGATCGGTGTTGCCATACGCAGCCGGCAACTGCTGAACGAATCGCGCGAGGCGCAGGCCTTCGCGGCGCAGTTGGTGACAACTAATCGCCTGATTTCAGAGGCAGAGGGTTACGGCCAGATGATGATGGCGGTCATTCGGGCGATGCCGCGCGACATCAAATGTGTGGCGCTGGCGCTGTTTGATCGTCCGGTGACGATGTACGGCATTCCAATGAAGCTGCTGACCGAAGTGGTCGCCAACCGCAACAACTTTGTCGAACCGAACGCGATCGACGAATTCACGATGTTCAACGCGCGCGAAGACCCACGCCTGACGCTGACTATGCGCCAGCTATTGGAAGGTCAGGAGTGGAAAATCAAAGACCTGGCCAATCGGCAGCCGTTTATCGCCGCCAACTTGCTGCGCACAGTACACGAACAGGGCATGTCGTCGGTGGTGATTCTGGGGCTGACGGTCAGCACGCGCCTGCTGGGGATGTTGGCCTTCGGTGGCGACAAGCGCATGGAATTGAACCACTCGCAGATGGACGCGGTGCGCGCGATTGTCGATCAGGTCGCGATCACGCTGGAAAACCGCGACCTGCTGCGGCAAACCGCCGACGCGCTGGGTTTCGTGCAGGCGCAGTACGAGACGACCAGCCGGATTTACCGCACCGATAACGCGGTAGAAATGCTGGACGCGATCTATACCTTCTGTGGACGGATCTACGATACGGCGCATCTGGCGGTGTTGGATAGGCAGTTCGACCCGCCGCTCGTACACATAATCGCCGAAAACAATGGCAGCGCCATTCGCGCCACCGATACGCGCGCGCCGCTGTATGAATACCCGGCGCACGAGAGCCTGGCGGCCATCGAAGCGCTGGATGTGCCCGATGTTCTGAAAAATCGGTTCCTCAAGCCGCAAGAAAAGGCAACCCTGACGCAGCGAGGGATCAGCAGCCTGCTCATTCTGCCGCTGCTCGTTAACCAGCGTTTGACAGGGTTGATCTACTTCAGCAACCGCGCGCCGGTGCAAATTCCTACCAACCGCCTGCGCGCGCTGCGCAGCATGACTGACCAGTTGGCGGTTAAGTTCGAGAATCAAGAGCTTTTGCGCAGCACGGGCGATAGTTTGCAAGAAGTGCGCACGCTGTACGAGGCCAACAGCGCGATGCTGGCGGCCCAGGACACGCTGGATATGCTGTGGGCGCTGCGCAATCATGTGGCGCACGAAGCCGTCGCGATCAACCATCTGATTGTCGGGCGCGATGCCACCGGTCACATCAGCACGCTGACCATGCGCCACGCCATCATCGGCGAAGGCGAGCAGATTATGCATCGCCCGATGGAAGATGTTTTCGGCAGCAAGCGTCTGGCAGTCTTTAATGCCTTCTGGGACAGCGGCACTACGCGCGTGGTTTTTGTCGAAAACGCCGTGTCTGTGCATCAAGACGAATCGCTGCGCGCGCTGATTACTTATCCCGATGTCGGCAGTTACGCCGTAATTGTTATTCGTGAACCGGGCGCGTTTGAAGAAATGATCCTGGTGGCTTACGACGCGCCCAACAATTTCACGGCGCGCATGCGGCGCTTGTTCGAGGCGATCAGCGAACAGATTGTGGTTGTGCTGCAAAGACAACAACTGCTGCGCAATACACAAATCAGCGCGGCGCAGTTGGAAGCGCAGGTGCGCGTGCTGGAAACGCTCAACCGCCTGACGACCAATATCGCCGCGACACGCGAGGAACGCGCGCTGCTGGATTTGGCCTGTCAAGCGCTGGTGAACGCGCTCAATATCGATCATGCGGGCGTGGTGCTGCTGGACGCCAATGGGCAGCAGGGGACGGTGGTCAGCGAATACCCGCTCAGCGGCAGTCTGGGTATGAAACTCGATATGGCCAACGACCCGCTGCAAAGTTATACGCGCGAGCATCTGGAGCCGCTGCTGGTGAGCGATGTGATGAACGATGCGCGTATCAGCGAAAGCAACCGGCGCGTGATGGAAGCCAGCAACGTCAAGAGTATGCTGCTGCTGCCGCTGCTGGACATCAGCGGCCAATATGTCGGGTCGGTCGGGTTAGATATGTATAACCTCGTCCAGACGTTTTCGCCGGCAATGATCGACATCGCGCAGACGATTACGTCACAGATCGGCGTCGGTCTGCAAAATATCCGGTTGCTGCGCGACGCCGAACGCCGCGCAGTACAGTTGCAGGATCAGGTGCGGGCGCTGCAAGCGCTGAACGATCTGGCCACCATCATCGCCAGCACCCGCGACGAGAAAGCGCTGTTCGACGACAGTGCCGAAGCCTTCGTCAACGCCCTGGGCGTCGATCACTGCGGCATGGTGATTTTTGATCCCGGCGGGACAACGGCGCGCGTAGTGGGGGAATATCCCCGCAACAACTTCGTCGGCATGGTGATTGATACCGCTGTAGACGCGGTGAATATCCAACTGCGCCGCACCAGACTGCCGGTGTTGGTCAGCCTGCGCGATTTTGATCTTGACGCGCGTGTGCTGCAACTGCTCAAAGACATTAATGCGCGTTCGCTGCTGGTGCTGCCGCTGATTGATGTGGGCGGGGTGATGATCGGCTCGGTAGGCGTCGAAATCTGCAATGATGACCGAACGTTCACGCCGGAAATGATTGATATCGCCCAAACGATGACATCGCAGTTGGCGATCGGTCTGCAAAACATTCGCCTGCTGCAAGATACACGCCACCGCGCCGAACAGCTTCAGCGTATCGCGGTGTTCAGCCAATCGGTACAAGCCACGCTGGATATGGTGTCGATTTACGAGATCGCGCTGGCCGAAAGCGCTAAAATGCTGGCACTCGACCATATCAACATCGTGCAGTACGACGCCGAACGCGACCAACTGCGTGTCGTGGCGCAGCATTATCGCGGGCGCACGCACGTTGATTTGCAGAATGGGCCGCTGGTGTCGATTGAAGATACCCCCATTGGGCATGTGTGGATCGAGCGGCGGATGCGCTATTTCCCCGATATGCAGGAAGAACGCGAACTGCACCATGCCTATGTCGAGACGCGCTCGCTGCTGGTCGCGCCGATCTTTTCGCGCGGGCTGGTGCGTGGCGCAGTAGAAGTTGGCAGCCAGCGCCCCAATGCCTACAACGAGGCCGACGGCGCTGTGTTCCAACAGATGGTGAATCAGCTAACAGTAGCGATCGAAAATGCGGAAGTCTTCGCCCAGAGCCAAAAACTGGCGCAGAACAAAGCGCTCGCCAACGAGATTTCGACCCAGTTGCAGCGGCAGGTGGAAATGCAGCGCATGTTGGACATCACAGCGCGCGAATTGGGGAAAGCGCTGGGGGCCAAGCGCGCGCGTATTCGTCTGGGAACATCATATAATGACGACAATGGTTCGTAACAGGGGGGGCGAGATGCGCACGTTCATCCAACGCCTGTTTGATGTATCGTCCTACAAAACAGGGATCGAACGCAGCCGGGCCAGAATCGCGCAGGTGTTTACGTGGATTGGGTTGGTTGCCTTCAGCCTGTATGCGCTGCGTGTCAGCCCGGATACCCAGCTCAATCTCTTTCAAGAGATGGGCACGTCGCTGCTGTGGGCATTAGTCATTCCGGCGTTTTACGGCTCTAGCCTGGCTACCCTGATCGCCGTACAACGCGGCTATCTCAGGTTTGCGACTTTTGGTCCCGTCGTGGCATTCTTCCTGCTGGGGGTGGTGCAAGCGATTACAGCGGGCTTTACTTCCGCGCGCGATGGCATGATGATCGTAGCCTTTGTGTTGATCGCCGGTCTCTTGAACGAAACACGCGGGATTGTCGTCAGTCTTGTGGCAGCGCTCATCAGCGTCACGGTGGGCATTGCCCTGCGTCCCACCCTTCCCGACCCGCCGCCAGCTAACCTGGCGTTCATCAACTGGCTGCTCTACAGCTTTATTCTGATCTCGGTCAGTTTACTGGTCTATGCATTTATTGGTGTGTCAAAACTGGCGCGCGCTGAAGGCGCGACATCGGCTACCCAGGAACGTTTGAAGTTGGCCGACATCACGACGCAGCTTTCGCAGCGCATCTCGCGGCGCGAGGCGCTGTTGGTGGTGCTGGAAGATGTGGTTGAGCAAATCATCCAAGCGTATCCCGCGATTTATCACGCGCAGGTGTTTTTGATCGACGAAAGCGGGCAAGAAGCTAAACTCGAAGCCAGCACAGGCGAAGCGGGACGCCAGCTTCTGGCGCGCGCGCACGCGCTGGCCGTCGGCAGCCTGAGCGTGATCGGCCAGGTGACTGTGCGCAAGCAGCCGATCATCGCACGGGCTGACGATGAACAAAACGTTCACCGGCGCAACGAACTGCTGCCAGAGACGGCAGTAGAAGCGGCTTTTCCGCTGATGATCGGCGACACGGTGATCGGCGCGCTCGATCTGCAAAGCAAAAATGCGGCGACTTTCGCGCTGGAAGAGACTGTCAGCCTGTTCCGCTCGCTGGCCGACAGCATCGCCATCGCGATTGACAACGCGCGCCTGTTTGAACAGGCAGAAGCGCGTGTGCGCGAAAACCAGCGCCTGGTCGAGCAAACGCGCGCGGCGCTGCGCGAAGTGGAGCAGTTGAACGAACGCCTCACAGGGCGCGCCTGGTCGGATTACCTGCGCGACTTTGCCGAGGAATTGGCACTCAAGGTTGACTTTGATAGTGATGATACGCAGCCCACACGTCTGGGGCGCGAACATGAACGCGGCTGGACACCCACGCTGGCAGAGGCCGCACGCCTGAATTACCTCGTACAGGACTCCGAAAACGGCCGGCGCGTGGTGGCCATGCCTCTGCGCGTGCGCGGGCAGGTGATCGGCGCGATGGAATTTGAGCTGGACGACGACATGAAGTTTTCCAGCGAAGAACTGACGCTGCTACAGGATGTGAGCGAGCGTTTTGGTCTGGCCGCCGAAAACACCCGCCTGCTGGAAGAAAGCCAGCGGTTGGCGCAGCGCGAAGCATTGGTCAACGAAATCAGCACGCGCTTGCAGGCCAGCAACAATGTAGAAACGACATTGGCCGAAGCCGCGCGCAGCTTGAAGGACTCGTTGAAAGCGACGCGGGTGTCGATTCGGCTTGGCACTATCGATACTCAGGCGAAAGGGTCATAGCCTATGTTTTCTGCACAAAGCGCCAGCGATGCGCTGGAACGCCTGCGTATTCGCTACATCCGTGTGATCGCGTTCATCGGCCTGTTTGGGACGGCGCTGGGTATGTTCTTCCAAGCCCTGCAGGACATGCAACAGCTTGAGGGCGTGAATCTGTCAATTTTTGTGGGTTCGCTGTTGTTTATCGGCTTATGCATCACCGCGCTGGTGCTGGTCAACGCGGGGTATACGCGGCTGGCGTTTATCCTGATGTCACTTGGTTTAGTAATAACGGCGGCAGGCGTTTCTGGCCCTGCGCTGCCGCTGGTTGCCGTGCTGGCGCTGATCCTTTCGGCGGTAGTCGGCAGCACGTTAACTTATGTGACCGTCAATATTCTGATACTACTGATCGGGGTGCACGACATTTACCAGATCGCGCAAAGCGAAGGCCTACCGCTGGATTCGCTGTTCGCCCAAATAATGATTTCGCCGCGTTTGTTCACGGTGTTTATCAGTTTGATTGTACTGGCACTGGTCAGCCTGACCGTGCGCTATTTCGTGCTCAGCGCCGAACGCACCGCCGACAATGCCCGGCGCAGCGCCGAACTGCTGCGCACGACGGCGGAAGTCGGGCGCGTTACTGCCGGACTGCTTAACGTGACGGAATTGTTGGCGCGCGCCAGCGAATTGATCCGCGATGGTTTCGCTTATTACCACGTACAGGTTTTCCTCATTCCAGAAGGCAGCAGTACGGAAGCGATTTTGCGCGCTTCGACAGGGGAAATCGGCCAACAACTGCTGACGGAAAATTACAAGCTCGAAATCAACACCCATACGGTTGTGGGACGCACGCTGCTGACTGGCGAGCCTATTCTGACACGCGACACCGACCCGGAAACGTATGCCCGCCATGCGCTGCTGGCGAACACCCGTTCAGAGCTTGCTATTCCGATCCTGGACGCCAACCGCATCGTTGGTGCGCTCGATGTCCACAGTCTACGCCGCGAAGCCTTCAGCCCCAACGATATGCAGGCGCTGCAAATCATGGCGAACCAGTTGGGCACCGCCATTCGCAATGCGCGCCTGTTTGAAGCCCAGAACCGTTCGCTGCAAGAGAATAAACGCCTGTTCGTGGAATCGGAAGCGCGTCTGCGCGAAATGCAGCGCCTGAATCAGCAGTTAACGAAGCGCACCTGGACAGATTATCTGGAAGAACGGCGCCGGCTGACAGGGGTCACGCTGGAACAAAATCTGCTGCTGCCGGAAAGCCAATGGACGGACAGCATGATCGAAGCGACACAGCGCCGCCAACCGCTGGCGCGCCGTGATGCTAATCGGCAGGTCATCACCGTACCGATTGTGCTGCGCGGCGAAGTGTTGGGGGCGATTGAGGTTGAACCCGACGAGCCACTGCGCGAAGGGGACACCGTGGAAATGCTGAAAGCGGTCGCCGAACGTTTGGCGACGAGCCTGGAAAACACACGCCTGCTGGAAGAAACACAGGCCGAAAACGCGCAAAAACAACGCATCAACGAAATCGCCGAAAAATTCCAGTCAATCACTACGGTGGATGAACTGCTGCGAGTGACTGTCACCGAGCTGCGACAATCGCTGGGGGCAGAGCGGGGTTCAATCCGGTTGGGGACAATTGCCTTTGAGACGAAAGGTGCCAGCCTATGATGGACATTCGCGCACTCTATCGCGTAACGCATGTGTATATTAACCCGCTCGACTTACAGCGCGCGCGTGGCCTGCTGTTGATGGCGTGGGTGTTTATCATCGGTTCAGCGCTGACACTGCTGCTCTTAACACTGCCCACTGTGCTGAGCGGCGAGGAACTGCTGGCGCTGGAAATTTTGTATTTTGTGATCGTGCCCCCCGTAACGATCATTACATCGATTGTCGTGCTGTTTCTGGTGCAAAGCGGGCGTTTGCGCCTGGCCGCGCGCCTGTTTGTGGTGTATCACCTCGTCAATATTGCTCCTCATCTCTTTAATGGGCTGTATACGTCGCTGGTCGCTGCCATGCTGGTGCCGGTGGTCGCTGCTGGCACGCTGCTCAGCCGGCGCGGCATTCTGGCGACATTTTTGATTGTCGTGGGCATCCTCAGCGCGGCGGCTGTACGCCAGGGACAGCTTGTGCAGGTCGTGACGGTGTTTCCTGCCGCACAGTTGATCCAGGATGTCGCCATTGCTTTCGGCGTCATGCTTATCAGCCTACTGTATCTTTATCTGTTTACGGGGAATATTAACCTCACCATCCGTGAACTGCTGGACGGCACAACGCAGGTCGCGTGGTTAACTGAAATCGGTGGGAGTCTGGGCAGCGTTCAGGACGAAGAAGAACTCTTGCAGCGCGCGCTCAGTCTGGTGCGCGACCGCTTTGATTACGATTACGCACGCCTGTATTTGATAAACGAGCAAGAGGTGCTTGTGCCGCGCGCCAGCACCGCGCTGGGCGGCCAGAACGCAGAGGAGACCTACAGCCTGACGGATGCCTGCGCGGTGAGTGTGGCCGCGCGCACGCAGCAGCCCACACTGGTCTCTAACCAGGATTACCCGGCGCGGCGCACGCACTTTCAGCCCAGCACTCGTTCAGGCGTTACTCTGCCGCTGATCGTGGAACACAGGGTCATTGGCGTGCTGGACATCCAGAACGATGAGAACACTGCTTTTTATCGCAGCACGCTGACCATTCTGATGCTGTTGGCCGCCGAAGTCGCCAATGCGCTGCATTATTTGCGCAACACGGCCATCCTCAAGCGCAAGCTGCAAGAACAGGAAGAGGTCACGACAACGCTGCGCCTGCAACTGCTCAAACGCGAAGGCGGCGGCGTCAACAGTATCAGCACCGTCTGGGATCGTTATTTAGGACAGCGCGGCCAGGAAGCCTTTGGCTTCGACGTACACCGCGACCTGCCGCTGCCGATGCCCGCCAGCGACTTGCCGGAAACCATGCGCCCGACGCTGGCTTTCGGGGAACTGAGTGTGAACACTGAGGGCGAGGAACAGATCATCAGTCTGCCGATCAAAATCGGCGAACAGGTTTTGGGCGCGATGTCGTTTGCTGTTGCGCAGCAGCAGGCGCTCACACAGCGGCAAATCGATATGGCGCAAAGCGTTGCCGATCGTCTGGCGCTGGCGCTGGATAACACGCGCCTGCTGGAACAAACCCAGGCGCAGGCCTTGCGTGAGCGCAAAGCCAACGAAGCCGGCAGCCTGCTGATCAGCGCTAACGATGTGAACACGCTGCTGGATATGGCGGCAGAAACATTTAACGCCGCGCTGGGAGCGATCTTCACTCGCATCTATATCCAACCCGATGTGCTGACCGAGTCCGCAAACACCTTGCCGAGCAACGGCGCCTCAGCCCATCCGCCCAATGACAAAGGTTAAACAGCGGTGTATAAAGCGTTAAGTTTATCCAACGCAAGATTTTTTCCCGTCACGAGTATAATAGATAGAGTCCGTCCGACAACGGTTGGTTCGGGGGCAGCGCCATGAGTCGCTTCTTGCGTATTCTTAATCCTATTTCGTGGCCGATCTGGCTTAAATTGACTGCCCTAGTGACCACGGTCATGGTGTTGGTCACGCTTATCCTTGTATTGGTCGCGCTCAATTTGCGTACCGTAGATAACCAAAATCTGCGCAGTTTTCTGGAAGGCGAAGCCGCTGACCAGCGCGAGGCGATCATTGAAGCGCTGAATATCGCCCGCACGACACTCAACAATTTCGCGACCGATGCTGCGCGGCGCGATTCGCTGGTTTCGGCGCTGCGCGACAGCGGTGAAAACAGCGCTGCATTGCAAGCTCTAACGCAAACGCTGCAAGCCGCGCTGGTGGATGTCAACTACTATTCGAGCGTGCGTCTGTTGGATCTCGATGGGCTGCTGATTGCCGGCGCCGGGCGTGGTATTCCACTGCGTCTGGGCGACGATCGTCTCCAGAATGAATCGCGCTCAGAGGCATTCCAGGCCGCCGAAACCACGCGCGTGCGCAACCGCACTCAGGATTTGATCGTTTCCGAGTTGGGTGTGCCGCAAATTTATGTGGTGCAGGTCATTCTGGATGAAAACAATCTAGCCGCCGGTTATTTGATCGCCACGATTAACAGTGCCGACGTTATTATCCCCCTGCTGCGCGGGCACGGCACTTTCGTGCCGACCTTTAGCTACCTGATTCGCCGCAGCAGCAGCGATACCATCATCTTCGCCGCAGCCAACGAACGCCCGCGTGCCCAAGATTCTGCCCAGAGCGATCCGGTGCGCCGTGCGCTGGATGGTCTGCGTGAACGCGGCAGCGTCGAAGACTACAGCTACGAGAGCGAAATCGAAGAGATGGACGAAAATGGCAGGCTAGTCAGCCAACTGCGCACCCGCAGCGTCATCGGCTACTACATCGACATCAGCGCCGAATCGCGGCTGGCCCTGATCGTCGAAATCCCGGCAGACAGCACCTATTTCCCCACACTCACGACCTTGTTCACTGGTAACTACGTTTTTGTGTTGGCGATCGCCATGCCTGTGCTGGCGTTGCTGCTGGTGCTGCTCTTTAACCAGTTTTTTGTCACGCCGCTGCAAAATGTGCGTCAGGCGCTGCGTGCTATGAGCAAGGGTAATTTTAACGAGCCGGTAGAAGCCGTCGCCCGCAGCGATGAATTTGGACAGTTAGCGATCGCTTTTGTGGAAATGCGCGAACAGGTGCAGGCGCTCATCGCCCGGCTGGAGCAGCGTATCGCCGCGCGCAGCCGCGATATTCAGGCGACGCAGGAGATCAGCCGTTTTGCCGCCACGCAGCGCGATATCCAAATCCTCATGAACCGCGTGGTGGAACTCATCGTGCAGTACTTCCCCAATATTTACCACGCGCAAATCTTCCTGCTCGACCCCGACAACCGCTATGCTGTGCTGCGTTCCAGCACGGGCGAACCGGGACGCAAGCTGCTGGAACGCGGGCACCGCTTGCAGGTTGGCAGCTTGAGCGTGATCGGACGCGTTACCGAACAGGGACAGTATATCGTCGCGCGCGATACGGCTACCAGCGACGTGCATCGTCGCAACGAATTTTTGCCGGACACCCGTTCAGAACTCGCCATTCCCCTGCGCATTGGTGAAAAAATCATCGGGGCGTTGGACGTGCAAAGCAAGAAACCCGACGCCTTCCCTGAGGACGAAATCAACGTCTTGCAGACCATGGCCGACCAGATCGCGGTTGCGATCGAAAACGCGACTCTGTATCAGGAAAGTCTGCGCAGTCTGGCAGAAATCGAACGCAGCAAACGCCAGCAGACTCAACGCGACTGGGAAGAATATATGCAGATGGAGCGCGTGCGCGAGATGTCCAGCGAATACGGCACCAAGACGCCGCTGGACATCTCGGAATTACGGCGGCAGGCTATCCTGCACCAGCGCACGATGATCGGCAGACCCACCGAACGCGGCACAATCGCGATCGCTGTGCCCGTCACTTTGCGCGGGCAGGTGCTGGGGGCGGCGGAATGGGAACTGCCGCTGGCCGATTTTGGCGAAGACAAAGTGCTGCTGGCGCAAGAATTGGTCAATCGCCTTGCAGTGAGTATGGAAAATGCCCGTCTGTTCCAACAAAGCCAGTTGGCAACTGAACGCGAGCGTCTGGTCAATACGATCAGCGCCAAACTGACCTCCAAACAGGACATCAACGACATTTTGCAGACAGCGCTGCGCGAAGTGGGGCAAGCGCTGCGCGCGCCCGAAGTCAGTATTCGCATGAACTGGTCGGAAACCAAACGGCCCACAGCGCCTGCACCCGAAGATACATCGTATGTCGAAGTGCGTGCGCATCCCAACGGCGTGCCTGATAAACCCACCGAAGAATAAAAGAGGTAAGCTTGCGGAATGGCAGTCCAAACTACTAACCCCAACCTCTTTCAAGCCAAAGTGCTGGCCTATGTGCGCCCGCGCATTATTGTGTTTTTCGCCATCTTAGGGCTGCTGCTGCTGCTGGGTGTCGAACTCAACGGTATCGAAACACTGCGGCAGGCTAACAGTGTACGCCTGCTGCAATTATCCCAACAGATCAGAGACACGCTGAACGCGCCCATTCAGGATGTGCAAGCGCTGGCCAACAGCAGCGCAGTGCGCGAATTCGCGGCGCGAAACACATTAATGAACAACCTGTCTTCCGAAGAATCGGCGGCTCTGCAAGGGCCGATGCTGCTGGCGTTCGCCGATCTGCTGGCCAACAACAGCAGTGATGGCTATCTGGCGGTGCGTTACCTGACAAGCAACGGCTTCGTCTTCGGCGAAGTCAACGCCTATCAGGACGCCTTTATCGCCACTCAAGGCGCAGACGTGTTGAGCAAATGGTCGCGCGATCTGGGATTCGAACGCGCACTGAACGCGACGCCGGGGCAAGTTGTGGCCGGGCCGCCTTCGCTGCTCAGCGATGATAATCTGCAACCGCTGACGCCTGAGCAGTCAATTGTCCAGTTTTACGCGCCGGTTTTCGACGAACTGCGCGGAAACGAACGTCTGGGCATTGTGCAGTTGGAAGTGCGGCTGGATCGCGTTTTTAGCGCCATCCAGACCGCTACCATACCGCGCGGCGCCCGCCTGCTGTTGATCGAAAACCGTAACCGTGCGCTGGTGGACACGGAATACGGCAGCAGCAGTTACGCGCTGCCCGCCAACGGCGCACCCCCCGAAGCCGACTCGCCGGCCAACAACCCCGAAATCGCCGGGCGTATCAGCTCCAGCCTGGCAGATTTCCTGCGCGCTAACCCCGCCAACGTCAGCCTATCGCTGGAAGGCGGGAATCTGGTTTCGATCCGGCGTATTGATGTGAGCGCGCTCAACATGACGTGGCGTATCGTGCTCAGCGACGACTTCGTGTCGATCATGCCCGGCACACACATCGGCGCTCTCCTTGTATTTTTTGTCACCCTGGTCACCGGGTTCATCACCGTGCGTTTTATCGACGGTTTGCTAGATCAAGCGCTGCTGCCGCTCCAGAACGCGAACAAGGTGGCGCAGCAGATGATTTTGGTCACCGGCGCGCGCCAGCGCACAGGCGGCGCGATCGTCTCTGGCAGCGACGACGACGAAATCGGCCAACTGCTGGAAGCTTTCCAGCGCATGTCGTCCTATGTGCGCGAGGTGTCGAACAGCACGCGCGCGCAAATGGCGCGCCGGATGCGCAATCTCGAAATCGCCGCGCGCATCAGCCGGGAGACAGCCAAAGCCCAGGACTTGCCGGCTCTGATGAACAGCAGTCTAAGCCTGATGTGTGATTATCTGGATTTCTATCACGCGCAGGTGTTTTTGGTCGATGATGCCGGCGTTAACGTGATCTTGGCCTACAGTCACGGTGAAGTCGGGCAAAAGCTGATGGCGGTCAAACATCATTTTGCTGTCGGGCAGCAAAGCATCGTGGGCAATGTAGCCGCCAGCGGCAAAAGCATCTTTGTCAACGATACGCAAAGCGGGGAACGCGGCCCACACGCCTTTAACCCGCTGCTGCCGCGCACACGCGCCGAAATGGGCGTGCCGCTGCTGGTGGGCCACCGTGTTATCGGTGTGCTGGATATTCAAAGCACACAGGTGGGCGTGTTTAATCCCGAAGATTTGCCCTCCTATGAATTGATCGCCGACCAATTGGCGATCGCCATTCACCGCGCCGACTTGCAGCGCAACCGCGCCCAAAGCCAGGCGCAGGTTGATGCGCTGACGCGCCGCCTGACGCGCGAGGCTTGGCAAGAAGCCGAAAAGAAAATCATGCTCGGTGATTATTTTCGCTATGACCTGATGGAGGTGCGCGACACGCCGCTGCTCAAAGACAACAACGACACCACGACTGATGTGCGTATGAACGCCGAAATCGCTATTCGTGGGCAGACAATCGGTAAACTGGAAGTGGCAGTGCCGGAAGGCCAAACCTTCACCGAAGGCGATAAAGTCGTTCTTAACGCTGTGGCCGAACGTGTGGCGCTGGCGATCGAAAACGCGCGTTTGTTCCAGGAAACGCAAAGCACGCTGCTGCAAACCTCCACCCTGTACCAGATGGGGCGGCGGCTGAACGAAGCCAACACGCTCGAAGCCATTCTGGACGCGGTGATCGAAACCATCGTGCCGGATGCTGTCGGCGGCCAAATCTGGATGTTCGACAGCGCCGATAGTTATAAAGCCGACAGTGGGCAGTGGTTGGAAATCATAACCGATTACCCCACGCACCCGCGTGAGTTGGGCGACGAAAACCTGACCGGGCTGCGGTTGCGTGCCGATGACCATCTGCTGCTGCGCGAGATTCAAAATCAGCGCGTGACGGTGGTCGCAGATACCCTGACCGATCAGCGTCTGGACGAGGCGCTGCGCGGCATTTTCCATCGCATGGAAGCGCGTTCGGTCATCCTGATGCCCCTCACCAAACGCGGCGAGTGGAGCGGGATGCTCACGTTTGGCTTTTTGCAGCCGCGCCGTTTCCTCGAACAGGATATCCGCACTTTTGCCAGCATCGCCGACCAGGCAGGCACGGCGATTGATAACCGTATCCTGAACCAGGAAACCGAAGAAGCGCTGGAACGCAACGAAGACCTGTACGCCGCCAGCCGCATCATCAACACGGCGCAAAATCTGCCGGAACTGGTGTATGCGGCGGTGCGCACCAGCGGCGACCCGAACTATGACTTCGCGCTGGTGGTGCTGGAAGGCGAACCCGACAGCAGCGGTTGGCCGACGCGCGCGCGCATTCTGGCGGAAGCCCGCGTCGGCAAAGTACAGTCGGTCAATCTGCCGCATACCATCTTTATCGCCGAAAATTCGCCGCTGCGTGACCGCGAGCCAATGATAGTGATCGACTACGACCCGGAATCGCTCGATGTCCCGCCGGCAGTGCAGTTTTTGCGCGATCGCGGCCAACGCTTTATGACGGTCTTCCCGCTCTTCAGCGGCAACCAACCCATCGCGCTGTTTTACGTGATGAGCCGCGAAGAACGCGAACTCACGCAAAACGAATATGAAGTGTACCGCGCGCTCACCGGCCAGATGAGCACGGTGCTGTGGAATCGCCGTTTGTTGAATCAGACGGCGGAAGCGCTGGACCAGACGCAGCGTTTGTACGAAGCGACGCGCGCTATCACCCGCGCGCAGGAATTCGAGCAGGTGTACAGCGCTGCCGCCGATAACCTTGGTAATCCGCTGGTGAGCGGTGACGTAGGCGGCGGCACCGCCGTCATTTCGACGCATGTCAGTCATATTGTCATCTTACTGGCCGAGCCACAGCCTTCGCCAGACGCGCCTTATCTGCGGCGGGTGTATGTCTGGGGACGCAGCCCCGGCGAACAGGCCATGATTACGGTTAACACGCGCATCGAGCATGAGCAGGCGCCGCTGGGCCGCATGACCACGATGTCCAAAGGTGCGGCTTATTACGCCGACCTCAGTCGTGATCCCTCTGCGCGGCGCTGGCTGCGCGCCGCGCTTGATAATTATGAGCCATCCAGCGCTCTGATTGTGCCGCTGCAATCGCGGCAGAAGTGGCTGGGCGCGTTAATTTGTGTAAGCGATCAGGCTCATTCGTTTGACGAGCAGTATAAGCGTTTCGCGCAGGCGGTAGGCGACCAGGTTGCTATCGCTGTCGAAAACAAGCTGCTGTTCGAAGAAGCGCAGATGGAAGCCCGCCGCGCGCAAGTTGAAGCGCAGCGCGCGCTGGCGCTGGCAGAGGTCGGCCAGTTGGCGACACGTATCGGCAGCGAGTTCGAACGCAATATCAGCGACGTGGTCGCGCGTGTCAGCGAACAGGCCGGCTATGACCGCTGGCTGCTGATGCTGGAAGGTGAAGATGGGCTGCTGCATCGCCTGACATGGCGTGTGCCGGGCTCTAAAAAAGGCACGCCCACGGGCTTTCCCGAAACACTCGATATCCACTCCAGCGAACATTCACTGGTGGACGCCGTGCGTCTGGAGCGCTCCGTTGTCGTCAATGACCCACTGCGTTACGCGGCCTTCCAGCACTATGATAGGCAGGGTATCCAGGCGCATATCGGTAAGCACATCGCGCAGCCGATTATCGCCAGCGGCGCGCCGATCGGCGCGCTGCTTATTGGCCGCGCTATTTATTCGCCCGACATGGACGAACGCGATGAGCAGTTTGTCAACACCCTGGCGGCACAGATCACTATCGCGGTCGAGAACCGCAACCTGTTCCGCGCGGTCGAAGGCGAGCGCCAGCAGTTGCGCGCGATCCTGCAAACCATGCCTGCCGGCGTGCTGGTGCTGGATCCCAAGACGTATAAGCCGGTGATGTTCAATGACCGGGTGGAAGCGCTGTTAGGCCGTCCGATCAATGTCCATGAGTCCTTTACCGCCCTGGAATATGACCTGTTCCGCACGGGCACGGAACTGCACTATCCCAACGAAGAACTGCCGATTTATCAGGCGATGGCGCAGGACAGCCAGATTAACGCTGACGATGTGGCGGTGATCCGCGACGACAGCAAGACCGACCTGCTGATGAACGCCGCGCCGATCCGCGACGCCCAGGGCGAACTGCTGGGCATTGTCGCCGCCTTCCAGGACATCAGCGCGCTGCGCGGGCTGGAAAATACCTTGCAGGAAAACCTGCGCGAAACGGTCTCGCTCTACGAAACCACGCGCGCGCTTTCTGAAGCGGGCGGGTTGGAAGATGTGTTGAATGTTGTCCTGGAACAGATGTCGCTGCAAGCTTCCGACGACGCCTATATCGTGCTGATGGAAGACGACCTCGATACACTGACGATGGCACGCTACATGGTACAGCCGATCGAGCAGCTTTATCTACTCGAAAGCGCGCTGGATGCCCGCGAAACCGTGTGTATCGACAATGTGCAGACCGATGCGCGTTTAAGCGACGAAGCGCGCGTCATGCTGCGCAGCATGGGACTGAACGCGCTGGCAACCACCCCGCTGCGCACCAGCCTGCGCGCTGAAGTGCCGCTGGGTTGGCTGATTATCGCTTACCATGATGCGCGCACGATTTCTGACGACGTGCAGCGCAGCCTCGAATCGCTGCGTGACCAGGCCTCGACAGCAGTCGATAACCGCTACTTGATCGAGCAAACACGTAACACGCTGGACGAAACCACCGTGCTGTACCGTGCCACGCGCGCCCTGGCCGTGAAAGAAGTGACCACCGCGCAGGATATTCTCGACATCGTGATCGAAAACCTGTTAGCCGACCATATCGATCAGGTGTTTGTTGCCATGCTGGAAGGCGCGGATAATTGGGACGCATCCAACGCGCGTGTAGAAATCATGGCGAGCTGGCAGGCCAGCAGCAGCGGCGTTGACCTGACGGGTATCAGCCTGAGCGCTGGCGAATTCCCGGCGTGGTCGCTGCTGGGCAGCAGCAGCATCTGCACGATTGATGACACCGAGAATCACCCCGACCTGACGCCGATGGAACGTGCCAGCATCGAAAGCCTTTCTACGCGCTCAGTCGCGATTCTGCCCCTGCGCGTGCCCAAACGCGCGATCGGCGCCATCTGGATCAGCGCGAATCAGACGCATAAGCACACGGATCGCGAACTGCGCATTTTCCAGACTTTCGCCGAACAAGCCTCGATCGCCCTGGAAGCCGCGCGCCTGTTGCAGCAAACTGACCGCCGTGCCCGCCAACTGCTCACTTCTGCCCGTGTGAGCGAGGAAGCCAGCCGCATCCTTGACCTAAACGAACTGCTGCCGCGCCTGGTGGCTCTCATTCAGGAACAATTCGGCTACGATCACGTGCAAATTTTCCTGATGGATGCGGACGACAACTACGCGCTGCTGCGCGCCAGCACCGGCGAAATTGGCCGCCAAATGCTGGCGGTCAATCACAAGCTGCAAAAAGGCTCGCGTTCGGTCATCGGTCAGGTGACAGCGACGGGCAGATACACGTTGGTCTCCGATACCGCCGACGCGCAGACCGTTCACAAACCGAATCCGTATCTGCCGCTGACACGCTCCGAACTGGCGCTGCCGATGATCGTCAAGGAAAAAGTCGTGGGCGCGCTCGATGTGCAGTCTAACCAGCCCAATGCTTTCGGCGAAGAAGACATCGGCGCGCTGACGACCCTGGCGGCGCAGATTTCGGTCGCGATCGACAACGCTGGGCTATACGACCAGGCACAGCGCCGCGCGAACGAAATGTCGTTTATGTTCCAGGTAACAACTTCTGCCGCTGCCAGCACTTCGCTCCGAAACGCGCTGGAAACGGTCGCGCAGCAGTTGCAGCGTGAATTAGCGGCGCTGAGCGTCTGCCTGTACGTGCCGCACCTCATGCAAGACCGCAGCGGCAGCCTGGTCACTGTGCTGCAACCGCTGGCGGCAGTCGGCATTGAAACGCCGCTGAGCGAAATGGCCGATGTGCTGGTCGGTGACCAGGCGAACTTGATCGGCGTCAAGGCGCAGGAACTCAAGCCCGATATTGTTTACAACATCGAGGAATACAACCAGAACGCGCCTAATCTGTATGTGCCCGCCGCGGCTAACGCCCGTTCGGCCATCATTATGCCGCTGGTTTCGGGCGGCAAGCTGGTCGGCTTGATCGCGGTGGAAGACCAGCGTGCCAACGCCTACAACTTTGACACATTGCAACTGCTGCGCACGCTCTCCAGTTCGCTTTCTGCCATCGTCCAGAACGCGCAGCTACTCGAAGAGATCCGCCGTGCCAACGAACAACTGCGCGAAGCCGATCGCCTCAAGAGCGACTTTTTGGCGAACATGAGCCATGAGCTGCGCACGCCGCTGAACTCGATCATTGGTTTCAGCCGTGTGATGATTAAAGGCATCGACGGCCCGCTGACCGAGATGCAGGAGCAAGACCTGAACACGATCTATACGGCGGGGCAACACTTGCTCGGTCTGATTAACGATATTCTCGATCAGGCCAAGATCGCCGCTAATAAGCTCGATCTCAAGCTCGATTACTTCGACATGAAGACGCTGATCGACGGCGTAAAGTCGATGGGTTTGGGCTACGCCAAACAGTACGACAAACCGCATCTCAGTATCATCGCCGATGTGGCGCCAGGTTTGCCGCGCTGCTATGGCGATGAATTCCGCACACGCCAGGTGCTCAACAACCTGCTCAGCAACGCCATCAAGTTCACGCCGCAGGGAGCCGTTACGATCAGCGCCTATCAGGTCAAGGATGCCCAGGGACGGATCATGGTGCAGGTCGATGTGCAGGACAGCGGTATTGGTATCGCCGAAAAAGACATCCCGCTGCTGTTCGAGGCCTTCAGGCAGGTCGATTCGTCGCTGACGCGCGTGGCGGGCGGCACGGGGTTGGGGCTGCCTATCTCTAAATCACTGGTCGAAATGCAGGGCGGGACAATCACCGTGCGTTCGCAGCTTAATGTCGGTTCAGTCTTCAGCATCACTATTCCCACCGAACCGGCGCCAGTAGAAAAAGAGAAAAAAGGCACCGACGAACTGAAACCCGTCAGCGCCGATACACCGCATATGGGCACGCCTATCCCCACAAGCGTCACGTCCAATGGCGGTGAAGTCGCGCCCAAGCGCCGCACCAATACCATGCCCAAGATCGTCCATTCCCGGCGCCAGGTCTTATTGATCGAAGACAATCCCGAAATGGTCGATCAATATCGGCGTATCTTGCAGCGCGAAGGCTTCGAAGTCTTCAACGGCGATAATCCCTTTATGGCGGAGGCGATGGCGGGCGGGCTGCGGCCTACCCTGATGCTGATGGACGGCAGTTTTGCCTCTGGCGAGGGCTGGGACGTGCTCAAGCGGCTTAAGGAACGCGACGACACCTTCGACATCCCCGTCATTATTGCCGCGCTGGCCGATGAAGCCGAAAAAGCCCACCAGTACGGCGCCCATCGTTTCTTGCGCCGGCCTTTCCTGCCGGAACAACTGCTGGAAGCCGTGCTGTCTGCCGAACAGGAAGCCAGCACCGAGCGCATTCTGATTATCGACGACCAGCCGGATACTGTGCGCTTGCTGACGCATTTGCTCGACACATACGGCAGTTATCGCGTATTTTCGGCGCAGAATGCCCAGGAAGGGATAGGGCTGGTCGCGCGCCGCCGTCCCGATCTGATTATTCTTGATCTGCGTATGCCGGAAAAAGACGGCTTTGCTGTGCTGCAAGAACTACGCAGCAACCCGGAAACCGCCAGCATCCCGATCCTTGTCGTCACCTCCGAAGCGCTGAGTGCCATCGAACAGGAGCAGCTTGCGGACGTACAGGTCATGTCCAAATCCGACATCACCAAAGAGGAATTTGAACGTTTCCTGAAAGGTGTGCGCCGCCATCTTTCCGGCGAAAACGGCGCATAAGGAAAGCTGGCGCGGCGCTCAAGTGGGCGAAGGCACGCCTTTACTCACCATAGTCACCGTTGGCAGCGGCACGTTACAATGAAGGCTGTCTTTATCATCCCTGCTTTTGGATTGGATGCGCATGCCCAAACATCTTGAACTTGAATGCATTCACTGCCACACCCGGATTCCGTTGAACAGCTCGCTGACGGGCTGCCCAAACTGCGGGGAGAATATTCTGGAGGCGCGTTACGATTTCGGCCAGCTTAAGCCGAAAGAGTGGGTGCAGGAACTCAAGCGCCGCCGCACCAATCTGTGGCGTTATCACGAAGTGCTGCCGATTCATGACCCCGAAAAAGTCGTGACCCTGGGTGAAGGCGGCACCCCGCTGGTGAAATCGCAGGCGCTGGCGGCGACACTCGGTTTGAAGCACCTGTATATCAAAGACGAGCGTCAGGGGCCAACCGGCAGCTTCAAAGACCGACAGGCCACCGTCGCTATCTCTGCGCTGCGCGAACTGGGCGTCAAGGAACTGGTGGTGGCCAGTACTGGCAACGTCGCCATTTCCTACGCCGCCTACTGCGCGCGCGTGGGTATCAAGTTGTGGGCGTTTTTCCCCAGCCTGACACCCGGCGAAAAAATGCGGGAATGCGCGTTGTATGGCGCAGAGGTCATCAAAACGACGGGCACCTATGACCAGACGAAAGAATTAGCCGCGCGCTTCGCCAAAACCAAAGGCGTCTTTTTAGATCGCGGCATCAAAAGCGTGGCCGCTATCGAAGCTATGAAAACGATGGCTTACGAGATTGCCGAACAACTCAGCGCCGAAATAGGCGACGGCCAGCAGTGGCGCGCGCCCGACTGGTTCATTCAGGGTGTCAGCGGCGGCATGGGGCCGATTGGCGTGGGCAAGGGTTTCCGCGAAATGCTCGATTTCGGCCTGATCGACAGTATGCCGAAGATGGGCATTGTGCAGGCGGCGGGCTGTGCGCCGATGGTCGAGGCTTTTGAACGCGGGCAGCGTGTTGCTACCCCTGTCGAAAACCCCATGACCATCATTACGACGCTGGCGACAGGCAATCCGGGACGCGCCTATGAGCTGCTCTACGACTATGTGCAGGAGTACGGCGGCCACTTTGTCTCGGCCAGTGACGACGAAGCCTACAACGCCATCCGTATTGCCGCGCGTTATGATGGTATCTCTGTGGAACCCGCTACAGGCGTGAGTTTCGCCGGCCTGTTTAAGCTCGTCTATCGCGGCCTGATCAAACCCGATGATGTCGTTGTCCTGAACTGCTCTGGCCACACACTGCCTGTCGAAAAAGAAATTCTCGGCGACCAGTGGCAGCGTCTCGTTGACCTCACCGATAAATTCCGCGCGCCGGTGCTGCCGGAAGAAGGGCTGCTGGCGGCGGTCGATCAGGTCGAACACCTCAAGCGCGTGCTGATTATCGAAGACACGCCCGAAGCGGCACGTCTCATTATGCGGCTGCTCAAAAGCCGCCACAACTGCGACGTACAAATCGCGTCCAACGGGCTTGAAGGGCTGAAAATGATCCAGCAGTCCAAGCCCGATCTCGTGGTGACCGACCTGATGATGCCCGAAGTCGATGGCTTTACGGTCATCGACCACGTAAAATCCAACCCACAGACGCGCCATATTCCCATCGTCGTCGTCACGGCAAAGGAATTGACTGTGCGTGAGCGCGAACGTCTGGAAGGCATGGTCGATATGCTGCTGCAAAAAGGCTCGGCGCTCGATGATGCCTTTGTCGAAAATCTGGTGCAAAAACTGGATACATAAGCCGAAAATGGGCCGCGAGTTCGGGATTTACAACATTTTCGGATTAGCTCAATACTGATGCAATGCAAAGCGTTATACACTATAACGAAAAGCTGGGGAAGATTCGGTTGAACAATCAACGCAAAATTCTCTATATCGAAGATGACCCGTCCAGCCGCGCGCTGGTGGAACGCACACTGCAATTCGCGGGCTATCATGTGCTGGTGGCCGAACGCGGCCTGGAAGGCATTGATCTGGCGCGCCGCGAGCAGCCCGACCTGATTCTGACCGACATCAATCTGCCCGATTTGAGCGGGCGCGAGATTACCACGCGTTTGCGCGCCGACGCGCGCTTTAAAAACACGCCCATTGTTGCGCTCACCGCACAGGGTTACGGCGAATTTCGCGAGATGGCGCTGGCGGTGGGCATCAGCGGCTATATGACTAAACCGGTCGATGTCGAAGTTCTACCGCGCGAAATCGAAGCCTATCTCAGCGGCAAACAGGAGCATCTCGACAAAGAGCGTACTGCCGAAATACAAGTCGTCGTGATGCAGGACATGGTGCGTCAGCTCGAAGACAATATGCGTAAGCTGGAGGAAAACAACCGCGAACTCCAGCGCATGGATAAGGTGAAAGAGGCGTTCATTCAAAAGACGGCCCACGAACTGCGCACGCCGCTGGCTGTCGTTTTTGGCTACAGCCGTATGCTGGAGGAGATCACCAACCGCGAAAGCTTCCAGGACGAAAACCTGAAGATGATGATGAAAATGCTGATCGACGCCATCCAGCGGCTGCACGGCACGATTAACGAAGTCATCACCGCCAGCCGTATTATGACGCGCCAGATCGACCTCTCGATTGGCACGGCCAATCTGCAAAACATTGTTCACCGCGCCAGCAATTTTTACGAGGGGGCGCTGGCTGAACGCCACCTGACGCTTCACACACCCAACACCGGTTGGCCGGCCTCGATGCGCGCCGACGCCGAACTGCTGTACACGGCCATACAGCATTTGTTAAGCAATGCCATCAAATACACGCCCGACACCGGCCACATCTATATCAATGTCAGCACCGACACCGGCAGCGGCAAAGTGCGCTTGAGCGTGCGCGATACCGGAATCGGCCTCAGCAAAGCCGATTTGGAAACGGTCTTCGAAAAATTCCACAGCGGCGGGGCGCACGAAACACACTCCAGCAGCAAAACGGCTTACAAAGGCGGGGGGCTGGGGCTGGGCTTAACGATTGTGCGCGGGATTGTCGAAGCGCATGGCGGGCGTATCTGGGTCGATAGTCCCGGTTATGACGAACAGCAGTGTCCCGGCAGCGAATTTTTCATCGAACTGCCGTTGGTGTCTGTGCCTATCACCCGCAAACGGGTTTATGTTCCTCCGGGCAATAATGCATGAACAGCGAAACACGCTTCCACCCCAAGGAACTCCTGCCGATTCTCGCAACACCGATCTTTCTGGGCATGGCGCCGGTGTTCGGCAAATTGGCCTATGGCGCGGGAGCGGATGCTTTTGGGGTAGCGGCGCTGCGCACTCTGGTCGCTGTGGTACTCATGTGGTTGTTCTACATTATTTTCTTCCGCCAGTACATTTACATTTACCCCGCAGGCTTGTTGGGCTGCATGGTGATCGGCGTCATTAACGGCATCGGCTCGCTCTTTTACTACGGTGGCCTCAGCTATCTCGATGCCTCGCTCGTCCAACTGCTCAATGGCATGTATTTGCCGATCGCAGTGCTGCTTTCGCACCTGGGCGGGCAGCGTATTGACCGCCGCACCGCGCTGCGCGTGCTGCTGGCATGGTGCGCGCTGCTGGTGATTACGGGCTTCGGCGGCAAACAGATCAACTGGTTTGGCGTTGGGCTGATGCTGGGCAGTGCGCTGATGTTCGCCGGGACATTTATTTTCAGCCAGTATGTTCTGTATGAAATGCCCGCGCCTACCGGCGCATTGTACATCCTGACAACGATGGGCGTGGTGGTCACCGTTGTCTGGTTAGCCGTTGGCGCACAGATGACACTCAATACGCTGGAAAACGCCGTGCTGCCGATAATTGCCCTGGGCATCACCACGGCGCTTTCGCGCTTAGCGATGTTCGCCGGCGTGAAATTGCGCGGGAGTGTCGAAACGGCGGTGACGGCTATCGCGGAAATCGGGGTTGCGCTGCTGTTGGCCGGGCTAATTCTGGGCGAACAACTGTCGCCTGTCCAGTGGGGCGGCGTTGGCCTGCTGTTTATCACGCTGCTGCTGATCCGGCGCAAAGACTTGCTGCCGCACGGCTATAACCCCAACGCCCTGCTGGTGTCCAATATGGCAAGCGTCCAGTTTCAGCGCATCGCTTTTCATCGCGCGTTCGGCACGCAGGAACAGGACAATGAACAGGGCGTGATGGCGACGCTCACCGCCGACGAACTGATGGCGATTCAGCGCATGATGGGCGCGAAAACTGGTCCCGTAGACCCCTTCCCCATCAGCCCCAAAGCTGGTTACAGCATCGACCTCAAATCCTTCCTGCCGCGCGTCGTTAAACCTGCCGACAAGCTCAAAACCCGCGAAATCCCGCGCCCCAGCGCTCTCGAAACTGCCAAGCAGGACAAGAGCGAACCTAAAAAACCACTCAAAAACCCCGACGACAAGTGGACATCCAAAGCGGGCTGAACGCTCAACTATGATATTTGGCACGACAAACCCGTGACGCCTCCTACTAGCGACAGCCGCCCGCTCCGATATACGCTGAACATAGAGTGACTCTCTGCGACTATTCAGGGAGGTGACGCGATGAACCCGCGCGACAACAGTGTGTTTTTCGATTTTGCGGTGATTAACACAGCGCTGATCTTAAGCATTGTCGTACAAACGGCGCTGTTGGGCATCACGGCACTCAGTGCAGTGCTGGTGGCGGTAGCGCTGCTGCTGGATGTGCTGTTTATCGTCATGGCTGCCAAACGCAGCAGCCAGCAATAGGAGGAGAACCTCGTGAAACGATTTGCTATCGAGCTTTCGGTCATCAACCTGCTTGTCATGCTCATCATCGTGCTGCGCGTCTACAGCCTGAGCAATTTCTTCGATCTGCTGGTCGGTATTCTCTTCGGCCTGGCCATCGTGCTTAACGCAATGTACATCTACAGCGCTACACGCCGCGAGAGCGCCAAGGATGATGCCCAGCACTGAACATCGCATCTCAAAACGGCGGCTCGGCAGCGCGTTGAGCCTTTAATCCTCATTCCCCCCTCTGCTATACTTATATCATCAATCACTAAGGGAAAATCAGGGCGAGCCACTGGGTTCGCCCTTTCAAATGGCATATGTCCCAACGTACTTTCTGGCTGCGGCGGCTTGATCCGCGAATCTGGCTCATTCTGTTCGGCGCTTCCTGTGGCATCCTGTTGGCCTTCGTGCTGCGCCCGCTGCTGCCGGTGAGGGTGAGCAATCATCACGTCTTCACCGATTACGACGGCGACACGTTTCGCCACCAGCCGGGGCAGGTGCGCCCGCCTGCCGAAAACCGCGTTCTCGAAGACCTGTACCGCCAGAGCGATGCGAACGGCTTTCGACTGCCCGCTCTGACGGCATCTTTTTACCCGATCGTCGCGCTTGGTGATTCGTTTACGGATGGCGGGCAGGTGCCGTGGGTTGATGTGCTCGCGCGCCACCTCAACATCCCCGTGCAAAATCTCGGCTGGAGCGGCTTTGGCCCGCTGGAATATGTGCAGGTGCTGCGACAGTTTGGCGCTGTGCCCAGCGGAGAGCGCCGCCAATGGGTGCTGATCGGCTTTTTTGAAGGCAATGATTTGGGCAATATTCAGACAACGTATCGCGAAATGCAGGAAAACGGCGGCAGGATTAGGCTAAATTTGCAGCATGGCACGATCGCGGCGGTGGATCCGAGTGAGCGGGATTACGGCATCACAACGCGCGCCGACGATAATTACCTGTATCCGCTCGATCATGTCATCAACGCGGTCAATTACCCGCTGGCCTATATTAGCGACTACATCTGGTGGCTAAACGGCACAGAAGACACTTACCGCCAATCGCAGAACTTCGCGCTGCTGCGCCAATCGCTGCAAGACATTCAAACGCTGGCGGGCGGCGCTTGCGTTGGGCTGGTCTATATCCCCGATAAAAGCCATATCTACTTCCAATATGCCGACCCCCAGGGCAACCGCCGCTGGGTGCTGGAAAACGCGCTCACGCTGCAACGCGACGCTGAGGGGTGGCTCTCCTTCGGCGCGCTACAGCCGACAGCATACGAAGCGCTGATGGCAAATATCGACAACCAGCGTTATGCCGTGCAAGCGCTCGCGCAGGAATTGGGTATCTATTTCATCGACCTTGTGCCTGCCCTGCAAGCCGCCGCGCTCAGCGGAGAACCCACCTACTACGCTTATGATTCGCACTGGAGTATGCGTGGGCATGAGGTCGCGGGCCAGGCTGTCGCTCAATTCATCGCGCAAGCCCCTGACTGTCAGCCGTAAGGCATTAATGAGCGTCGATAAAAAGTTAATTTACGGTAGGAAACCCCTATGTTATAATAGGCTTATAATTTTAATGTTTACTGGGCTAACCACACAATGACGATGTCGGGGGCTGTTGGGGAAGCAGGCGTTTTGCTTCTTGTCAGCGAACAACAGACGGTTTTTCAAAAAGTTGCCCAGGCCACAGCGACAACATCCTACATACTCCACCATGCCCTTTCGCTCGCCGATGGTCTGATCCAAGCCGTCAACCTGTCACCGCTGCTCATTCTGTTGGATTTTGCCCTGCCCTAAAGCGCGGCTAACTGCCTGCGCTGGCGTCAGCAAGGACTGATGGTGGTGGCACTGATTGCGCACGATGACCAGGAACAGATGGCGCTGCAAGCCGGCGCTGTCGATATTCTGCCGCTGATGAGCGACTTCGGCCTGGCGCTGCGTTTACTGCTGCGCTATGTACAGACGCTCGCCGCGCAGCGCAAAGTCGAAAACAGCCTGCGCGACAGTGAAGTGCGCTATCGTCTGCTGATGGAACAGGTATCAGAGGGTATCTTCATCGTTGATACGCAAGGCGCCGTACTGGATGTCAACAGCCGTATCTGCGAAATGCTGGGCTATGCCCGCGTTGATCTGCTGCGCCGCAACGTGCGCGACCTGATAAACACCGACGATCTACGCCAGAGCCCGCTCGACGTTGAGGCACTGGCGAAAAATGAAGTGATAGTGGTCGAACGCCCCCTGATTCGGCAAAACGGCAGCCTGATCTATGCGGAAATCAGCACACGCCTGCTGCTCGACGGCAGTATTCAGTGCTTTGTACGGGACACTACCGAACGGCGTCTGGTCGAAAAAGACCTGTATATCTCGCAGGTCGCGCTGCAAACCAAAAGCAACTCGCTCACTATTATCAACAGCATCGCCGATACCCTGTACCGTTCGCTTGACCTGCAAACGGTGGTGACACGCGCTGTAGAGGGCATCATCGCCTATACCAATGTTGCCGGAGTTAACATCTTCATTTACGAAGAAGAATCACAGCTTCTGCGCTCCGTCATCAAACATGGCATCCCCGATCACATGTTTCATATCGGCGACACCCTGTCGCTGGAAAACAGCATTGTCGGTCAGGCGGTGCGCCAGCGCGAAGTGATCGTTGTGCATGATCTGGTCAGTGACGCGCGCATTTCCGAAGCGATGCGCGCCATTGCACGGAACGAGGGTTTTAAGAGTTTTTATGCCCTGCCCCTGCTGTTTCATGACCAGATGATGGGCGCGATCTCGTTGTTGTTCCGCGAATTTTTCCCGCTAACGCCCGACGAACTCGAAACGCTTTACTCCGTCGCCAAATCGTTGGGCGCGGCGATCGCCAACGCGCGCTACGTAGAAAAACTGCAAGCCGAGAGTTTTCAGCGCCAGCGGGCCGAAGCCGCGGAACGTGAACAACGCCTGGTAGCCGAAGCGCTGCGTGACAGTGCCGCGGCGCTAACCAGCACCCTGTATATTGATGAAGTGATTGAGCGCATTCTGGACGATGTGACACGCGTCGTACCCTGTGACGCCGCTAACGTGATGTTGATCGAACAGGACGTCGGGCGCGTCGTCGCCACGCGCGGTTATGATCGGCTTGGTCTCGACGCTGCTGCGCGAAATTCCCGGTTTCCCCTTGCCCAAACCCCGAATTTGCGTTGGATGGTTGAACATGTCCAGCCGATGGTGCTTGGGGACGTGCGTAGGTACTCTGGATGGGTGCTGGTAGAAAACCTGGATTGGCTGCGCTCCTATGTCGGCGCTCCGATCATTATTGATGGCGCGGTCATCGGCTTCATCAATCTCGACAGCGCTACGCCCAATACCTACAGTGACATCCACGCCGGGCGTTTGCAAGCTTTCGCCAATCAGGCCGGCATCGCCATCCGCGATGCGCGCTATTATCAGGCGTTACAGCAGCAGGCGGCGGCCCTGGAAGTGCGGGTGATGGAGCGCACTGCCGAAGTCGAATCGGAACGCGCCCAGTTACACGCCATCCTCAATTCGATGACCGAAGGTGTTATTTTTATCGACAAGCAGGGCAAAGCGCCTTACGTGAATCAAGCCTTGTGCCAACTCACAGGTTACGCGATGACCGAATGGCAGGCCAGCGCTATGCACATCGGCCAACGCATTTCCGGTATGGAGCCTGCTGTGTTCCGCGTGTTTCTAGAAAAGGTGCTGCAATCAATGCGCCAGGGTGGTATCTGGCAGGGTCAACTGCGTCTGCTGCGTCAGGACGACAGCAGTTTCGACGCCGCCATCACCGCCCATCTGGTCATTGACCCGGCGCAGCGCGTGTTGGGCACGGTGCTGGTTATGCGTGACATCAGCAAAGAAAAAGCGCTGGAAGAGCAAAAATCGCGCTTCGTGGCGCGCGCCTCGCACGAACTGCGCACGCCCCTGACCAATCTCAAAACGCGCTTGTACCTGATCCCCAAACAGCCAGAACGCTTTGACGAACATCTCGACGTTATTAAGCAGGTCACACAGCGCATGGAGAAACTGGTTGAAGATTTGCTGGATTTGTCGCGTTTTGAACGCGGGGTGATCGCGCTCAAGCGGCAGGACACGGTGCTGCAAACCCTGATCGTCGATGTCATAAAGCTGCAGCGCCCGGACGCCGAACTGCGCCAGATCACGCTTTACAGTGAACTCCCGCCGGATGCGCTGCATCTGTGGCTCGACCCGGAACGCATCACACAAGTCATCACCAATCTGGTGACCAATTCCATCAAGTATACACCGCCCGGTGGTCAGGTCACGGTGCGGCTGACCACCAGCGACACGACCAGCGGCCAACCGCCTTACGCCGTTATCAGCGTGATCGACACAGGCGCGGGCATCGCCAGCCAGCATTTGCCCTATCTGTTCCAGCCTTTTTACCGCGCCGATGAAAACACCAAAGGCGCTGGTCTGGGACTCAGCATCGCGCGCGAAATTGTCGAACTACACGGCGGGCGTATCGATGTCGAAAGCAAAGTGGGGGTCGGCACGAGTTTCCGTGTATACTTGGCAGTGCATACTGCCAATTCGGGAACGTAAACACAATGCGCGAAATCGGCACGATCAAACTGCTGCAAATACAGACCGGTAGCCTGAAAATCGGCACACGCCCAACCAGCACCTATGATCCGGCGCCCATCCTGGTCGTTGAACGCCTGCTGCTCTCGCAGGATGGCGCGCAGGGCGTGCTGCCCAACGGAGAGCGCATCGTCGATATTCACAACGCGCGTCACCCACAAAGCCGCAACAACGGCGACAACGCGATTTCGATCGGTTTCACAGCCCATTACGCGGCCATGCGCCAGCGCTTTGGCCCGCACATGCGCGACGGCGTGGCGGGCGAAAATATGATCATCGATAGCGCTGACAGCTTCACACTCGATGATCTTGGTGGGCGCGTCGGCATCCTCAACGCCGCCAGCGGTCAAACATTTCTTTTCGATGTCCTCAAAATCGCTGCGCCCTGTATTGAATTTTCGCACTTCGCCGCGGGCAAAAACGCCGCGCAGGGTGACACACTTTCCGGCACAGATCTCAAGGCGGCGCTGCAATTTCTGGGCGCGGGGCGGCGCGGCTTTCATATCGCGCCGGTGCGCGCCTACGAAAATCTCAGCGTGCAGCTCGGTGATACTGTGTTTGTCGCCCGATAAAGGCGCAAAATGCTAAAATAACCGCAGACTCAAAATGCGCAGCACAATTTTTTGAAAAGATGGCTTATGCAATTCGAATACCCGCACATCAAGACCATTATCGAACCGTTCCGCATTAAATCGCTCGAACCGATCTTTTTCACTACGCCGCAGGAGCGCCAGCAAGCGCTGGCCGCCGCCGGCTATAATCCCTTCCGTTTGCACGCCGATCAAGTGCTGATCGACCTACTGACCGACAGCGGCACAGGGGCGATGTCCGCGCGCCAGTGGGCGGGCATGATCTCCAGCGACGAGTCCTACGCGGGCGCATCGTCGTTTTACCGCTTCGAGGCGGCTGTCAAAGACATCACCGGCTTTAAACATGTCATCCCCACACATCAGGGACGCGCCGCCGAGCATATTCTGTTTACCATGCTGGTAGACAGCAGCAAAACGGTGCTCAACAACACGCACTTCGACACTACGCGCGCCAATATCGAAGCCCTGCGCGGGCAGGCGCTCGATCTGGTGATTCCCGAAGGCCGCCAGCCACAAACGCTGCATCCCTTCAAGGGTAATATCGACCTGGGTGCCCTGCGTGCGGCCATCGAACGCATCGGCCCGGCCAATATCCCGCTGGTGATGATTACTGTCACCAACAACTCCGGCGGCGGCCAGCCTGTCAGCATGGCCAACATCCGCGCGGCCAGCGCAATCGCCCACGAATACGGCCTGCCTTTTTTCATTGATGCCTGCCGCTTCGCTGAAAATTCGTGGTTCATCAAAACGCGCGAAGACGGTTATGCCGATAAAGCGCCGATCGACATCGCCCGCGAAATGTTCAGCTACGCCGATGGCTGTACCATGAGCGCCAAAAAAGATGGCATGGCCAACATTGGCGGCTTCCTGGCGATGAACAATGATGAACTGGCGCAGCGCTGCCGTAATCTGGAAATCCTGACCGAAGGCTTTCCTACTTACGGCGGCATGGCGGGCTATGATCTGGAAGCCATCGCCCTCGGCCTGTACGAAGCGCTGAATCCCGATTATCTGCGCTATCGTATCCGTTCGATCGAATATCTGGGCGAGAAACTGACTGCCGCCGGCATCCCCATCGTGCGCCCAACAGGCGGGCATGCGCTGTATATCGACGCGCGCGCCATGCTGCCGCATATCGCGCTTGAACATTATCCGGCGTGGTCGCTGAACAACGCGCTGTATCTGATGGGCGGCATTCGCGGCGTCGAGATCGGCTCGGTGATGTTCGGGTTGCAACCAGACGGCAGCGAAAAGCCCGCCGCGATGGATTTAGTGCGGTTGGCGTTTCCACGCCGTGTGTATACGCAAAGTCACGTCGATTATATGGTCGAAATCTGCGCGGCCATCAACCAGCAGCGCGAAAAAGTCACCGGCCACCGCATTGTCTGGCAAGCGCCCGTGCTGCGGCACTTCACTGTGCAGATGCAGCCGCTCCCATAGCGTGTCGGCGCAAAAAACGGCATAATTACTGGATGCGAACAACGATTTCGAGGACAACCATCATGGCTGACGCGCAGTTGGTGCTGCTAGTGGTCACCCGCAAGCCTATTCCGCCGGGGCAGTTGGTCTTGTACAAAGTCTTATATGACGCTGGCGATGGCTGGGTCGGGCAAAAAGAACTGGCCCAACAAACCCACAGCGGCAGTGTCGCCGCGCTCAATGGTGTGCTGCGCGCACTCGCCAATCGCGTTGATCAGACCAGCGCCGAATTCAAGCGCGAAAAACACGGTTTCGCGCTGATGATCGAAAAGATCGCGCACGAGGGCGAATGGTACTATCGCATCACTCCTGAACTGCGCCAGGTCATCGACTCGACACCACACCTCAAAGACACGATGGCGCTCAGTATTGCCGATATTCACGCCAAACACAGCAAAATGAAGGATTGGCTGATCGTAGACGCCGGCGGATAGCCGCGGGCAGCAGTTTCCGGTGACCATTTCCCCAGAAACAGTTGTCGCCCAGGTCAATGGTTTGGACAGGGGGAACGATTTTTGCCGCAGCGTATACTGCTTTTTGCTCCTTTGATCGCTTTACTGCTCAGCGCATGCGCTTTTGCCGCGCCAGAGCCGCCGACACCCACACCCCCTGATGTGGTTGAATTGATGTTGACCACACAGCCCGGCAGCGGACTGATCCCCACCGCACTACCGCCGGAAGTCGTCCACACCGCCGACCTGGATTACCTGCTGCTCTCCAACATCTACGCGCGTGTCGCGCCTTCTGTGGTCAGTCTGGAAATCGTTACGACCAGCAGCACCACCCAGCGCGCCGCCGGCTTTATCTATGACGATCAGGGGCACATCATTACCGGCGCGCATGTCGTCAGCGCTGCCCGCGAAGTGCGCGTGACCTTTCACGACGGCTATATCGCCACCGCCGAAATCATCGGTATCGACAGCTTCAGTGATCTGGCAGTGCTGCGCGTCACAGCCGCCGGCGCGCGCCTGCGCCCGGTCACTTTTGGCGATTCCAATCTGCTGCTGGTAGGGCAGCGCGCCATCATTCTCGGCAACCCCTTCGGACTCGTCAATTCGATGACGACGGGCATCATTAGCGGCGTGGGGCGGCGTTTGCCCTCCGCCGAGCTGATCGACACGACGACGATTCGCGGCTTTCAGAATCCGTCGATTATCCAGGTTGATGCCAGCATAAGCGGCGGCAATTCCGGCGGCCCACTGCTGAATTCCGATGGCGTGGTCATCGGCGTCGTTACGGCCATCCAGACCGAAACCGGTGCGTTTGAAGGCGTGGGCTTCGCCGTGCCTTCCAATACGGTGCAGCGTGTCGCTCCACGGCTTATTCAGACGGGCAGCGTGGCTTATGCCTGGTTAGGCGTAAACAGTATCCGCGAAGAAAACGGCTTGACGCTCACGGGACTGGCCGAACCCTTGAACCTGCCGGTGGATGAAGGCGTGCTGGTGACAACCATCACGCTTGGTTCGCCGGCGGCACAGGCCGGGCTGCGCGGTGGCAACCGGCTTGTCAGCGTGTGGGGACGCGACGTGTGCGCGGGCGGCGACATCATTGTCGCCATCGACGGGCAGTATCTGGCGGACATGACGGCTTTGCTGACGTATCTGCTGATCGACACGCTGCCGGGCGATACGATTGTTTTGACGATCATCCGCGACGACCAGACATTAAATGTGCCGGTGACACTCGGCACACGCCCAACCGCCGGTGAACAAGCGATTTCCGAATGTGAATAAATCCACCTCTGTTTACACGCTGGAGGTGTTTAAATGGTTTTAGAAACAGAGCGTTTATTGCTGCGGACTTTAGAGACTTGCGACGCGCCTGCTATGACTGTTCTGCTCAACGATCCGGCCATCAACAACATGATGGACGATTATCCCTATCCCTATACCGAAGGCGACGCGCAGCGCGTCATCCATTGGGCCCAGGATGCGCTCGGCGCGGGCAATGGTTGGGGGCTGGCGATCTTGCGCAAAGTGGACAGGCTGTTTTTGGGCGCGCTGTTCCTCAAACTCTATACACCTGTGCCGGAAATCGGTTATTGGGTCGGACGCGCGTTCTGGGGACAGGGGTATGTAACCGAAGCGGCGCGCGGCATCGTGCGCTATGCTTTCGACGAATTGGGATTAGGCAAAATCGCCGCCTACTGCCTGGTGCAGAATGTCGCTTCGCAGCGCGTGCTGGAAAAACTGGGGATGCGTTATGTCAGCCGCGAAGAATATCCAGTTCCCCATTCACCGCGCGTGGATGTGCTGCTGTATTGGGAACTGCAACGTGAGGACTGGAAGTCATGACACCTGTGCTAGAAACCGAACGCCTGCTGCTGCGCCGCCTCGAATTGAGCGATGCCCTGCGCGTGCAAACGCTGGCGGGCGATTATCAGGTGGCGCGCACGACGCTCACCATGCCGCATCCCTATCCCGACGGCGCAGCGGCAGAATTTATCCTGCGCACGCAGCAAGAAATGGCCGAAGGCAGCGCCTATCCCTTTGCCATCGCGCTAAAAAGCGAAAATCAACTCATCGGCGTCGTTGGACTGCACCCGCGTCACGATTATCAGCGCGCCGAAATCGGCTATTGGATTGGCGTGCCCTACTGGAACAAAGGGTATGCTACCGAAGCCGCGCGCCGTGTGCTGCGTTTTGGCTTCGAGGAACTCAAGCTGCATCGCATCCATGCCGCGCATTTCACCAATAACCCGGCCTCCGGGCGCATCATGCAAAAAATCGGTATGCAATACGAAGGCACGTTCCGCCAGCATTTTATCCGCTTTGGCGACTTCATGGATGTAGCGTATTATGCTATTTTGCGCAGCGAGTGGAGCCGCTAACGTCTTCATCGTCCGCGTTTGAACATCGGGTGTGGGATCATTAATGAACCGTATCCGCGATTGGCTTTATATCGGCAATTACCGCGACACGCTCGCCCCGGCCCTGATTCAGCAGCAGGGCATTGGCGCGGTGCTGCATCTGATCTACGGCATTCAGTTGCCTGCCGAGATCGCCACCCTGTGCTTGGCTGTCCCTGACGGCGAACCCCTGCCGTTCGACAAGTTGGCGCAGGGCGTGGCGTTTGTGCGCGCGCAAAAAGCCCAGGGGCGCACGGTCATGGTAGCCTGCGCGGCGGGAGTCAGCCGTTCGGTATCGTTTTCGATGGCCGTGCTGCACGAAGAAGAGCAGCTCTCTCTCTTGGACGCCTTCAAAGCGATTTTCGCCGAGCATCCGCACGCCATGCCCCATCCGGCGCTGGTGGCGTCGCTCAGCCGCTACTACAACGACCCGATCAAGATCAGTGAGGTCTGGGACGTGATTCAGAAGGTGCAGTAGTGCGCGCGCTGTCTTTTGACGATTGGATTCCCGGCGTTTTCGACCATCCCGCCGAGCAGCCACACTGGTATTTTCGCCCGGACGCGGACTGGTGGCATGCCCACCCGGAACCCGCGCAAACGGCTGCCTACGTCGTGCGCCTTTTCGAAAATCTACCCACGCTGGCCGCGCCCTATTCCGACGCACAAATCAACAATGGTCTGTGGTTTGTGCTCAGCAATGGCGGCGCGGATTGTATGCGCGTGTTCGGCGACGCGCGCGTGGCCTGGCCGCTGCGCCAGCGCTGTTTCGCGGCCATGTCTGTCGTCTTCGCCGATTTTTTCGCCGTGCGTTGTTCGCCGCACCTTTCGCATACCCAGCGCACAGGACTGGAATACCCGGACATCAATCCGCTGAATTCGGTGTGCTATATGTGGTGGGACATGGATTGGATTGTCGCTCGCCCCGATACCCCGGAAGGTCGGCGTATTGACCTGCTCGCGCTGGAAGTCATGGAAAGCACGATACAGCTCGATGCGCTGGCGTGTCAGGAAAGCGCTTTGCACGGGCTGGGGCACTGGCAGCAGGCCTATCCTGCGCGCGTCGAAAAGATTATCGACCGCTTTTTGGCGAGTCGCTCTGCTGTCTCGGCTGAGCTTAAGCAGTATGCGCTGGCGGCGCGCGGCGGCTGTGTTCTGTAGCCTAAAATGCGGACAGCCCGGAACTTGTCCGGGCCGTCCTAAAAGCTTCGTAGCGGGTCGGAGGCGCGCCTCTATGGACGCAGCACTCCCTCAGAAGAGATCGTGCGGTGCTAGAGACGCACCTCCACCATACTGTCGTTCACGATCACCTCCTTATGTCTAATTGGACGATGAGCGTACTATAGCACACTATTGCTTGCGTCAACAATTACAATTCCGAAACATAGTGAGCGCGCGACTCGCAGGCCGCCGCGTGCCTCATTGTGCTTGTGTCCCAAACTCTGTTTTTGAGGAGCGCCGATGGAAAACATGCCGCTGATCATCACGATCATCCTGATGCTGCTGACGCTGGGGCTGGCGTTTGTCCCCGTGGTGCCGGCTTCGGCGCTGCAATGGGCGATCGCCATGCTCTACGGCGCGCTGACAGGTTTTGCGCGTGTGCCGCTGCCCGCCGCGCTGGTGATGACTGCGCTGATGCTCATCGGCGCGACCAGCGGTCTGTGGCTGCCTTATTTTGGCCTCAAAGGCAAAGGCATCTCGTGCCTGGGCTTGATCGCCTTTACTGTTGGCGCGCTCGTCGGCACTATGCTCATTCCGCTGCCGCTGTTGGGCACGCTGATTGGCGCTGTGTTCGGCGTCTTCGCGGCGGAATTCGCGCGCTGGCGCACCTGGCGCGCGGCCATCGCGGGCGGCGGCGCGGCGCTGCGCGTCATGCTGCTGGGTTTCGTCGTCGAATTCGTTATCAGTTTGCTGATTTTCGTCACATTTCTCATTGGCTTAGCCGCCACTGCACCCAATCCACCATGATCGCCAGCGGGCGCGGGTCATCGCCTGCGCCCGTTTCTGCGGGCGTATCTGTGTTGTCATATGCCAGTGTCAGCGTGATATGGCGGCCATCCCCGATCACTTCGGCGGGCACGGCCAGCGTAAATACATCGAAGCGTTCGGCTTCCACCGTCACGCTGCCGATCAGCATATCATTCACTGCTACCCGCACCATCCGCGCGCGCGCAAAAGCCTGCGCGCTGAAGCTCATTGCATACGCGCCTGGCGGCAAATCGACATACAAAACGGCCTGCGCATACTGTCCCGCCCAACGCACACTCAATCCGGCCAACAGCTCCTCCTGCCAGTGCCAGCCCCAGCCG
>JACAER010000007.1 GCA_013388745.1 Chloroflexota bacterium
ACCGGCGCGGTCAACAACGGCACCAACGACATTCCGTCGGTGCTGCTCGTGCCCGTCAGCGTGACGCGCGAAAATATCGCCGAAACCGTGATCGCCGATGGCTTCCGCACCTGGGAAGAAATCTGCGTGGGCGAATTCGAGCAGTTCTGCCCGCCGGCTGACCAGCGCGGTGGCTGAGCGGCGCTAAACTGAAGCGGGCTGACAGACAGGGGGCGCAAGCCCCTTGTCCGCGGCGATCATCGATATAAACTACGAATGGGGATGTCGCAGGGCATCCCCGTTCCATAATTCTAAAAAGTATGTACACGAGAATAAATGAGGTGCAGCCGTGTCTGGTAATTACAGTGGCACACCGCTTTTGGAAACCAAAAGTGTTTCCAAGCATTTTGGCGCGGTGCAAGCGTTGACCAGAGTCGATTTTGATGTGTTTCCGGGCGAAGTGGTGGCGCTGGTCGGCGACAACGGCGCCGGCAAATCCACGCTGATTAAGGGAATCGCTGGCATTTATGGCTTCGACGAAGGCGAAGTCTTGTTCGACGGCCGGCGCGTGCATATCCACAACCCGCGCGACGCAGCAGCGCTGGGCATCGAGGTGGTGTATCAGGATTTGGCGCTGGCCGATAATCTGGATGTCGTCGCCAATATGTTCCTGGGCCGCGAGTGGAACGACGGCGTGGCTCCGACCACCGGGGCGACCGACAGCGCGCGCGGAGCCTTCAGGCTGCTGCGCAATTTGCTGCCCCTGACCGAAATCGAGATGGAAAAACGCGCGGTTTCCACCCTCAACGAGCTGGCGGTGACAACGCTGCGTTCGGTGCGGCTGCCCGTGGCGGCGCTTTCGGGCGGGCAGCGCCAGTCGGTGGCCATCGCCAAAGCGGTGCTGTGGAACAGTCGAGTGGTGATTCTGGACGAGCCGACGGCCGCGCTGGGGGTGGCGCAGACGCGCCAGGTGTTAAATCTGGTGCGGCGGCTGGCGGAACGCGGGCTGGGCGTGGTGGTGATTTCGCACAATCTGCACGATATTTTTGAGGTGGCCGATCGCATTACCGTGCTGCGGTTGGGGCACAAGGTCACGACGTTCTTACGCAAGGAAACCGATCAGAAGGAAGTCGTCCACGCGATTACAGCGGGAAAGTTAGGCACGGTGCCGGGGATGTCATCATGAGCAATAGTACACAGGAAACCGAAAGCCCGGTGCAAAGCGCGCTGCTCGACAGCACGACGATGCAGACGCCGCAGCAGTATATTGGCAGCTATTGGATGCGGCTGCGTTCGGGCGAACTTGGCAGTTTACCGATTATTCTGGGACTGGTGCTGATCGCGCTCATTTTTCAGTCGGCAAATCAGAATTTTCTGACGCCGCGCAACCTGGTCAATATTGTTGTTCAGATGGCCGGTTTCGCGGTGATCGGCTATGGTATGGTGTTCGTGCTGCTGCTGGGCGAAATCGACCTGTCAGCAGGTTATGTGAGCGCGGTGGGCGGGGTGACGACGGCGATCTTGCTGCGCGACTCGCTCATGAACCCGGCGCTCAGTTGGATTGATTGGTGGAACGTGATCCCAATTGCGCTGGCGATCACGACGGCCATCGGTTTTTTACACGGCTTTCTGATTACGTTTTTCCAACTGCCGTCGTTTATTGTCACGCTGGCGGGTTTGCTGGCGTGGAACGGGGTGGTGCTGCTGATTGTGGGCGACGGCGGCACGGTCAATATTCAAAATCCGGTGGTGCGTAATCTGGCCAGCGAGGTGCTGCCGCCCATCTGGGGCTGGATCATTATCGGCGCGTTTGTGCTGCTGGTGACGCTGCTGGAGGTGACAACGGCGCGAGCACGGCAAAAGGCGGGGCTGCGCGCTAAACCGCCGACGATTATTGTGGCGCAGTTTGCGCTCATGAGCGTGGCGGGCGCGTTTATCGCTTATCTGTTTAACATCAACCGCGCGCTGAACGAAACTGCGCCGCCGCAGGCGGGGATGCCGGTGATCGCGGCGATTATGCTGCTGCTGCTGCTGCTGCTGACGTTTATCCTGGAGCGCACGCGCTTCGGGCGTTATGTGTATGCCGTGGGCGGCAATAAGGAAGCGGCGCGGCGCGCCGGCGTTAATGTCGAGCGTATCCGCGTGCTGGTGTTCATGCTTTCCGGGCTGATGGCGGGCATGGGCGGGATTGTGCTGGCTTCGCGCCTGAAGTCGGTGGCGACCGACGCCGGCGGCGGCAATTTGCTGCTGTACGTGATCGCGGCGGCGGTCATCGGCGGGACGAGTCTGTTCGGCGGGCGCGGCAAGGTGGTAAGCGCGGTGCTGGGTGCGCTGGTGGTCGCCAGCGTAGAAAACGGCATGGGTCTGTTGAATCTCAGTTCGGGCATTAAGTTCATCATCACGGGGCTGGTGCTGCTGGCGGCGGTGGTGATCGACGCCCTCTCGCGGCGGCAGCAGCAGGCCAGCGGGCGGCGCTGAAGCAGGTTCTCGAAACAAATCCATTGGTCGTCGCAGGGACGCGGCCAGCCTCGTCTGCCAGCGGGTGCGTATGCGCTTGGCGGTGTTGAGGGGAAAGGCTGGCACAAGCTTCATGCCCGGCCTTTTTCGAGGACAGGTTCTTATGCTGCGGGGTGGTCTTAACGCATCCTCAGGCCTGTCCAGCTTACGCTGAACCCTTGCCGTCTTTGCCAGCCCCTTCAGTGGGCTTACTGCCTTCGCAGGCAGCCTGTCGGCTTTAGCCACAGGCTTTAGCTTGACAGCTTGTTTTTTCCATGATACTATTTAGCCATCTAAGGAATCGACCGGCAGATGACAGAACCCTTGCACGAATGTATCGGCTATGTGCTGGTACAGGTGATGAAAGCCCATCGCTACCGCGCGGAAAACGCTCTGAACCAATTGGGGCTGCATACCGGGCAGGAGATGATTCTGTTCCAGTTGTGGGAGCAGGAAGGCTTGGCGCAGTCGCAGTTGGTCGAAAATCTGTGCGTCGAACCGCCCACTGTCACCAAGATGTTGCAGCGGCTCGAAAAAGCCGGCCTGGTCGAGCGCCGGCAGGATAGCGAAGACGGCCGTATCTCGCGCGTGTACCTCACAACTGCCGGGCGCGCGCTCGAAGCGCCTGTCCGCCAAATCTGGGCGACGCTGGAGCGCGATCTCGCGGCCGGCCTTTCGGAAACCGAGAAAATGCTGCTGCGCCGTCTGCTGATGCAGTTACAGGGTAACCTTCAGCGCTGATAGCCCGAATAACGCATCGAATAGTGAATTCACCCCTGTGCGGGGTTTTTTCTGGGTCAATTACTTTGCCAGCTAATCAAAAAAGGAGAATACACCATGTCTGCCGCAACTTCAAATAACACTTCCGCCGCAGCCGTCGCCAACGGCCAACTGCTGCGCACTGCGCTGATCGCCGCTGTCGTCGCCACCGTGCTCAACCTCATCATCTACTTCATCGCCACCAGCGCCGGCGTTGTGCTGCAAGCCCCCAATCCCATGACCAACGTCGTCGAGCCGATTCCCTTCATGGCGGTAGTGATGTCTTCGGTTATCCCCGCCTTCGTCGGCACAGGGCTGCTGTGGGCGCTGGGTCGCTTCACCGCGCAGCCATTCACCATCTTTTTCATAATTTCAGTAGTTTTCACACTGCTTTCCTTCGGCGGACCATTCTCACTGTCCTTGCAGCTCAACGGTCAGCTCACCCTGGCGCTGATGCACGTTGTAGAGGCCAGCACCGTTGTCGGCCTGCTGGCCACACAGGCACGCGCCCGCTAAGCCGACCAGCGCGCAAACATGGCGCCCGTCAGCGCCCGTCCGGCGCTCTGCTCGTATGTGACCAGCGTGCCCGCTTCGACCAATCCACCGTGCGCCGCCATAAGTTCGCTGATGGCGGCGTACAATTTTTGTGGGGAGCTCTGCGCGCTATAGGCCGTAAGAATCAGCGCCAACGGCTGCGCGCTCCACAACCCGCGGCACGCCTCCAGCAGCAGCGGCAGCGACTTGTCGAACTTCCACACTTCGCCGCGCGGGCCATGTCCAAAGGGTGGGGGATCGAGCAAAATCACATCGTACTTTTGACCGCGCCGGCCTTCACGCTGCACAAACTTAAGCGCATCATCGACAATCCAGCGTATCGGGCGCTGCGCAAGGTCAGATAACAGCGCATTTTCACGCGCCCACGCCACTGTGTTCCTGGCAGCATCGACATGCGTCACCTGCGCCGCCGCCGCCGCTGCCGCCAGCGTAGCGCCTCCGGTGTAAGCGAACAAATTCAGCACGCGGATAAGCCGCCCGGCATGCGTAATCCGTTCGCGCAGCCAATCCCACTGCGCGGCCTGCTCAGGGAACACCCCCATATGCCGATAAGGAGTCGGCTGCACCCAGAAGCGCAGCCCCGCGCACTGCATCAGCCAGCGCTCCGGTAAGGGCGCTTTCAGCCGCCACCCACCTTCCAGCGCGCCTTTTTGTCCCTCAAACAGCACAAACTCGCCATCGGCCTCCGCCCACACCTCATCAGCCAACGCCGGCTTCCACAACGCCTGCGCTTCTGGCCGCACAAAACGATAAGCCCCGAAGCGCTCCAACTTGCGCCCGCCGCCGCTGTCCAGCAGCCCATAATCAGCACAAGCAGCATGCGCTAATCGCAAGAATTGCGACGGGCGCTTTGAGTCATTTTTCTTCAAGGAAACCTACAGCTTTTTTCTGAGCAAAGAAGCATCCTAACAGAGAAAAAACAGCATTTCAACCCCTTGCATATGGAACAGATTCATGTTATTTTGGAACTATCGGACTCGTAGGTGAATCGTGATATGCAAGCGACTATGCCCAAAATGGATGTGATCGCCTTCGACGACATCGTCACGGCGCTCACACCACACAAAATCAGAATTTTAGAGACGGTCTACAATTTTGAGCACCGATGGGCATCGCGTATGCAGATCTCGCGCGCGTTGGGCAAAAAGCGGCTGACGCCTTATGACATTCGCGCCCTGACGATGTTCGTAGATATAGGGATCATGGAGTTATCGACACGACCGATGTCCTCTCCATTAACTGAGACGATCTATATCTATCGAATTTCCGATACGACAGCGGCCTTGATTAAAGAGTGGGTAGACTGGCGTAGGCAGAACGGTCATCGGCCTATGATGCGGTCACGCGAACCCGTTCAGTTCGAATTACACCTGGCCGATGAAGTCTAATCGCGTGTCCAAAAACAGTGATTCAGCGGTTTGATTTAGGGTGAGCTACGCAACCTTTTAGGTTGCACCCTGTATTATAAACAGTTACGTCCCATCGTAACTTGGGACGTAGCAACGGGAGAGAATCGAGTTCTCCATATTCAATTGGTAGAGGTTATGCGCCAGCTACCAGCGGCTTCGCTTACCACGAAGCCATTAGTCTTCCATACATTATTGTAGTACAAAAACGCTGGCGAAGCAACCCCACCTCTACCTTAAAAATCTGTAAAAGGTAGACAATGGTGCTTAATCTTTCGTCACAACTCCTCGCCCACGCTCAAAATCTCATCAATTTGGGCTTATCCATTATCCCCGTGCGTGGCGGCAGTGACCCCAGACAGGCAAAAATCGCGGCAGTGGCCTGGAACAGCTACCGCCAGCGTTTCGCAGCACCCGAAGAACTCCACCTGTGGTTCACCATCCAGCAGCACCAGGGCATCGCCGTCGTCTGTGGGCGGCTGTCACGGCTGATCGTGCTGGACTTCGACGAACGCGCCGCCTACGAGCGCTTCCAGCAGGCCTTCCCCCACCTGAGCGCAACCTTCACCGTCTCGTCCGCCATGCGCCAGACACCGCACGTTTATCTACGCACAACCGAATCCATCTATGGCCTGCGCATCGCAGGCGGCGAGCTGCGTGCCGAAGGGCAGTACGTCGTCACCAGCCCAACAGCCATCGGCCAGAACGCCTACCATGTCATGAACACCCTGCCGATCCGCGACATCACAGCAGACGAGCTGCAAGCCCTGATCGCCGCGCTCAAGCCGCGTCACACGCAGCACAGCGCCGCCCACAGCGCCACAGCCAGCAGCAGCGACATCACACACCTATATAAGGAAGAAGCGCCCGCGATTGGCCGCAATAACGCGCTCTACAAGGCCAGCCGCCGCGCCAAACACCTTGGATGGCCGCTGGACAAAGCGCTGGACACACTAACCGGCCTGCACATCGAACAACGTCCCAACTGGCCGCACACGCCAGAGACAACACACCAGCGCCGCACCGAAGCCGCTCACACCATCCGCAGCGCCTTCCAGAAGCCCCACAGCGCGCCCAAAAACGACAGCACAGGCCTGCCCACCAGCATCCGTGAAAAACTCATCAGCGCCCATAAAACCACGACCAGCAGCCGCCTTTTAGACGCCTTACGCAGCGCCGGTCTGACAGAGATCACCGAAGCGACAGCCACAGCAGCGGCCAGATGCGCGGGCATCGGCCGGCAGTCTGTGCTGCATGTACTGAACGGTAAATGGGCACAGATCAACGGAAAACGATTGCTTCCTATAGTCAATAGAAAAAACATGTTGTGTAAGGCGACAGCCGGAGTCAAAAAACGTGGACGGACGCCGCGTGTGTACCGCGTGCCGAGCGACGATGAGCTTTACCTGCTGCTGGGCGTGCCGCGCTCACAGTCGGATCCGCTGACAATCGACGATCTGCGCTCGGCACAGCGCTACCGCATGGCGCTGCATCGCAGCCTGCTGGAGCGCCGTCCAGGCGAATACGCCCGCGGCTGGCTGGCGCAGCGTCTGGGCGTATCGGCGCGCACCGTGCAGCGCTACAACCGCACCCTACAGGTACAGGTTACGCCGGTTTATGGTTATCTGCCGCTCACCTGGGCCAATGTCGAAACGCTGCCGCTCGCGCAAACACGCCAGCGCGTTACAAGCGGGCGCTGGCTGCAAGACAGCGCCGGCAAACGCTACCCCGCGCTGCGCCCGCTGGCCTACCGGCTGCTAAAAAGCGCTGCCCCGCTCTATCTGCGCCGGCTGCCCAACCACTACGCCCTGCGCCTGCCCCAACCGCCCGCTGTCTACTGGCGCTGCCTGCGCTGTGGAGCGCGCACCGCACAGCTCCCGGCGCGCTGCGACTGCCATACGCGCCCCGCCATCACCCCTGATCCCGCCGCCGCGCCGCCCAGGATCAGCGAATGCATCCACTGTGGGCAGCTTTGTTTTGGCGAGAAACTGGTCTGCACGACCTGCCGCCACAAACCCATGCCAGCGCCACCCCGCATCACCATCGACAAAGACGGCAAACCGCGTTTTCCGCTGCGTTTCGTCAAAACACGCCTGACGTTTGCCGAAGTCAAGCATCTTGTGCCGACAGATGAGGAGCGCGCCGACTACCAAGGGCGTCCGCGCGGCTGGCTGGAAGATGGCGACGGCCAGCGCTATCCGGCCATTCAAGGGCTGGCGTACCGGCTGCTGCGCGAGCATCATGACGTGTTTGTCGTCACCCGCGACGAAACAGCGGCCACATATTATGCTATTGGCGTCCACTTGCTCAAGCGCGGGCGGCTCAGGATGGGGCTGCACTTCCTGCGCAAGGCAGAGGAAGTCAGCTAAGCGCTGCCACGTGTACCACAGGCATCTGCCGCATCATGTGGCAGAAAATTAACATCCCCGGCCCGCCAAAATGCGTTTAAAATAGTCTATGAAAATCGCAGTTTACAAAGACTAATGATAGACAGGGCAAACGATGGCCGAACAACTTCATGCGATTGTCAAAGGGCAGGTGCAGGGCGTCAGCTTTCGCCACTATACGCAGCTGCGCGCCGGCGAACTCGGTCTTTCCGGCTGGGTGAAAAATCTTTCCGACGGCACAGTGGAGGTGCTCGCAGAAGGCGAACGCGCGGCGCTGGAAAACCTGCTCCGTTTTTTGCAGCGCGGGCCGAGCGGCGCCTGTGTCTCTGGCGTCGATGTGCAGTGGCGCGAAGCCAGCGGCCAGTATCAGGGGTTCACCATCCGCTATGGACACGGATAACGCCCTCCACATCATCCTGACGACCGAACGCAGCCCGGCGGCGGTCTACCTGGCGTCGCTGACATCGGCCGGGTCGCGCCGGGTGATGAGCCAGGCCCTGCGCTGCGTGGCCGCGCTGCTGTTGCGACAAAGCGCAGAAAACCCCAGCATACCCAGTATAGATGAAGCGCAGTTGTTGACGTTCGCATGGGGCGCGCTGCGCTACCCGCACGTAGCGGCTGTCCGCGCGCGCCTGCTGGAACACTATACCCCGGCCAGCGTCAACCGGATGCTCTCGGCGCTGCGCGGCGTGCTGCGCGAGGCCTGGCGGCTGGGCTTGATGAGCGCCGAAGACTATGCGCGCGCCTGCGATGTCCAGAGCGTGAAGGGCGAAACCCTGCCCGCCGGGCGCGAACTGTCGCCGGGCGAATTGTACGCGCTGGTCAACGTGTGTAAGGCCGACCACAGCGCGGCGGGTGTGCGCGACGCGGCTATGATCGGCGTGCTCTATACCTGTGGACTGCGGCGGGCGGAACTGGTAGCGCTGGACAGCGGCGATTTCGAGCCGCAGAACGGCAGGCTCAGCGTGCGCGCCGGCAAAGGCCGCAAAGCGCGCAGCGTCTTCGCCCAGGGCGGGGCACAGCGCGCGCTCGTCGAGTGGCTGACGCTGCGCTCAGCCCTCAGGCAGCAGACACCGGCGCTGTTTGTCCCCGTCCTCAAAGGCGGGCATCTGGCGGCGCGCCGGCTGCACGCGCAGACCGTTTACGATATGCTCAAACGGCGCGCGGCCCAGGCCGGCATCAGCGCTTTTTCGCCCCACGACATGCGGCGCACTTTCGTCGGCGATATGTTAGAACGCGGTGTCGATATTGCGACCGTGGCGAATATCGCCGGCCATGCCAGCGTGGATACGACGCGCCGTTATGATCGCCGTCCCGAAGACAGCAAACGGCGCGCGGCAGAAAAACTGCACTTTCCGTACTGAATTTAGCGCCCGAACAGGTTCTCGAAGAAGGATTTGCCCCGTTCCTGCCGGCTCACAACGGCCAGCGCACCCGCGTCTTCTTCCTCCTGCGTGATTTCGCAGGCCACACTCAGGAAATAGGGGTTTTGTTCGATATCGGGGTAAACCGCTAAAGCGCGGGCCAGTGTCTTCAACGCATCTTCCGGCTGGTCAGCTTCGTACAGGGTCAGCGCAGCTTCCGTGATGTCCAGCGCCCGTTTCCTGGCGGCGCGCGCGGCAGGGTTGAGCACAAGCGGGCGCGCGCCGACGCGCAGCACGGTTTCCGCCCATTCCGGGTTGCGCTTCTCGGCATACATCAGCGCCAGCGCGCGCATCGAGCTGTCTGGATCCTGGCGCGCCACCGTCAACAGCAGCTTGAGCGCGATCGGGTCAGACGTTTCATTGAGCACGTCTACCGCCTGACGGCGCTTGCGTATGTCGTGGCTCTCAAGCTGTTTGACAAGGTGTTTGTCGATAGCAATCATAAATATCCCCTGTGTTTAACTCCATCATCAAATATACGCAAGAACCCCAGGTCGAATCCCCAAAAAAACGTGAATTTACGAGTTTTTCACAACTTTTTGCCCAACAAAGCGAAAACAGCCGATCGACTGGGAGCGGCCACGCTCGACCTTTCGGCCTGCGCTTTTTCGACAAATTCTCCCGCGCGGCCGCGCTTCGTCGCTCTCCTGACGCCAGACAGCCAGCAGCAGACACATGGCGGCGGGTTCATCTCAGGCCCAGAGCCGTTCCGCTAATGTACAGGGTGTCCTCCCCCTCAGGACACCCGGAGCAGCAGCCGCAATCAGCGCGGCATGATGCAGATGGTGAGGCGTCCAGGTGTGGCAGGCGGGCAGACATGCAGTTGGTCATCAGTGACGCCATCCACCGTTACAGTGCCGACCAGCCAGAAGGGCTGCGCGCCGGCAAAGGAGATGTCGTAGCTGGTGATGACATCGCACGGCTGCGCCGGCGGCTGGTACGCGCCGACGTAGTACATCAAACACTGTCCCGGTGCCAGGCGGTTGACCTGGCCAAACTGCGGCGGGGTCGGCCAGGCAGAGGCCGCGCCCACATTATACGTAAATGTCCCATAAGTAAACAGCACGCCTTCCAGCACCATCCATCCGTCGCTGGCACGATTCAGAATCAACAACTGCTGGTCACTATACGCCAGATAGATATAAGGCACCGCTTCCTCGGCGCCGGCGGCGGCCAGGAAAAAGTCACAGGTGATCGGCGCGGCGCCCGCCTCGGCGGCGGGACACACGGCGCGCTGGATGCCGTCCTGGCTGACGCTGAAGCTGGCCACGCCGTTGAGCGCTGTCCAGAAGTGTTCGGCGCTGTTGTTGGTCGTCAGCCAGTTGAGCGCATCGCAGCCTTCGATGGCTTTCGGCTCGGTGCGCCCGACCGACCACAACTGCCCACAGTCGCCGGCGTTGAGCGCCCCTGTCCAGCGGGCAGCGTTGAAGCTGGCGCCGCTGCTGCTTTCGACAGTGCTGAAGACCACGCCCGCCAGAGTCAGCACGCCGCCGCTGCGGTTGATGAGCGTGATGTCGTTGTCGTCGTAAATCAGCGTCATGTTGGCCGAACGCAGCACGGTGACATCGACGGCGCTGCCGGCCGGGACACTGCTGCCGGCAGCCAGGCTCTGCGCGCTGATCGTGTTTTGCGGCAGGCCAGAGCCTTCCACCCACGCTTCGTCGCTCTGCGCGCCGAGATTAAGCTGGCTGCGGTTGAGCAGCGCGGCGGCGGCCGGCACGCTCAACCCGGTCAGGTCGGGCACGCTGACGTTCGGCACCGGCGTAGCGTCCTGCGCCAGCACAACCAGCGGGAAACAAAAAAGAAGAAGACATATAAGGAAGGTAAATTTGCCAGGCATCGGGGTCTCCTAAAAACGGCCAGCCGTTGCTGGACGCCAGCGGGCGAAAAATGCGGTACGATGGTATCCAGTCATAATACCGCACCATAGGCGCCAACGTTGCAGTGCTGCAAGCGAGTGCCCTGCCCCTGCTGCTCTTTTTGATGCAGCAGGTTGATTTTGCTGGTAAGATGCAGCAAAGACAGAATAGCACAAAACGGGGCGCCTTGGCGCTCCCTTTGCGCGCGATATTGCGGATAAGCGGCAGCCATCAGCCGCGGGTGAATGCGCCAGTCAGCGCACGCTCGCTTGCCCCTCACCCCCTACCCCTCTCCCTGTGCGGAACCAGCGCAGAAGGAAAGCCGCGCCACAGGGAGAGGGGCTGAAAACCGCCCGGCGTTGTGGCCTTGCTTGTGCGCCGCCGCCTGTCAGACAAGGCGCCTGCCGGGATCGTGCGACATTCGCGCAGGGCGTTCGGTTTAATACAGCGAAAGGTGAACACGTAGCTGTGCATGGAGTAATCGCCGTTTTCTTCATCTTGCTGGCAACGCTGCCTCCCCTGCGCCCTGAATTGCAGCCAGAGGAGGTGCGGCGCTTGGTGCTGCGGGCGCAAAAAGGCGAATCACAGGCCCTGGCGCAGTTATACGAGGCCTTTGTGCAGCGCATTTTTCGCTATATCGCTTACCGTGTCGCCAGCAGCGCCGACGCCGAAGACCTGACCGCGGAGGTGTTTTTGAAGATGGTGGAGGGGCTGCGCGAGTACCGCTGGACAGGCGCGCCCTTCGAGGCCTGGCTCTACAGCATCGCCGCGGCGCGCGTCATCGACTTCCGGCGGCGCAGCACCCGCCGCCAGCACAGCGCGCTCAGCGAAGAATTGAGCGCCGACGAGGCCCACCCCGAAGAACAGCTCCAGGCGGCGCAGGAAGTGGACATGCTGCGCCAGGCGCTCCGCGCATTGAGCGCAGAACAACAAACGATCCTGGTGCTCCGTTTTATCCAGCGCAAGAGTCATCAGGAGGTGGCCGAGATCGTCGGCAAGAGCGTCACCGCCGTCAAGTCGATACAACACCGCGCTCTGATTGAGCTGAGCGCGCGCCTGGGTTCGTCCGAAAAAGTCCGCCACTATCTCAGAGGATCGTCCGATGTCTGAGTTCTTATACGACCCGGAGTCGCTGGGCGCAGCGCTGGACCGGCTGCTGGCGGGCGAAAGCGTGCCCAACGCCGATCCGCTCCTGGAAACGGCGGCGCGTCTGCTGGCGCTGCCGCCGCTCAGTCTGCCGCCGAGCAGCCTAGAACGCATCGAAGCGCGCGTCATCGAGCATTTCCAGAAGACCGTGCCCCCGCCGCCAGCGCGCTGGTGGCCGCTGCTGCTGACAGCCCTGCTGCTGATCGGCATTGCCGCCGTGGCCCTGCTGTTCAGCCCAAATCAGCCCCTGAGCGTGCCCCCGCTGCCCCGCCAAAGCGCCACCCCCACCCCCACCCCCACCCCAACGGCCACCCCCACCCCAACAGCCAGCAGCACCGCCGTCAGCGCCGGCAGCGCGTCGAGCGTGACCATTGTCATCGAAGGGCGGGTGAGCGCGATTATCGGCAGCGTGATCACGATTTACGACTGGCAGATCACGTTCCCGCCCGCAGACACGCTGCCGGCCACGCTGAACGTGGGCGATCTGCTCCGCGTCGAAGGCCAGATCGCGGCGGGCGGCCAGACCAACGCGGTGAACGCCACTTCGGCCAGCGTGGTCAGGCCGCCGGTACCAGCTACAGCGCCCCGTGACGACCACGACGATCAAAGCGACGGCGACAGCCAAAGCGACGACCACGA
>JACAER010000002.1 GCA_013388745.1 Chloroflexota bacterium
AGTCATGACTCGCCCCGACCGCACCCTCTACGATCTCGACAACCCTCAAGCAATCACAGGCGCACGCGCGAAAAATATTCCGGCTTGCCGCGTATGCCCAGCCGCAGGCGGAACAGCGCGCCCGCCAGCGCGCCGTTTTCTTCCGGTTTTTCGCCGCCGGCGCTTGTCGCGTAAATATCGGCATAATCGTCTCCCGCAAACGTCAGGCTGGAGACTTTTTTGACCGGGAACATGATCTGGCGCTCGATCTTGCCCTGTGGATCGTAGCGAATCAGCCGCGAACCATCCCACACCGCCAGCCAGATGAAGCCCTCCGCATCCACCGTCATGCCATCGGGGAAACCGATCTCAGCGGGCAGCGTGGCGAAGGGGCGCGGCTCCGCGATGTCGCCAGAGACGCGATCATAGGCGAACTGCGTGATCGTGTAGTTCAGGCTGTCCACATGGTACAGCGTCTTCAGATCGGGGCTGAAGCCCATGCCGTTGGAGAGGCGGATCTGGTCGCGCAGCTTGCGAATCGTGCCGTCGAGTTCCAGCAGATACAGGCTGCCGAAAGCGCTGCCTTCGCCATAGGGCATTGTGCCGCACAGCACGCGCCCGGCGGGGTCGGCGCTCACGTCGTTAAAGCGGTTGCCTTCTTCGCCTGGCAGCGCGTCGTACAGCGTCGTGAGCTGCCCATCCTGCAAGCGTTGGATTTTGCCGCCGACACCGAACACCAGCAGCGCGCCATCCGCCTGGAACGTGAACCCGCCCATGACCGCGCCGCGATAAAAGACCTCATGGACGGCGGTCGCCGGGTCAAAACGAAAAATCGTGCCTTTGGGAATATCCAGCCAGTAAACGTGGTTGTCCAGCGTATTCCACAGCGGGTTTTCGCCTACCTCACAGGCGTAATTGGCGATCATTTCTGGTGTAGTTGGCATTTTCTCTTAGCCCCGACTCGCGCTTACGCAGCGCAAAACGAAATTTGCGCTGATTATAGCGCAGACGCGAGAGAAGTTGCCTGCCCAATAGCAAGAACAGCTTTCTATCAGAATGGCCCTAAATCGGCCCTGACTTTTTTCCTTTTTCCGCCTGACATGCACTGTTACGAACATTGCACTGTTACGATTTTTGAGCGAAAATAACCTGACACTTGCCTCGCACGGCCAAACCACAGCCTGATGTCACAGACGCAGGCCGTGGGGGTAACGTCAGGCCGTGGATAAGCGTATCAGGCAGATAAACGCTCCCTAGCAGAAATTTCTTGATAGAGAGGAACGCGATGGCCCGCTATTTCGGTGCGTATGAAGTCCTGGAAGAAATCGGCAAGGGGGGCATGGCAACCGTTTACCGCGCGCGCCAGGCCAGCGTCGATCGCGATGTGGCCATCAAGGTCATCAAAGGCGGCATCAAAGATGACAGCGACGCCGTGCAGCGCTTTCAGCGTGAAGCGCGCGTGATCGCCCGTCTGGAGCACCCGCATATCCTGCCGATCTACGATTTCGACGGTACGCACGAGCCGCCCTATATCGTGATGCGCTATCTGGATGGGGGCACGCTCAAAGATGTCATGAAACAGGGCTTACTCCCTTTGCCGGAAGTCGCCTACCTCATTCAGCAGGTGGCGTCTGCCCTGGATTACGCGCACCGTCAGGGCATTGTTCACCGCGACATCAAACCCAGCAATATCATGATTGATCGCGAGGGCAACGCCTTCGTCAGCGATCTGGGGATTGCCCGCATCACCGGCGACGGCCAGCGCAAAGGCATCACCATGTCCGGGGCGATCATCGGCACGCCAGAATATATGTCGCCGGAGCAGGCGATGGGGTTGAGCGATGTCGATTTCAGGGCGGATATTTATTCGCTCGGCGTGATGCTCTTCGAGATGCTTACGGGGACTTTGCCGTATCTGGCTGATACAGCGATGGGAACCCTGCTCAAGCATATTCAGAACCCCATTCCGCGTATCCGCGACCTCCAGCCAGAGCTGCCCCAAGACATTCAGGAGCTCATCGAGCGCGTGCTGGCGAAGGAGCCTGATGACCGTTATGAGTCGGCTGGCGAAATGGCACGCCTGCTCATGCAGATGAGCGGCAGCACCATCAGCGCCGCCCCGCTGCGCCTGCGTGCCGCCGCAGCCGAATCCGTGATTATTCGTACACAGGTCAATTTAGGGCAGGATACCGGGTCACAGGTCAGCACTGGCTCGCGCGAGACGCCCAACGAACAGCAGCGGCAGGTGACGGTCGTCCACATCAACGCCGCCGATTTTGAAGAATTGTTGATGGAAGCCGCGCCCGAAGAAGCCAATGCTGCGCTCACCACCATCTTCGACCAGCTTCAAAAAATTGTCGAAAGCCGCGGTGGGCAGGTTCGTGAACGCACGGCGACCACCTTGCAGGCCTTGTGGGGTGTCAACGAAGTTCACGAAAGCGATCCCGAAAGCGCCATTAACGCGGCATTGGCGGCGCGTGACACAGCACAGCGTCTGACGGCCAAATGGTTGAAAGCCGACGAATCCACGCCGATTCAAATGGGCGTGGATACAGGCGCCGTGCTGGTGCAGAGCAGTGCAGCAGGTATTTCGACCAGCGGCCAGCCGATCACCTTTGCCGCGCGCATTGAACGCGCCGCGTCGCCAGGCACGATTCTGATTTCGCACGATACCTTCCGCCACGTTACAGGCATTTATGACGTGCAGCAAGAAACCCCCGTGCGCGTGCGTGGGCGCAGCGAAGCGATCCCCGTCTATGTCGTCCAGCGGGCGCGTCCGCGGTCTTTCCGCTTGCAATCGCGCGGGGTCGAAGGCATCGAAACCAAGATGATCGGGCGCGACGGTGAACTCAAACTGCTGCAAGACGCGATGATGCTGTGCATTGAGGACAGCGAAACGCAGATGGTGACGGTAACGGCTGAAGCCGGCGTCGGCAAGTCGCGTTTGCTGTTTGAGTTCAGTCGCTGGCTGGATGTGATCGACCAGCGCATCAAATTCTTTGAAGGGCGCGCCACGCAGCAGACGACCAATCTGCCCTATTCGCTGATTCGCAGTGTTTTTTCCTTCCGCTTTGAAATTCTCGACAGTGATACGCCAGAGGTTATGCGCGAGAAATTTACCAAAGGCATTGTTGGTTTCCTGGGAACCCACAGCGAAGACGAAGCCGCCTTCATCGGTCAACTGGTGGGTTTTGACTTCAGCGAACACCCCGCCGTCAAACCGATTTTGAGCAGCGCTGAAGCCTTCCAACGGCAGGCGCTCGCCTATCTGAACACCTTTTTCCGCAGCATTACCAAAGAAATCCCGGCAATTATCGAACTGGAGGATATCCACTGGGCCGACACCCACTCGCTCGATCTGATCGACCATCTGGTGACAGAAAACCGCAAGCTGCCGCTGATGGTGATTTGTATGGCACGCCCAGAACTCTACGAACAGCGGCGCGGTTGGGGCGAGGGCCAGGACTTTCATCACCGCATTGACCTCAAGCCCTTGAGCAAGCTGGATACGCGCCGTCTGGTGCGCGAAGTGCTGCAAAAGGTGGATGATATTCCCGCCGAAATCCGCGATTTGATCGTGGATCGCGCCGATGGCAACCCCTTCTATATCGAAGAATTGGTCAAAATTCTGATCGAAGACGGCGTTATCGTCAAAGGCAAGACCGAAGACGCTAACTGGCGCGTGCTGCCGGAACGCCTGGCCGACCTGCGTGTGCCGCCTACCCTCACCGGCGTGCTTCAGGCCCGGCTCGATACCCTGCCCCCGGCGGCCCGTTTGCTGCTCGGCAGGGCTTCCGTCATCGGGCGCATCTTCTGGACCAGCGCCCTGATGGCCTTAGAAAGCGCCGACGGCTTTCAGATTGAACGCCCTGACCGGCTGCTGGACGATCTGCGCCGCCGCGAGATGATTTACCTGCGCGAAAAATCGGATTTTGCCGGGACACAGGAATACGTCATCAAACACGCCATTTTGCGCGATGTGATTTACGAGAGCTTGCTTAAGCGCCAACAGCGCGCCTACCATGCCGCTGTGGCAGACTGGCTGCTGCGTACCAGCGCCGAACGCGCCGACGAATATACCGGCTTGATCGCCGAGCACTACGAAAGAGCGGGCGCACCGGTCAAAGCCGCGCGTTATCTGTTCAACGCCGGCGAACAAGCCTACAGAGTAGCGGCCTATCCCGAAGCCACGGCCTCCTTGCATCACGCCCTGGCGATTCTGCCTGCCGACGCGGGCGACGAAGCGCAGGAAATGCGCCTGCACGTCAGCCTGATGCTGGCCGAAATTTATGACGCCGCCGGACACTATAACGAAGCCGTTGCTCTGCTCGAACCTCTGCTGCCGCTGGCGCGCGCGCTGGGGAATACCGACCTGACTGCTAAAACGCTGGCCCAGGTGGGACGTGGTGTGGGCGTCCGGCGCGGCAAATTGGCCGAAGGCGAAGCGTACCTTCTTGAAGCCGAAACGCTGGCGCGTGGCGCTCATGCCTTGCCCACGCTGGCGTTTGTGCTGCGCCAGTTGGGCAACCTGTATCTCACAATGCCGGAAAGATTTCAACGTCGGCTGCCCCTGCTCGAAGAAAGTCTGCAAATTGCGCGCAGTACCGGAAACGAGTTTGAAGCCGCTGCGACCCTGAACAGTATCGGCAACAGTTATGCCTCTCTCTCGCAGAACGCGCAGGCCATTGCCGCCTATGAAGAAACCATCAGAATTGGCCGCCGTCTGGGTGATTTACGCGTTGTCGCCTTTGCGGTAGGGAACATCGGCAATTGTCTGCTTTCCGAAAAAGACTACGAAGGGGCGCTGCGCGCAAATATGGAAGCGCTCAGCTTGTCAGAGAAAATCGGATTGGATACCCTGGTTCCCAGAGCGAATATCGCCCAGATTTGCATTGTGACCGGACGCGCGGTGGAGACCATAGAACCGCATCTTCAGTTTGTCCTCAAACAAGCCATGGTCCATGACACCCAGCCCATGATCGTCTCCGGCATCGAAATCTATGGCATGCTGTATGCGCGTGAAGGACGCTATACCCCGGCGCTCGAATATCTGGGGCTGGCGCTGGCTTCCGATCTGCTGGAACCCATCGAACGTGAGCTGTTCATCGATCCCGCGATCAACGGTATCCGTCAGCACGTTTCCGAAGACTCGGTGCAGGCGGGGCTGGCGCGCGGCGCGACGCTGGATATGTATACGATCGCCCGCAGCCTGCTGAAAGAGGAGGGGGCTGCGGCGGGCTAAAGGTGGCGCACGGCTGCCGGGCGGCGCCGCCTTTAGCACTATCGAGCCGCTTTATTCCCGGCGGATTTATCCCGCAGTCATGCAGAACAAAGTTGCACTTGCTGCCCCGCTCAGCCACCCGCCATCGCGCCGATAATGCGGAACGGCTCTTTTCCCGTCACTACCTCGTGCGGTACGACGGCCTCCGCCGGCTCGTGCGAAAGATCCTCCCCACAGGCGAAAAAGCGGATGAACGGGCGGCGCTGCTGCGTCAGGCTGTCGCGGATCGTGCCGCGCAGCATCGGATACACTTCTTCCAAAGCATCGAGGATGGCCCGCTGTGTGATCGGTTCTGCCACCTCCAGCTCAATTGCACCGCTGACCTGCGCCAGCGCACGCAAATGGGTGGGCAGTGTCACGCGGATCATCGCAGCACTTGCACTTCCACAGACAGCACAGGGGGCAAATCGTGGACGATCGGCATCCAATGATCGCCCGAATCGGCAGAAACGTAGACCTGGCCGCCTGTCGTGCCGAAATAAATCCCGCACGAGTCCAGCGAGTCTACGGCCAAGGCATTGCGCAGGACATTGACGTAACAATGACTCTGCGGCAGCCCATTGGTCAGCGCCTCCCACTCGTTGCCGCCAGAGCGGCTGCGATACACGCGCAGTTTGCCATCGGGCGGGAAGTGGTGCGAGTCACTTTTGATCGGCACGACGTAAATCGTTTCCGGTTCATGGGCATGAACGGCGATGGGAAAGCCAAAATCGCTGGGCAGGTTGCCGCTCACCTCGTGCCACGATTCGCCGCCGTTATCCGAGCGCATCACGTCCCAGTGCTTTTGCATAAACAGTGTATTGGGGCGCGCCGGATGCATCGCAATGCTGTGAACGCAGTGGCCGACTTCCGCCTTGGCGTCCGGCAGTTCCTGGTCAGATTTCAACCCCTGATTCACGGGCTGCCAGTTCATGCCGCCGTCGTCGCTGCGAAAAGCGCCCGCAGCGGAGATGGCGACGAAGATGCGTTTGGGGTCATCGGGACTAAGAACAATGGTGTGCAGACACATACCGCCCGCGCCCGGTTGCCACAGGTGGCCTTTGACGCTGCGCAGCCCGGATAACTCCTGCCAGCTTGCGCCGCCATCGCTGGAATGAAACAGCGCCGCGTCCTCGACCCCGGCGTACAGCGAGTCCGGATTGTTTGGCGACGGTTCAAGATGCCAGACGCGCTGGAATTCCCAGGCATGCTGCGAACCATCATACCACTGGTGTGTGCCTGGCACGCCCGCATAGGCGAAGGCATTGCTGACAGTTTGCCATGTTTTCCCGGCATCATCGGAACGTTGTATGACCTGGCCAAACCAACCGCCGGATTGCGACACATACAGCCGGTTTGGATCGCTCGCTGTCCCGGTAATGTGGTAAATCTCCCAACCGGGGAAGTGCGGGCCTTCGATTGTCCAGTCTTTGCGCTGCTCGTCCGAACGCAGAACGAACGCGCCTTTGCGGGTGCCAACCAGAACACGAACTTCACTCATCGTCTTGTCCTTTGAGAAGTGCATTTGACTTCCTTCAGGATAGAACTTTTGTTCGTTTTCGTCAAGCGCTTTGTGTCTCCTGGATGCATTTCAGATTATTGGCCGATAGGCCTGAAATCGAGCTGCCAGACTTTCGCTCTAAACCATGCTGCCAAAATATGGAAATACACCCAGGCGAAAATAGTCTGTTGCCAGCGCGCGCCGAACTCGTTAAAATACAATAGATGGATACAGCGGTTGGTAAAGAGAGCGCCTAACCAGGACGCCGAAGGGGCAAGCTGTCAAATGCTGGCTTGACAGTGAAACTCTCAGGTCACAGGGATTTACCCGCCGTCCAAGCTCTGAAAGTTCGTTGACCGACAGAGCGCACAGCAAATTTTGTTGTGCGCTCTTTTTATTTCATCACTGGGATGAAGGAGTCTTTTATGGCAGGCTGGAAAGCACCGGAAAATTTGAAGTATCAGAAATCGGACGAATGGCTGCTGCTGGAAGGCGACACCGCCACCGTCGGCATTTCCGATTACGCGCAGGATCAGCTCAATGACATCGTGTATGTCGAACTGCCGGAAGTCGGGCGCGCCGTCAACAAAGGCGAAGAATTCGGCTCGGTCGAATCGGTCAAAGCCGCCTCGCCGCTCGTTTCGCCCGTCAGCGGCACGGTGAGCGCCGTCAACAGCGCGCTGGAAGACGAACCGGAACTGATTAACAGCGACCCGTTCGGCAAAGGCTGGATTATCAAAATAAAAGTGAGCGCAGCGGACACGGCAGACCTGATGGACGCCGCCGCCTACAGCGCTTACTGCGAAAATCGTTAAGGAGCAGCACAAGTTATGACCTATATTCCACATACTGACGCCGAACGCCAGCAGATGTTGGCCGCTGTCGGTGTCACCACGATGGAAGATTTATTCCCCGACGTACCGGCCAAATACCGCTTCCCGCAACTCAACATCCCGGCGGCGCTTTCGGAACTGGAGACAGCGGCCGAACTGCTGGCGCTGAGCGAAGCCAACGAACACGCGCAGGATTTCGCCGTGTTTCGCGGCGCGGGCGCCTATCACCACTTTATCCCCTCCGTCGTCAATCATATGCTGCTGCGCGGCGAATTTTACACAGCCTATACCCCGTATCAGCCGGAAGTCAGCCAGGGCACGCTGCAAGCCATTTTCGAGTATCAGAGCATGATCTGCGCGCTGACCGGCATGGACGCCGCCAACGCCAGCCACTACGACGGCGCGACTTCGCTGGCCGAGGCGGTCACCGTTGCCCTCGACGTGGGGCGGCAAAAACGGCGCAAGATCATCCTCAGCCCCGCCATCCACCCGCAGTATCGCGCGGTGGTGCGCACGTATCATCAGGGCAACGATGTGCAAATCGTGGGCGACGGCGGGCGCGCCGACCTCAGCGATTTGATCACTATGTTGGACGAAAACACGGCCATGCTGGCGGTGCAGTATCCTAATTTCTTCGGGCAGATCGACGATTACAAGACGCTGGCCGAAAAAGTGCATAACGCCGGCGCGCTGCTGGTGTTCGTCGCCAACCCCCTGGCGCTGGCGCTGCTGAAGAGTCCCGGCGAACTGGGGGCGGACATCGTGGTAGGCGAAGGCCAGCCGCTCGGCATCCCCCTGGGCTACGGCGGGCCGTATCTCGGTTACTTCGCCATCCGCAATGCGTATGTGCGCAAGATCGCCGGACGCATCGTGGGCGAAACGCTGGACAAGAACGGCAAGCGTGCCTACGTGATGACGCTGCGCCCGCGCGAACAGGACATCAAGCGTGAAAAGGCTAGCAGCAATATCTGCACCAATCAGGGCTTGATGGCCCTGGCGGCGGTGGTCTACATGTCGGTGATGGGCAAGCAGGGCCTGAAGCAGGCCGCCGAACTCTGCTATCACAAGGCGCACTATGCCGCGCAGCAGATCAACAGCGTGCCGGGCTACAGCGTCGAGTTGAGCAAGCCGTTTTTCCACGAGTTCATGGTCAAATGCCCGCTGGCGATCAGCGACCTGAACAATGCGCTGCTGGAACGCGGTTTTATCGGCGGTTATGATCTGGGGGCCGATTACGCGCACCTCAAAGATCACATGCTGTTATGCGTGACCGAGATGAACAGCAAGGACGAAATTGACGCGCTGGTGGCCGCGCTGAAGGAAATCGGATCTTAATGGCCTTCACGCTGACCGACAGCCGTGTGACGGTGGATATGGAAGCGCTGTGGAAAACGACCAACACGTTTTTCGAAAGTTTCGGCGCGGAAGAGTGGGGACGCCGGCACGGGCGCGATTGGACGTTCGCCGATGTGCCCTATCATCTGGCCTACCACAACCGCCTGCTCGCCGATACCATCAAACGCGGCGCGAAATCCAGCGAAGAAGATGCGCTTTCGACACTGGCGGAACTAAACGCCTGGAACAATGAGCAGCAGTCGCGCCGCCCGCCAGGTTACACCCCGGAAGAAGCCCTGGCTGAAATGCGCGAGAGTCAGGCCGTGCTGCGGCGCGCCGCCCGCGAAGCCGCATCAGAAAGCGCGGTATGGCTGCCCGTGCTGGAAGTGCGCGGCTGGCGCACGACTCGTTTCGCGCTGGCCTTCAACTACTGGCATACGTGGCTGCATCTGAGCGAAGCGCACTTGCGCCGCCACAATACGCTGCCGCCGCTGCACGCCGCGCTGATGAAACGCGGGTTGGACTTCTTTATGGAGATCACGGCCAAAGCGATCAACGCTGAAGTGGCGCGCGGCGAAAACTTCATCTGGACACTGACGCTGACGGGCGCAGGTGGCGGCGTCTGGACATTCGGCGTCAAAAACGGCGAATCGCGTGTGATACAGGGCGATTCCTCGCGCGCCGATATGCGGCTGACTACCGACATCGCCACATATATGAAGACAGCGGCGTTTCGCATGAACAGCCCGCTGTGGGCGCTGCTCACAGGCCAAGCGCGTGTGCGCGGCATCGGCCAATTAGCCAAGCTGCGCCGTCTGTATGCCCCGCCTGTGCGCCAGGTGTGGCAGCCGCTGGAACAAGGAAGCCTTATTCACGAGTGAACTGAAGGACACATTGTTATGGACTCCGCAATTCCGACGATTTATGACATCAGCGTCCCCGGACGGCACGGCAGCAAACTGCCGGACGTGGACGTTCCCAAAAGTGATATGCCCGCCGATCTGCTGCGCGCCGATGTGCGCCTGCCAGAGGTGAGCGAACTGCAAGTCGTGCGCCATTTTGTCGATCTGAGCGAACTGAACCATGCCATCGACAAAGGCTTTTACCCGCTCGGCTCCTGTACCATGAAGTACAACCCGAAGATCAATGAGGATATGGCGCGGCTGGCGGGCTTCGCGCATCTGCACCCGCTGGCCGACGAAAGCGGCACCCAGGGCGCGCTGGCCTTGATGTACGAGCTGCAAAACTGGCTGGCGGAAATCAGCGGCTTTAAAGGCACCAGCTTGCAGCCCGCCGCCGGCGCCCAGGGCGAATTCGCGGGCATCCTGATGATCCGCAATTATCATCTGGATCGCGGCGAGCCGCAGCGCACGACGATTCTCGTGCCCAACAGCGCGCATGGCACGAACCCCGCCACCTGCACGATGGCCGGACTGAACGTCAAGGAACTGCCTTCCGATCAAGATGGCAATGTCGATCTGGAAGCGCTGCGCGCAGCCTGCGCGGGCGACAACGCCAAAACCATCGCCGGCATGATGATTACCGTGCCCAACACACTCGGCCTGTTCGAAGCGCATATCCTGGAAGCGCTGGAAATCGTCCACGCGGCGGGCGGGCTGATGTACATGGACGGCGCGAATATGAATGCGCTGCTGGGCGTGGTCAAGCCGGGCGAGCTGGGCTTCGACGTGATGCACTACAACCTGCACAAGACCTTTTCGACCCCCCACGGCGGCGGCGGCCCCGGCTGCGGCGCGGTAGCGGTGGGCGAAAAGCTGCTGCCCTTCCTGCCTGGTCCGCTCGTCCAAATGATCGAAGCCGGCACAGACGACGAAGCCCCGCTCTACGGCCTGCGCATGCCGGAAAAATCGATCGGGCGTTTGAAGGCGTTTCACGGCAACTTCGGCATGCATGTGCGCGCCTATACCTACATTCGCATGCATGGCGCGGAAGGCCTCAAGCGCATCGCGCGCCATGCCGTGCTCAACGCCAACTATATTCGCGTCAAACTGCAAAACGCCTATCATGTGCCCTACAACCGCATCTGCGGCCATGAGTTTGTGATGGAAGGCCATTTTAAGGATGTGCCCGATGTCCACGCGCTGGACATCAGCAAGCGCCTGATGGATTACGGCATTCACCCGCCCACCAATTATTTCCCGCTGATCGTGCCCGAAGCGCTGCTGATCGAGCCGACAGAAACCGAAGACAAGGCGACGCTGGACGAATTTATCGCCGCCATGCTGAAGATCGCCCAGGAGGCGCACGAAACGCCAGAACTGCTGACCAGCGCGCCCCACAGCACGCCGGTTTCGCGGCTGGACGAAGTGCGCGCGGCCAAGCAGCTTGTGCTGTGCTGCTCGCCCGTGCGCCAAGCGGCGAGCGATTGACCAGCGCCCGCCTCTGACTTCAAAAAATGCCCCCTGGCACATGCCAGGGGGGGTCTTCCATCGCTCAAGCCCCCCTTCTCCTGATGCAGAAGGATCGCGGCGCACTGTAGATACAATTTTTAGATTTGTGGGATTTCTGAGCGTACTTGTGGGATAATGTGGTATAATCAGCCTAACGTTCACCCGTGACGATAGGGCTGCCGCGCATGTTTTGGGGCGAATTCACTCATCAGCTCGATGCCAAAGGCCGTTTGATTATCCCTGCGCGCTACCGGACCCATCTTGGCCCCGGCGCCATCCTCACGCGCGGGCTGGATCACAATCTGGTGATCTATCCCCAAAACGCCTGGCGCGCGGTCACCGAACACTTGAATCAGATGCCGATCACGCAGGCCAGCGGGCGGGCGCTGCGACGGCTGATGTTTTCCGGCGCGCTGGAACTGGAACTCGACCGGCAGGGGCGGGTGCTGATTCCGACCTATTTGCGCGCCTACGCACAGCTCGAAAACGCAGCCCTGGTGGTCGGCATGGAAACGTATCTGGAAATCTGGCAGCCGGACAACTGGCGCATCGCGCTGAATGATGTCTCCAGCGTGCTGGCTGCCGCCGATGTGCAGGCCTTGGGCTTTTGAACGCCTGTCATGGCCTCCAGGCCGGCGCGTAATCGTTGGCCGCGTGCTGCGTCAGGTTGCGCAGCGTGCCGCTCGTGATATCGATCATGTAAATTTCGGCATTGCCATCACGATAGCTTTCAAACACCAGATAACGGCCATCGGGCGACCATGCCGGATGATCGTCTACCTGGTGATGATTGGTAATGTTGCGTTCTGCGCCGCTGCGTTCGTCGCGCACAAAAATCTCTGGGTTGCTGCCCACCCAGCGCGTGAAGGCCAGCCAGCGGCCATCGGGCGACCATGCCGGGCTGTCGTTGCGCACCCCTGCGGCGTTACTGCCGTTTAAGCGTTCCATATGGCGCGCGCCGTTCTGCGGGTCCAGCAGAAAAATAGTGCTCGTGCCATAGTTGAACGACACCAAGGCCAGCCGCCCGCCGTTCCACGCCAGATCGCGCGCGTTTTGCATCGTCAGCACATCTTCGGCCTGGCCCTGGTGCGCCGCCCCCAGTACCATGATCGATACGCTGGCCGGGTTTTCGGTGGCGAAGGCCAGCCGGCCATCGACAGACCAGGTAGGGTAGTTGTCGATATAATCACTGTGCGAAACCACCTGAATGCTGCCGCTTAACAAATCCCAGACGTAAACATCAAAATTGCCGCCGCGATCCGAGACAAAGGCCAGCCGGCCATCGGTTGACCAGGCCGGGTTGGTCTCGATTGAGCGGCTGCGTGTCAGGTTGACCTGTAGGCCGCGCCCGACATCAAGCAGAAAAATGTCACTGTTGCCGTCGCGCAGCGAAGTGAACGCCAGCACATCATCGGCGACCAGCGGCCCAAGCAGGCGCGCCGCCACAATCACGCCAATACTGGCGCAGCACAACAAGGCAAAAAGACGCCCACAGATGGCGAAAGAAGGCTGGTTCATCACGCGACGCTTTCAGCTAAGGCATCCAGGCCGGGGCGAAATCGTTAAAGCCGCTGTTGGTCAGGTTACGCACGACACCGGTCTGGGGATGCAGGGCGTAAATTTCGCCCATGCCCTCATTCTGGCCGACGACATACGCCAGCCAGCCAGCCGCCGACCATGCGGGCTGGGTTTCGTCCAGCAGGCTGTCGGTGATACGTTCTGTTGTGCCTCTGCTCACGTCCAGCAGGTAAATATCGGCGCTGCCGCTGCGGCCAGAAACCACCGCCAGCCGCCCGTCGGGTGACCAGGCCGGGTCGTAGAAGTTTTCGCTGTTGTGGATATTGCGTTCTGTGCCGCTTTCCACATCCACAATGTACAGGCGTCCGCCGCCGCTGGTTTCGTCTTCCTCGCGGTACGATTCGAAGGCCAGCCGGCCATCTGCCGACCAGGCCGGGTTTAATTCGCTGGCGCGGCTGTTGGATAGATTTTCGGCGCGGCCACCGGAAAAATCGAACAGCAGCACTTCGAGATTATTGGCGCGTGTGGCCACATAAGCCAATTCGCCGCGCGGCGACCAGGCCGGGGTAAACGCGCCGCTGTTGCTCGTGAGCTGGCGTATCTGATAAGTGGCGGCGTCCGCCATGAACAACGCGCCGGCGCTGCGCCCGCGATACGATTCGAAGACCAGGTCGCCGTTGGGCGACCAGGCCGGGGCGTCGTCAAAATAGCGGTCGTGCGTGATGTTGAAGATGATGCCCGAATACACATCCATCACGTAAATATCGCGCTGCCCGCCGCGATCCGAAACAAAAGCCAGCACTTCGCCCCGTGCGGACTGTCCCGCGGCGCGCGCGCCGGCAGCCGCGCTCAGCAGCAGCAGCCACAACAGCAGCCCCCATCCCCATAGCCCCCAGCGATATGCGCCCAACATAGTTCACCCCCGCCCAGGTCACTTATCTGCGTGCAATAGCTGCCTTCCTTGCTGCAAAAGCCGATGTTGCTTCCGCCCTAAGCTGCTCTAAGCGTTCAATCCCAATCGCCGATCAGTTCGATTTCGGTTTCCAGCGCGACGCCGGTGTGTTCCAGCACGCGCGCCTGCACGTAGCGCACCAGGGCCGCGTAATCGCTGGCGCTGGCGGCGCCGCTGTTGATGAACCAGTTGGCGTGCAGCGGCGAGACCTGTACCGCGCCGATAGTGTGCCCTTTGAGGCCGCAGGATTCGATCAAACGCCCGGCAAAATCGCCCGGCGGGTTTTTAAAAATGCTGCCCAGACTCGCGCCCGGCGGCTGCGTCTTTTTGCGGTAAGCAATAAACTCGTTCATGCGCGCTTCGATCTCGGCGTTGGGGGCCGGGTGCAGCGCCAGCGTCGCCATCAGCACCAGAAACCGGCGGTCTGTCCGCGCTTTAAGTGTAGAAGTGCGGTAACCATATTCTAATTCAGTTTTAGAAAGAATCTGCGGCCCTTTTTGGGCATCGAGCACCACAATGTCGCAGATGCTTGTCGCCATATCGCCCCCGTGCGCGCCGGCGTTGTTGACTACCGCGCCGCCGATCGTCCCCGGCACGCTCACCGCCCATTCCATGCCCGAAAGCCCGTGCGCGGCGCATTTGCGCGCCAGCACCGTCAACCCCACGCCAGAGGTGGCCGAGACATTGCGTTTGCAGCCGTCGTCGTCGTGCCAGTTACCGAACTCGATGGTGCTGACGTTGTTGATAACCACCAGCCCACGCACGCCTTTATCAGAAACCAGCACATTGGCGCCGCCGCCAAGCACACGCACCGGCAGCCCTTCGTTCCAGGCCGCGCTGACGACATCCACCAGATCGTCCAGCTCCTTGGCGATAAACAGCCAATCGGCGTTCCCGCCCAGACGCGCGGCGGTAAAACGCGCCAGCGATTGATCAGGCAGCAGGCGGGATTGTAAAGCGGCTGGCAGCTTCATTGTCCACTCCGTGCGCGCCGCCGCGCCAGGAATTCCGCGCTGATGTGCGGCGCATCGCCCGCGCTCATCACCACCACGACGGCGGGCGCTTTGACGCTTTTGTCCAGCGCCACAATCGCATCTTCCAGACGCGGCGTGTAGCCGACGCGCTCATGCTGCATGGCGATCACCACTTCGGCGCTGTTGACGCCGGGGATCGGCGCTTCGCGCGCGGCGTAAATATCGGTCACCAGCACATAATCGGCGCTGGCGAAGGCCGTGGCGTACTCATTGAGCAGCGCCTGCGTGCGTGTGTAAGTGTGCGGCTGCCACACGGCCCACAGCGCGCGCCCCGCATAGCGCGCTCGCGCCGCTTCCAGCGTGGCTTTGATCGCTGTCGGGTGATGCGCGTAATCATCGATCACGGCGATATGCCCCTGCGGCGTTTCCAGTTCGCCGCGCAGTTCAAAGCGCCGGCCTGTGCCCTGGTAGGCCGCCAAAGCCTGCGCCGCCTGCTCGAAAGCGATGCCCTGACTATCGGCCACCACCAGCGCTGCCAGCGCATTCAGCGCGTTGTGCTTGCCCGGCAGTTGCAGCCTCACCGTGCCCAACAGTTTGCCCGCGCGCACGACATCAAAGGCGCTTTGGCCGTCCTCTGTGATATGAAAATTGCCAGCGCTCCACAGCGAGTCCTGATCGTCGCTGCCGTAGAGCGTGACCAGGGTGCGCGCGCTGGCCTCCTGCGCTAACTGCTTGGCGAGCGCGTTATCCGCGCAGGCGATCAGCAGACCGTCGGCGGGCACACGCTCTGTAAAACGGCGGAAAGCGTCGGTCATAGCAGCCGGCGTTTTGAAAAAGTCAGGATGATCGTATTCCACATTATTCAGTACCGCGATTTGCGGTTGCAGGCCGAGAAACATGTAGTCGTACTCGTCGGCTTCGATAACAAAAGCTTGGCCGCTGCCCACATGGGCGTTGTGGCCGCTGCTGCGCAGCACGCCGCCGATGATATAACTGGGGTCGTGCCCCGCCGCCAGCAGCACCTGCGTCACCATCGCCGTCGTCGTCGTCTTGCCGTGGGTGCCGGCGACAGCGATGCCGCTGTAGCCGCTGAGCAGCGCGCCGATGATGTCGCTGCGCTTGTAGACCGGGATACCCAATCGTTTGGCGGCCAGCACTTCGACATGATCGGGCGGCACGGCAGACGAAATCACCAGCATTTCCGCGCCCTGGACATTGGCCGCGGCGTGCCCTTCATAAATCGTCGCCCCTTCTTTCACCAGCGCGGCGGTCAGCTCGTTTTTGCTGCGGTCAGAGCCGGAAATGGTATAGCCCTGTTGCAGCAGCACGCGCGCAATGGCCGAAAGCCCAAAGCCGCCGATGCCCACCAGATGAATATGCTGTCCCGGAACAAGCTGCACCATGTTTACATCACCACCAGTACGATAAACAGAACGACGATCACAATCGCCGTCAAAAAGTCGCCTGTGCCGTCCACGCCGCCTCCGAAAAAGACGATCGGCAGCGCGCCGATTGCCTGGCTGCTGGCCGAACCGGGGGCCGGGGCGACTACCCAGGGAGACAGCGGATATTCATTGATGTCGAGCAGATACCACAGCGTCCCCCAGATCAGATAGCCGTTGGCGAAGCCCACCACCGCCCCCAGAATGCCGTTCTGCGTGCGTTCGCGGCGGGTTTCGCTGCTGCCGCGCCCTTCCTGCTGCGGCGCCAGCAGCCGCGTCTGGTAGACATAAAAGACAAAAACACAGAAAATGCCGGCCTCTACCAGAAACACCTGATCGGCGGGCATCATCGCCAGCAGCGTGCCACGAATCAGCGCGTCGAACTGAAAGAGCGTGTACCAGCCGAGCACAATCGCTGCCAGCGTAATCAGTTCCCGATTCCAGCCGCGCTGATAGCCGAGAACAGCAGCGAACAGGGCGCACAGCCACAGCATATTCGAAAGTTGAATCATGGCATGTCCATCGGTGTGTGTACTTCAACAACACGCTATTATAGCGTTACTTGGCAAAATCGATAATTCTCCGAAAGGGCGAGCTTTTATGACGAGCTATCTGGATGACCTGATCGACTTCACCGATGCGCGCGTGGCTTCGGCCCTCGACGAGGTGTCTGGTTGGTCGGCGCGCTTCGCGCAGATGATTTATCAGCATCTTGAACTGCGGCAGCCGCTCACCGCGCTGGACATCGGCTGTGGCACAGGCGTGCCGCTGCTGGAACTGGCGCAGATGCATGGCGCGGCGTGCCAGTTTAGCGGCGTGGATGTGTGGGAGGCCGGATTAGAACGCGCCGCCTACAAGTTGGGCAGCTACGGGCTGCGCAATGTGCACTTGCACAAGATCGACGGCGCGCGCCTGCCCTTCGCCGCTGCGCATTTCGATCTGCTGGTGTCGAATCTGGGCGTGAACAATTTTGAAGACCCGGAGGCGATGCTGGCGGAATGCGCACGTGTCGCCAAAAACGGCGCGCGCCTCGTCATCACCACCAATATTGTCGGCCACATGCGCGAATTTTACGCTGTGTTCCGCGAAACCCTGGCGGGAAACCCGGCGGCGCTGGCGCGGCTGGCGGAAAACGAGGCGCAGCGCGGCACGCGCGAATCGCACGTGCGCCTGATCGAAAACGCTGGCTTTCGTATCGCGCGCGTGATCGAAGATGCGTTCGCCCTGCGTTACGCCGACGGCAGCGCCTTTCTGAATCACTGGCTGATCCGCTTAGGTTTTCTGGATGCGTGGCGGCGCGTGCTGGAAAAGGCCGACGAACGCGCGACTTTCGCGGCCCTGGAAGCGCGCCTGAACACGCTGGCCGCCCAGCAGGGCGAACTGCGGCTGACCGTGCCCATGTTGTATATCGAAGCGCTGCGCGCATGATTGTGAGGGCGCAGCCGAATACACAAAAGCGGTACTATTAGGAGAAACAGCGCGGAAAAACACCTTGAACGCTATGCTGACGAACCGCACACTAAGGCGCGGTCTGTTGGCGTTTCCCCTTTCCCCAACCCCCGCGCCAACGACAATCACATCCGATTTTGAGCCGCTCATATTTTTGCTGTTAAGGTTGTTCGCCGCTGTGCAAGCGCTTCTCAATGTCCTCCAGAACAGGCGGCAAATCGGCTATGCTGCCAATGACATAGTGTGCCCCTGCCGCGCGCATTTGCCTTTCAATTGGCGCGAGATAAGCACTCAGTTCATCTTCAGACAGCGCCGCCACATCCGCTGCGCTGAGTCCTAGTGAGTTGCCTGATTGCGTCACACTAACGACCCATGTGCCAGCATTCAAACCTTCTTCGATGTCGGGAACGGTATCACCGACCTTGACGACAGCCGCCATCGGGTACACGTTCATTTGAATTGCGTTTTGATAGATCATGTAAGGGCAGGGTCGTCCGGCGGGCACATCAGAGGGGCAAACAACCGCGTCGGGACTGTAGCCTTGCGCCGCCGCCGCCGCAACCAGTACCTCCATGATGGATTGGCTGTAGCCTGTCGTTGAACCGATTTTCAACCCCCGTTTGCGGCACTCAGTTACCACCCTCAATGTCCCCGCTATCAGTTCCGCATAATCCGCGACGACAGCTTTTTGCACGGTCACGGAATCTTGATACATCTTATCAATATCGTCCTCGTTGGGGACACGCTGATGAGCGCGTTCCCAAGCGGCGCTCACTTCAGGCTGCTGCGTAATCGCACGGATATGGGCACGTTTTTCCAAGCCCATCGGCGCGCGGGCCTGGGCAATGCTGATCTCGACCCCCTGCCGTTTAAACACGTTAATGAAAACAGCGACAGGCGCGAAACAGCCGTAATCAACCGTCGTGCCTGCCCAATCCAAGATGACCGCCTTCAATGGGCCCGAATACGGTTTGCTCATGCGCCGTATTTCTCCACAAAAGAGTCGACGTTGTATAGGTCCTCGAAGCGCGCCTCTAAAGTGGGACGATCCCAATCCCACCACGCGATTTTGAGTAATTGCTCAGCGATTGTATCGGGGAAGCGCGGACGAATCGGTTTAGCGGGAACGCCGGCGACGATCATATAGGGCGGCACATCCTTAGTGACGACTGCCCCTGAGCCGACGACAGCACCCGTCCCAATGGTAACGCCCGGCATGACGATCACATTGTGTCCGAGCCATGTATCGTGCCCGATCACACATGGATGCGAACGCCGCCATGCAAAGAAGTCCCCATCATCCTCGCCAAGCCCATACATTTTGCGGCGATAGGTGATGTGATGCAGCGTCACACGTTCCATTGGATGATTGCCGGGATTGATACGCACATGTGAGGCGATATTGCTGAACTTTCCGATTTTGCTGTAGATGATCTGGTTATCACCGACGGCGTAACTGTAATCATCTAAGGTTGATTCGACCAGCCAGGTATTCGCGCCTACTTCTGTCCATGAGCCAATGTAAGAGTCTTTGATGAAAACACTAGCGTGGAAAACAGGTTGTTCGCCCAGTGTTTGGGTCGCCATTGTGGCGGTGTGGCCATCGCTGAAGTAGCTGGCAATGTATTGCAGTGTCATCGGTCTACCTGTAGCCTCAATTGTGAAAGTCGAGAGCGCCAGACCAATGCCCAGGATCGCTAGGCTGTCATCGGTCTACCTGTAGCGTCAATTGTGAAAGCCTTGCCATGTGTGCGTCCCAGTAAATAGGGTGTCCATCACGCAGCACCGCCCGAATGCGCGGATAAGCGCCGGCTTCTTCTACCAACACCAAGTCCGCTTTGAGACCGACAGCGATACGCCCCCGATCACGCAAGCCAACCGCGGCCGCAGGATTTTCAGAGACGAGTTTCATGCTTTCGTTCAGGGGCAGCACGCCATCATGCGCCAGTTTAAATGCCACCTGCAACATCGATGCTGGATAATAATCTGTCGCCAGAATGTCCACCAGCCCCTCTTTGATGGCTTTGAGCGCGCTCAGATTGCCGCTGTTCGACACGCCGCGATAGGCGTTCGGCGCACCCATGATGATGTGCATTCCCTGTTCGCGGGCATAATGAATCGCCGCGCTTGTCACCGGAAATTCGCTGATGCTGACGCCCATCCCAGACATCAGGTCAATTTTGGCAGGTTTATCATCGTCATGCGAGGCAATCGGAATATGATATTCCCGCGCCAAACGGCAGACCTCATTGGCAACATGCCAATCGCGTGAAGTTTCGGCGTCCGCTTGGATGCGCGCTTTCATCCGCTCTTTTGCGCCGTTCTCCAGCAGTTCACGCGGAATATCGAGCCATTTCTCCATGAAATCAATATAACGGCTTACATCGGCGTACTGTCCTTGTCCGGGCGTGTGATCCATCAGCGAAACCAAATCCACCGCTTTGTCTTCCAGCAGCGCTTGTAAGATGCCAGCCGTTTCCGGGTTATTGATCTCAAAGCGCGCGTGGACGCGAAAATCTACCATCAGTTGTTCACGCTGCCGCTGAATCGTGCGAATGATTTCAGTTGCTTTTTCCTGTGTGCGCAGATCGTTTTGATGCCAGGCGAACGCTACCGCCGCGAAAGCGGTGGTAATCCCCGTGCTTGCCAGACGTTTATCTAACTCATAAAGCGCGACTTCTACCGGAAAGAAGGCATTAGGACGCGGCTCGATATCGCGTTCGAGCATATCCCCATGTAAGTCAATCGCGCCCGGAACAAGTGTTAGCCCTACGGCACTTAAACCACGTCCGCGCATATCGCCTTCCACAATCTCTGCGATCTGTCCTTCTTCAATATTGACCGCTCCACGTTCCATGACACGATGAGGCAGCACGATTTTTAGATTAGTCAGCCACATGTTCAACTTCCTCGTGAGTGGATGTCAGATGAATTTCATCATCAATTAAGTGCAGAATATCTTCGGGATGATGGAAAACGCCAATCATCGCCACCCCCTGCCCTTTCAGTTCGGCTAACCGGCTTTGCAGCGATTGGCGGGTGGCGGCATCAAGGGAGGCTGTCGGTTCATCCAGCAGCAGCAAACGTCGCGGCGCGATCAGCGCGCGGGCCAGATTTACTTTTTGCTGTTCGCCGCCGGAAAAGGTCGTCGGGTAGGCCGCCCACAGCTCTACCTTGAGACCGAATGAGGCCAGCATGCCTCTGGCTTGTTCCTGCGCCGTATCCCAATCTGTACCACCATTGACGAGCGGTTCGGCAACTAATTCCAGCGCGCTCACACGCGGACGCGGACGCAAAAACTGGGTCACAAAGCCCAGTTCTTCACGGCGCAGCAGGGCAATATCGACATCGGCAGCGCGCGCAAGATCAATCATCCCCTGCTTGGCGGCAAAAAGGGCTCTCCCCGAAGTGGGAATGTAGCTGCGAAACAGACAGCGCAGCAGCGACGATTTGCCCGCGCCGTTGGCCCCCCCGACGAGCATGAAATGTCCCTTTTCCAGCGTAAATGTAACATCAGCGAAAACCGCAATCTCCCGTTTGAGATGGTCGATATAAAAGCGTTTTGTCAACGACTCCACTTGCAATAAAGGCATCGGCTTACTCTCTATCACAACTTTGCGTGAACTAACTGCTGGGTATACGCATCTTGCGGGTCTTCCAGAATTTGATCGGTCAACCCTTGCTCAACGACGCGCCCATGCCTCATCACCATCACGCGATCTGCGAGGGTGCGAATCACGCCTAAATCATGCGAAACCAGAATAATGGTCATGCGGCGTTCGCGCTGCAAATGCTTGAGCGTGTCCAGGACTAAGGCTTGCACCTAGACATCCAACCCGGTTGTTGGTTCGTCAAGCAGCAGCAGCGCGGGTTTGAGCGCCAGTGCCTTGGCAAGCTGCACACGCTGCTGCATCCCACCGGACAATACGCGCGGCGGGTCATCCATGCGGTTGAGTGGAAACTCAGAAAGCGCCAGCGAGTCACGCGCGGCTTGCCGCAGGGTGGCAAAGGTGCGTTCGCCTGTGAGCAGCAGGCGTTCCGCGACATTGCCGCTGCTGGTAAAGCGCATACGTAATCCGAGATGTGGATTCTGGTACACGACCCCAATATTTAAGATTTGGACTTCGCGGCGCGCAAAGCGATCGAGCGCGTACAGGTTTTTGCCGGATAAATTCGGAATATCCAGTCTATAGGCACCGCTGTCCGGCATTTCTTCCAGATTTAGCAGGCGCAGCACGGTCGATTTCCCCGAACCCGACTCCCCAACGATGCCTAAGACTTCACCGGGATAGGCTTCGACATCTACGCCCGTTACCGCTTCAATCGCGCCGTAACGTTTGCTCAAGCCCACTGCTTGCACCAGCGGCGGCGTCCCAACCAGACGCGGGGGATCAAAGTGTTGGGAGGACTGGGGGGCGGAGATAACCAGCATGGTAGAAATTTCCTTCATCGTCATAATAAGTGGGGGCTGTTTTCCCCCTATTCATCAACTTTTCGGCATAGCCGCTGTCCGAGAGTTCGTACTGCGCTGTGCCATCTTCTTGCGGCAGTTCGTTCATAAACTTGTTTTGGATGCCGGTCGTTTTACACACCCAACCGCGCTGATCTTCTACCTGAAATGGTACGTCGCTAAATTCGAGCGGATAGACAGCCGTATACGGCGGCACAGCATATAAGCGTTTTTCACGCCCGGCTGATAGCAAGGTGAGATGTGCGGATTGATGCAGTTTGGGTGTATCCCAGCGTGGAATTGGACTAGGACTAATGATATAACGCCCGTTGACCAGCGAGGGATAGCTTGCACCTTGAATGTACTGACGATAACGGACAAGCTGCTCATACAGCAGCAGCCATATCTGCCCATAATCAGCATCAGCATGTAGCTGACTCGCTTTGGACATATCCGCCGTTACGCCGCGCAGCGGTTCGGGGTCAGGCACTTGCAGCACTAACGCCTGTCCTTCAGTCATAATTTCTTCGGGGATACGGTGGCGGCTTTGCAGGATCGTCGCTTTGAGCGTGTCGGTTGTTGTCTCTGCGCCGCTCATCCGCGTGATAAAACGCCGCAGGTTCGCGGCGTTCACCGAGTCATCCGCGCCTTGATCGATGACTTTCACCACGCTCTCCGGTCCAACAAGACTCAGTGTCACTTGCAAGCCCCCTGTCCCCCAGCCGCGCGCAATCGGTAGTTCGCGGCTGGCATAGGGCACTTGATAACCGGGGATGGCAATTGCCTTTAAGATGCGGCGGCGCAGTTCGCGCTTGGCGTAGGCATCCATGAAGGCATAGCTGTAATCCTGCCGGGGCTGCGCCAAATCTTGCAGGATCATGGCTGCACCTGCTTCATGGTTTCCAATTCCTGTGAAGCTGGTTTATCCCCAGTGTAGAAAGTGTCGATCACCTTACGCACCGAGTCCATACTGCTGGCGAAGGTGACATAATGAGGTAGTTTGAAGTGAATGCAAAAGCCGGATGCTTCAACCGCTTCTGTGTGATACATCACAAATTCCTCTGTGTGCGCTGGATGGGGTTCATGATGGTTCATTTCAAGGTCAAGGGTTGAAGCAGCGATGAGTTTGACTTCGTTCCAGCCCAATGTCGCCGCAAAGCCTAGCTGATAACCCGCTTTCCCACTCTGGCCGCCGCTGGTAATCACTTCAGCCTGACTAACGCGCACCCGCCCAGCGCTGAATGATTCGCCGCTGAGCGGATGTTTCATTTCCACTTCGGCATAACCTAAGCGAAGTTCGTTGACCGTTGGATGAATAAGTCCATAACCGCGCATACTGGCATAACCCAACGCCAGGACACCACCCGTATCGGCACGGGCTAAGGCTTGTAAACGATGGGCACGCGGCGCGGGGAATAAGATCGCGTCGGTGGTCACATCGGGAATATCAACAGCTTGCATTTGATCTGACTCAATCGACGGCAGTAACCCTTGTGAACGCTGCCAGTCGGCGACTGCTGGATACGTTGAAGCAGCAGCCGTTTCGGCTGCTGGCGCGGCGGGCGAGTCGTCTTCTGCCACGCCATCCAGGATGTCCAAACGCAGCAAACGATGGCTGTAATCTAAGGTGGGACCAAGCACCTGCCCACCGGGAATATCTTTGAACGCCGCTGAAATACGACGCACCGTCAGCACATTATCCGCCGCGACAGGTTCAGCATAAGCGATGCGTGGTTGTGTCGAACGATAGGCGCGCAGGAGCAACACCGCTTCGTAGACATCACCGCCTGTTTGCGCCAAGGCTAGCGCCGCCAGTTCGGGTGCGTAGAGTGAACCCTCGCCCATCACTTTATCGAGCAAAAACGGAAGCTGCCTCTGCACAAGTTGCACCGCTTCGGGCGTCAATTTGCCCAGCAGCGCTTGATAGAATAGTTCTGCGTGTTGGATAGCCTCTTCGCCGCCCCGTGCTGCTACATACATCGTCCGTTCTCCCCCTACTTGAACTCGACCTGTACGCTGCGCGGCAGCCCGACGATTTGTTGACCATCGACCAGATAGACATCCCACCCAAGCGGAAAACGGCATACCGCTTGACGCATGTGCCAGAACGGTTTCGGCACACCGCTCACTTGCAGCGCTTGTGCGCCGTTGATACCCGGACCGCGCAAAGTCAGTGGCAGGCCGCTGCCTAAGGCGCAGCCAATAAACAGCGTTGCCGCTTCATCAGGGTATAACCTCGTGCCGATACACGCTTCGCCCAGAGCAGCCAAGTGCTCTTCCCCGATTGCAGGAAAAAAATGATATGCTGCGCGATCAACAGGCAGCGCTTGTGCGCTAGTCTGCGCCAATACAGGCTGTAATTTGGCGTCCACCGTGAAGTAGCTGGTTTCCAGATCCAGTAGGCTTCCGGCAATCAATTCAAAGTTGGGCTTGTGTGCCGGCAGTTGATACACACGTCCGGGATAACTCAATGCCCACATCAACGCGAGAAAGGTTTCACGCGCCTCGGCTTCAGCACGGGTATACGGCGGCGGCGTCATTAAAACGTCTCCATGGCGATGCGCGTCGCTTCGACCTGTCGCAGTAATCGGTCATCAGCTTGCTGTTGAGCCATGTGCTGCTGGTTGATAAAAGTAGTAATGCTGTCAGTGTGTATATCCGATTGCAGGGCAGCATCGAGCAGAGCGATGGCAAGGGCTTGCAACAAATCCCTGCCCACACACGCCGCATAGCCTTCGACACCGTTTCCCAGACGGACGTGCGCTTCCGCGACCAATACCTCGCCTAAGTGAAAACGCGCGCCCTTTGCCGTGTCGGTGTAGGGCAGCATCACCAGTCCTGTGCTGTTTTTGATGACAGTGATCGTGCCTAGCAAGGGCAACAGGTCATCTGCAAAAAGCTTAACGCTCTCTGCCGGTGCGTGAGTCAGGATGGTCAAATAAGCACTTTGGGGAAAAGCGGTCACAAACAATCTCCGAGGAGTAAGACATCGAGTAGGGGCAACCCCCTTGGGATCACCCCTACTCAACTGTAGCATTGAATTTGGGTCTAGCGGGCGCGCAGGTCGATGTTCAACAGCGCAGCGATATCACGCAGCGAGTTGTACAGGGCGTCGATGGTTTCAACCCCGGCGCTTTCGCGTGGGTCGACATAGTAGCGTTCCAGTGCATTGACCACGTCCTGATCTTCCGCAATCGCCAGCAGTGCTGCCTGAACGGCATCCTTGAACGACTGCGGATAGTCGGCGCGAATGGCAAAGGGTGTTTCTGGAATCAACGGCGACTGGTGGAAGACAACGATGCTGCCATCGGGGCAGGCTTCATAGATTTCCATGATTTCTTCATCGGTCATGGCCTCCAGATAGGGCCATTCTTCTGCTGTGGCGGGGCCTTCGATGCCCTGATCTGTGTAACCACAGAGGTTGGTGATCGCGCCTTGATCGGCCTGAGCAGTGAGGTTGGCGTCGAAGGTCGCGCCAGCGTCTACCGTGCCATTGGCAACGGCAAGCACCGCTGCGGGATGGTTGCCGGCGAACTGCACCGAAGTGAATTCTTCAATTTGCGCAGGATCGGTGAACTGTTGATTGAGCAGAATGTCTGTGGCCGGCACAAGGTAGCCGCTGGTCGAGGCCGGGTCGGTGAAGGCAAAGCTGCGACCTCCCAGATCGGCGATGCTGGTGATGCCCGAACCCTTGACGGTGAACATCAGGCTGTAGTAGCCGGGGACTTCCTCAAGGTCAACTTCGACTTCATAATTGGCAACGGCAATGGCTTCCGCATTCGCCACTTCGGCCGCCAGCAGATAGGAGAACGGACCGACTTCCATCGCGTCCACGCGTCCAGCCGCCATCGCTTCGATGATGGTGTTGTAGCTGGTGCCGGTGTACATGATCGTGCGGATACCCAGCGCTGCTTCCAGATAGACGCGCAGCGGTTCGTTGGCTGCCAGGGCTTCTTCGATATTGTCGCCCGGATACACGCCGACGATAAACGTTTCGGGCCAACCAGTACGATCTTGGGTCGCATCTTGTGCAGCAGCGATGCTCAGGCTCATCACTGCCAACACGGCAAGCATCAACAACACAAGCACAAACTTCTTCATTGCTTCTATCCTCCATAGCTGAAAACGTATGAAAATCGGACTGCGTTGACTTAATTAACTCATGTTACGCACGCCGAGCTTGTCAACAAACTCAATCTGCGTAAGGTGACTTAAATAAAGCGTTGCCGCAGCCAGCTACTGAAACGATCAATGATCGTGACAGCCACCACCAACACTAAAGCTGCGCCAAGTACCTTATCGTAATCACTGGTGCCGGTGTACTTGAACAGCAGGAAACCCACGCCCCCCGCGCCGACATAGCCCAGAATGGTGGCGTGGCGCACATTGCTCTCGAAGTAAATGATCGAGTAGGAGATGAACAGCGGGATCGCTTGGGGCATGACAGAGTAAATAAACGTTTGAATGCCTGAGGCCCCGGTTGCACGCACGGCGTTCACAGGCGCCGGGTCAATCTGTTCGATAGCTTCGGAAAAGACGCGACTGAGCGAGCCAACCGAGCCAAAGGCCAGCGCTAACACGCCGGTAAACGGACCCAACCCTACCGCCGCTACGAACAGCAGCGCATACACAAGTTCCGGGATTGAACGCATGAAGTTCAGCACAAGACGTATGGTTTGATAAAGAGTGGGATGTGGCGAGGTGTTGCGTGCTGCCAGCAGCGACAACGGTAGCGACATCACGACCGCCAACAAGGTGCCGATGATCGCCATTTGAATCGTCTCAAAGGTGGCACTAACGATAGGCAGCCACCCAATTTGTGTCTCATTGCCGAAAACATTGATCGTGCTGGCGGCGATGGTAAAGCTGGCAACCTCTTGTCCAAACACGCTGATGCTGACCTCACGACTGCGGTCTACCTCAAACTCTGGCGGCAGCATTCGTAGAATGAGGTTGCCCACCGCAATAAAGGGGTCAAAGACTGAAGTCACACGATTGGCAGGTCCCGGTCCCACAGCCGATAGACTCCAGCTTAGAATGCCAATAAGCACCAGCCCGATCATCATGCCACGGAACGTCACCTGCGGTAATGGGTTTAGCAAGCGCTCACGGACTTCATTGGGTTCAAACGGTTTCTTCGTGCTGGCGTCGGCTGGCGGTCGTAGAACAGATGGGTTGAGATTAGCCATGAGTAATATTCCTTACGCGCTGTTGGCTTCTGCTTCAAATTGGGTGACGCTGCTCACAACAGGGGTAAGCTGGTGATCAAAACGGTAGATGCGGTCCAGCACAGATGTGGTCAAGGCACCGGGTTCGCCGTCAAATTCCACTTGCCCACGGGCAATGCCGATGATGCGGTCAGCAAATTGACGAGCAAGCTCAACCTGATGAATGTTAATCAGGGTCAATACCCCGACATCGCGTGCGACACGCGCCAAATCACTCATCACTTGCAGCGAGAGTTCGGGGTCTAAACTGGCTACTGGCTCGTCTGCCAGCAGAATTTTGGGTTCTTGGGCGATGGCACGGGCAATGGAGACACGTTGTTTTTCACCGCCCGATAAACGATCGGCGCGGAAACTTGCGCGATGCAGCATGTTGACCCGTTCAAGACTGTTGATCGCAATCTCTCGATGAGTGCGGTCAAAATAGCCCAATAAGCTGCCCAGGCCGCGGTTATAACCCAGTCTTCCGGTCAGGACGTTGGTAATGACTGGCAGACGTTCAATGAGGTTGTACTCTTGCCACACAAACCCGATGTGGCGACGGACTAGCCGAAGCTGTTGTTGCCCCATGCCGCTAATGTTTTCATTGTCGAGGATAATTTCACCGCTGGTGGCGGCTTGTAAGCCATTGATACAACGCAGCAGTGTGGATTTCCCTGCGCCAGAGCGCCCAATTACCGCAATGATTTCACCCCGTTCGGCACTCAGAGAAATGGATTTTAATGCTTCGTTGCCATTGGGAAATACCACCTGTAAATTCTTGACTTCAAGCATATTCGATTGTCCAACTTTATTCATTGATAGAGGGTGGTTCGTACTAAACTCCTTGACGCGGTCAGACACGAATTTAATGGGGGAATGTCAAATGAGAGTGAAAGATAGATTAAGTTCATAGTTGATTGCGTAAGGAGTTATTTAATCTTGTCGCAGGGATACAATGCAAAGAATCGAAGGCCAACGACGGCCTTCGAGCACTGTGCTAACGTTCAAAGGTGGGCATAAAGCGCAGCGCCGCAGCCAACCCGATTTGCAGCAGCGCCGCCCCTATCGCCGCCTGCCCCAACAAAGCGACGATGACATACAGGATGACCTGTGTGCTCTGACACTGGATGTGGATGCGTGGATGCGGTTGCTTACGGGTGCATTGAGTCAGAAAATCATCCCGAAATCGCTCATGCCGCCGTCCGCGAAACCCCGCCCGACGATGGCACGCCCGTTTTGACCTATCTGCCACAAGTCGGGAAAAGGGTCAATGCTCACCACAATTTCTGCGGATACCTTGTTCCAGCTTCCATTGTCCGTTTCTTCACTCTACAACTGGCAGCAGCACCTTCGACGTATGCGCCACCTGGATAATTGGCTGGCCCTGGGCAGGGATGCGAGTAAACGTCTCGGCATCGGCCCCCGCGATGGCGATGCGGATGCGATGCCCGGATCGAATCAATACTGAGGTAGGTTGCAGCGTTATTGCTAACGTGACGAATTCCCCAATCGGCAGCGGTGAAGCATCCGCTCGCATGTAGCTGTGGTGCGGCACATGAGGGGCTTCATCGGGGCGAAGGATTTCCTTCAGAGCACGATGAATGCCACGCAATTGACCTTCGGTAATATAGCGCACTACACCGTACTCATCGACATCCTCCACATAGACGAAGAACGCGCCATCCTCAGATGTTGACATCAGATCCAGATAGGCGACCGGATACCCGGTGATTTCCATATCCTGCGCAAGTGGCGCAGACGTATAGCACAGCAGGCGCTTATCGGCCTCGGCGCGGTTGGGGTAGACCAGTGGGCGCGCCATCTGCGTGTGCCAACGGTTAGTGAGGCCTGTGCTAGCCTTGAAATCCACCACGTAGCGGTCGGGGGCGCTGCCTGTTGGGGCGGGTTGGGGCGCAAAACCCCCCTGCGGTTGCAGATACCAGGTCTCGACTCTGGACTGTGGCAGTGGGAACTGCTCAGTGCGTTTCCAGGTATCTGTGCCGAGTGTCTGATAGAAGATGACCTTACCTTGCGGTGGCGCATCCTGCGCCAGTGTCTGGTCGAAGAACTGCAATATTGCATCCCACTGGCGCTGTTTGGGTGGATGCGCAGGGCCATTCGCCTTGCGGTAGGGGCTGCCGTCGTGCGTCATCTCGTGCTTCCATGTGCCGATGACCACAACTTGCGGATTGGGATGACGCCGATAGGTGCGCAGAGCGGCTTCGGCAGTGGCGCCATCGAGCCAGCTTGCCCATGAGAACACCGGCACACTGCTGGCAGCAATCCGGTCCTCGTGTGGGAAAATGCTCATATCATCCAGCGTTACACCTGTGTTGCCGAAAGGGTCATCGCGGAAGGTGATAGCACGCATAGCAGCAAAGATATCGGTGTTGCCTTTGTGCTGCGCAAATGCGCGCGCCAGCAGCGCTCCATCCTTGTCCTCATCCACAGCACGCACGCTCTTGGTCATCAGGCGTGCTAACCGAGGGAAAAGTCCAGATGGCTTACCACTATCGAGCAGGGTGTTGCTGGTGCTCCAAGCCCGCATAAATGCCTCGTTGAAAATACCGCCGGGCGCGACGATATCGGCGTAGATGTCATACTCAATCTCCTGGGGAATGACCCCACACACGGTGGGCCGACCACAGGTTGTCAGACGCAGCGCTGCTGCGCCTTCATACGAGATGCCATATGCGCCAACGCGCCCATTGCTCCAAGGCTGAGCGGTAATCCACGCCGCCACCTCGCAGTAATCGCTAACTTCTTCAGGTGTCCAGGGATGCTGGCTAATTCCAAAAGAGGCCCCTGTACCACGCACATCCATTATCACTACCGCAAATCCCCGTGCCATCAGCGCCTTTGGAACATCCTCACGCGGGCCAATCGGCGCTTTGTTGGGCGGGCTTGGTATCCGTAACTTTAGGCTGCGCCAATAACGTGCCATCACCAGCACAGTGGGCAAGCGTTTCCCTTCAGTGCCTTTGGGCAGCATGATGTCAACAGCGATTTTCGTGTCATCGCGCATCGGCAAATATCTTGAACTGCTGATGACCCCCTCATAGCGGCTGGCGGGCGGTCTGGCGAACAGGTCATCGAAACTGCGTAAGACCGTCATGGGCTGTTCCCCTCTTTTTGATGCACATCAAATTCGGCTTCAATGCGTGCAATGGCTTCATCGAGCCAGCGTATGTAGGCTTCTTCCATCAGTTCTCCGTTGCGGCGAGCGATCTCCCACATCAGGGCATCGCGCGCAAGGTCAGGGTTGTCAGCGCGCCCTGCGGCGATTTGCTCCACAATATCTCCGCGTAGCACATCAAGCTGCTGCTGATGCAGCGCCCGCTGCAAGTGCAGCTGCATCAGCACAGTTGCTTTATCCAGTTGCGCGCTGAAGAACAGACGCACGATAAGCGCGTCTTTCGTCGGCTCAATCTCGGTCATAGGTTGTGCCAACCATGCCAGCAAGTCGTTGCGCCCTGCGGATGTAATGTGATATAAGCGGCGGTCTGGCCGGTTATCCTGCTCTTGGATTTCAGAACGCGCTAAGCTGCTTTTCTCCAGGCTGTCCAGCGTTCGATAGACCTGACTGCTATGGGCGTGCCAAAAATGCCGCGTGGTTTGGTCTACCCATTGTTTGAGTTGATAACCCGTCAGTGGCCTATAGTTCAACCCGCCAAGCAGCACATACTTCAGCATACTACTCCCTTTTGAGATTGATTATACACGTAAAATTATATTAAACAAGTGGAATATCACGCCTCTCTGGCCTGCGTATTTACCAGATTACGTTCAACCACTCTCTCCGACCATTCGAAAGCGCATCTTATGTCCAATCTGGACTGTTAGCCTTTTCTACGGGTCACCGACTAAAGGTCAGACAATCACTCATGAGTCGTTGTGAACGGGTACGGCAAGATTTACGAGATTACCGGCACGCGATCCTTTCACATTGCGCCGAAAGTGATCCGTGATGAAGAAACGTATGCCGCCTATCTCAGACGGCTGGAAAGGAAGGAAAAGAGCCAGCGGCATACAGGCAGCGCACGCTGGCAAGAATCGCAGATGAACAAACTACCTGAGGTGCGGATATCTGGGGCAGCACAGCTTGAGATTGCTGCTGCGCTGCCCGACCGTCCGTTTTTAGATGCCGACGCTGTGGCCCATTTTTTGTAGGGGGGCTGCCTGTGGCAGCGTTGTCGCGCTCTGCAATCGCTTGCTGCGCAGACGAAGACTGTTACTCACCACAAACACACTGGAGAAAGCCATCGCCGCCGCGGCCAGCGCTGGCACCAGCAGCCCGGCCATCGCCACCGGGATCAGCACAATGTTATAGATGAACGCCCAGAACAGATTCTGGTAAATCGTGCGCATTGTCGCCTTGCTCAACTCAATCGCCCGCACCACGCCCTTCAGCTCGCCGCTCATCAGCGTCACGTCGCTGGCTTCCATGGCGATATCTGTGCCGGTCCCGATGGCGATGCCGACATCAGCCTGCGCCAGCGCCGGCGCGTCGTTGATGCCGTCGCCCACCATCCCGACTTTGTGCGCGCCGCTTTGCAGCGATTTCACGGCTTCGGCCTTTTGTCCCGGCAGCACTTCGGCCAGCACACGCGCAATGCCGACTTCGCGCGCGATGGCCTGCGCGGTTTTTTCGTTGTCGCCGGTAATCATCACCACTTCCAGCCCCATCGCTTGCAGCGCCTGAATCGCCTCGCGCGAGCCAGGCTTAACCGTGTCGGCGATGCCAATCACCCCCGCCGCCGCGCCATCCACCGCCACCAGCACCGCCGTGCGCGCCTGCGCTTGCAGCGTGTCTACCTGCGCGCTGTCCACAGCGATCCCTTGTTCGCGCAGATAACGCGGGCTGCCGACCAGCACGTTTTTGCCGTCAATCGTCGCGCGAATGCCGCGCCCCGATTCGGCCTCGAAGCTCTGTGGCTGACTCAAGTTCAACCCTTTATCCTGCGCGTGCTGCACCACCGCCTGCCCCAGGGGATGCTCGCTGCCGCGTTCGGCAGAAGCCGCCAACCGCAGCAGGTCCTCGGCGTTGTAGCCGTTGAGCGCGATCACATCGGTCACGCTGGGCTGTCCGCGCGTGATGGTGCCCGTTTTGTCCAGCGCGATCACTTTCAGGCGCTGCGCGTTTTCCAGCGCTTCGCTGTTTTTGAACAGCGTGCCCATCTCTGCGCCTTTGCCCGTGCCGACCATGACGGCTGTCGGCGTCGCCAGACCAAGCGCGCACGGGCAGGCGATCACCAGCACGGCGACAGCGTGAATCATCGCGGCTGTGAAACCGCTCTGGCCGATCATCAGCCAGCCCAAGAAGGTCATCGTGGCCAAAACCAGCACGATCGGCACGAAAACGCCCGATACCTGGTCGGCGATGCGCTGAATCGGCGCTTTCGACCCCTGCGCCTGCTCCACCAGCCGGATAATCTGCGCCAGCGCGGTTTGCGCGCCCACATGTGTAGCTTCGACCAGCAGGCGGCCCTGTTTATTGACCGTCGCGCCGATCACGCTGCTGCCCACGGCTTTGTTCACCGGCAGGCTTTCGCCCGTCAGCATCGATTCATCGACTGCCGAACGGCCTTCGATCACCACCCCGTCTACCGGGATACGTGCGCCGGGACGCACGACGATCACATCGCCTTCGATTACGTCGTCGATGTTGACTTCAACTTCCTGCCCAGCGCGCTGCAAAATCGCCGTGCGCGGCGTCAGCCCCATCAGCTTCTTGATGGCTTCGCTGGTGCGGCCTTTGGCGCGCGCTTCCAGCAGTTTGCCGAGCGTAATCAATGTCAGAATCACCGCCGCCGTCTCGAAGTACACGTGTCCTTGCAGCGCTTCGATGTTCAACACGATGCCCAGCAGTACCACCAGGCTGTAGATATAGGCCGCCAGCGAGCCGATAGCGATCAGTGTATCCATGCCCGTTGTGCCGTTGCGCGCGGCTTTCCACGCGCCGACGATATACTGCCGCCCGACGATCACCTGTACAGGCGTCGCCAACAGGCCAAACAAAAACGGCCACCATCCCCACATGAACCAGGGGACATCTGCCGCGGCGCTGCCACCCATCGCCATCCCCGCCATGCCAGCGCCGCTCGGTTCGACATAGCTCAACATAGCGATGTCGCGCGCCATACTCAGAACGAACAGCGGGAGCGTGAACAGCGCGCCGATCAACACCAGCCGTTTCTGGCGCTGGATTTCGGCCTCGCGCGCCGCGCGTTCAGCGTCTTCGGGCTGCGCGGCGTTGGATAAATCCAGCACGCCGTAGCCTGCGGCTTCCACCGCTTTCACCAGATCGCTGCGGCGCACGCTGCCGGGTAGATACGTCACGCTGGCCTTTTCGCTTGCCAGATTGACATTGACGCTCAGCACGCCTGCGGCTTTGCTGATGGCGCGCTCGACATTGCGCACGCACGACGCGCAGGTCATGCCGGTGATCGGCACTTCAATCGTGGCCTGCGCCACGCCGTAACCCGCGCCAGAGACGCGCTCAATAATTCTGTTGACATCTGTCAGTGCCGGATCATAGCTCACGCTCGCGCGTTCGGTAGCGAGGTTGACATTAGCTTCGGCCACGCCTTCGGTTTTGTTCAGCGCGCGTTCGACATTGCGCACGCACGACGCACAGGTCATGCCGGTAATCGGCAGTTCAATGTGTTGTACTGACATCCCAGTTTCGCTTTCTGCACACTCAGGCGATCGCGTACCCCGCTTTTTGGATCGCCTCGATCATTTGCTTTTCGTTGACTTCTTGTTCGTCAAATTCCACTTCGGCGCTGGCCTTGGCGTAATTGACGCGCGCTGTTTTGACTCCCGGCAAATCTTCCAGCGCGCCTTCGACGTTCATGGCGCAGGAAACACAGTGCATCCCTTTAATCTGAAACTTCTTCTTCGTCATTTCTTACTGCTCCTCAGCGCTTCCTCTGATGTTTTTCTACTGTGGCGCCTGGCTTATGACGATGTGGCGCTTGCGTCGCTGATGCGAATCACGCCCGTATACATGCCCATACCGCAGCTAAAATACAGGTCGCCGGGCGGCAGCGCCGGCACGTCGATCACGACTTCACCCGTCAGCGGCAGTTCGCGCATAATGCCCAGACTCGGTATCGTAAAAATGCGGGTACAGCTTAAAGTGTCATGGGTCACCAGCCGCACGCGCAGCGCTTGGCCGCTCTGTGCTGTCCAGTTGGGCGGCGCATAGCCGTCGTCCAGGGCATTGATGCGCACTTCCTGCACCCCCCCCACGATTTCGGCCTGCACGGGCGCCGGCCCGCCGATCATCGCCGCGATCAGGTTGCGCGGCGCCAGCGGCGAACCCATCAGGCTCAGCGCGGTATCTACCGAAAGCGCGCCCAAAAACAGCACCAGCAGGGCAGTCAGCATCACGAACGTCGGCTGCAACTTGCCGCGCACCTGTGTCGCCAGAAAACCCAGCACAAAAAAGGTGGGCGACGTGCCCAGCACAAAGGCGAACATGATGGCCGCACCCCACAGCGCGCTGCCGGTGCTCACCGCCAGAATCGCCATCGCCTGGGTCGTGCCGCAGGGGATCAGCACGGTGAGCACACCCAGAATCCCCGGCGCGAACACATCGCTGCTTTTGGACTGCTTGCGCACCAGGCGCGTCACAAATTTGGGCGGCTGTAGGGCAAAATAGCGGAATATCGGATGCAGGTTGAGCATATTGAGCGCTGTGCCGATCATGAACACACCGGCGATGATCTGCATAATGGCCTGCGTCGTCGGCGCAAGCTGCGCCATCGAGCCGAGCGCGCCCAGCAAAAAGCCCAACACGGTATGCGCCAGCAGCTTTGCGCCCAAAAACACCGCTACCGGCAGCGCTGTCTGCGACATCTGCACGCCCGTGAGCTGCCGCTGTTTGGCTTTGGCCCGCTTGCCCACGACTTTATGCTGCGCCACAGTGACGGGCGACAGCTTCGCCAGCGCGGTCGCCAACAGCCCACCCTGTACCGCTAAACAGGTCAATCCGCCTGTAGTCAGCCCTGTGATAAAAATCACCCACAAATCGATATTCATAGTCCGTCCTCATCCTCCAGACTGTCCAGAATCGGGCAGTCATGCACCGAGCCTGCGTCACCAGGGCAGATATCCAGGAGCTTAAGCAGGGCGTGGCGCATAGCGTGCAGTGCTGCCAGTTTTTCGTCAATATCGGCCACTTTGGCTTCGACCAACAGCCGCACATCGCCGCGTGTGGCGTCTGGCGCGGTTTGCAGTTCCAGCAGCCGTTTGATTTCGTTTAATGAAAAGCCCACCGCCTGCGCGCGCTTGATAAAGCGGACGCGGCGCACGGTCGCCGGGGTAAACAGGCAGTAGCCCGAAGTCGAACGCAGCGGCTCCGGCAGCAGGCCGTTACGCTCATAAAAACGGATGGTTTCGCGGTTGACGCCGCCCAATTTTGCTAATTCGCCGCGTGTGAGTTCGGTTTCACTCATCAGATCATTCCTCGTTTCGCGCTGCGGCGTACCCTGTACCACAACACAGAGTGCAGCCATATGCTGAAATTACTATAAACCCTGTATCAAGGTACAAGGTCAAGAGGTAGTTTTTCCCTGTCACACAGTAGTGTATAGTTAACACCCTGTTGTTTAGTACAGCCATTTGGCGGGATTATAGTGTGACATTTATCCATGATTTAAGACAACACGTAACGCCGGCGCGCGCTGTGGAAGTTGGCGTGCTGGCAACGCTGGCGCTGACGCCGGTGTGGTATCGGCTGCCGGCGCTGCCCCTGCTGCCGGATTTGTATGTCATGCGCTTTTTGATTTTGCTGCCGGTGCTGTGGACACTGGCTGCCTGGCTGCTGTCGGGCTTCTGCGGTCTGCGCGCGCTGCTGCGCGATCCCGTGCGTCGGCTGTGGGCGCTGTGCTGGCTGCTGCTGGCGCTGTGGGCGTTCGTTTCGCAAAGTTGGGCGTTTATGCGCCTGCTGCACCCGGAAGTCGCGGCGACAGCAGCGGTGCAGTTGTGTCTGGTTGTCTTTTTCGCGCTGGCGGCGGCGGCTGCCGGCCCTTCGCCGCGCGCCGTCGTCGCTGTGCTGGCGCTCACCCTGCTGTGGAATGCTGTTCTGACGATTGCCCAGGCCCTGAATCAGGGCCCGGTGGGGCTGATCGTTTTCGGCGAATTTCGTATGACAGCGACTTCTCCCGGCGCGAGTGTGGTGGTCGCCGGCGCTGTGCGCTGGCTGCGTCCCTACGGCCTGCTGCCGCATCCCAACGTACTGGCCGGCTTTCTGGCGGTGGCGCTGCTGGCGCTGCCGGGCTGGATTCTGGCCGAAGAGAAACGACGGCCCTGGTGGGGCGCGGCGCTGCTGCTGCTGGGGCTGTGCGCGCTGCTGCTGACGTTTTCGCGCGCGGCGTGGCTGGGATTCGCCGTGGGGGCACTCACCCTCTATCCGCTGCTGCGCCGCCATCTGCCGCCGCCGCTCCACAGGGCAGGCGGCTGGAAACTCGCGCCTGCCTGGAGGCCGATTTTCGCCGCCGCGTTTTTGACCCTGCTTGTGGTGGGGGGGGGCGTGCTGCTCTACCGTCCGCTGCTGGCGGCCCGCGCCGGCCAAGGCAGCGAAAACGTCGAAATGCGTTCGCTGGCCGATCGTTCGGTGTATACGGCGTTCGCCTTACAGGCGGCGGGCGATAATCTCCTCTTCGGCGTGGGCTGCGGCAATTTCCCCTGGCGCGCCAGCTACGATCTGCGCGACACCGAATTCGACCTGCGCGGCGACAATGTGCATCAGGTCTTGCTCTCCGCCTGGGCGGAATTGGGGCTGGTCGGCTTCACCTTGCTGGTCGGCGCGCTCATTTTCGGCCTCGAAGCCGCCCTGCGCAGCCTGCGCAGCGTGGCGGACACGCGCGAACGTGCCGGTTTGCTGGCCGGCGTGCTCGCGCTTATCGTCATTGGCCTGTTTGACCACTATCCCTACAGCATGTTTCAGATGCAGTTGTTGTGGTGGGGGCTGCTGGCGCTGGCGCTGCGCCCCGCCCCCCTGCCACAAGCCGAAAACGCGGCTGCAAAGGGCGTTCCTGTCTAGCGGCAAGTCATCACGCGCCGCGCCCGCAAATTCCGGTTAGCCCCCCACGTAGTCGTAAGAACCTGTGCTGGTGAGGGTACAGCCCGCCGCAGAATCGGCCGCGTTCTGAACGAATTCGATACGCGTGGGCGATACCACCGTCAGTTCGCTTCTGACCACAGCGCCGCCAGCCTCAAATTCCACCGTATAGACGTTGGCGGCGCTGCTGGTAATAACAAAAGTCATGTCGCCGGTGGTTACAGTTGCGCCCCCGCCTGCCGCCGCGACCGCCCGCTGAAAAAAGCTCTCCATGGTGCCGCCCTCAATATCGAATTCTGTGGTGGGCATCGACGAAAGAATCGCGTTCACGGTTGTTGAATCCAGCCCACAGCCTTCTATCGAGCTGACTGTGATGCGCCACGTGCCCGGCGTCAGCGAAATGCGCTCGCCAAAGGCCGCCAGCGCATCAGCGGTGATCGGCATGGCCGCGCTGATTTCGTCCGGCAGCAGCGTCAGCGGCAGCGCTTCTACGTCTGCCAGTTCATAGGGTTCAGGCTCGCTCGGTTCGCCCGCCGCGCGCAGTTCTTCGTCCAGCGGCACTAGCACACGCGCCCCGGCAGGCACTTCGCGCGCTGCCTCGCCGACCTGCACCCGCCCTAAGCCTTCGATGATGTTAAACACCATGTTGCCTTCGGCCTCCGCCTGAATATAGGCCGTCGAGCCGAGCGTGATCTGCACGTCGTTAATCGTTAGGTCGATCTGGCCGGCGCCCTGCGGCGTCTGGATCAAAAGGCCGCTGTTGGGCGCTTCGGCGCAGGGGGCGTCGCCCAGCCCGCTGCGGATGTAAAACGCCTGCATCGGTGGCGGCGGGGCTTCGCCTTCGGCGGTCTCGGTCTCGGCGGCGCTGATTTCCACATCGCCGAAGAGCACAAAAATCACGTTTTGGCCGGGCAGTGTATCGGGCAAATTAGCCTGGACGCTCATCAGCGCCACGCCCCAGGTGCCCGCGTCTACATCCAGCGCCGCCAGCGTCAGGCTGCTGATGTCGGCCAGCGGCGCGAGATCACCGACCTGCGTAAATTCTGCTGCTACGCCTTCGCGCAGTGTCGCCGACACATCAACATTGCCATAACAGGCTTCGTTGCGCGCCATATTGGCACAGGCCTCGGCGGTGGCCGCTATCGCCTGTTCGACGAGCGCCGGGCAGTCGGCCTGCTGCCCCGCTGCCGTCGTCACGCCCAACAGCAGCACGAAGGTGATCGCGAATTTGCGCAAACTCTGCATTTTGCTTCTCCTCAACTTATCCCTTTTTTACCACATGTGCTTCCCCCTATCCTCATGATAGGCGAAATGTAATGTTCTGCCAATGGGAGAAGCATCCTGGCGCAAATACGCTACAATACGCCTATACGATTTAGTGTGAGGACAGCGCATGACGACGGAGATCGTCTTAGCCCCCGCCGCAACGGGCAAAACAGAACAGGCGCTTGAACGTCTGCTGCATGTCGTCGGCCAGCCGTTAGCCCCTGTGTGGGTGCTGGTTGCCAGCGCCCGCCAGGAAGACGCCTTCCGCGCCCGCCTGATGCAGATGGGCAATAAGCAGGTGTATTTTAATATCGAGTTTTTCGACTTTTTTAAGCTCTACGCGCGTATTCTCAACATCGCCGGGCAGCCGGTGCGCGCGCTGGACTCTACCGGGCGCTACCGCCTGCTGCGTGCCGTGCTGCAAGACCTCCAGCGCCGTGACGAACTGCGCCATTTCCACAGCATCGCCCACACACCGGGCTTCGTGCATTACGCTGCCGATTTTCTTTATGAACTAAAAAGCAATGTCGTTTACCCGGAGGTGTTCGCTGCCGCCGCGCGCACCCACAAAGACCGCGAACTGGCGCAGATTTATCATCTCTATCAGGATAAGCTGAAAAAACACGATCTGGTTGATCGCGAAGGCGAAGGCTGGCTGGCGCTGGAAGCGCTGCAAAACGACGATCAGCGGCTCGTCAATCGCCAACCGCTGCAACTGCATCTGCCGCTCGCGCTGCTGCTGATCGACGGCTTCGATCAGTTCACCTCGCTGCAAGCCCGGCTGATCGCCCGGCTGGCGGGGCGCGCCGGGCAGGCGCTTATCACGCTCACCACCGTTACCGCGCGCGAAGACACCATTGGCCGCCGCTTTGCGCAGGCGCTGGAACGACTCAAAGAAAGCTACAAGTTCGAAAATCAGCCGCAGCCCACGATCACGCTGCTCCACGCCACGCCCGCCGAAGACCGCCGCCCGGCGGATATGCGCCATCTGCTGGCGCATATTTTCCGCAATAGCGCCCCCAAGGCCCCCGCGCAGGGACAGATTAGTCTGATCGAAGCGCCGGACAGCGCGCGCGAAGTGGCCGAAGTGCTGCGGCGCGTCAAACGGCTGCTGCTGGCAGGCTGCCCGCCCGACGACATTCTGATCGCGCTGCGCGATTGGTCCTCCTACAGCCCGCACATCCTCACCACTATGCGTCTCTACGGCCTGCCGCTGGCGCTGCACTACGGCGAGCCGCTGCACACCAACGCCGCCATTGTCGCCCTGCTCGGCCTGCTGCAACTGCACGAGCGCGATTTCCAGCGCCGCGAAGTCTTCGACACGCTGCGTTCGCCCTATTTCACGTTCGCCGGCCTCGATGTCGCGCACATCGATCAACTGGAAAAAACCAGTCATGCGCTCGTGATCGTCGGCGGGCGCGCGCTGTGGCTAGAGGCGCTGGACGAAGCGCCGCACGTGCGTGAAGACGCAGATGATGACCAGGCGCCGCCACTGCTGCCCGAAGCCAGCGCCGCCCTGCTCAAAACGCATCTGGCGGCTTTTTTCGAGGCGGTGACCCCCCCGCCACAGGCCGCTGTCGACGAGTATGTGCGCTGGCTGGAAGCACTGATTGGCCCCGACCCGACACAAGCGCCTGACGAAGGCCCGGATCCAAACCTGCCCGCCAATCCTTTGGACAGCGCGCCGGAACAACCCGCCGTCTACCGCCTGCATCTGCTGGCCAATGTGCGCGGGGCAGGGCGCGGCGATGTCCCGCGTCATATTGTCTCGCGCGATCTTTCCGCCCTGCGCCAGTTGAAGCGTGTGCTGCGCGGGCTGCTTTCGGCGCAGCAACTGCTCAAGTCGTTGGGCGAAGACCACCCGGTGACATGGGCAGAATTTTTCAGCGATTTGCGCGCGGCATTAGAGTCCACCACTTTTACCCCCGCGCCGAACCGCTCCGGGCGTGTGCTGGTGACGACCGCGGCGAATGCGCGCGGGCTGCCGCATCAGCATGTCTTTATTCTCGGCCTTGCAGAAGGTCTCTTCCCGCAGCGCCAGCCGGAAGACCCCCTGTATACCGACGCCGAACGCCGCGCTTTTTATGAACAGCACAATATCCCCCTGCTCACCCGCGCCGAACGCGCGTCCGATGACGGCCTGTTCTACGAATTGATCGGCTTGCCGCGCGCCACGCTCACGCTCTCGCGCCCTTATCTACAGGAGGGCAAGCTGTGGATTGAAAGCCATCTGTGGCGCGCTGTGACGCGCCTCTTTGACGATCTGCCGCTGGAAAAAGTGCGCGCCGGCGAAGTCGTCCCCGTGCAGGAAGCGGCTTCGCGGCAGGAAGTGGCCTTAGCGCTGGCCGAAGCCTTTCATGGCCAGAGCCAGCCTGTCGCGGCGGCCTACAACTGGCTGCTGACAACAGATGGCGACTCTTGGGCGCGCATCCGGCAGGGCAGGGAGCTCGAAGCGCGGCGCATGGCGCGCAAATTCCCGCACGATCGTTATTCCGGGCGGCTGGACGATCCGCGTTTGCTGGCCTTCTTACAGCAGGAACTCGGCCCACAGCGCGTGTGGAGCGCCAGCCAGCTTAACGAGTTCGGCCAATGCGCCTTCCGCTTTTTCGCCAAACGTCTGCTTCAGCTCGAAGCGCTGGAAGAACCCGAAGAAGGCGTGGATGCGCTGGTGCTCGGCAGCATTTATCACAAAATCCTGGAAAACACCTACAAGCGCGTCCTTCAGCAGGGCATGACCATCACGCCGGAACATGTCGAAGCCGCGCTGGCGTTTTTGGACGAAGAAGCCGACAAAGTGCTGGCCGCAGCCCCGCGTCAACTGCATTTCCGCGCTTCGGCGGTGTGGGAAGGCGAACAGCGGGTGCTGCGCCGCCGCCTGCACGCGCTGGTGCGCAAAGATTTTTCGGCAGACAGCCCGCTCAACACCTGGGGCGAAGCGCCGCGCGTGCCTTTCAAGCTGGAGATGCCTTTCGGCACGCTGGCGCTGGAACTGGACGACGGCGAACGGCTGCGCGTGCGCGGCTATATTGACCGGGTAGACCGCCAGGGCGACGCGGCGGTCATCGTCGATTACAAAAGCGGCAGCCGCAAAATCCCCGTCAGCGAAATCGAAAACGGGCGCAACTTCCAGATGATGCTCTACGTGCTGGCGCTTGAGCACGTCCTGCGCCGCGCGGCGGGAAACGTGCCGCAAAATGTGGCGGGCGGCGTCTTCTGGCATGTGCGCAGTGCCGAAGCCAGCGGCCAGCTTTCCCCCGCTGATGCTGCTGTCGCCGCAGCTCGCCAACACCTGACGCGCTATCTGCAAGCCGCGCGCGACGGCAATTTCGCCGTGCATCCCACCAAAGTGGAAGAAGGCAAATGCACGCGCTACTGCGAATTCGCGCAATTGTGCCGCATGTCTACTATTCATCGTGATAAACCCCATGCTTAACCTGACACACGAACAACACCTGGCGATCACCACCCATGATCGCAACCTCGTCGTAGTGGCCGGCGCCGGCAGCGGCAAAACGCGCGTGCTGGTCGAACGCTATCTGGCGCTGTTGGACACGCACCCCGACTGGGACTTAAACGCCCTGGTGGCCATCACTTTCACCAGCAAGGCCGCGCAGGAAATGCGTGACCGCGTGCGCCAGGCATTAGAAGCGCGTCTGACCGCCGCGCCCGACGAAAACAGCGCCCGCCGCTGGGCAAAATTATTGGCGCAGATGGAAAGCGCGCGCATCGACACCATTCACGCGCTGTGCGCCAGCATCCTGCGTGCCAACGCCGCCGAAGCCGGGATTGACCCGGCGTTTGAGGTGCTGGACGCGGTGCAGGCGCAGATTTTGCTGGAAGACGCGATTGACAGCGCCTGCCAGTCATTGGTCGCCCAGGGACACCCGGCGGCTGATCTGTTCGCCGTGTACGATGATCGGGCGATACGCGACGCGCTCACGCCGGAACTGGTCGGACAGGCGCTGCCGGATTTGCCCGCCGATTTGCTGTCCTACTGGCAAACGCTGTGGCAGACCAACGCCGAACAAGTCTTCGCGCGACTGCGACAGCACGGCGCTTTGCGCGCGGCGCTGGCATGGTCGCCGGGGCAGTGGCCGCAAGGCGACAAATTGTATGCTGTGTGGGAGCATGTGTGGGAGCAGCAGCGCCGCTTTGAAAGCGGAGGCGCTGCTGAGGAACGGCTCGCCGCGCTAGCGCATATGGCCGAAGGTATTAAGGTCAACGTTGGCTCGAAAAATGCGTGGGGTGGCGACGAGGGGCTGAAAGCCGCGAAAGCTGCGCTGCGCACGATCCGCGAAACTATTAAACAAGCCCTGGAAGCTGTCGGCGCGCCGCCCGACGAATTGGACGCCGAAGCAGCGCGTTTGCTGCCGCTGTGGGCCGCCCTGCACCGCCGCGTGCAGGAGACCTTCCGCGCCTTCAAAACGCGCGACGCGCTCTTGGATTTCAACGATCTGGAAGCGCGGGCGCGCCATCTGCTGCTGCACAACGCCGCTGTGGGCGCCCGCTACCGCGCCGCCGAATTCAAGCATGTGCTGGTCGATGAATTTCAGGATACTAACGCCGCGCAGTGGGATATCGTGCGCGCGCTGGCCGACCCCCAGCAGCCGGGCGCGCTGTTTATCGTCGGCGACGATAAACAGTCGATTTATGCTTTTCGCGGGGCAGATGTGCGGGTTTTTGGGCAGGCGCGCGCTGCCATCGAACAGGCTGGCGGACTCAAACTGCCGCTGGCGAAAAGTTTCCGCACGCATAAGCCGCTGGTAGACAGTTTTAACAGCCTGTTCCGCCGTCTGCTGTTCCGGCAGAGCGAAGATCGGCACTACGAAGTGGCCTTCGACGATGATATGCAGGCGGAGCGTCTCACTCCGCCGCACGATGCCCCGGCGCTGGAACTGCTGCTGCTGGACAAAACGCTGCTGGACAGCGGCGACAAAACACTGAACGCCCGCCGCTGGGAAGCCTATGAGATCGCGCGCCGTTTGCATCAATTGGTCGAAGCCGAAACGCCGATGTATGACAAGCAGGCGCGCGTTATCCGTGCGGTCGAATTCGGGGATATGGCGCTGCTGTTCCAGTCGATGACGCATGTGACGGTGTACGAAGATGTGTTTAAGGCGGCGGGCGTGCCGTTTGTGACGGTGGCCGGGCGCGGTTACTATAACCGTCAGGAAGTGTGGGATGTGCTGAACCTGCTCAAGGCGCTGCATAACCCGGCGGATAATCTGGCGCTGGCCGCTGTGCTGCGTTCGCCGCTGTTCGGCCTGAGCGATAACGCGCTGTTGGCGCTGCGGCTGCTTAAGGACGAAAAAGAACAGCGGCTGACGCTGTGGCAAGCGCTGGATGTGGACCCGGCGCAGGCTGGCCATTTGTTCCCCGCCGATGAACACACAGCGCTGCGTTTCGCGCGTGATACGCTTTTCATGCTGCATCGCAACGCCGGGCGTGTCACTATTTCCGAACTGCTGCGCGCGGCGCTGGCGCGCACCGGGTATCTGGCGATCCTCACCGGGCTGCCGGATGGCGCACGCCGCCGGGCGAATGTCGAAAAACTGCTCGACAAAGCCGATTCCAGCGGCCAGATCACGCTGGGCGCATTCCAGCAGTATCTACAGGATTTGACGACGCGCGAAGTGCGCGAAGGCGAGGCCGCGCTGGAGGCCGCCGGCGCAGTGACGCTAATGACCGTTCATGCCAGCAAGGGGTTGGAATTTCCGGTAGTGGTGCTGCCGGATGCATCGTGGGAGAATCGCGGCCAGCGCGGCGAACTGCTGCTGTATGATGATGGTATTCTGGGCTGCAAAGTGCATAACGAGGCGGAAAACAAATACAGTCCGGGTTATGCCTATCGCCACATTCAGCGCGAAGCGGCGCAGCGCGACGAAGCCGAACGCAAGCGCCTGCTGTATGTGGCGGCGACGCGCGCGCAGGATATGCTGATCGTCAGCGGGCAGTGCGCGGTCAAAGAGGGAAAAATTGATCAAACCGGGCTGTGGCTCGGCTGGCTGTTGGACGCGCTGGCTATAGAAGCGCTCGACAGTATAGATCGGGTGCGCGCCTATGAATGGGGCACGCTGCGCCTGCGCTGCCCGCAGCAGGTGCCGCCGGACGACGCCTACGTGATCGCTGCCGAAAACACGCGCGCGGCGTGGGAAACGATCGCTGTGCGCGATGGGCTTTCGCTGCCGGGTGAGAGCGTGCCGCCGCCGCTGGTCGGGCGAGTGCGCGTGGCACGCGACAGCCGCGCGCGCAACCTCAGCGCCACGCAGATCGCCGATCTGGGGGCAGCACAGTATCAGGATGAGTATGCTCAGCAGCGTTTGCGGCGCGCTGTGCTGGACGATGCGCCGGCCAGTGTCGAACAGGTCAGCCACCGCACGCCGCGCGTTTCCGGGCGCATTCTGGGCGATATCGTGCATCAGGCGCTGCGTTGGTGGCGCTTTCCTTCGGATAAAGATGAATTATCCGCTGTGCTGCAAAATCATGCGTGGGAGCAGGGTATTATCGACACGCAGGATCGCGATTACGCCATTGATACGGCTCGCCGCTGGCTGCGTGATATAGAGAGCAGCCAACTTTACACGGAAGTAGAGCAGGCGCGGCAGGTGTTTCGCGAACTGCCGTTCATTTTCCGCACCGACAAACGCACCATTCACGGCGTGATCGACCTGCTGTACCAGGCGGCGGACGGCACATGGACGTTAGTCGACTACAAAACCAGCTTTGTCGAAGGCTACAGGCCGGGCGCGCCCGCCTTGCTCAAAGTTCATGCGCGGCGCTATCATTTACAGGTTGGCGTGTATGCCGAAGCACTGCGCGCACACTTGGGGGTCGTCCCGCGCGCCGCCATACATTATCTGCGCTACTGCCAGACCATCGCGATTCAGTGGGACGAATGGCAGGCGGCGCTCGCCAGGCTGGAAGAGCAGATCGGTAGTTTTATGTGGGAAGACGACGATGATTAGATTGTTGAACCTGCCCGAATGGGCACGTCCTGATAACCCGGTGCTGCGTTATGTGCTGGGCAGCCAACCGCCGATTACGCGCCGGGCACGGATGGTACGCTTTTTTCTGCTCACACTCGCGGGCATTGTACTGATCTTTTTCGGCTATATGCTGGCGACCAATATGTTCCAGGTGCCGCCCGGCCAGCACGCTACCGATACGCTTCTCAATATCCTGTTCTGGCCCACAATTATTATTCAGGTTATCGTGAGCATTGGCGCGCTGGGGCTGACCGCCAGCGCGATCAGCGAAGAACAGCGGCGGCAGACCTGGGACAGCCTGCGTAGCACACGCAGCGGGATCACACTGGCGCTGCGCGCGCGCTGGATCGCTGTGTTTTACCGGATGCGCGGCCTGCTAGCGCTGCTGATGCTGGTGCGCGTGATCCTGATTGTGGGCATTCTTGTGGATTTGACGGCGTTTCGTGGTGGTTATTTAGATCGCATTATCAACAACATCACGCCGGATGTCGATTCGGTGGTGGGCGTCGTGCTGCTTTCGTTCTGGATGTCGGCGGCGCTGCTGCTGCCCATCGTAGCCTTGGGCTTCGACGCGGCGTTAGGGCTGCTGATTTCGACGTTCGCCCAGGGGCGCGGCGCGAGCGTCATTACACAGGTGGTGCTGGCGCTTCTGCGGCTGGCGGTGGTCGGCGCGCTGCTGCTGCTGATGGCCCAGTTCCTGCAAAACGGCCTGACGGCGCCGGCGGGCACACCGCTGACACAGCCGCTCGATTGGCTGCTGACAGCGGCTTATGCCGTGTTCGGCGATTGGGGACTGTATTTTCTGGAGATGGAAAACAACGGCACGATGTGGGCCACCGTGCCCTACGGTATTTTGATCGGCGTGGTCATGCTGGCGGCATGTTTTGTGCTGGCGCTGCTGACCGATCTGCTGATCGCGTGGGCGGTGCGCCGCGCCGAACGTGTCGGGTAGACTGGCATGGTCGATCAGCGGAGTCCGGACTCCTCTCTACATGTCAACCTGCCGCATGTAGAGCGCGCGCGATCTCCAGATACAGCGGCAAGCCAAAGATCAGATTAAAGGGAAAAGTAATGGCAATGGCCGCCGTCAGGTAGTAGCTGGGGTTGGCCTGTGGCAGCGCCACACGCACGGCGGCAGGCGCGGCGATATATGACGCGCTGGCGGCCATCGCGCCTAAGGCCATGCTGCCGCCCAATGACAGCCCCGACAGCGTGCCCAACCACACCCCTAGTGCCCCGTGCAGCAGCGGCATCACAATGCCGAAGCCGATCAAAAACGCGCCCACTTGGCGCAGTGCGCGCAAATACTGTCCGGTCACAACCCCCATTTCCAGCAGGAACAGCGTCAGCAAACCGGCGAAGAGGGTCGTGAACAACGGCGACACCTGCTGATAACCCGGCTCGCCGGAGATGAAGCCGATCACCACGCCGCCGATGAGCAGAAAAATGCTTTTGCCGGTGAGTACTTCGTGCAGCGCTTTTTGCCACGTATGGCCGCCCAAACGCTGCTGCGCGATCAGCAGCGCGACGGCGATCGCCGGGATTTCCAGCAGCGCGACCAGCGTCGGCAAAAAGGCTTCATAGGGCAGGCGCAGTTCGTCGAGCAAGGTGATACTGGCGCTGAAGGTCACGGCAGATACGGAGCCATAATGCGCGGCCAGCGCCGCCGCGTTGGCAACGTCGAATTTTCCGAGCAGGCGCAGCAGGGCATAGCACCACAGCGGGATGCCCACCCCCAGCATGAGCGTCGCCAGCGCCGGGGCGATCACGCTTTCCAGCGGCGCGCGCGCCAGCCCGAACCCGCCTTTCAGCCCAATCGAAAACAGCAGATACATGGCGATGCCGCTGTAAATCTGTTCCGGCAGCTTGAGGTCGCTTTTGAGCAGCTGCGCCACAACACCGAGCGCGAATGCCAGCACCATCGGTGAAAACACGTTCACGCGAATGATTTCCCAGGTATCCAAAATGGCCTCCCACACAAAATGGCACGATTCCATCCGGGCGCGGCGATCAGGGCAGGTCGCGCAGTTCAAAGGCGCGCGCCACATATTCCAGGAATGTCTCGGCGTCCACCCAGGAATCGTGGAAATAGTGCGTGTTCATGCCCATCTTGCCCGCCAGCCGCTTTGCCAACATGCCGGCGATATAGGCGCGCTGCTGCAATTCCGCGCGCCGCTTGAGATAATCGACAACTTCACGCCGGTCTTGTGCCGCCAGCGCGTCAATCTGAATATAGGCGGGCACAGGGGCGATGCGCGAGATATATTGATACTCTACGCGCCAATCGTCGCGCACCTGTTCCAGCCGCAGCGCGCGTTTTTCGCGCACAACGACGGTTTTAGCGGCCAGATCGCCCAGGCGCTGCGTGTTTTTCGTCACGAACAGCGCGATCAACCCCACACTGTAGAACACGGGAAAAAAGTCGAGCGGGCGCACCAGATTGCGGATCAGCACAGCGCTGGGAGTCACGGGCAGCCCGTTGGCCTGGGTCACGCGCAGCCCAAAGGCGCGTTTGCCGGGTGTCTGGCCGCTGCCCACCCATTCGAAAAACAGGTGATACAATGTAGTCACCACAAATTGCAGGCCGACGAACAGCAGCAGGATGCTTTGCGTGGAGCGGAAACCACGCGGCAAGGCGCCGCTGATGACAAGGGCGATGATGAACAACAGCGCCAGCGTTAGCAGCCCGTCGATGATCGCCGCCATGCAGCGTGTGCCAAAACCGGCGATGTCGGCCTCTAAGGGGACATTTTCGGGGGTATCGATTTGTAATGACATGGTTTTCTCGGATAACGCCTTATGAGCAGTGTGAATCCCGACGATTTTATCAGAACGCACGAAAAAGACTGGCAAAAACTCGACATGCTGCTGGGACGCGCCAGCCTGCGCGCCGACGAAGTGCGCGAATTGGGACGATTATATCGCGCCTTGACCTCTGATCTGGCAATTGCGCGCCGCGATTACGGCGGGCAGCGCGTGACGGCGTTTCTCAACGTGCTGACGCTGCGCGCGCACAGCAAGATCTACCGCCAGAACAGCAGCGATGTACGTCCCTTGCTGCGCTATTTTTCGCACACGCTGCCGCAGACGTTTCGCCAGACGTGGCTGTTTACTCTGGTGGCTTTTTTGCTGTTTTTTGTGCCCGCTGTCGTTGGATTCACCCTGGCAGCGACGGATTCGGGCATTGCCACGACGCTGGGGCTGGAGTCGCAGCGGGCGATTCTGGCGGAGCGCGATACCTGGACAACGATTCCGGTGGAAGCCCGTCCATATGCCTCCGGCTTTATCATGTCGAACAATATTCGCGTGGCGGTACTGGCTTTCGCGGGCGGCGTGGGCTTTGGCCTGCTGACGGTGTACGTGCTGGTGACCAATGGGCTGGTGATTGGCGCGGTATTGGGATTGGCGACGTACTATGGCATGGGCGGCACACTGACGGAATTTGTCGTTGCACACGGCATGATTGAACTGAATGTGATTTTTATCGCCGGCGGGGCAGGCTTGCAGTTGGGCTGGGCGCTGCTCAATCCCGGCCCCTACAGCCGCAAAGACGCGCTGGCGCTGGCCGCGCGCCGCGCACTGGTGCTGATCCTGGCGGCGTTTCCGCTGCTGGTGATCGCGGGACTGATCGAAGGCTTCGTTTCGCCGTCGCTGCTGCCGTTCAGCGTGAAATTAGCGGTGAGTCTGGGCACGGGGGGCGCGCTCTACGGTTATCTGCTGCTGGTCGGGCGCGAAAAATTGACATCTAACGGGAGGTAGTTTATGGAAGACAAAATTAATACGCTGGCCGACCTTTTCCGCGAAGTCGGTCACGCCCATCATCAAGCGTTTGTGGCGGTAAACGGGGCTGACCCCGATTGGCCGCTGTGGTACGCCGATTATCTGCTGGACAAGCTGCCCGCGCATATCGGTCAGGCGTTGAACCGCGAGCAAACGGCGGATTTGCTGCTGCGGCTGCATCAGGCGCACAGCAGCGCCGCGCCCACCAGCGACTGGGCCGATTACTACGCGCGCCGGCTGCTGCAAGCCTGAGTCACGGCGCGCCCCACAGCGGGATAAACGTCTCCGGCTCGACACCCAGCGCATCGGCCACGCGGTTGATATAGTTGAAGTAGCCGATGATCTGCACGGCGTCGTGAATCGCGCGCTCATCCAGCCCCAGACTCAGCAGGTGTTGGATGTCTGCCGCGCCGGTTTCCGCGGGCTGGCGTGTCAATTTTTCGGCATAGGCGCATAAGGCGGCGTCCACTGTGGTCAGCGGCGCGCTGCGCCAGTCGCGCACCAGCGCGTGTACATAAGCATCGGCGGCGTCGGCCTCTAGCCAGGTGACCTCAGCACGGAGGTCATGCGCGTGCGCCTGTGTTCAATAGTGGCAGTGGTTGTTCTTGCTGACGATCACCGCCAGCATTTCGCGCTGCGCCCGTGTCAGTGGCGATTCGCCGTGCATCAGCGTGCTGTAAAAATCGATTGAGGTGCGCATAACAGCAGCGTTAGGCGTCATGATGCGCACGATGTTCCAGACGCGCCCCGCGCGCTTGTAAGCCTTGTCCAGTTCGCGTTTGACCGCGCCTGTCGCTTCTTCGTCGCTCACCTGTCGAATAAAAGGCATGTTTTTCACTTTCCGGTTTAGCAAATACGCGGAAGCTGTTCACCGATTTGCATGTCAATGACGCGCGTGCCGCCGATACCGGTGCGCCCGACGACTATGCCCGGATGCTGTTCGACGACTTGCCCGATGATGGCGGCGTTTTGGCCGAGCGGGTGCTGGCGCAGCGTATCCAGCGCATGTTCGGCGGCTTCCGGCGCGACGAAGGCCAGCAGCTTGCCTTCATTGGCGACATACAAAGCATCCATACCCAGCAGTTCGCAGGCGGCGGCCACCGCGGGCGTCACTGGCAGCTTGCGTTCGTCCAGCGCGATACCTGCGCGTGAGGCTTTGGCGATTTCGTTCAGCGCCGAGGCCGCGCCGCCGCGTGTCGGGTCGCGCAGCACATGCAGCGCCGCGCCGACCGCCTCCAGCAGCGCCGTGACCATCGTATGCAGCGGCGCGCAGTCCGATTCAATCAGCGTTTCAAATTCCAATCCTTCGCGCACGCTCATAATCGCCATGCCGTGATCGCCAAGCGTGCCGCTGACCAGCACGACATCGCCGGGGCGTGCGTTGGTCGGCGCGATCTCGATGCCGTCGGGGATGAAGCCGATGCCGGTGGTGTTGATAAACAGGCCGTCGCCGTGCCCTTTATCGACCACTTTAGTATCGCCCGCGACGATCTGCACGCCCGCGCGCCGCGCCGCCGCGCCCATACGTTCGACCAGCGCGCCCAGCGTGGACAGCGCCAGCCCTTCTTCGATGATAAAACCGGCGCTCAGATAGAGTGGTTGGGCGCCGCGCATCGCCAGATCGTTTACTGTGCCGTTGACCGCCAGATCGCCGATACTGCCGCCGGGAAAAAACAGCGGCTTGACGACGAACGAATCGGTGCTGAGCGCCAAACGCTGCCCGCCAGACGCCAGCACTGTCGCGTCGCCCATTTGCGCCAGCGCCGGGTTGGCAAAGGCCGGCGCGAACAGATGCTCGATCAGCTCTGCCGAAAGCTTGCCGCCGCCGCCGTGTCCTAGCACGATGTTGGGGTAGTCGCGCAGCGGCAGGGGACATGTCCAACCTTCAAAATCCATCAGCCGATACTTTCTGTCGCGATAAAGCGGCCATATTGATAATAGGCGGCGCAGGCGCCTTCGCTGGACACCATCGTCGCCCCCAACGGCTTGCGCGGCGTGCATTCCTTGCCGAAAGCCGCGCATTGGTTGGGCTTAATCAATCCTTGCAGCACTTCGCCGCTGCGGCAGAGGGGCGATTCTTCTGTATATATATTCTCTACGGCGAAACGTCGTTCCGCGTCAAAATCGATATATTCCGGGCGCAGCCGCCAGCCGCTCTGTGGGATTTCGCCGATGCCGCGCCATTTACGATCGGTGACTTCGAACACCTGCTGCAAGATTCTTTGTGCGGGCTGGTTGCCTTCGCGCTGCACGGCGCGCGCATAAGCATTTTCCAGCCGCGCTTCGCCCGCCTCTAGCTGCAACACGGCGCGGCGGATACCTTCCAGCACATCCAGCGGCTCGAAGCCGGTGACGACGATCGGTACATGATACCGCGCAGCCAACGGCTCGTACTGCCAGAAGCCCATGACGCTGCACACATGCCCCGCTGCCAGAAAACCCTGCACCCGGTTGGTAGGCGCGTTGAGAAGCGCTGCGATGGCGGGCGGCACCAGCACATGCGAGACGAGCATCGAAAAATTGCGCAGCCCCTGCTGTTTGGCCTGCACGACAGCCATAGCATTGGCGGGCGCGGTGGTTTCGAAACCGATGCCGAAAAAAACGACTTCTTTTTGGGGATTTTCGCGCGCGATATTTACGGCGTCCAGCGGCGAATAGACGATGCGCACATCGCCACCCTGACTTTTAACGGCGAACAGGTCTTTGTGGCTGCCGGGCACGCGCAGCATATCGCCGAACGAGCAAAAAATGACGTTGGCTTGTGCGGCGATTGCCAGCGCTTTGTCGATAATTTCCAGCGGCGTCACGCACACCGGACAGCCCGGCCCGTGAATCAGTTCGATCTTGTCGGGCAGCAGTTGGTCGATGCCGTTGCGGATAATCGAGTGCGTTTGCCCGCCGCAGACCTCCATCAGATGCCAGCGGCGTGTCGTGATGCGTCGGATTTCATCGAACAAGCGCCGCGCCAGCGCCTCGTCGCGGAATTCGCTCAGGTATTTCATGGGGCTTCCTCGTGGTGAACGCCTAATTCTTCGTCCAGCGTGCCCAGTTCTTGCAGAAGCGCCAATGTTTCCTGCGCCGATTGTTCATCCAATTTGGTGATGGCAAAGCCGACATGCACAATCACATAATCGCCTACGACAATATCCGGGATATACGCCAGACACACCTCTTTGGTCACACCGCCGAAATTCACTTTGCCCATGGGCGTGCCGTGCGCTTCAAACAGCGCCGTCACCTGTCCCGGTATCCCTAAACACATGTGATTTTGTCCTTTACTCTAAACTATTTTGCGGCTGGCGATTATCGCCTGTCCCAGCGCCAGTCCGCCATCGTTGGGCGGCACTTTGCGGTGCGTCAGCAGCGCAAAATCGTGCTTGCGCAGCCCATTGACCACCTGTGACAGCAGGCGCACATTCTGGAACACGCCGCCACTGAGCGCAACCTGCGTTAATCCGGTATCCGCGCGCAGCCGGAGCGCCAGCGTGACCACTGCTGCGGCCAGTCCGTTGTGAAATTTCGCGGCGATCATGCGCGCCGGCACGTCCGCCAGCACATCCGCCGCCGCCGCGCGCAGCAGCGCCGCCGTCTCCAGCAGATACAGCGTGCCATCGTTTGCGCCGATTGTGGTCATATCGAGCGGATAACTTTCGTCCGTATTGTCATCAGCCAACGCTTCCAGCTCCAACGCCGCCTGTGCCTCATACGTCACGCGCTGGCGCACGCCGGCCAGCGCGGCCAGCGCGTCGAAGAGCCGCCCCATACTGCTCGTCGGCACGCTGTTGAAGCCTGTTTCTAATTGGCGGCGGATAATGCGGCGTTCCGCGGCGCTGGTGGCCGCTACCGGAGGCAGCTTTTCATCCCAATCGACTCCCGCCGCCCACAGATAGGCCAGCGCCGCCCGGCACGGCGATTTGATCGTGCTGTCGCCGCCCGGCAGCGGCACATACGCCAGATGTCCCGCGCGCCGGAAGTCGTCATAATCCGCGATCAGCGCTTCGCCGCCCCAGATTGCGCCGTCTGTACCGTAACCCGTACCGTCGAAGCACAGGCCGATCACTTTTTCACTGCCGTCCAATCCGTTTTCGGCCATCACCGCCGCGATATGGGCGTGATGGTGCTGCACGCGCAGCAGCGGCAGGCCGCTGTTTTGCGCTTCGGCCTCTGCCCAGCGTGTCGCCAGATAACGCGGATGCATATCACAAGCCAGCGCGCGCGGTTCAGCGTGGAACAGTGTGCGCAAATGCTGTGCCGCCGCTGTCAGCGCCACCAGCGTTTCCAGATTTTCCATGTCGCCGATATGCTGACTCATGAAAGCATGGTCGCCCTGCGTCAGACAAAAAGTGTTTTTCAGTTCTGCGCCCGCCGCCAGCACCGTCGGCACGCTCAGCGCCAGCTTGACCGGGAAAGGCGCGTAGCCACGCGAACGGCGCAGCGGCAGTTCGGCCCCCGCGAACACGCGCACCACCGAATCATCGCAGGGCGCATGAATATCGCGGTTATGCAGCAGAAAAGCGTCGGCCAGCGGCGCGAGCCGTTCCAGCGCGGCCTCGTTGTCGATCACAATCGGTTCGCCGCTGAAATTGCCGGAAGTCATCACCAGCGGTGCGCCGTCTTCCAGCAGCAGTTCGTGCAGCGGCGTATAGGGCAGCAGCACACCGATATAGGGATTGCCCGGCGCGATCAGTTCGGAAAGCGGGCTTTGCGGCGCGGCACGTTTCTTCAGCAGCACAATCGGGCGTTGGCGGTTGGTCAAGAGCTGCGCTTCTAACGCTGTAACCTCTGCGAAAGGCTGAATATGCTCAACATCGCGCGCCATCACGGCGAATGGTTTATCGACACGGCCTTTGCGGGCGCGCAGCGTTTCCAGCGCGACATCGTGATCGGCGGCGCACGCCAGATGAAACCCGCCCAGACCTTTTACCGCCACGATCTGCCCCGCGCGCAGCCGCTCTTGCGCCGCAAGCAGCGCGGCCGCGCCCGTGTGGGGCGTGCCGTGCAGCCAGATATGCGGTCCGCAGACCGGGCAGGCGTTAGGCTGCGCATGAAAGCGCCGATCGAGCGGATTATCGTATTCCGCCTGGCAGGCCGGACACATAGCAAAAGCCGCCATCGTCGTTTGCGGCCGATCATAGGGCAGCGCGCGCGTGATGGTGAAGCGCGGGCCGCAGTTGGTGCAGTTGATGAAAGGATAACGATAGCGGCGGTTGGCGGGATCGAACAACTCGCGGCGGCAGTCGGCGCACAGGCAGACATCCGGCGAGACCAGCGTGTGCGCTGCGCTGTGCGTTTCGCTGTGGACGATCGCAAAATGCTGGTCGCCGCGCGCGGGCATGCCCTGCCGCGTTACGGCTTCGATCTGCGCCAGCGGCGGCGCTTCACGGCACAGCGCCGTATGAAAAGCGGCCAGCGCGTCTGGCGCGCCCTCGATTTCGATAAACACCCCGCTGCTGTCGTTACCGACGAAGCCCGCCAGCCCCAGCCGCGCCGCAAGCGTATACACAAAGGGACGAAACCCGACCCCCTGCACCATCCCGCGCACCACAAGCCGCTGCCTCATACGCGGCATTACATCTCCCGTAAAACCTCACGTACAGCCTTAAAAATCGTGATCTTATGAGCCGTGTTCTCTAAATATGCACGCTCCGGCAGAACGCAGCTCCCCCTCTCCATGTGGCGTGTCTACCCACATGTTTGAGGTCGGCACATGGAGAGGGGGTAGGGGGGGAGGTGAAAGCAACCGTTCACCTCCCCCTTACCCCAAAATTTCGCGCATCACCGTGTCCAGTTCCAGCGCCTTGCCGCGCTCCACCAGCATTTGTGTTTCCGCCATGTTCAGTTCTGCGCTCAGCCTGTCCAGTACAGTCGTCGCTTCGTCGCGGCGGTGCTGCGGCGTGGCCGGATGCGCCATCACCAGCGCCAGCCAGGGAATGCTCTCCGTGTAATCGGGCGTCACTTCCGCCAGCCCGACAAGAATAGTGAGCATCATCGGCACAATCTGCGCCTTGTCCGCAATCGCCAGCGCCTGCCGGTAGACCAAACGCGCCTCGCCGCCGCTGCCCTGCGCGCGCATCACATCGCCCAGCCCCGCCAGCGTTTGCGCTTCGCCCAGTCGGTTGCCGATAGCGCGCGAAATCTCCAGGCTTTCTTCCAGATAGGGCAAAGCGGCCGCGTAATCCTTGCGGTCATAAGCCACAGTGCCCAAATTATGCAGCGCCAGCGCCACACCGCGCCGCTCGCCGATCGAACGGCAGATGCCCAGTGTTTCGGTCAGATAGCCGCTGGCGCGCTCGAATGCTCCCTGTGCGCCCGCCACGCCCCCCAGATTTAACAGGGCTGCCGCCGCTTTGCGCCGTTCGCCCGTGCTGCGCGCGATCGCCAGCGTTTGCTCGAAGTATTCCAGCGCCTTGTCGTAATTGCCCTGCGAAAAATTCATCACGCCCAGATTATTGATGGCGTCGGTCATGCTCTGGCGGTCATTTTGCGCTTCCGCCACCGCCAGACTTTCGCTGAAATAAGTGTGCGCTTCGTCATATTTGCCCTGTTCCTGCTGCACCATGCCGATACGATTCAGCGCTTTGGCGACGCCGCGCTGATCGCCCGCTTGGCGGCACAGCCTCAGCGCTTCCTCACACACTTGATGCGCTTCAGCATAATTCCCCTGCCGCCACGCCAGATCGCCCATCAGATTCAGCGCCTTACCCGCCCCCGCCGCCTCGTTCAGCACGCGCCACAACGCCAGCCCTTCCTGCACATGCTCCAGCGCCCTGTCGTAATTGCCCGTGTATTGCAGTGCCTCGCCCAACTTCACCAGCAGATCGGCGCGCGCTGCCCGCGCATCCTGGCCTGCTGGCGTCAGCTCCAGCGCCCGCTCGAACAGCGGAATCGCCTCTGCGAAATTATTGATGCGCAGCGCGTGCTCGCCCGCCTTTTGCGCGTACAACCGTTCCTGTTCAGCATCCCCCGCCGCGCGCCAGTGCTGCGCCAGCGACAGCGCATGCTCCGGTATATCAGCGTACACCTTCATGATCGCCAGCGCGATTTGGCGGTGCAGGTCGCGCTCTACCTCTTTCGTCAGCGCTTCCAGCGTCGCCAGCCGCAGTTGATTATGGGCGAAACGCCATTTGCCATCGTGAACTTCCAGCACGGCGCAGTTCGAGCAAATTGTCAGCCATTCTTCTACATCCACCGTGCCCTTGACCTGCTTCAGCAAATCCAGGTCGAGTTCGCGCCCGGTTGTGGCCGCCAGTTGCAGCAGCGGACGCCCTTCCTGCGGCACCCGTTCCAGCCGGCGTTGAATGATGTTCTGGATGCCGCCGGCCAGCACCCGCTCCGGCAGGATTTTGCGCCCGACTTCGCTTAGCCGCCCGGCTTCTTCCGCCAGCACCCGCACGACTTCCACCAGAAAATAGACATTGCCTTCGGTTTCGCGCGTCAGCAGGTCGATCAACTGTTCCTGATGCGCCGTTTCGCCCAGCATCGACACACTCAACGCCGCGATATGCTCGCGCGGAAAACGCTCCAGGTGCATCACTTGCAGCAGCGGTAGTTCGTCCGGCAGGTTTGGGCGTTCGTCCTGGCGGTAGGTGGCGACGATCAACAGCGGAAGTTCCTTGACAATGCCGCTCAACACTTTCAGCACTTCCAGGCTTTCACTTGACCAATGGATGTCCTCCAGCAGCAGCAGAATCGGCTCTGTTTGCCGCTGGAACAGGCTGATAATCATGCCGACCAAACGCTGCTGATAGGCCGCGCCTTCGACATTGGCTGCCGGCGGTACAGCGCGATTAACCAGACTGCCGATGTCGGGAATCAGGTCGCGCAGGATGCCGGCGTCCACATCATCGATTTCTGTCGTCAGCGCCAGCCTGCGCAGCGGCGCGCGCCACAGTTGATAGGGCAGTCCGCCATCAAGGACAGCCTGCCCGTTAAGCACAGTGATGCCTTCGACCAGCGCCCGAATACGCAGTTCTTCGAGCAGACGTGACTTGCCCACCCGCTTTCCCCCGCGATCAGCCACGCGCTGCCCTGAGTGCGCTGCGCCTGGCTCAGCGCACCGCTTAGCTGGCGCAGTTCGGCTTCGCGCCCTACAAACAGCGCTGCCTGCAAAAAGCTTTCGCGGATAGCCGCCGATTCTTTGGGGACGGGCCGCGACATGGCCGCGCACAGCTTTTCGATGACCGTGTCAGCGTCGTCATAACGGGCATCGGGCGTTTTCGCCAGCAGGCGGTCAATCACATCTACCACACCGCTGTATTGAAAGCGTTCTTCTTTTGATGTGTCTTCGTTCAGATGGGCCGTCAGCGGCGCCAGATCGGGACTCTCGGAGATCACCTGGCGCACCAGCGTCATCATGTCTTCGGTATTAAAGGGATGCTGGTTCGCCAACAGTTCATAGGCCATCACGCCGACGGCGTACAAATCGGCGGCGCGTGTGGCGTCCTGCTCCATGAGCAGCTCTGGTGCCATGTAGCCCAGTGTCCCGCCGATTTCTTCCACCTTGCCCAGTTCTGTCGCTAGCCCGAAGTCCAGCACTTTAACCAGGCCGTCGCGCGTCACCAGCACATTGCCGGGCTTCAGGTCGCGATGCAAAATGCTGCGGCGGTGCAGATACGCCAGCGCTTGCAGTAGCTCGATCAGCAGATCTACCTGGTGGTCAAGGGTGGTGTCTGTACCTGCCTCCAGAAAATTGCGCGCGTTTTCCAGCAGCTCCATCGTTACAAATGGCGTTTTATCGTGGAAACCGTAGTCCAACACGCTGATGATGTGGGGATGACGCATCGACGCCAGCACCTTAAATTCCTGCGCCAGCGTCACCCGGAAATCAGTGGTGCTGCCCGTCCCAGCCCCGCCCCCGCCGTCCTCTACCAAAATGACACGCTTAAGCGCCACCGTTTGCCCGGTCAGGCGGTCAACCGCTCGGTAAACGGTGCCCATGCCCCCTTCGCCTAGCTTGTTGAGCAGTTGGTAACGTCTGCCGATCAGTTGCTCAGAGAAAGCCGCCAGCATAAATTGATGTCCTAACATACTCAACTTTTCGCCTATTTATTGTAGCAAGTTTGCGCGATTCGCGTTACTTCCGCCTCCTTCATCTGGCGAAAATCCGTGAAACTCGTAAAAAATTCTTGAAAATTCTATACATAGTGTACTTACAAGGCCGCAGGTTAGCGCTTGGTTGCTTGCGCTTTGTTTTTTTCACATATATCCTCTTCTATATCAATGCCTTACAGTATTGTATTGGGGTCAGTTCAATTATACTGACAATTCTTCATACTGAGATAACGCTTCGCGTGTTGGATTAATGGTTCGGGGAGAAACACATGCGCCACAGGAAAAGTTTTGTTCTTGCAGCGTGGCTCATCGCATTGGTGAGTCTTTTGCTTTTGGCCCCCGCAGGCAGCACGCTGGCGACGACGCCGGGCGCTGCTTGTACCGTCACGCCGGAACTGCTGGCGGGGCAGGGCAACTACGCCGTGACCGGTTTGGGCAATTACGCCATCACCGGCCTGGGCAGTTATGTCGTGACCGGTTTGGGCAACTACGCCGTGACCGGTTTGGGTAACTACGCCGTGACCGGCCTGGGCTTTTTGACGCCGGAACAACTGCAAGCTCTGATTGATGAAATCAACAACAACACCGTCACCAGCCAATGGCTGACTGACCTGCTGCCGATCGTTAACCCGACCAACAGTGTTGGCTTCGATACAGTCAAAACGGCTGTGCTGATCGTGGACGATTTCGAAGACCCCGGCGAGGAAGACGACAACAATGACACCCACGGCGAACTGGTGCTGCAAGTGCTGCAAGACCTGGCCGACGCTGTCAACCTCACCAATATTGACTTTTTCGCGGTAGACATCAGTGTCAACGGCAACTACGAACTGGACGGCGTGGCCCAGCGCGTCGAAGAGCTGGTGACGCTGCTGCGCCTGCCCGAAAATGGCGGCTATACTCATTTTGTGCTCAACATGAGCATCGGCGTGATCCCCTGCGAAGACGCTAATCTGGGCTTCAACTTTGACGATTTCCTCGCTGCGCTCGAAGCCCCACCCATCGTCCCTGTAGTGGAGTGTATCGTCCCGCTCTATTTCGGTTCTGGCAAACAGGGCGGCGATGTGCTGGCGCGACAGGCGCTTGGCTCAGAACTTGCAGAGGGTGAAGAAGAAATCTTCGGCTATCAAATCTGGTGGGGTTATAACAATCCCGGCAGCAATACTGTCCACATTCCTGTCGGCCCGAGCAACGCCTTGAGCGCAAACAACGGTTATCAGAACGAGATTTTCCAGCCCGGACGGCAGCGTTATGTTTTCTCTACGTTTATCTTCACCGGTGGCGGAGAGTCAGAGTCCGAGCGTGGGACTTTCTCGACAGCGGAAGAATCGCTTCTTGAGACCTGGTCACTGGAAAGCCCGCAGGAAGTGGTCAACAGCGCCACGGCCACCTTTGAAACGCCGTTCTGCGGCGAGGATTTGTATTCCCCTTATGAATACGATGGCCTGACTCCAATTGTGGAGTGCGTGGCTGAGGTGGGCGACTCGGTGTATACGGCCTATTTCGGCTATAACAACACCAATGAATTCCCCCTGCTGATTCCCGTGTCGGAATTCGACAACTACTTCTCCAACGCCGGCGGTATGGATCAGGGGCAGCCGCGCTTCTTCCCGCCCGGACGCGGCGAGTATGTCTTCGAGGTCACTTTCTTCGACGAAGACATTTCGTGGACGTTAGGCGGCACAACAGTCACCGCCGGCAGTGAATACTACAATGCCTGCGGCGAAGGTCAGCCGCCGCAGCTTCCGAATTCCTCGTTTGGTCTGATCGACTACCTGCTCACTGTGTTGCAGATTCCGCCCGACCAGGTGCAGCCCTTCCTTGAACAACTGTTCGACGGCGTGAATGATGACCAGATCGCTGGCCTGCGCGAACTGCTGCAACAGTATCTGGCTGAAAGCGAAGCCGAAAACGGCAATGGGTTCGCTTTTATCCCGGTGGCCTCGTCGGGCAACTTCGCCGGCTTCCTGGGCACGAACCCGCTGTTCCCCGCCGCGCTGCCCGAAGTGATCGCCGTGAGCGCGACGCTGGGCGATTTCGGCGAGCTGTGGGTGTCGTCGCATTTCGGCGATGTTACGGCGCCGGGCGTGTGGTATCCCTTCACCAATAACTACTTTGGCGCGGGCACGTCCTTCTCTGCGCCCTATGTCAGCATGTTGGCGGCGCTGTACCTGACGTATCCACAGGCCTGCGTCTTCGACAATGTCCTGCCGCCGCTGGATGATTTCGACAAGTCGGCTAACGCGATCTTCAACGTGAACCAGATGCCGCTGAACTGCGCCGCGCCGACGGCTAATACGCCGCCGGTTGCTAACCCGGATGAGGCGACGACGCCCGAAGACACGGCTGTCCAGATTTTCCCTCTGGCGAACGACACCGACGTGAATTCCGGCGACACGCTCACCATTATCGGCGTGATGCAGCCGACGCACGGCAGCGTGACTTGCACGCTCTCAAGCTGCACCTACACCCCCGCCGCCAACTACTTCGGCCCCGACAGCTTCACCTACATGATCTCGGATGGGCTGGCCACGGCGACGGCGACCGTCAGCATCACGGTGACGCCCGTCAATGATGTGCCTGTTGCCAACAATGACGGCTACTCGACACCCGAAAACACGGCGCTGGTTGTCGGCGCGCCGGGTGTGCTCGCCAATGACACCGATGTCGAGAGCGGCCTGAGCGCCGTGCTGGTGAACGGCCCGGCCCAGGGCGTGCTCGTCTTCAATAGTGACGGCTCGTTCAACTATACGCCGGCGGCGGGTTTTGTCGGCGATGTGACCTTCACCTACAAAGCCAACGACGGCACGGCAGACTCGAACGTCGCAACCGTGACGATCACAGTCACGAATGTCAACGAAGCGCCCGTGGCTGTCGAGGACTGCGATCCGGGCTACACGGTGGACGAAGGCCAAACGCTGCGTGTCCACGCCCCTGGCGTGCTGGCGAACGACAGCGACCCGGATAATGACCGCCTGACCGCCGTGCTGGTACACGATGCCTCCTTCGGCAGAGTGCGCCTGAACGCTAACGGCGGCTTCCGCTACACGCCCGATGACGGCTTCAGCGGCGAAGACACCTTTACCTACAAAGTCAGTGATGGGCTGCTTGACTCCGGTATCGTCACTGTCTGCATCACTGTCGAAGATGTCAACCATCATCCACATGCGGGCAACGACTTCTACAGTACCACCGTTAACACCCCGCTGAACATCGGCGCGCCGGGTGTGCTGGCCAATGACGCTGATCCCGACGGCGACCCGCTGACCGTGACCAGCTTCGACGCGCTGAGCGCCAACGGCGGCGCTGTCGTGGTCAACCCCGATGGCTCGTTCAGCTATACGCCCGCGCTCGATTTTGTCGGCGTCGATACCTTCGTCTACGTGATTAGCGATGGTTTGGGCGGTGAAGATCAGGCTGTCGTCACGATCAATGTCACGGCGCAGCCGCCGGATGTGCCTGCTGAATGCGCCAATATCCAGTTCAACGGCGCGGTGATTATCGGCACAGAACGCTACGACGAAATCGTCGGCACAGAAGGCAACGATCTGATCTTCGCGCTCGCTGGGGCAGACGATGTCTGGGGCATGGGCGGCGATGACTGCATCGTCGGTGGACGCGGCCTGGATAACATCTATGGCGGCGAAGGCAACGACGTGCTGATCGGTAACGAAGGCAACGACGATCTGCTGGGCGAGGGCGGTCACGACACGCTGTACGGCCAGCAGGCGGACGACTTCCTGCTGGGCGGCGAAGGCAACGACTTCCTGTACGGTGGTGACGGCAGCGACTGCATCTTCGGTCAAAACGGCGATGACTACATCGAAGGCAACGAAGGCAGCGATGCGCCGCTGGTCGGCGGCAACGGTAACGACATCATCTACGGCGGCATGGGTCACGACGAACTGTACGGTGACGCCTACACGGGCGGCAGCGGCCACACGCAGTTCCCCGAAGACGGCAATGCCGGCCCCGGCAATGACCAACTGTACGGCGAATCGGGCAACGATGACCTGTACGGCAGCGGCGGCAATGATGCCCTGGTCGGCGGCGACGGCAACGACGCCATGTACGGCGAAGATGGCGATGACACGATCACCGGCAACGAACTGTACGACGCTTTCTACGGCGGCGCTGGCGCGGCGGATGTGGCGACCGACTTCCTGCCCGATTATGATGTGATCTGCGATCAGATTGAGTTCGGCTGTCAGGGCCCCGACGGTGATCTGGATGGGGTTGGCGACGCGCAGGATAACTGCCCGCTGGTGGCCAACCCCGATCAGCTCGACAGCGATGGCGATGGCATTGGCGACGCCTGCGATAACTGCGATCTGACGGCCAACCCCGATCAGCTCGACAGCGATGGCGATGGCATTGGCGATGTCTGCGACAACTGCGTGGGCACGGCGAACGCTGACCAGGCCGACGCCGATCAGGACGGCGTGGGCGACGCTTGCGACAACTGCGTGGGCACGGCGAACGCTGACCAGGCCGACGCCGATCAGGACGGCGTGGGCGACGCTTGCGACAACTGCGCCAGCACGCCCAACCCCGATCAGGCCGACAGCGATAATAACGGCACAGGCGACGCCTGCGAAGTGCCGCTTGGCACGGGCGATATTCAAATCACCCTACGCTGGGACAACTTCGCCGATGTTGATCTGCACGTCATCGAACCCAGCGGCGAGCGCATCTGGTACAACGATCGCTTCTCTGCCACCAACGGGCAACTGGATGTTGACGCGAATTACCCCTGCAACACAAACCTGATCAGTGTCGAAAATGTCTTTTGGCCGGTAGGACAATCGCCTGATGGCACGTACACTATTGAAATCTATCGTGTCGTAAGCTGCAACTACCCGGCGGCCAACTGGACACTCACAGTGATCGTGGATGGTGTGACGGTGATCAATATCAGCGGCAATACCAACCGCATTGGCAGCGAAGCTATTGTCTTTACGGTCAATCCTGACAACTCGGTGACAATTGTCTCCGGCGTCGCGTCGGTGACCTCTGCGGCAGAAGCGCCGCCCGCCGAATACGAAGAAGCCAAGTAGCCATGAAAAAGGGGCGCGCCGCGCGGCGTGCCCCTTCAATAACGTCTCATCTGCCCGGTCAAGCTTCTTGGCCGGGCGTTTTTTGTGCATCGGCTATCGCGTCGGCTGCAAACTCACGCTTGCGCCGCGTTCCAGCGCCGTGAAGTTGCGTTCCAGCAGATGGCGGCGGTGCGCCGGCATATGCCCTGCCAACGCCTTGCGGATCGCGGCCAGCGGCAGCACAGGCCGCGCCGTCAGCAGCGCCCCCAGCATGACGATGTTCGCCATCTTCAGTTCGCCCAATTCATCGGCGATGCCTGTGGCGGGCACATACAGCGCTTCGATGTCCGCGCGTGTGATCTGTTTGTTGATGAGCGAACTATTGACCACCAGCAGCCCGCCTGGAGCGATTTCCGACTCGTATTTGTCGAACGACGGCAGGTTAAACACAATCCCTGTGCGGGGATAACGCACGACGGGCGAGCCGATTTCCTTGTCGCTCAGAATCACGAAACAGTGCGCCGTGCCGCCGCGCATCTCCGGGCCATACGACGGAATCCACGTCACATGCAGCCCTTCGGCCATGCCGGCGTAGGCCAGCAGTTGACCGACAAACATCACGCCCTGCCCGCCGAAACCGCTGAACAGAAATTCCTCTTGCATTCGCTCGTCTCCCTTACAGCCCCTTCACTGCGTCGATCACTTTGTAATCGCCCAGCGGGAAATAGGGCAGCATGTTGTCTCGTACCCATTGCAGCGCTTGTTCCGGCGTCAGCCCCCAATTGGTGGGGCAGGTCGAAAGCAGTTCGACCATGCTGAAGCCCAACCCCTGCATCTGGACTTTGAGCGCCGTCACGATGGCCTTTTTCGCTTTGCGGATATTGGCGACATCATGCAGCGAACGCCGCACGACATAAGCCGCGCCTGTGGTTTGCGCCAGCAGTTCGCTCATCTTGAGCGGATAGCCGGTGGTGCGTGGGTCGCGCCCGCACAACGACGAACTGGTCTTTTGTCCCGGTAGGGAAGTCGGCGCCATCTGGCCGCCGGTCATGCCGTAGATCGCGTTGTTGACGAAAATTGTCGTGATGTTCTCGCCGCGCCCGGCGACGTGAATGATTTCCGCTGTGCCGATCGATGCCAGATCGCCGTCCCCCTGATAGGTCAGGACGATGTTTTCCGGCTGGATGCGCTTGATGCCGGTCGCCATCGCCGGCGCGCGCCCATGCGCCGCTTCCACGCCGTCGATGTTGAAATATTCATAGGCGAAGACCGCGCAGCCCACCGGCGCGACCAGAATCGCCTGTTCGCGTAATCCCAGTTCGTCCAGCGCTTCCGCCACCAGCCGGTGCGCGATACCGTGCGTGCAGCCGGGGCAGTAATGGGTGTACATCGGCAGCAGCGACTGCGGACGTTCGTACACCAGTTCCAGTGTGGATTTGTTGCCGTTCGTGCTGATCATTGTCTTTTCCCTCGCTCTACGCCGGAACGGCCATGCGCCGATATTCGTCTTCGATCGCTGCCAGGATTTCGTCCGGCATAGGCACAACGCCCGCCAGCCGCCCGTAGAAGTTCACGGGCACCTGCCCGGCCACCGCCAGCCGCACATCTTCCAGCATTTGCCCGGCGTTCATTTCGACCACCAGGCAGGCGCGCACATTATCCGCCAACTGCGAAAGCCGATCTTCCGGGAACGGCCACAGCGTTTGTGGCCGCAGCAGCCCGACCTTCAGGCCGCGCGCCCGCGCTTCTTCCACTGCTGTCAGGGCAATGCGCCCCGCCGTGCCGTAGCCGATCACCAGCAGTTGGGCGTCTTCGGTGAAATATTCCACTGCGCGCTGTTCTGTCACCTTGATGATGCTCATGCGCGCTTGCAGCCGCAGATTAAAGTCTTCTGCGTCGCGCGCGCTCATATGCAGCGAAGTAATCAGGTTGTGTTTGCGGCCTTTGGCGCCGTTCACCGCCCACGCGGGACGTTCATGCCGCGCTTGCATCGGCGGCAGTTCAGCGGGTTCCATCATCTGCCCGACCTGTCCATCGGCGGCGATAATTACCAGATGGCGGTAATGGTCGGCCAGATCGAAGGCGCGTATGGTGAAATCGATAGCTTCTTGCACCGAGGCGGGGGCGAGCACGATGGGATGAAAATCGCCGTGCCCCGCCGAGCGCGTGACCTGAAAATAATCGCCCTGTGATGGCTGAATATTGCCCAGACCGGGCCCGCCGCGCATCACATCTACGATCACGCACGGCAGTTCCGAACCAGCGATATAGGATAAGCCCTCCTGCATCAGCGAAAAGCCAGGACTGGACGACGAGGTCATAACGCGCGCGCCCGTGCAGGCTGCGCCGTAGACCATATTGATAGCCGCGACTTCGCTTTCGGCCTGTAAAAAGACACGTCCCAGTTCGGGCATCCGCTGGGACATGTATTCGAGCAGTTCAGTTTGCGGCGTAATGGGATAGCCGAAATACGCCTCGACACCGGCCCGTACTGCCGCCTCGGCAATGGCGACATTGCCTTTCAGTAGCTCCTTAGCCATGTACAATGGCCTCCTGTACTTCACGCCGTTTGGGCAGGGCTTCGCGGTAGACGCTGATACACACATCCGGGCAGATCACGGCGCACACCGCGCAGCCGGTACATTCGCCCTGTGCATCGCTGAGCAGCGCCGGATGATAGCCTTTGCCGTTCAAACGGGTTTCGTCCATGATAATCACATGCTGGGGGCAGAACAGTGTACACAGCGTACAGCCCTTACACCGTTCCTGATCGATGACGATCGTGCCTTTTGCCATAACACACTCTCTTCTTCCTACTCCACCTCATACTTCACAGGGTAATGAAAATCGCCTTTGTGCAATAGCAACAGACATCACATTTTCTGGTGTTCTTTGTCATGTCAAAAAATGACAAACGTACAGGCACGGCCATTTGTGCAAGCTGCCACACTCACGATTGGACTCGGCTGGTCTGGTGGGCGTATTGGCACGCGAAGCGCTACAATCGGCGTCATACGAGGAGTGCATATTTTCATGGTCACATTGCCCAATACATATACTGCGCTCGATGCCCGTGTCAGCGCTTTTCTGGCGCAGGAACAACGCCTGCTGATCGGTGGCCGCTGGCTGCCGGCGCACAGTGGCGAAACCTTCACGACCTACGATCCCTCCAGCGGTCTGCCCTTAGCCGCCGTGCCGCGTGCCGCCGCCGCCGATGTTGAGCTGGCGGTGCAGGCGGCGCGCGCCGCCTTTGACAGCGGCCCCTGGCGTTCTGGCCTTTCGCCGCTGGAGCGTGCGCGCCTGTTATGGCGGCTGGCAGATCTGCTGGAACAGCACGCCGAAGCGCTGGCGCAGCTTGAGGCGCTGGACAACGGCAAGCCGCTTGCCACCGCGCGCAGCGTTGATGTGCCGCTCTCTGTCGATCATCTGCGCTATTTTTCCGGCTGGGCCAACAAGATCGAGGGCGCGACTATCCCGGTCAACGAAAAAAACATGTTCGCTTACACCGTGCGCGAACCGATCGGTGTTTGCGGCCTGATCGTTCCCTGGAACTATCCGCTGCTGATGGCGATCTGGAAGATCGCGCCGGCGCTGGCGGCGGGCAACTGCGTTATTCTCAAGCCCGCCGAACAAACGCCCCTCAGCGCCCTGTATCTGGCGCGCTTGTTTGAGGAAGCCGGATTTCCGCCGGGCGTGTGTAACGTGCTGACGGGCTACGGCGAAGAAGCTGGCGCTGCGCTGGTCGATCATCACGGCGTCGATAAAATCGGCTTCACCGGCAGTACCGAAGTGGCGCGCGCCATCGTCAAGGCTTCTGTCAGCAACCTCAAGCGTGTCTCGCTGGAACTCGGCGGCAAAAGTCCCAACATTGTTTTTGCCGACGCTGATCTGGAGCAGGCGATACATGGGGCGACGTGGGCGATTTTCGGCAATAACGGCCAATCCTGCACTGCTGGCGCGCGTTTGTATATCGAACGCCGCGTTTTTGAAGACGTGGTCGAAGGCATCGCCGAAAAAACGCGGGCGATTACGCTCGGCGCCGGACTCGATCCCTCCCCGCACGATCTGGGCCCGGTCATCAGCGCCGAACAATTGGCGCGGGTGACAGGTTACATCGAAGCGGGACTGCGCGGGGGCGCGCGCCTGGTGACGGGTGGGGAGCGGTTGGGCGGCGTGCTAGCCGGCGGCTATTTCTTGCAGCCGACATTGTTTATTGACGCTCACGATGACTTGTCGATTGTGCGTGAGGAGATTTTCGGGCCGGTGGTGTGCGCGCTGCCTTTTGACGATCCCGCCGAAGTCTTGCGGCGCGCCAACAGCAGCGAGTACGGGCTGGCGGCGGGCATTTGGACACATGATCTGCGCAAGGCGCAGCGTTTCGCCGCAGCGCTCCAGGCCGGCACCGTCTGGATCAATACGTGGGGCAATACCGAGGCGGCGGTGCCCTTTGGCGGCTATAAGCAGAGCGGCCATGGGCGTGAAATGGGCTACGACGCTATTCAACTGTATACCGAAGTCAAGAGTGTCTGGACATATTACGGATGAAAACGCTGACTTTAGGCAAATTCCGCGCTTTGCAGCGCGCCAGCCGCCAAGATCACACGTTCGCGGTGCTGGCCATTGACCATATCGACGCGCTGCGCCCGACCATGCCGGCTGATGCTGACATCGTGCATTTTAAGCAAGAGGTGCTGCGCGTGCTGCTGCCTGAGATCAGCGGCGTGCTGTTGGATGCGCTCTTTGGCGCGCCGCAGGCGGTCGCTGCGGGACTCACCGCGCATATCGGCCTGCTGGTGCAGTTGGAACAGGCGGATTATGGCACGCTGCCGCTGCCGCTGGACACGCAAATCCGTCCCGATTGGAGTGTGGAGAAGATCAAGCGGCTGGGGGCCGAGGGGGTGAAGCTGTTTTTCTACTATCACCCGGAGCGCAGCAGCCACGCGGCGACACAGGAAGCGCTGGTGCGGCGGGTGGCGGCGGCCTGCGCGCTGGCCGATGTGCCGCTGTACGCCGAGCCGATTTTGTACGACTGCGCGGGCGATGAGGTGCGGCGGGTGCTGCCCATCGCGGCACGGCGTATCGCCCGTTTGGGCGCGGATGTGCTCAAGTTGCAGTTTCCGCTGGACATCGGGCGAACGGCGGATGAACGGCAGTGGGAGGCAGCGTGCGCGGAAGTGACGGCGGCGTTGGATGTGCCGTGGTTGCTGCTGAGCGGGGGGGTGGATTTCGAGACGTTCGCGCGGCAGTTGGCATGTGCCTGCCGCGGCGGGGCATCCGGCTTTATCGCCGGGCGGGCGTTGTGGGATGTTGCGGCCGGGCTGACGGAGCCGGGCATGCGCCATAAGTGGCTGTGCGGTGAGGGGTTGGAGCGCATCGGCGCGTTGAGCGCGATGACGGCGGAGTATGGGCGTCCGTGGACGGTGTGCTATGAGGCAGAGGCGGTGGACGCGGCGTGGCACGCGCGGTATGGGGCGAGCGGCGTGTGATGGGGTTTGGCGGATTACGCCGCCAGACACTAAAGTGTCCGGCTGAGGAAGTGCCAAGTCCCTGCGCGACTCGAAGAGAAGCGGCGGCGCAGCACAGGACAGTTTCAGGTTATACTTGGGCGTGGGCTGGCGCGTGGCGGCTGCCGGTTATGCCTCATTTGCGCATTGTCGATTTGTTTTGAACATCAGCTTATTTTCCTAAAGAGCCTATTGAACCAAAACGTGATCCTTCCGTACAGAAAGAAAAATACAGGACGCCTATAAGGATGCTCACCGCGCGTTTTTTTGCTCTGGCGCTGCTGTGTCCGGCGCTGCTCCTGGCGGCGGCGTGGTTTGTCGCTTTCGCCCCGCTGGCGCTGGTCTACATGCTGGGGCTGATCATGCTGGCCTATCTTGATCGACGCAGCGCCGGCAACATCGCGCAGTTTACGCTGACGCGCCAACACGACGATAAACTGTCGCTGGCGGCGCTGAATGTCATTGAACTGCGCCTGGACGCGCGCGCGCCGCGTCCCCTGCCCTTCACCGTGCGCGATGAGCCGCCGCATTTGTTCGTCGTCGATCAGGCTGCCCACAGCGGCGTGCTGCTCCCACGCGCGCCGCAAATGCTGCGTTACCACGTCCGCCCTCTGCGGCGCGGCGATTTTACCTTCGGCGATCTCAACCTGCGCTGGACGGGGCCGCTCAGGCTCTACACGCGCCAGGGCGTCATCCCGGCGGCGCGGCACGTCAAGGTCTATCCCAACCTGTATGAGATCAAAAAATATGATCTGCTGGCGCGCCGCGACCAACTGGCGGAAATGGGGCTGCGCAATGTGCGCCAGCGCGGCGAAGGCACCGAGTTCGAAAGTCTGCGCGATTACACGGCCGATGATCCCTATCGGGCGATCAACTGGAAGGCGACGGCGCGGCGCGGCAGACCCATCAGCACCGATTACGAGCCGGAACGCAGTCAGCGCGTGCTGGTGATGCTCGATGTGGGGCGGCTGATGCGCAGCGCCATTCGTATCCACGATGCCAGCAGCGGCCAAAGCTGGCCGATGGCGAAAGTCGATTTTGTGCTCAACAGCGTGCTGCTTTTCAGTTATGTGGCCGCGCTCAAAGGCGATCAGGTCGGGCTGCTGGTGTTCGCCGATCGTGTGCAGCAGTTTATCCCGCCGCGCGGCGGACGCGCGCATTTTCACACGCTGCTGGAGGCCATGTACGCGCTCGAAAGTCAGCCGGTGGAGGCGGATTATGGGCGGGCGTTGATGTATGTGAACGCAGCGCACAAAAAACGCTCGTTGGTGGTGCTGTTCACGGACATCAGCGGGGCGCGTGCCAGTGAAATGCTGTTGGCCCATCTGCCGCGACTCGCCCCGCGCCATCTGCCGCTGCTGGTGACGATTCGCGATCCCGCGCTCGATCAGGAAGCGCAGCAGGCGATGGAGGATTCGCAGGCGGTATACCGGCGGGTGGTGGCCGAGCAGCTTTTGGAGGAGCGGCGGCTGCTGTTAAACACGCTGGGACAGCGCGGCGTGCTCACGCTGGATGTGGACGCGCAGCATTTATCGATGGCGGTGGTGAACCGCTATCTGCAACTGCGGGCGAAGGTCTTTGCTTAGCAGGCATGGGGCTCGCTTTTTGCGGCCCGCCCATGCGTTAAACCCCTGTCAACATAACAAACGTTACAGGATAATCTGCGCTTTACCCCGATTTCACACAAGCTCCGTATGCTCAGACATGAATTAACAGGCACAAAAAGCTCAGGAGCGGCGCTTGACGGAACGATGGGGACGCGCAGATTTGCATATGCATACCCGTGCCAGCGATGGGCTGCCGACGGTACAGCAGCTTCTGACGTATGTCGCGCGTGAGCGGCATCTGGACGTGCTGGCAATCACCGATCACGACACACTGGACGCTAGTTTGTGGGCCTATGAGCAGCGGCACCTGTACCCGTTCGAGATCGTGCCGGGCGTGGAAGTTACCACGCGCGAGGGGCATGTGCTGGGATTGTGGGTGACTCAGCCGATTCCGAAACATATGTCGTTGAAGGAAACGGCGACGGCGATTCATGAGCAGGGCGGGCTGGCAGTCCTGGCGCATCCGGGTGAAGTGTTGATCGTGGGGATGCACGCCTGGCGTCACCTGCGCCAGCCGCAAGTGTTATTGGATGCAGGGCTGGATGCGCTGGAGGTGGTCAACGCCGGCGCGATCACGCCGGGACATAACTGGTTGGCGCGGCAGATCAACGCCAAAGCCGGCCTGCCGGTGACGGGCAGCAGCGACGCGCATACCCTGCGCGGCATCGGCTGCGGCGTGACCCGTTTTCCGGGTAGGAGCGCGGCAGACCTGCGGGCTGCCATTACAGCGGGACAAACGCTGGCCGAAGGAATCTCATGGCCGATCATCGACTATTTGAAAATCTCACCCGTTTCGATCCGGGGGACATTGACCGGGTTTTTGGCGCGGAGTTTGCGCTAAGAACACCCGCAGACGGTGCGCCGCTGGCCGCCGTGCGGCGAGTGGCGCTGTTCGCCGAAGCTTTCTTGCCGAAAGTAGATGGCGTCAGCAAGACGGCGTTCCTCACGCTGCGCTATTTGCAGCAGACCGGGCGCGAGGCGCTGGTGTTCGCGCCCGATATAGCGATCGGCGCGCTGGGAAACACGCGCGTGGTGCGGTTTCCTTCCTTGGGCTTCCCCAAAGCGCCGGAAACGCGCATGGCTTTTCCGCATCCCCAGATTATCCACGAGATTCGCGCTTTCCAGCCGGATTTGATTCATCTGTTCAGCCCGGCGCTGATGTCGGTGAGCGGAATGCTGCTGGGACGCGCGCTGGGTATCCCTGTGATCGCCAACTATCAGACCGACCTGCCGGGCTACGCGCCGGTCTACGGTTTTCCGGCCTTCACGCAGCGGATGACGCGCGACTGGCTGCGTTTTTTGCACAACGGCTGTCATTTGACGCTGGCGCCATCGCATTTTACGCTGCGGCAGTTGCGGCGCGCGGGCTATAAACGGCTGCGGCACTGGGGGCGCGGCGTGGATAACGAGCGTTTTCAACCGCTGCGTTACAGCCCTCAGATGCGCACGCGCCTGCTGAACGGACGCGATCCGCAGGCGCTGCTGTGCCTGTATGTCGGGCGGCTGGCGGCGGAAAAGCGCGTTGATCTGCTGGTCGAGGTGGCGCGCACGCCGGGCGTGGCGCTGACCATCGTCGGTGACGGCGCGCTGCGCGAGGATTTGGAGCGGATTTTCGCGGATACCGCTACACATTTCACCGGCTACATGTACGGTGAAGAACTCGCGCAGGCCTATGCCAGCGCCGATGTGTTTTTGTTCACGGGGCCGAACGAAACGTTCGGACAGGTGGTGCAGGAAGCGATGGCTTCGGGGCTGCCGAGCGTGGTGATTGATCAGGGCGGGGCGGCGGATCTGGTGCAGCAGGGGGTGAGTGGGTTTATCTGCCCGCCGCATCCAGGAAAATTCGCCGAGTATGTGCGGCGGCTGCGCGACGATGCGGCGCTGCGGCGCAGCATGGCGCGGGCAGCACGGCGCGCCGCAGAAAACAAGCCCTGGGAAGCGCTGATGGCGCAGTTGGAAGACTATTACCGCGAGGCGCTGGACATGAACGCGCGGCTGCACGCCATAGCCGGATAGCCACTTGCCGGTTACAATAGCCGGCAAATCCGCATAGTAACCTACAGCCGAGCGCTTATGACGACCAACCCCAAAACTGTAGCCTTGATCGCCCATGACGGCAAAAAAGCCGATATGGTGGCCTTCGCCATCGAACACAAAGCTGTGCTGCAAAAATATGAACTGCTGGCGACACGCACGACAGGCACGCTGCTGCGCGATAAGTGCGGCCTGAACGTCAATATCATGCTCTCTGGCCCGCACGGGGGCGACGCGCAGATCGCGGCAAAAGTGGCCGAAGGGCAGATCGAGGCAGTGTTCTTTTTTATTGATCCGCTGAACGCCCAGCCGCATGACCCCGATATTCAAGGGCTGCTGCGCATTTGCAACGTGCATAATGTGCCGCTGGCGACCAACCCGGCGACGGCGGCGTTTGTTATTTCGGCCAAAGCGCTGTGATGGCGCGTCGCAAGCCATGAGAATCTGGTGTGTCTCTGCGCCGCTCTACAGTCATAGCGACTGGGGCGGCTTTTTAAAAACGGCGCAAGCTTTACAGGCGCGCGGGCATGAGGTCACATGGGTCAGCGGCCCGGCGCTGGGCGCGGCAGTGACGCGCGCGGGGCTGCGCTTCGCGGCGGTCAACGAAACAGGCTGGCTGTGGCCGCCGCCGCCCGCCCCTGATCTTTCCACGCTCAGTCCGGCAGCAGCCGTTATGCTGCGCTATCGCCGAGCGCTGGATACGTGGCTGAGCGAAGACATTGTGGGCACGGCAGCAGCCGAGTTGATCGCGCTGGCCAAAGACAGCGACACGCCGGATGTGATTCTGGCGGACCCGTTTTTGAGCGCGGCGGCGCTGGCGGCGGAAGCGCTGGCTGTGCCGCTGCTGGTCTGCGGCTGGCCGGCGCAAGAGACGTTCGCGGAAGACACCCTGTTTCCGGTGCAGAAAAATCTGGCGAGCGACAGCCAGGAACGCATCACTCGCCTGCTGCGGCGCTTCGGGCTGGCGGGCGTGAATTTTTCCAAAGGCGCGACGCCTTCCATCCTCAGCCCACATCTGCATATCAGCTATTTTAGCCCCACCTGGTATCAGGCCGAAGCCGATTCGATTCTGGCGCAAACGCTGTTTGTGGGCGGCGCGCCCGAAGCCCCGGCAGATATGATGCCGGAGTGGCTCAACGCGATTCCGGCAGAGACGCCGCTGGCGCTGATCACGCTGGGGACGGTGTTCACGGGCGATCTGGGTTTTTTCAGTTGGGCGGCGCAGGCGGCGGCGCGGGTGGGCCTGCTGCCGCTGGTGGTGCTGAGCAACAACCCGATCGCGCCGGAAGAAAAGGCGAAATTGAAAGCGGCGCTGCCGGGGGGCACGCGGCTCTTAAATTGGGCGCCGTTTGGGCATGTGCTGCCGCGCTGTAAGCTGGCCATTCATCACGGCGGCATGGGGACGACGCACGCGATCACGCTGCACGGCATCCCACAGATCGTCGTGCCGCACGCGGCAGACCAGCGCGGGCAGGCGCGGCGCGTGGCGCAGGCCAAGATTGGACTGAACCTGACGGCGCATGATGTGCGTAATGGGGCGCTGCTGCAAGGAGCGCGGGCGCTGCTGGCTGACGCGCGTATCCAGGAACGCGCGCGCGCAGTGGCGGCGGAGATGGCGGCGCTCGGCGGGCCGCAGCGCGCGGCGGTGGCGGTGGAGGAAAAGGGCAAACGATGATGGACTGGCTGAAGGCATCTCTGACAGCGGCGGAGACATGGACCTCTATAATGATAAAAGGTGAGACAGCGGAGAAAGCGCGCTATTGAAAGAGATTTTTGCCGACGCGCTCTCGGAGTGAGCGATTATTTTTTCCCCGTAATCAGTATAAATACGTGATCGAAGGCGGCGTCGGGCGTGCCGGCGCAGGCGGGCTGTATCCAGGCGGCGACGGCGGACGGCGCTTGCGCCAGCATGATATGCAGCCGTTCCACCACCTCCGGCGCGCAGCCCTGCCGTTCGGCCCAGGCGAGCATCCCGGCGCGGCGGCGCGGCGCTTCGACATGTTCCACCGACAGTCCCACGTCTAAAAACAGGCCGCGCCACTGGCTTTCGCTGTAGGCGCGCACATGCGTCGGGTCGCGCAGCCGATCAAAGGCGTCGATATAGTCGCCCGCGCGTTCGTCTTCGGGCAGCAGATGGTCAATAATCGCCAGCGTGCCGCCCGGCTTGAGCACGCGCGCGGCTTCGACCGCGAACCGATACACATCCGGGAAATGATGCGCGGCGAAGCGACAGGTGACAAGGTCGAAGCTGGCAGCGGCGCACGGCAGTTTTTCGGCGTCCGCGCCGCAAAAATGGATATTCGCCGCGCTGCGTGGAGCGACAAAGGCGCGCGCAGCATCCAACATCGCCGGCGTGAGATCAGAGGCAACGACATGGGCGACATGCGGCGCGAATTTGAGCGCGGTATGGCCGCCGCCCGTAGCGATATCCAGCATACGCCAACCCGGCTGCGGCTGTGTGACGTGCAGCAGGCGTTCCAGGTCATCGCTCTGCGCCAGTGTCGCGCCGGTGACGTAATTTTGCGCGTATTGGCCAAAGCGCGCGCGCGTCTGGGCTTTGATGTCGGACATGTCGATACCTGTAGGGGCGGCGCCTTTGTCGCTCGCCACAAAACATTCGGAAATCTACCTAAGCCTAACATGGCGCGTGGAAAAACGATAGGGAACAAAACCGGGCATGGGACTGTGCGCTATGCCCGACAGCGCCCGCTCTTACGCCGCGCGGCTGGTGATCCAGATGCCTTCTTCGCTGGGAGCGGCGCTGCGCAGGCAGAAGATACGCCGCTTCTGCCGGCGCGCTTCGTCACGGCTGCGCCAGAAACTCAGCTTGCGCCCACGCTTGGCCGCCAGCGCCTCCAGCGCCGCCATCACGTGCGAACAGGCCACCCCGCCATGGATCGCCCAGGGACAGGTGCAGCGCGCCTGTATCGTCCCGTCCGCCTCGTAGTCCACCGTGACAATGTGGTTGGCCTGCGGACTGGTGACGCTCGTGACGGCGACAGTGTGCGCGTTGATGACACGCGCTTTGAGTCCTTTGCTCTGCGTGTATAATTTCCTCAGGTTGGTGGGTCGCATCGACACGCCTCCAACAGACGGCACTAGAATATACGTTCTATCTCATTGTAGCACAAATATGTGGGAAATGCATATGAATCTTCAGGTTTTTCCGCTGGAAACGCACTGGGAATGCGATTATTTTGAACTCGAACCCGATCTCTACGAATTCGCGACGACCGAAAGTGCAGTGTCGCTGGCAACGTGGCGTTTTGACGCGCGGCGCGTAGAGAATTGGGCGGCGTGGCTGCACCGCACTTTCACGCTGAGCGCGACAGAAGACTGCGTGCGCTATCATCTGCTGATCGACAGCGCGCCGCCGGGCACGCGCATTTTTGTCAACGAACGCGAAGTAGTCACCTACGCCATTGGCGACGACGACGCGCCTTTCGACATGGACATCACCGACAGTGTGGCGCTGGGCGAAAACAAACTGGGGCTGCGCGTGGCCTGTGACGCCGGCGGCTATTTCAGCGGCGTGCGCCTGGCTGTCCTGCCCTGCGCATGATTGCGCCGTTCCGCTTCCCCTAATCCTCGACCAGCTTCAAAGCGCGCGCGTGGGCCACCGCTTCCGTGCGGTTGCGCGCGTTCAGTTTGTTCATAATGTGGCTGATATGACTTTTGGCCGTGCCCAGCGTGATCACCAGCCTATCGGCGATGTCCTGATTCGACGCGCCGTTGGCCAGCAGCCGCATAACATCCAACTCGCGCTCTGTCAGCACCTCATGTGCGTAGCCGTCGCTGCCCTGCGCCGTGTCAATTCCGGCGGCGTGCAGCAGCGTGCGCACGTAATCGGCGTGCGTCCCATGCTGCGCCAGCACACGCCGCAGCAGATGAAACAGCGGCGCGCCCTCATCCACAAACAGACGCACAAAACCATGCTGTTCGCCAAGCTGCAAAGCCTCGCCCAGCGCCCGCAGCGCGCTGTCCGGTCTGCCCAGCGCGTCCAGTGCCAGCGCTTGCAGCACCAGCAGTTGCAGCAGCGTGCTGATGTGCCCCAGTGTCCGCGCGGTTGCCAGCGGCAGGGCAGCCAGCAGCAGCGCTTCTTCCGCGCGGTTTTCCGCCAGATACACGCGCACCAGTATGGTGTCTTCGATCTCTTGCAGCACATCACGGCGAGGCTGCTGCTGATAATGATGCGCCCATTCGAATGCCGCTTTCGTCTCGTGCAGCGCAAGTGCCCGCAGCGCGCGGTATGCCGCCACCCAGCCCATCACATACGGCTGATGATACCGTTCGGCATAACTGGCCGCCTGGTGCAGCCATTCGTCGGCGCTCTGTTCGTGGCCGCGCGCCTGCGCAATGCGTGCCAGCAGCAGCGGCCCAAACCACACATGCGAAAACACACTGCCGCTCACCAGCAGATCATGACCCCGCCGCAGCGCCACTTCGGCCTCGTCCAGCGCATTCTGTTCGTATAATGCCTGCCCCAGCGCGTAATACACATGCCCGGCGATCGGCACCTGGGGCCGCCCCGAAGCGATTTCTGCGCGGCACAGCGCGGCGGCGCGGCTGATCTGTCCTCGCGCATAGTACACCAGGCCCAGATCGCCCACACACGGCCAGAACAGCGTATGCTTATTCGTCGGGCGCAGCGTCTCGACTGCCCGCGTGTAAGTCTGCTCCGCGCGCTCCAGTTCACCCATCGACCGGTAGCTGTAGCCCATCGCAAACAGAATGCGCCCGTAAATATCGGGCGCGTTGGGCGGCATATAGCCCAGGGCTTGCTCGGCCAATTTCAAACTGACCTGCACCTCCCCATCCAGCGCCGCGTCAATCGCCCGCGCTGTCAGCAGCAGCGCTTTCAGCTCCTGCGTTTCGGCGCTTTGCTGCGGCAGCCGCTCTAAGGCCTGTTCCGCGCTCAACAGCAGTTGATCGGATTCCTTGCGCCGCCCTGCGACCCACAGCGCGCGCGCAATCGGCAAACAAATACGTGGGCGGCTCTCGATAAATGCGCGCGGCATTTGCTCGGCATAGGCCAGCAGCGTGGCATACGCCCCTTGCTCCAGCAGCATCGGATAAGCCGCGTCCTGCAACATCCCCGCCGCCAGTGCATAATCCTTCGCTGCCAGCGCGTGATTCACGGCCTCAACCATCAACCCCTGCTGCCAATACCAGGCGCTCGCCCGGCGGTGCAGGTCGGCGGCCTGGCCGGGGTGGTCGCGTTCCAGCCGCGCACGCAAAAAGTCGGTGAACAGATGATGATAGCGATACCAGCGCCGCTCATGATCCAGCGGAATCAGGAACAAGTTCGCGCGCTCGACCTCTTCCAGCAGCAGCGGCGCGCCCGCGCTGGCCGTCACGCTGCCGCACAGATCGGCGTGCAGCCGTTGTAAAACGCTGGTTTGCAGCAAAAATGTCTGCAACTCCGCCGGCTGCTGCGCGAACACCTCGTCGGCCAGATAATCGAAAATATCGCGCTGGCTGCCGCTAAAACGCGCGGCGAAAGCGTTGATCGCCGCGTCGTTCACCTGCGCTCCCAGCGACAGCGCCGCCAATTGCAAGCCCGCCGCCCAGCCCTCTGTCGCGTCTTCTAACAGGCGCGCGCTGTGCGGCGAGAGCGTAAGCTGCCGGGCATTCTGAAAAAACGTCGCCACTTCTGCCGTATTAAAGCGCAGATCGTGCGCGCGGATTTCCAACATCTGCTGGCACGCGCGCAGCCGCGACAGTTGCAGCGGCGGGTCGGCGCGGCTGCCGATCACCACACGCACATCGTCCGGCAGGCGTTCCAACAGCAGCCCCACCGCGTGATGCACCGCCTGCGTCGTGATACAGTGATAATCGTCCAGCACCAGCACATAGGGCTGCGATGTCTGCGCCAGCACATTGATAAGCTGAATAATGACCTGCTCCAGCCCCGTCCCCGCCTGCTGCTTCAGCGCCGTCCAGGTGGCCGCCTGCGCGCAATCGGCTGTTGAGAACGCTCCCAAAAGATACGCAGCAAAGTGTTGTGGGTCGTTATCGCTGCTGTCCAGCGCGTACCACGCCACGCCGACCTGCTGTGCCTTCAGCGCGTGACAGCCCTGCGCGATATAAGTGGATTTCCCAAAACCTGCCGGCGCGGATACCAGAATCAACCGCAGCCCGGCAGTCATCCACTGCTTTTCCCACAGAAGTTTACGCGCGACCTGGAATGGACGCGGCGGCGGCACGGTTAACTTAGTGGCAAGCAGCGCGATCTGTGGTTGAACCACGCCTGTTTTCCATTGACCTATCGGTTACCCCTGCATCCATTATAGCCCATTCACGCTCGGCGGGGGTAAATCCAACTTTCGGCAGATGACAGGTTGAAATGTTCAGAGTTAGAGTCAAAGTAGAGTTTGACCCGACAAGGAGGCGTCGTGATGCTGGGGGTCTTACGCGCAAAGGTGGCGACAGCGTTGGCGCAAACTGCCACCGTGCTGCTGGCGACTAGCGGCCCTGCCGGTTTACAAGTCAGCGTCTGCCCCAGTCATTCTCAGGATGTGCGCCTGTTTATCCTCATCCCCGATACCTCCGAGCATCTGGTCAATCTGGAGCAGGATACGCAGGTCGTCGTTACCACCTGCGCCTGGCAGATGCGCGGACACAGCCGGATTCTCGCCTCGCCGCCGCCCACGCTCTTCAAAGACAGCGTATGGCGGCGTGTCATCGAGGTCTCTCCTGCGCGCTTTGAGTTCACGCAGGCTGACGGGTTGGGCGCCTACGAGACGATCGATTTTGACTAACACAGGAGGCAGTAGTGAACACTCAGGGTTTTAGATGGGCAGTGATCCTGATTCTGTTCTTGCACGGCGTCGGCCACATCATGGGCTTCTTCGCCGCCTGGACAGACATCGCAGTCGGTTTCAACACCAATTCGTGGATTTTTTCGGCGGATGTGCCGATTCAGAGCGTCGTCGGCAAGGTTTTTGGCCTGCTCTGGCTGGCCGCCCTGTTGACCTATGCCTGGGCGCTGTGGCGGCTGCTGATGCAGCGCGAAGACTGGCGTCTGGCCGCGCTCATGGCCTCGATCCTCTCGCTGGGCGCGATTCTGCCCTGGTGGAACAGCCTCCCGACGCTTTCGGCGCTGGGCGCGACTTTCGTCGATCTCGTCGTCTTGATCGCGCTGCTGCCAGCCTGGGGCTATGGCCTCGCGCAGCGCCTGGCCGCGCCGCAGTCGGAAACGCTGGATCGTTCAATCGGCGATTTTGTCAAATAAGGAGTAGTCTATGACCGCACAAATCAATCCCCAGGCCCGCAATCCCCTGTGGGCGTGGATTCTCGGCGGGCTGGCGCTGCTGTTGATCGTCGTCACGCTGGCTGGTGTCCAGCTTCCGATCATCAGCGGCGAACGCGCGGCCTTTTACGTGCTGGCGATCATCGGCTTCATCATGTGTACCATGTACGGGATGCAGTGGAACACCAATCCGCTGAACATCATCGGCATGATTCTCGGCGTGCTGGCGCTGCTGCTGGTGCTGGCCGTGCTCTTCAACGTGCAGCTGCCGCTCATCACCAGTGATCGCGACGCCTTCATCGCTATGTCGGTGATCGTTGTCGTCAAAGCTGCTATCGGTTGGCTGCGCGACCGCATGATGGGGGCAATGGCCTAAACCCATGCGGGAACAGTGTCCACGCCGTTCCCCCCCCACAATTTGACGCTCTGTGCTTGCAGAGGTAATCTCAAGTGGCAAAGGCCTTGCCACTTGTTTTTTTGCTACAGGAAGATTTTTATGAGCACATCACTTCAGCCTCAGCGCACGATCGCGGAACTTAAAGAACTGCGCGCGCTTACCGGTAACGCCGAAGGCGCACAGCGCGTCGCCTGGACAGAAACCTGGAAAACTGCCCGTGCGTGGATTCGCGAAAAACTGGAAAAACTGCCTGTCGAAATCGAAACTGACGAGGCCGGCAACGTCTGGACGACACTGCGCGGGCGTTCCGACAAGGCCATGCTCATTGGCGGGCATCTTGATTCTGTGCCGAACGGCGGCTGGCTGGATGGCTGTCTTAATGTGGTCGCGGGCATGGAAGTGCTGCGCCGCATCGCCGACGAAGGCACCCCGCCTGTCACGGTGCGTCTGGTCGATTGGGCCGATGAAGAAGGCGCGCGTTTTGGCCGCAGCCTCTTCGGGTCGAGCGCCTGCTCGAACACGATGAACCCCGACGACCTGCGCCATCTGGTCGATAAAGACGGCATAAAACTGGTGGACGCTATCGCCAATTTCGGCGTCAATCTCGATACCGCCAAACAGTCGCATAAGCAGTTGCAAAATGCCGGCGCGTATCTCGAACTGCACATCGAACAGGGTCCCGTGCTGGAAAGCCTGAACCTGCCGCTGGGCGTGGTGCTGGGCACGTTCGGCGTCGAACGCCACGCCATTCGCTTTGTCGGCCAGTCGGCGCACGCCGGCTCCACCCCCATGCATCAGCGCCGCGATGCGCTTGGCGCGGCCTCCAAGCTGCATCTCGAGATTCGCGAGATCGCCAAACGGCACGGCGGCGTCTGTACCGTTGGGCGTGTCGAAACCAAACCGGGCATCGTCACCGCTGTCGTCGGCGAATGCAATATCACGCTCGATCAGCGCCATCTGGACGCCGGCAAACTGGCCGCCATGCTGCAAGAGGCCAAAGACGCCAGCGCGGTTTTCGCCGCCGAAGAAAATGTCAGCGTCGAATGGAAGCGCATCTGGCAGATTCACCCTATCCTGTTTAATTCCGAACTGATCGAAATGTGCCACCAGGCCATCATGGAAAGCGCTGGTGTCGTCCACCGTCTGCCGAGCGGACCGCTGCACGACGCGGCGGAAGTGGCGCGCGCGGGCGTGCCCACCATCATGCTCTTTGTACAAAGTCTGCGCGGTCTCTCGCACGCCAAAGAAGAAGACACCAGAGAAGAACATCTGGTGCTGTGCGTGGAAGCGCTCGACAAACTCGCCACGAAGACCATGCACTGGCTGGCGAACCAGGCCTAGACGCCTGTAGCCACGCAGGGTGGCGGTATTCGCGCACGAAATTTGCTGTTGGGGGTCGGTTCGACTTTACTATGAGGGCAGTGGTTCGCGCTTTAGCCACGCACATAAACCGCCATGACCTATTCCGCTGTACTGCACATTGACCCGCGCGCCGTGATCGGCACGCCGCATCCACACCTATACGGGGCGAACCTGGAACATCTGGGGCGCTCGGTGTACGGCGGCCACTGGGCGGAACTGCTGAAAAGCCGCAAGTTCGCCGGGCCAGATCGCGTGTATCTAGGCCTAAGCGAAGGGCTGCGCCACCAGAACCCGAACTTCGGGATTGTTGAACCCTGGCGCGCGGTGAATCCCGACGCCGACAGGGTGCTGTTTGTCCATGACAACACGACATTTTACACGGGCACACAATCGCAGCGCATCACGATTCGTCGTGACGATGGCTGGGCGCACGGTATCGAGCAGGGGGGGCTGCCGCTGCGAGCGGGGCGCGCCTACACGCTGCGGGTTGTCCTCATGGGGCAGGGACAGCCTGTGCTGGTCGAGATCGGCGGCCAGCGCTGGACGGTCAGCGCGGCGGCGGCATGGACAACACACACCTGGCGCTTCACGGCGGGGCAGGATGACGACGACGGCACGCTGCGCCTGACGTTCAGCGCGGGCGGCAGTGTGTGGGTGGGCTGCGCCTCGCTCATGCCCGCCGATCATCAACACGGTCACCGCGCCGATGTGGTGGCGGCGCTCAAAGAATGGACGCCGACGTTTATCCGCTGGCCGGGCGGCAATTTCGCCTCCGCCTATCACTGGCAGGCGGGCATCGGCGATCGTGACCGCCGTCCCAGCTATCTTGACCCGGCGTGGAAACACTGGGAAAGCAACGATGTGGGCACAGACGAGTTTATCACGCTGTGCCGCCTGGTCGGCAGCGAGCCGATCCTGACGGTGAACATGGGCACGGGCACAGCGGAAGAAGCCGCCGCCTGGGTGGAATACTGTAACGGCGGCGCAGAAACGCGCTACGGGGCGCTGCGCGCCGCTAACGACCATCCCGAACCGTTTGCGGTCAAAACCTGGTTTGTGGGCAACGAACAGTTCGGCAACTGGCAAGTGGGGCACTGCGACGCCGAAACCTACGCGCGGCGTTATCTGGCTTTTGCCGGCGCGATGCGCGCGGTGGATGCGACGCTGCGGCTGATCGCGGTGGGCGTGCCGGAAGCGCTCTATGGCCACTGGAATGAATTGGTGCTGCGCGCCGCCGCGCCACACATGGACGCGCTCAGCGTGCATTATTATTCGATTCGCACGGAATTATGGGATGTGCCGCCGCCCGCCGAAACCCTGTATCTGCCGAAAGTCGCCGCCGCGCACGAGGTGGCGCTGATGCTGGATAAGACGCTGGCGCTGGTGGCCCAACACGCGCAGCCGCCTGTCCCACTGGCGTTCGACGAGTGGAACACGTATGTCGCCGGCAAAGCGCCGGACTTTTTCGAGGACTACAGCATGGCCGACGCGCTGTATACCGGGGCGCTGATGAACGCCTGCTTGCAGCGCTGTGATCGCATCGTGATGTCCGCGATTTTTAACCTGATTAACGTTATGGGCAATTACCGGGTGACGCCGGATGCGATCTGGAAAACGCCGTCCTCACTGGTGCTGGAACTGTTCACGCAGTATCGCGGCGGGCAGGCGGTGCGCTGTGCGGTTGATACCCCGACCATGCCGACCCCGGCGGCGGGCAATCTGCCGGCTTTCGAGTCTGTGCCCAAAATTGACGCAGCGGCGACATTTGATGCGCAGCGCCGCCTGCTGTACGTCTCGCTGGTCAACCGGGACGCGGAGCAAGAAGCGCGAATCACGTTGACGGGCGCAGCGCGCAAAGGCGCAGCGGTGGTCTATGTGGTGGCGGGGGACAGCCCGCTGGCGCTGAACACCGAGTCGCAGCCGCGCGCCGTAACCATCGAACAGCGGACATGGGACGGCGGCGATCTGGTGCTGGGGGCACACAGTTTTTCGATGCTGGTGATGGAGCTGGCGTGAGCTGCGGCTGGAACGGGCGGCGTCGTTGTTGAAGGCAGCGCCGCATCAGCCGATCAAGCGCATGGCGGCGGCGTGCGGCTGTGTTTCGGCGGCGTGGGCGTTTTACCAGAAGCTGGGATTCACGCCGTTTGACGCCGCCGCGCACAACTGGCTGATGATGAAAAACAGCGAGACGAAAATGGGTCTGTTTCAGGGGATGTTTGCGCACAACATCCTGACGCGGAATCCGTCGGATGTGCGGGCAATCCAGAAGAAGCTGAAAGCGGAGGGGATTAAGCTCAGGCTGGAGGCGGACGAAACGCGCAGCGGGCCGGCGCACACGACGCTGACCGACCCCGACGGTAATCCGATTTTGCTGAATCAATTTTAGGGGCGGTGGCGGACGGCGCGGTTCTTAGGTTTCCCCTGCCGCCCGTTTTTGCGCAGCCTGAAGTTCTTCCGGCGTGTTGATGTTGAGAAAGGAAAGGCCGTGCCTGTCGAAGGGCAACCAGGCGGCTTCGTCGAGATACGTCACGCGCACGGCGTCGTAGAAGCCGATGATCTTGAGCTGATCGGCGTCCAGGCGCGCGCGGATGGCGGGCAGGCAGGCCTTGCTGTAGACGGCATGCATGCCTTCGGGATACCCTTCGACGCGTGGAACGATAACATCGACCTGCGCGCCGCGCTGCGCCAACAAATGCGCCAGCAGCGACGGGTTCAAAAAGGGCATATCACAGGCCACGCACAGCGTAAAGGGGTGCGCGCTGTAATACAGGGCGCTGTAGATGCCGCCGAGCGACCCTTTTTCCGGCAGGACATCGCTGTACAGCGGCAACTTGAGGTGCGCGTAGGCGGCGGGTTGGTTGGTGATGAGCAGCGTTTCGCTTTGTCCCAGGCCGGCCACGCGCGCCAGCACATGCTCGATCAGGGGCTTGCCGAGCAGTGGCACGAACGCTTTATCCGTGCCCATGCGGGCGCTTTTGCCGCCGGCGATGACCGCGACCGAGAAGGCCGTCATCCCAGCTTATAGCCAAACTTGCGCAGCAGGCCTTTGCGCCAGGCGATGCCGGCTTCGTCTTCGATGCCCTTGCTGCGGTAGCCGTCGATCACGCCGAGAATGCCGCGTCCCTGTTCGCTTTCGGCGACAATCACCTGCGTAGGATTGGCCGTCGCGCAGAAGATACGCACGACTTCGGGCACCTGCTTGATAGCATTGACGACATTGATGGGGAAAAAGCCTTCCCCCAAAAAGATGATGAAACTGTGGCCGGCAGCCAGCATCATGGCGTTTTTGCGCGCGAGTTCCAGCATGGGGTCGTCTGTGCCGCTCCAGCGAATTAGGCAGGCGCCGGAGGCCTCGCAGAAGGCCAGGCCGAACTTGACGCCGGGGACGGCACTGACCAGGGCTTCGTGAATGTCTTCGACCGTCTTGATAAAGTGACTCTGCCCTAGAATGAAGTTAATGTTTTCAGGTTTGTCGATCGCGACAAGATGCAGTTCCATAGGTTATATCCTGAGAAAGTTGTTTCGTGGGGTTAACTTTACAAAATCCAGCTTTGGCGCGCAAGAAAAGAGAGCGTATTTAATTCCTGGTTGGCAAGACACGAAAACAGGGCGCAGCCGCAGGCCGCGCCCTTACGGGCAGCATGGGTTGTGGGCGAGCACTTCAGTCCATCGCGGTTTGCACGGCGGTGGGGGATGAAGCGGTTTTTACCGGCAGCGTTTTGGCAACGTTGAGCTTGCCGATACGCACAAAGCCGTCGAGATACTTGGCGACGAGTTTGTCATCGACGGGCGCGCAGACGAAATCGGCGCCGGCCAGCGCGGTTTGTGTTTGTTCACGGCCCAGCGCGTTATAAGCCGAATCGCTGACGCCCAACATGCGCCCGGCGAAGTCGATATGGAAAAACGGGAGCAGCGGATGCAGCGGGTTGGTGTTGGGGTCTTCGTGTTCTTCGACCGCTTCGAGCCACTGCTGGAAAGGCTGCTTGTTGACGGCGTAGCCCGCTCTGATGACGCTTTCGAACACGTCGCTCCAGGTGATCGGGTTGGGGTTGAGCAGATGGAAGACATTGCCCAGCGCCGCCTTATTAAAGGACAGGTAGATGATGGCTTTGGCGATGTAATCGACAGGCGTCATGTCCATCGCAGTGTGAATATCGGGGGCATCACCCGCTTCGATGCAGCCGAGAATGATGCGC